>NZ_CP083376.1:3583750-4297500 GCF_020042665.1 Pseudoxanthomonas sp. X-1
AGGTAGGCGTTGTAGTTGACCTGGACGAAGGACTCCAGCGCCACGCCGAACTGCTTGCAGTAGGCCAGCATCGCGCGGTGATGGTGCGGGATGCGCCACGGGCCGGGATTGATGTACAGGCCCGGGTCGAAGCCGCAGTGCTGGGTTTCGCCGCCCAGCTCGGTGTAGGTGTCGCCGCCGCGCAGGGTCCAGTTGCGACCGCCGGGACGGGCGTTGTACTCGAGGATCTTGACCTTGTAGCCGGCCTTGCGCAGCTCGTAGGCCGCGCTCATGCCGGCCAGGCCCGCGCCCAGGATCAGCACGCTGGCGCCCTTGGGATTGCCCTGCAGCTTGACCGGACCCTTGTAGCCCGAGTCGGCGGCGTAACCAAGACTGGTCATCGCCTGGTACATCATCGTGCCGCCGGCGGCCAGGCCGATGCGGCCCAGCAGCTGTCGGCGGGTCATGCCGTTACGAACACTGTCTTGCATGTCTGACTCGTCTGCGTGGCCGCGGGGGCGGCCTGTTTCGTGGAAGCGCGAGCACGGCCCGCGCAAGGCGCCGCCGCTGCGCACCGGAAGGTGCGCAGCGGCGGCGGTTGGATCAGAAGCGGTAGGTGAGCTTGGCGTAGTAGCGCGCGCCGAAGTAGCCGATCGGGCTGCCGCTGAAGCCGGCGTAGTTGCTGCTGGCGATGTACTGGTTGTTGCCGTTCTGGTAGTTGGCCACGTCGTAGTCCCACACCGCCGACGGGATCTTGTCGGGATACTTGTTGAACACGTTGTCGCCGCCCACGCTCAGCGACCAGCTGTCGTTGGGCTTGAAGCTCAGGTCGAAGCCGGTGGTGGCCATCGTGCCGATCTTGAGCTTGTAGTAGTCGCCGCCGCCCAGGGTGACCACGTCCAGCTGGTCGGCCAGGCTCTCGTAGCCGGCCAGGCTGTTGACCTGGGTCTGCGGGCCATAGATCGACTCGCGCAGGGTGAGGGTGAACTTCTGCCAGTTGAAGGTCGCCGCCAGGTTGACGCGGAACTTCGGGCTGGCGTGCTCGATGTCGTAGATGTTGGCCTCGGTGAACAGCGGGATGCTCTCGAAGCCCGGCACGCGGCCGGCGCGGGTCACCTCGGTCTTGTTGTAGTTGGCGGCCAGCAGCCAGTCGATCGAGCCCCAGGACAGGTCGCTGGTGTAGTTGGTCACCCAGTCCACGCCGGTGGTCTTGGTGTCCAGCACGTTGCTGAGGAAGCTCAGGTTGATGTTGGCGCGCGCGGTCTGGTCGAAGCTGCCGCCCGGCGCGGACGGATCGTTGGCGTTGCTGATGAAGCCGCCGGCGACCAGGGCGTCGCCCAGGATCTGGTTGTAGTTGTCGTCCGGCACGCCGTCGCCGTCGGTGTCGGCCGGATCGGGCAGGTCGGCGTTCCAGCTGCCGGTGGTGCGGCCGGTGCGCGTGGCCGCCGACTGCGCCTGCGAATAGGCGAAGGAGCCCATGTAGGTGCGGTCGGAGATCTTGATCTGGTAGGCGTCCAGGGTCGAGGTCAGGTTGGGCAGCGGCGAGAACACCAGACCCAGCGAGAGGTTCTTGCTGGTCTCCGGCTTCAGGCCGTTGCCGACCGAGGCGCCGGCCAGGGTGGCGGTCGCGCCGGTGGGGCTGACCTGGATGGCGGTGTAGTAGTTCTCGCCCATGTTCGGCGCGCGGAAGCCGGTGCTGGCCGTGCCGCGGATGGCGAAGGTGTCGGAGAAGTCGTAGCGGGTGGTGAACTTGCCGATCGCCTTGCTGCCGAAGTCGCTGTACTTCTCGTAGCGGCCGGCGATGTCGACCAGCCAGGCATCGGCCGGGTACAGGATCACGTCGGCGAACACCGCCTGGCTGTGGCGCGAGTAGTCGCCGGCCGACAGCGGGTTGTAGCCGGGGAAGGACGAGGCGCCGGCGCCGTAGTACGAGGCCGGCTCGCCGGCCTCGATGCCGTACTCGTCGCGGCGGTAGTTCAGGCCGGCGTTCAGGGTCAGCGGGCCGCCGCTCAGGCCGATGTCGAAGTCCTTGGTGACGCTGGCGTTGGTGTCCCACTGGGTGGTGTAGAAGGTGCCGTCGTAGAAGTTCTCCGGCGAACTGCCGGTGTCCTGCCAGAGCGAGAAGTTCATCGAGTTGACGGTGTAGACGTCCATCTCGTTGCGGCCGTACTCGGTCGACACGTCCCACATCCAGCCATCGGCGAAATCGCCCTTCAGGCCGAAGGTCATGTCGTAGTCCTTCTCCTCCGAACGCTCGGACGGATTGAAGCCGTAGGCGTACTTGTGCTTGACCTCGCCGGTCACCGGATCGGTGTAGCCACCGTCCTGCGAGGGACGGCGGTAGTTCTCCTCGGACTGGGCGGTCTTCTTGCCGTAGCTGCCGAAGGCGTAGAACTCCAGGCCGTCGCCGAAGTCGTAGCCGGCGTTGAACATGGCGATCTTGCGATGCACCTCGGGTGGGTTCAGCCATGCGTTGAGGCCGGGGAAGCGCTTGTTGAGCAGCGCGCCCTGGTCGTTGGCCAGGCGGCTGAGCAGGTCGGAGCGGCCGTTGGCGGTCGCGTAGGCGCGACACGCGTCCTGGTTGAGCAGGCAGTTGGCGTAGCTGGGGTTGGAGAAGCGGTAGACCGACTCGCGGTTCTCGGCCTCCACGCTGATGCTGACGAAGCCGTTGTCGCCGCCCAGGCCGATGTTGCCGCCCCACGAATCGGTGCCGCCACCGCCGTCGGAGTACCCCGCGTAGCCGGCGTCGAACTCGCCGCCGGAGGAGTTCTTCTTCAGGATGATGTTGATCACGCCGGCGATGGCGTCCGAGCCGTACAGCGCCGCGGCGCCATCGGTCAGCACTTCGACGTGGTCGATCGCGGACTGCGGGATGAAGGACAGGTCGGTCGCCATCTCGCCGCTGCCGGCCACGCCGAAGTTGGAGGTGACGTGGCGGCGCTTGCCGTTGACCAGCACCAGGGTGTGGTTGGCGGTCAGGCCGCGCATCGAGGCGGTCAGGGTCTGGCTGGCCATGTCGCCACCGACCTGCGAGGCGTTGTACGAGGGGACCTGATTGGCGATGGCGTTCATCAGGTCCGGCGCGGCGGTCTTGGACAGCGCCTCGGCGCTGACCAGCTGGATCGGCGCCGGGCTGTCGGTCACGGCCATGTTGGCCTTGCGCGTGCCGGTGGAGATGACGCTGACGGCGTCCAGGGTCTTGGCCTGGGGTTCGGCCGGGGTCTCGTCGGCGGCCGGGGCCGGTGCGGGCGCAGGCAGGTCCGCGGCGCTGGCCGCCTGGACCGCCAGGCCCAGCAGCATGGCGGAGGACAGGCCGCGCAGGCCCGCGCGGGAGGGGGCCAGGGAGGCGGCGACGGCGACGGCGAGGGAATGGCGGGTGAAGCGACTGCGCATGACCGATACTCCTTGCAAGGCGGGAATAGGTAAAGCGAGGTGGGGGGGGCGCAGGGCGGCGCGACGGCCCCCTTGACCGTGCGGCATGCCGGAAGGCGACGCCCTGCGTTGAAACGAAGCTAACCTCAGCTGTCACCCTGGCCATCCCTCGCGACGGGTGAGTGGCGCCTTGGCGGGTAGGCCAGGACAGGAAATGGGACAACCGTGGCCCACCCACCCGGGGCGGCTATGCTCCGCAGCTCCCCTTCCCTGACCTGTTCATGTCGCCGATGCCGCAATCCCTTTCCCAGGCCGTGCCCGCGACCCGCCCCTCGCGCCAGCCCGGGCTGGTGCTGTTCGACCTGGACGACGTGCTGGCCCGCTACGACCGCCGCCTGCGCCTGTGCGAGCTGGCGCGCCGCAGCGGCACCACGCCGGCGGCGGTGCAGGCGGCGCTGTTCGATTCGGGGCTGGAGCACGAGTCGGACGTCGGCCTGTGGCGGCCGGCCGAGTACGCCGACGAGCTCTCGCGTCGGCTCGGCGCGCGCCTGTCGCTGGAGGACTGCATTGCCGCGCGCGCGGTGGCCACGCCGGCCGATCCGGCGATGGTGGCGCTGGCCGGCGCGGTGGCGCGCCGGGCGGCGGTGGCGATCTTCACCAACAACGGGCCGTTCCTGACCCTGCATCTGGCGCGCATCTGTCCGCCGCTGTTCCCGCTGTTCGAGGGTCGCGTCGTGGGCGCGGGCGATGTCGGCATCGCCAAGCCTTCACCGGAGGCCTACTTGCGCGCGCTCGCCCTGCTGGATGCGACGCCGGCGCAGACGCTGTTCATCGACGACCGCGACGAGAACGTCAGCGGCGCGCGCGCGGCCGGGCTGGACGCGCTGGGCTTCACCAGTGCCGCCACGCTGCGGCGCGCGCTGGCGCTGTACGGTCTGGAAACCGGCGCCTGAAAGAGATCCTGTGAAGCTGTCCGCTCCATGTGGGAGCCGGCTGTACGCTCGCGGAGCCTCGACCTGCTGGGCGTGCGGAGAGCGGGCCTTAGGATGGCCCGCGCTGCGAGTCCGCCCTAGAGGGCGCATCGAGCCGAGGAGCCGCGCCCGGCCGGGTCGAGGCTGCTCCGTAAAATGGAATCTCCGACTCGCGCTGCGCGAAGCGCCCCAAAAGAAAAAGCCGCTGGGACATGCCCAGCGGCTTTCGTGCTTGCGCAAGACGCGGCCAGGGCGGCCGCGCGGGGCTTACTTGGCCTTGGCCGCGTCTGCCTCGGTGGTGATGTGCAGCTTGACCTCGTCGCTGACCATCGGCGCGTAGTTGCCCACGCCGAAGTCCGAACGCTTGACCGTGGCGGTGGCGTCGAAGCCGATCGACTGCACCTTCTTCATCGCATGCTCGCCGACCTTGTTGAGGGTCACGTCCAGCACGACCGGCTTGGTGATGCCCTTGATGGTCAAATCGCCGGTGACCTTGAGCTTGTCCTTGCCGGTCGACTGCACCTTGGTGGACTTGAACGTGGCGGTGGGGAACTTGGCCGCGTCGAAGAAGTCGCTGCCGGCCAGGTGCTCGTTCAACTTCGGCACGAAGCTCTCCAGGCCCGACAGCGGCAGCGTCACCTGGACGCTGGAAGCGGCGACGTTGGCCGGGTCGTAGGTCAGCGAGCCATCGACGTTGCCGAAGTGGGCGCTGGGGTTGGAGAAGCCGAAGTGGTTCCAGGTGGCGATCACGTCGGTATGGCCCGGATCGAGCTTGTAGGTGGTCGGGGCGGCGAAGGCCGGGGCGACCAGGGCCGACAGGGCGGCGGCGAGCAGGAACTTGCGCATGCGGTGAACTCCTTGGGTGATGTGGCGCTAAGGGAACAGCGGTGGCGTTGCCGCCGGGTGAATCGCGAACGGCCGTCGCATCAGGCGATGCGGGCGGCCTCCTCGAACGAAAGCCGCGGCAGGCGCGGGTGCAGCGCGGACGCATCGCCGTAGCCCAGATTGACCAGGAAGCTGGCGCGGACCGGCGTGCCGTCGAAGAAGGCCGCATCGACCTTGCTCGCGTCGAAGCCGGACATCGGGCCGGCATCCAGGCCCAGCGCACGCGCGGCCATGATCAGATAGGCGCCCTGCAGCACTGCGCTGAGCTGGGCCGGTTCGCGGCGCGCTTCCTGCGGGCCGTCGAACCAGGCCTTGGCGTCGACATGCGGGAACAGCTTGGGCAGCTGCTCGTGGAAATCCAGGTCGTAGGCCACGATCGCCGTGACCGGCGCGGCCATGGTCTTGTCGACGTTGCCCGGCGCCAGGGCCGGCTTGAGCTTTTCCTTGGCCTCGGGCGAGCGGACGAACAGGAAGCGCGCCGGGGTGCTGTTGGCGCCCGTCGGGCCCCACTTGAGCAGGTCGTAGAGCGCGTGCAGCGTCTCGTCCGTCACCGGCTTGTCGGTGAAGGCGCTGTAGGTCCGCGCGCTGCGGAACAGCTGGTCGAGCGCGGCGGCATCGAGGGACTGCGACATCGGAACAACTCCGTCAGGGCCATGGGGATGCGCCGAACCAGCGCGACAACCGGCCGCAGTGTAGGGTGCGACCACCCCGGCGGCACCAAGGCCATCCGCAACGGATTGTTTTGGGTTGCGGCACAAATCCCCTCCTGACCCCTTTGTCGGTTTCGTCGAACGTTGCCCATGACGCCAGCGCATCTCTGGACTCTCACCGACGGCCATGCCGGCAACGTGCGTCAGGCCGACGCGCTGGCACGGGCCCTGGGCATGCCCGCCCAGGCCTGGACGCTGCAGCCGCGCGCGCCATGGAAGGCGCTGGCGCCACGCCGGCTCCCGGGCGCGGCGCGGGCGTTCGGACCCGGCTTCGCGCAGGCCCTGGCCACGCCGCCGCGGCTGGCGATCGGCTGCGGGCGCCAGGCCGCGCTGGCCACGCGGCTGCTGCGCGCGCGCGGCGCCCAGGCCGTACAGATCCTGGACCCACGCCTGGCACCGAAGTATTGGGACCTGGTGATCGCGCCGGCGCACGACGGCCTGCGCGCGGCCAACGTGCTGACCCTGCTGGGCAGCCTGCACCCGGTCGATGCGGCCTGGCTGGCGCAGGCGCGCGCGGCGTTCCCTGCCCTGGGCGCGCTGCCCGGCCCGCGCACCGCGCTGCTGATCGGCGGCCCCAGCGCGCATGCACGGCTGGACCTGGACGACCTGGCCACCATCTTCGCCACGCTCGATGCCGCGCTGCACGCGCACGGCGGCACGGTGATGGCCACCGTGTCGCGGCGCACGCCGCCGGCGCTGGTCGAGGCGGTGCGCCGTCGCTACGCCGGCGCGCCGCACCGGGTGTGGACCGGCGCGCAGGACGGGCCCAACCCCTACGCCGGCCTGCTCGCCTTCGCCGACCGCATCGTCTGCACCGCCGACTCGGTCAACATGCTGTCCGAGGCCTGCGCCACCTCTGCGCCGGTATTCGTGCATGCGCCGCAGCGCGTGGCCGGCCGGCCGGCGCGCTTCCTCGCCGCGCTGCAGGCCCGTGGCCGCATCGCGGCACTGGACGAGGAGCTCGCGCCGTTTCCCGTCACCCCGCTGCGCGAGACCGCGCGGATCGCCGCGCTGGTGCGCGAGCGGTTGGGTGTGGGGAATGAGGCTTGAGGTGAGATCCACAGCGCGCAGCAGGAGGATCCAAACGGGCCGGGCCCGCGCCGTGCTTTGCTCGGTGGGTGCCGCCATGGCGGCGACAGGGCTCTCCCGGTAAAGCCCATCGCCGCCATGGCGGCTCCCACAGGAGGACCTGCGTCGCTCAGCAGCCGCTGCGTTCTGCGGCAGCGACTGGGCCGCTTCGCTCAGGCCACGTCTGGCAAGTTGAGGCGCGCGCACTCAACCGGACCGTCGTTCCCGCAAATGCGGGAACCCAGGGACTCTCGCGCGGAGCAGCACAGGCACGGGACTGTCGGACATGCGTCCGCCGAACAGCCCTTCCCGCATGCGCGGGATGACCGAATCCTTGGGCTTTCAGACGTCCTTCCCTGGGGCGAACGCCAAGCCATGGGCCCGACAGGCCGCCGTCACCGCCTGCCGCGCGTGCTCCAGCGCTGGCGTCGGCGCGGTCAGGCGCGGGCGGCGGTCCAGCGTGCACGACAGGCCGGCGGCGAGCAGGGTGGCATGGGCCTCCAGCAGCGCCGCGCGCTCGCCGGCTTCGAGCAGCCCGGCCTCGGCCAGCGCGGCGATCAGGTCGCGCGTGTTGCGTGCGGCGAGCACGGCCGGATGCGCGGCGGCATGTTCGAGCACGCGTGCCTGCAGCAGGAACTCCAGGTCCACCAGCCCGCCGGCGCCCTGCTTGAGATCGAAGCGCCCCGGGCCGCTGCGGTCCAGCTCGGCGCGCATGCGTGCGCGCATGTGGACCACGTCCTGACGCAGCACCGCGGCCTCGCGCGCGCGGCCGAGCGTGTCGGCGCGGATGCGCTCGAAGGCCTGCAGCAGCGCGGCGTCGCCGACGACCGGACGCGCGCGCACCAGCGCCTGATGCTCCCAGGTCCAGGCGCGCTGGCGCTGGTAGTCCGCGTAGCTGGCGCGCGAGGTCACCAGCAGGCCCTTGGCGCCGTCCGGGCGCAGGCGCACGTCCACCGCGTACAGGCGGCCGGCGCCGGTCATGGTTTCCAGCAGGGCGACGACCTTCTGCGCCACGCGGGCGTAGTAGCGCCCCGGCTCCAGCGCGCGCACGCTCCCCGCCTGCGCGGGCTCGGAGAGCGCATCGGCCGGCGCGTCGTAGAGGAACACCAGGTCCAGGTCCGAGCCGAAGCCCATCTCCAACCCGCCCAGGCTGCCGTAGCCGACCAGCCCGAACTGGCCGCCCGGCACCCGGCCGTGGGCCTGTTCGACCGAAGCGCGCGCCATCGCCAGCACCTGCACGCACACCGCATCGGCCAGCCACGCCAGCTGCCGCGCCGAATCGTGCGGCGGCTGACGCGCGTCCAGCGCCGCCAGCGCGATGCGGAAGCTGAAGGCCAGGCGCGTTTCGTTGAGACGGCGCAGCGCCTGCTCCGGGTCGGCGTGCTGGCCCGCGGCGGCGCAGGCGGCCTGCATCGCGGCGCGATCGGGCAAGGGCCCAGCGGCGCGCGCGTCGAGCAGTTCGTCCAGCAGCAGCGGGTACTGGGCCACGCGTTCGGCCAGCCAGGCGCTGCGCGCGACCACGTCGACCAGGCGCGCCAGCGCGCTGGGCACCTCGTCCAGCAGCGCCAGATAGCTGGTGCGGCGCAGGATCGACTGCAGCAGCGCCAGGCAGCGCTGCAGCGCCGCGTCGGGCAGGTCGGAGGCGGCCGCGGCCTGCAGCATGGCCGGCAGCACGCGCTCCAGCCGCGCCCGCGCACTGTCGGACAGGTGCGCCACGCCCGGAGAGGCGAGGAAGTCCTGCAGCCGCGACGCCGACTGCGCGGCATCGGCGAAGCCGGCCTCCTCCAGCGCCTGCGTCGCGTTGGCGCCCTCGAGCATGCGCTGGAACGGCGCCAGCGCCGAGGCGTCCTCGGTATCGGCCGGCGCGGCCATCAGCGGGGCGAAGGCCGCGCCGACCACCGCGCGCTGCGCGGCCAGCGCCGCACGCAGCGCCTCGCTGTCGGCATGGCCCAGCCCGCGCGCGATGCGCAGCGCGTCCTGCGGGTCGTCGGGCAGCACGTGGGTCTGCGCATCGCGCAGCATCTGCAGGCGGTTCTCCAGCACGCGCAGGAAGCGGTAGGCCTGACCCAGCGCGATGCCGGTTTCCGGCGCGAGCAGACGCGCCTCCACCAGGGCCTGCAAGGCCGCGCGCAGGCCGCGCTGGCGCAGGCGCGCATCGCGGCCGCCGTGCACCAGCTGCAGCGCCTGGGCCAGGAACTCGATCTCGCGGATGCCGCCCGGCCCGCGCTTGATGTCGTCGGCCAGTTCGCGGCGCGCGACCTCGGCGGTGATCATCGCCTTCATCGCGCGCAGGCCATCGAGCGCGGTGAAGTCCAGGTAGCGCCGGTACACGAACGGCTGCAGCGTGCGCAGCCAGGCCTCGCCCGCCGCGACATCGCCGGCCACCGCGCGCGCCTTGAGCCAGGCGTAGCGCTCCCAGTCGCGGCCTTCGGTCTGGAAGTAGCGGTCCATCGCCGCGAACGACAGCGCCACCCGCCCGGCGCTGCCGTAGGGCCGCAGGCGCAGGTCGACGCGGTGGCTGAAGCCCTCGGCGGTGGTCTCGTCCAGCAGCCGGGCCAGCCGCTGTCCCAGGCGGGAGAAGTACTCCTCGGCCGCCAGCGCACGCGGCTTCCCCGCCTGCGCGGAGAATGGTTCTGACTCGCCGCCGCCGGCGAAGGCGTAGACCAGGTCGATGTCGGAGGAGAAATTCAGCTCGCCACCGCCGAGCTTGCCCAGGCCGAAGACCACCAGCCGCACCCGCTGGCCCTGGGCATCGCGCACCACGCCGTGGCGCTGGGCGAACTCGTCCTCCAGCGCATCCAGCGCGGCATGCAGGCAGGCCTCGGCCAGCGCCGTGCTGCCGGCCAGGACCTCGTCGACCTCGGCGCCCTCGACCACGTCGCGCCAGACCAGCCGGGTGGATTCGGCCGCGCGGAAGCGCCGCAGCAGCGCCGGCCACTGCGCGGCCGGCGCCTGCCGCAGGTCCGGCGGCGCGAAGGCGGTGGCGGCATCGTCGAGCAGCTCGTCCAGCAGCGCCGGCTGCCGGCACAGCGTGTCGATGGCGAAATCGCTGACCAGCGCCAGCGCTTCGACCGCGGCCCGCGCCTGCGGCTGTTCCAGGGTGGCCTCGAGCTCGGGCGCCGCGGCGATCAGGCGGCGCAGGGACGCGGCGACATGGGCTTGCACATCGATCATGGGCGGCAAGTGTGCATCAGCCCGTGTGGTGCATGGCGCTCACGATGCCCCGTGGGAGCCGCCATGGCGGCTTCCACAAGGGTGGCTTTCCCTAGGACGTATGCGCTAGGCCGCGTGCGGCGCGGGGACACCGGGCGGCAGTCCGTCGGCGCGGGTCAGCGCCAGCCCGAACAGCGCGGCGATCTTCTCCAGCAGCACCGCCTCCACCGCCGCCAGCGACGACGGGCCGCCCAGGTCCGACAGGGCCACGGTCTGCAGACCCTCGTAGCCGCAGGGATTGATCCGGTGGAACGGCTCCAGGTCCATGGCGATGTTGAAGCTCAGGCCGTGGAAGGTGCAGCCGCGGCGCACGCGGATGCCGAGCGCGCCGATCTTGGCGCCGGCCACGTACACCCCGGGTGCGCCGTCCTTGCGCTCGGCGTGGATGTTCCATTCGGCGCAGGTGTCGATGATCGCCTGCTCGATGCGGCACACGTAGTCGCGCACGCCGATCTTCAGCCGCTTCAGGTCCAGCAGCGGGTAGAGCACGATCTGGCCGGGGCCGTGGTAGGTCACCTGGCCGCCACGGTCCACGTGCAGCACCGGGATCCCGCCCGGGGCGAGCACGTGCTCGGGCCTGCCGGCCTGGCCCAGGGTGAACACCGGGTCGTGCTCGACCAGCCACAGTTCGTCGGGCGTGGTCTCATCGCGCGCGTCGGTGAAGGCCTGCATCGCGCGCCACACCGGTTCGTACGGCTGCCGCCCCAGGTCACGCACGGTCGCCGGCAGCCGCGCGCGGGCGGCGATGGCCGCGTCGCCGCGCGGGTCGGGGCAGGACGCGGCTAGAGCGTCCACTTCACTTCCGGGTGGCCCCGCAGCGCCATGTGCGCCGCGTCGTACTGCTCGCGCGACTCGGCGCGGAAGGCGATGCGCACCGAGACGTACTTGCCGTTGGCCGAGTGTTTCCAGCTCACGCGCTCTTCGAGCACGTCCACGCCGGCGCCGGCCAGCAGGCGCGGCAGTTCGCGCTCCAGTTCGATGCCGGCCCGGCCCATCGCGCTGAGCTCGAAGGTGCCGGGGAACTGGAAGCCGTGTTCGGGATTGTCCGAGGTGATGTCCATCGGCGGATTATCGGGTCGGACCCGCGCAAACCCAAGTCCACCGTGGCCCACACGCGAAGAAGCCGGCTTGCGCCGGCTTCTCCTTCCAATCTGGCTCCCGCGCAAGCGGGAACCCATCGACCTTGGCGCAGGGACGCCCAGTGGCGCCCGCACGCGCAGCACGGCCTTGGTCAGACCGATTCCCACCACATCCAGAACGCATCCCACAGCCGGCGGAAGAAGCCACCCTCCTCGACCGCGTTCACCGCCACCAGCGGCGCCTGGGCGATGACCTTGCCATCCAGGCTCACCTTGACCGTGCCGATCTGCTGACCCTGCTTGATCGGGGCCACCAGCTGCTTGGGCACGTCCATCGACGGCTTGAGCTGCTCGTAGCGTCCGCGCGGCACGCCCACCAGCAGCGGCGCGGCCACGCCCAGCTGCACCTCGCGCTGCGCGCCCTTCCACACCTTCTGCGTGGCCAGCACCTTGCCCGGTTCGTACAGGCGATGGGTCTCGAAGAAGCGGAAGCCCCAGTTGAGCAGGGCCAGCGAATCGGTGGCGCGCTGCTTCTCCGACACGTCGCCCATGATCACGGTGATCAGGCGCTGGTCGCCGCGCTTGGCCGAATTCATGATGCAGTAGCCGGCCTGCGAGGTGTGCCCGGTCTTGATGCCGTCCACGCTCGGGTCGCGCCACAGCAGCAGGTTGCGGTTGGGCTGGGTGATGCCGTTGACCGTCAGTTCCTTGATGCTGTTGTAGGCGTAGGTGTCCGGGTAATCGCGGATCAGCGCGCGGCCCAGCAGGGCCATGTCGTAGGCGCTGGAGTAATGGCCTTCGGCGGCCAGGCCATGCACGTCGACGAAGTGGGTGTCCTTCATGCCGATGCGCTGGGCGTAGGCGTTCATCAGCTCGACGAAGGCCTCCGCGCTGCCGGCGGTGTGCTCGGCCAGGGCGATGGCCGCGTCGTTGCCCGACTGCACCACCATGCCCTTTTCCATGTCCTCCAGGCGCGCGGTCTGGTTGACCGGGAAGCCGCTGTAGCTGCCGTCGGTGCCGGCGCCGCCCTCGCGCCAGGCGCGCTCGCTCATCATCACCTGGTCGTCGCGTTTGATCTTGCCGGCCTTCAGCTCGGCGGCGAGGACGTAGGAGGTCATCACCTTGGTCATGCTGGCCGGGGCCAGGTGCTCATGGATGTTGTTGCCGGCCAGCACCTGGCCACTGGCCGCGTCCATCACGATCCAGGCCTTGGCCACGGCCGGCGCCGGCGCGTCGGGGATCTTGATGTCCGGCGGCGGCGCGGTGACGGCGTCGGAGGGCGGCGGCGTCTGGGCGATGGCCGCGCCGAAGGCGACGGTCGCCAGCGCAGCGAAGGCGAAACGGAACTTCATGGAGGACTTACCTTTGCAAAAGCGAAGACGGGAAAGGGGACGCCGACCGCGACCCGCGCGGCGGCGTGCGGATCACTCGCGCACGACCTGCGGCCGCGCGAAGCCCAGCCCGGCGATGCGCGCGGCCAGGGCGTCGGCACCGTCATTGTCCGCTGCACCGACCCGCACGCGCCACAGGGTGCGGCCGCCGGCGATGACATCGCTCAGGGTGGCGGTGGGGATGCCGGCCGCTACCAGCCGGGCCAGGGCGCGCTCGGCGTTGTCGCGGCTGGCGAAACTGGCGACCTGCAGCAGCACGGCCATGGCCGTCTGCCCGTAGGTGCCCGAGCCCGTGCCGGAGGCGGCCTGGGCGACCGGCCGCGACGGCGCCGGCACCGGGCGCGCGGCCGGGGCCGCTTCCGCCGCGCCCTTGCCTGCGACGGCGACGGGCGTGGCCGCGGCGACCGCGGTGGCCGGCGTGGCCGCCGGGGCGCCGGGCCTGCCGGTGGCCACGTGCACGCCCTGACTCTTCATCCACGCCTCGAACCGGTCGGCGCTGGCCGGCTCGCGGGTGTTGGGAATGACGTGGTAGCGCAGTGAAGGATCGCTCGGCGCCGCCTTGGTGCCCACCGGCGCGGCGCGGGCCGCGGCCACCGTGGCCGCCGCACTGGCGACAGGCACCGGGGCAGGCGTCGCCGCCGCGGTCCGCGACGCCGCCGGCAGGCCGCCGACCAGCTGGTCCATGGCCGAGGGCTTGACCGCGGCCGGCTTGCCGGTGGCGATGGTGGTGGGCACGCCGGTCGCCACAGTGGTGGCCACCGGCCTGCGCACCGTGTTGCGGCTGGCCAGCAGCGCCGGCAGCTTGGGGTCGTCCGGGTGCAGCGCCTTGACCTCGACCCGGCCGGTGCCGCGCCCGGTGATGCCCAGCTTGACCGCCGCGGCGTAGCTGAGGTCGATCACGCGGCCATCGTGGAACGGCCCGCGGTCGTTGACGCGCACGATCACGTTCTTGCCGTTGTCCAGGTTGGTCACCAGGGCGAAGCTGGGCAGCGGCAGCGTCTTGTGCGCGGCGGTGAACTGGTACATGTCGTAGACCTCGTGATTGGAGGTCTTGCGGCCATGGAACTTCTGCCCGTAGTACGAGGCCAGGCCGGTCTCTTCGTAATCGGCGGCGGTGTCGAGCACCGTGTAGTTCTTGCCCAGCACGCTGTAGGGCGACTTGTTGCCGTAGTCCGACAGCGGCTCGGCGGCGATGGTCGGCTCGGCGATGCAGTCCACGTCGGGCACTTCGGTGGGCGTGCTGTCGGACACGCCGGGCTTGTACAGCCCGCCGGCGGTGTAGTCGCCGCGCGTGGACGGATCCTCGACCGCCGGGGCGTAACGCCCCAGGCAGCCGGCGGCGACCGCGGCCGGGGCCTTCTCGCCCTTGGGGACGATGATGGTGGCCTCGCCCGGCTTGGCGCCCTTGCTGCGCGGCGCGCTGCTGCACGCCGCCAGGGTCGCCACCAGCGCCAGGAGCAGCCAGGTCCTCATGCCGGCGGCAGCGGGCGGCCGGCGATCGCTTCGGAAAGTTGCCATACGGCCATCGCGTACATTTTGGAGTTGTTGTATCGGGTAATGGCGTAGTAGTTGCGGAAGCCCAGCCAGTACTGCGGGCCGCTGCTGGTGGACAGCGTCACCGGCGTGGCGGTCTCGCCGGCCGGCACCGGCGCCAGCGGGGTGTAGCCGCGCGTGGCCAGCTCGCCCAGCGTCCAGGTTGGGGTCCAGTCGTCGGGGTTGAACTCGACCGCGCCCGGCGCCAGCCTGGCCTGCACCGCCACCGGGCCGCCGCGCTCCCAGCCGTAGGCGCCGCCCTTCTTGACGAAGTAGTTGGCCACCGAGGCGAAGACATCGTCCAGGTCGGTCAGCAGGTCGATGCGGCCATCGCCGTCGCCGTCCACGCCGAAGTCGCGATAGCTGGAGGGCATGAACTGCCCCAGCCCCATCGCCCCGGCGTAGCTGCCGGTGAGCGTGGACAGGTCCAGCCGCTGCTCCTTGGCCAGCGCGAACAGCTGCGCCAGCTCGTCGCGGAAGAACAGCTCACGACGGGCCTCGTACTGGGCCCGGTCGGGATTGCCGCTGCGCGGATAGCGGAAGGCCAGCGTGTACAGCGCGTCGATCACCGGCGTCTTGCCGGTGTAGCCGCCGTAGCTGGTTTCCACGCCCAGGATCGCCACGATGATCTCGGCCGGCACGCCGGTGCGCTGCTCGACGCGGCTCAGCTGCGCGCGATGCTCGGCCAGGAAGGCCTGCCCGGCGCTGATGCGCGAGGCGGTGATGAAGCGCGGCCGGTACTCGTTCCAGCCGATGGTGCGCTCGGCCGGCTTGGACATCAGCTTGATCGTGTCCTCGCGCCAGTTGGCGCGGGCCAGCGTGGCCTCGATGAAGGCCGGATCCAGGCTGAAGCGCGCAGCGGTGTCGCGGATGAAGTTGGCCCGCGCGACCTCGAACGGCACCGGCGTCAGGTCCACGGTCGGCGCGTCGGTGCGGCGCTCGACCGAGGTCTCGGCCGGCGCGGGGCCGGTCGGCGCCGGCAGGGCCGGCGTCGAGCGCGGCTGCTGGGCGGTCTGTTTCGGCGGGGTCGAAGGCCTTGGCTGGGTCGCACAGGCGACCAGGCCGAGCGTGAACAGGCAGGCAAGTGCGCGTCGGATCATCGGCGCCGAGATTAGCATGCGATAACGGGAAATGAACCCTGTCTTGTCAGTCACTTGCCCGATTTTGTTCATGTGCCGTCGCGCGATCGCGACGGGCGTCTAGCGGTTCACGGGCCGGTGCGAGCGCACTGCCATCACCAGTCCCAGGCCGGCCAGCAGCGACACCGCCGAGGTGCCGCCGTAGCTCATCAGCGGCATCGGCACGCCCACCACCGGCAGCAGGCCGGAGATCATGCCGCCGTTGACCAGCACGTAGACGAAGAACGCCAGTCCCAGCGAGCCGGCCAGCACGCGCGAGTAGGTATCGCGCGCCTGCATGGCGATCCACAGGCAGCGCCCGACGATCACCAGATACAGCGTCAGCAGCGTGGCCACGCCGATCCAGCCGAACTCCTCGCTCAGCACCGAGAAGGCGAAGTCGGTGGTCTGCTCGGGGATGAAGTTCAGATGCGACTGGCTGCCCAGGCCCCAGCCCTTGCCGGTCAGTCCGCCCGAGCCGATGGCGATCTTGGACTGGATGATGTTCCAGCCCGCGCCCAGCGCATCGCTCTCGGGGTTGAGGAACATCATGATGCGGTCCTTCTGGTAGGGCCGCAGCAAGAAGAACCAGGCCACCGGCGCGGCGCTGGCCACGCCGGCCACGCCGATGCCGACCCACCACCACGGCAGGCCCGCCAGCAGCAGGGCGAAGGCGCCGGAGGCGGCGATCAGCACGCCGGTGCCGAAGTCCGGCTGCAGCATGATCAGGCCGGTCGGCACGCCGATGATCACCGCGGCGACCAGCACCGCGGAGATGCGCGGCGGCAGCGGCACGCGGTACAGGTACCAGGCCACCATCATCGGCATGGTGATCTTCAGCAGCTCGGCCGGCTGCAGGTAGAACACCTTCAGGTCCAGCCACTGGCGCCCGTACTTGCCGGTGCCCAGCACGAACACCGCCAGCAGCGGCAGCATGGACAGCGCATAGATCAGCGGCGTCCAGGCGCGCAGGCGCGGCATCTGCACGCGCGAGAGCGCCCACATCGCGCCGGCGCCGATGACGAAGCGCATGCCCTGGGCGATCACCAGATGGGTGCCGCCGGTCGCGCCGCCGGCGCTCTTCATCACCGCCAGGCCGAAGCACATCACCCCGGCCAGGGCCAGGCACAGCACCCAGTCCAGGCTGCGCGCGAAGCGCCAGGCCAGATCGCCCAGGTAGCGCAGCAGCCCGGTCACGGCGCGGCCTGTGGTTCGCGCGGGGCTTCGGCCGGCACTGGCGCCGCGGCCGGGGCCGGCGGCGGGGTCGGCCCGGGCGCGCCCGGAATCTCGGACGGGGCCGGCGGCGCGGCGCCGGTGTCCGTGCCGTCCTCGGGCACGACGATGTCCGGCGCGTCCGGCGTGTCGCCCGGCATCTTGCCCAGCAGCCAGGCGTCGAAGATCTTGCGCGCGATCGGCGCGGCGGTGCTGGCGCCGTAGCCGCCGCCCTCCACCGCGATGGCCAGGGCGATGGTCGGCGCCTGGGCCGGGGCGAAGCCCTCGAACAGCGAGCGGTGACGCAGGTGCATGGGCAGGCTGCGCGGATCGACCGCGGCCAATCCCTTGCGGCTGACCACCTGCGCGGTGCCGGTCTTGCCGGCCATCTGGTACGGCGCGCCGACGGCGATGGCATAGCCGCTGCCGCCCGGGCGCATGGTGTCCATCATGCCCTCGCGTACCCACTGCAAATTGTCCGGGCGATCGCTGATCGGCTTGGTCGGACCGGGCGCGATCGGCTGCCAGGGCTGGTCGAAGCCGTTGCGCGTGTCCATCACCAGGCGCGGGGTGCGCAGCTGGCCGTCGGCCACGCCGGAGATGGCGCGCACCAGCTGCAGCGGGGTGACCTTCCAGTCGCCCTGGCCGATGGCGATGTTGACCGTGTCGCCGGGATACCAGGCCTCCTTGCGGCTCTTCATCTTGTAGGCCGGCGACGGCACGATGCCGCCGATCTCGCCGGCCAGGTCGATGCCGGTCGGCGCGCCGAAGCCGTACTTGGTCATGTACGCGTCGACCTGGGTGATGCCCATGTCCACGGCCAGCTTGTAGTAGTAGGTGTTGACCGACTGGGCGATGGACTTGCGCAGGTCGGTCCAGCCGTGGCCGCCGCGATGCGAGTCGCCCCAGCCGCGGCTGACGCCGGGCAGGTAGAACATGCCGGTGGACAGGATCCTGTCCTGCGGCTTGCGCGTGCCGCTGTCCAGCCCGGCCAGGCCCATCAGCGGCTTGATGGTCGAGCCCGGCGCCACGCCGCCCAGCACCAGCCGGTTGAACTGGGGACGCGAGGGGTTCTCGTTGAGCGCCTTGAAGTCGCGGGTCGAGATGCCGTTGACGAACAGGTTGGTGTCGTAGCTGGGCAGGCTGACCATGCCCAGGATCTGCCCGGTGCGCGGGTCCATCGCCACCGCCGCGCCCTCGTACTGGCCGAAGGCCTCGGTCATGGCCTGCTGCAGCTTGATGTCGATGGACAGCTTCAGGTCGGTGCCGGCCTGGGCCGGGACCCGGCCGACCACGCCCAGCGCGCGGCCTTCCACGTTGGTCTCGACCTTCTCGTAGCCGACCCTGCCGCGCAGCTGCGGCTCGTAATAGCGCTCCAGGCCGGTCTTGCCGACGTGGGTCAGGGCCGAGTTGCCCTCCCCCAGCTGCGCCAGGTCGGCCTCGTCCACGCGCCCGACGTAGCCGATGATGTGCGCCAGCAGCGGTCCGTAGGGGTAATGGCGGGTCAGGTAGGGCACCACTTCCACGCCCGGGAAGCGCCAGCGGTCCACCGCCAGCGCGGCGATCTCCTCCTCGCTCAGCTTGGGCTTGATGGTGATGCCGCGAAACCCCCGGCTGACCTTGCGCACGGCCAGGAAGTGCTGGACCTCCTCCGGGTCCAGCGCCACCACCTTGCCCAGCGCGTCGAGCCACTGCGCCGGATCGCCGGCCTGGTCGGGCACCACGTCCAGGCGGAAGGCCGGGATGTTCTCGGCCAGCAGCACGCCGTTGCGGTCGTAGATGCTGCCGCGCGCCGGCACCACCGGGCGCAGCTTGATGCGGTTGGCCTCCGAGCGCGTGGCGTACTCGGCGTGATCGAGCACCTGCAGTTTGAAGTACCACGCGCCGAGCCCGGCCAGGCAGACGAACACGCCCAGGAAGCCCAGCACCGCGCGCCGGCGGAACTGGTCGGCCTCGGCATGGGCGTTCTTGAGCGGGCGGCGACGGGACATGGTCGGGGCTGTCCGGTCAGGAACGCCGGCCCAGGCGCAGCGCGTCGAGCAGCACGAACACCGGCGGCCACAGCGCCATGCCGATCAGCGGGGCCCACCAGTAGGCCCAGGGCAGCAGCGGCTCGCCGATGGCCAGGTGGATCGCGCTGGCGACGATGCGGTCGTTGAGCAGCAGGCCGCCCAGCGCCAGGGCCTGCTGCGAGAGCGGGAAGAACCGCAGCCGCGCGCGGAAGCGCTGCAGGATGAAGGCCATCACCACCAGGCGCAGCGCCTGTTCGCCCAGCAGGCCGCCGAAGCTGATGTCGGCGATCAGCCCGACCACGAAGACGAAGCCCAGCCCCACCCGCTCGGGCTCCTCGATCACCCAGTAGGCCAGCACGAGCGCCAGCCAGTACGGCCGCAGCGGCTGCAGCAGCGGCGGCAGCGGCAGCAGGGCCAGCAGCAGCGCGACCAGCACGCTCACCGGCAGCACCCAGCCTTTGCGCTGGCGGCTCATGGGCGGGGCTCCTGCGGGGAGGAGGGAGCCGGAGACCGGGGACCAGGGGCCGGGATCGGGGAGCGGGAACCGGCAGCCGGGGCGGAAGCGGAGGCGCCGGGAGCTGGGGCTACGGGCTGGGCACGAGGCGCCGGGGGAGTGGCGGAAGCGGCGGATGCGGGCTGCGACGCGGTCGCCCCTGCCACGCCACCACCGCTGCTCTTCCCGCCGGCGTTGCCTTTCCCGGGCTCCTGGCCTGCGGCCGCAGCCTCCTCCTCCGGCATCCCGACCTCCGGCACCGCCGGCACGGCCGCCGCGGCCTTGAGCAGCAGGACGTTGCGCCCGCGGTCCAGGTGCGCGGCCGGGCGCAGGTCACCCACCAGGAAGGTGCGGCTGTCGTCGGCGTGCAGGTCGGCCACGGTGCCGACCGGGAAGCCGGGCGGGAAGCGTCCGCCCAGGCCGGAGGTCACCACCACGTCGCCGTCCTTGATGTCGGCGTTGAGCGGCACGTTGACCAGCTGCAGTTGGTCGCTGCGGCCGTTGCCGGAGGCCAGCAAGCGCACGCCGCTGCGCTGGACCATCACCGGCACGGCGTGGTCCGGATCGGTCAGCAGCAGCACGGTGGAATAGGTCGGCATCACCTGCACGATCTGGCCGAGCAGGCCGCCGGCGTCGATCACCGGCTGGCCCACGTGCACGCCGTCGCGGCTGCCGGCGTCGATCACCAGGCGCTGCCGGGTCGGGTCAAGGTCGATGTTGAGCACCGCGGCCAGCTGCACGTCCAGGCCGCGGTTGCCGGCCGCGCCGAGCAGGGCGCGCAGCTGGGCGTTGTCGGCCACCGCCGCGCTCAGCCGGGTCAGGCGCGCGTTGGAGATCAGCAGCTCGTCGCGCAGGCGGCGGTTTTCATCGGTCAGTTGGCCGAGCGTGGCCGCATCATCCTGCAGGCGCGCGCCCAGCTTGCCGGGCAGCCCGGCCACCCACCACAGCGGTTGCGCGGCCAGGCCCAGCTGCTGCCGGGCCTGCGCCAGCCAGCCGCCGCGGTGGTCCAGGATCACCAGCGCCACGCCCAGCGCCAGGTACGCCAGAAGCCGCAGCGAGCTGGCGATCTCGCCGGGACGGGGGGCTACGGGAGGGCCGGCGTAGGAAGGCATGAACTCGGCAGGGGCCAGGGGTCGGAGGCCAGGGATCAGGAAGCAGCGAACGCGGGCGGCACCGACGGCGCACACACCGGAGACGGACGATCAGGCGCCTTGCACTGGCCTGTGGTCCTTGGGCTCCGGTCCCTGCGCTGCCCTCATTCCGGCGCGAAGAACTCGTTGCCGTGCATGTCCACCAGCTCCAGCGCGCGGCCGCCGCCGCGGGCCACGCAGGTCAGCGGATCGTCGGCGACCTGCACGTGCAGGCCGGTTTCCTCGGAGATCAGCTTGTCCAGGTCGCGCAGCAGGGCGCCGCCGCCGGTCAGCACGATGCCGCGCTCGGCCACGTCGGCGCACAGCTCCGGCGGGGTCTGCTCCAGGGCCAGCTTGACCGCGCTGACGATGCCCGACAGCGGCTCGTGCAGGGCCTCGAGGACCTCGTTGGAGTTGATCCGGATCATCTTCGGCACGCCCTCGGCCAGGTTGCGGCCGGAGATCTCCATCTCCTCCACCACCGGCGGCGGGTAGGCGCAGCCCAGTTCGACCTTGATCCGCTCGGCGGTGGCCTCGCCGATCAGCATGCCGTGGTTGCGGCGCACGTAATTGGTGATCGACTCGTCGAACTTGTCGCCGCCGATGCGCACCGACTGCGAGTAGACGATGCCGTTGAGCGAGATCACCGCCACCTCGGTGGTGCCGCCGCCGATGTCGATGACCATCGAGCCGCGCGCCTCGGTCACCGGCAGGCCGGCGCCGATCGCCGCGGCCATCGGCTCCTCGATCAGGTAGACGTCGCGGGCGCCGGCCTCCTCGGCCGATTCCTTGATCGCGCGGCGCTCGACCTGGGTGCTGCCGGCCGGCACGCACACCAGCACGCGCGGCGAGGGGCGCAGCACGCGCGACTTGTGCACCTTCTTGATGAAGTACTTGAGCATCGCCTCGGTGTAGGTGAAGTCGGCGATGACGCCGTCCTTCATCGGGCGGATGGTGGTGATGTGGCCGGGGGTGCGGCCCAGCATCTGCTTGGCCTCCGAGCCGACCGCGGCGACCGAGCGGGTGCCGCCGATGGCGCGGTCCTGGCGCACGGCGACCACCGAAGGTTCGTTGAGCACGATGCCCTGGCCGCGCACGTAGATCAGGGTGTTGGCCGTGCCCAGGTCGATGGACAGGTCGTTGGAGAACATGCCGCGCAGCTTTTTGAACATCGGGGGACCAGATCCTTCGAAAGGAATGCGAATGCCCGTCGCGCCGCTGGCGAAAAAATGGGCAAAAAAGAGGTCGGCTAGCCTAGCAATCCCCCCTGCGCCATACAAGGAAAATCGCTGGCTGAACAAGGCGCTTGCGGCCTTGCGCGGCCGGCGACGTCACGCGCGTCTGGCTCTGCCCGGCCCCAGGCGATACCCTTGTCGGCGTTTGCCGCCCCGGTCGGGTCGGTCCCCCTTACCCGAGCCTGCCGCGTGCGACCCGCGCCGGCGGGCCGCGCCAACGCCAGCCAGACACGAGCCAATGTCCGCACTGATCTGTGGTTCCCTCGCCTACGACACCATCATGGTGTTCCCGGACCAGTTCAAGAACCACATCCTGCCGGACAAGGTGCACATCCTGAACGTGTCCTTCCTGGTCCCGCGCATGCGCCGCGAGTTCGGCGGCTGCGCCGGCAACATCGCCTACAACCTGCATCTGCTGGGCGGCAAGCCGCTGCCGATGGGCACGGTGGGCCAGGACTTCGGGCCGTACCGGGAGCACTTCGAGTCGCTCGGGATCGACCTGTCCTGCGTCAAGGTGATCGATGAGCTGTTCACGCCGCAGGCCTTCATCACCACCGACCACGACAACAACCAGATCACCGCCTTCCATCCGGGGGCGATGATGCGGTCCTACGAGAACCACGTGAAGGACGTGCCCGGGGTGACCATCGGGCTGGTCGGGCCGGACGGGCGCGAGGGCATGCTGCAGAACTCGCAGGAGTTCGCCGAGGGCGGGGTGCGCTTCATCTTCGATCCGGGCCAGGCGATGCCGCTGTTCAACGGCGAGGAACTGCGCACCTTCATCGAGCAGGCCAACTACGTGGTCGTCAACGACTACGAGTCCAACCTGCTGCAGGAGCGCACGGGCTGGAACGAGCAGGACATCGTCTCGCGGGTGGAGGCCTACATCACCACGCAGGGCCCCAAGGGGGCGCTGGTGCACACGCCGGGCAAGACCTACGACATTCCGCCGGCGCACGAGCGCCGGGTGGTGGATCCGACCGGCTGCGGGGATGCGTTCCGCGCGGGGCTGATCTTCGGCATCGAGCGCGGCTGCGACTGGCTGACCATCGGCCGCATGGGCAATCTGATGGGGGCGCTCAAGGTCGAGCATCCGGGCACGCAGAACCAGCGCTTCGACTTCGACGAGTTCAACGACCAGTTCAAGCAGCAGTTCGGCTACGCGCTGTAAGGCGGCTGGCTGCGGCTTGGGTGTGAAGGGGGCGGCCTTTGGGCCGCCTTTGTTTTGCGCTTCTGCCGGTTCTGGGATCGCGGCGGTTGCGAGCGCTCTGGCCTCGGACGGGCAGTGGTCCGGCGGGTGGGGCCGATTTTCCCTCGGCTGGGTCGGGCCGCCCCGCCTTCTGTGCCCTCTCGTTCCCGCGAATGCGAAACCCAAGGACTTTCGTCCGGTGCACCAAGAGCAGGTTCTTTCGCGGTCGTGGACCGCATTGCAGTGGAGCATCCTGGCTTCGGAAGGGCAGCTGTCCGGCGGGCGGTGGCCGCTTTTCCCTCCATCAGGGCATCCTGCCCTGAGTCGGGCGCTCGGCGTCCTGCCTCGCTTGGCGCGGCCACCGCCCGCCGGACCGCTGCCGCGCGCGTCTGGTCACAGGGCTTCGTTTTGCGCAGAAGTTCGGAACCCTCGCCGTCCGCGATTGGGTAACAAAAAAAGCGGGCCCGAGGGCCCGCTTTCTTCCACATCGAAGGACGCGGCGCTTCGCGCTTAGAACATCACCTGCGCGCGCACTTCGAAGGCGTTGGGGTCGACTTCCACGCCGGCGCGGCGGCTGTAGGCCTTGATGTAATTGGCCTGCACCTTGAAGTGCTTGGAGTAGTAGTAGTTGGCGCCCACGGTCCAGTCGTGCTGGTAGCCGCCCTGGATGCCGGCGTCGTTGAGGTCCAGGTCGCTGTAGCGCAGCAGCAGTTCCACGGCGCCGGCGGGGTTCTTGGGCACGACGTTGCCGAGCGTGCCGTTGTACGGGCGCGACTCGCCGGTGACGATCCAGCTGCCGTAGACGGTGTTGCCCTGCGCGCGGAAGTCGCTGTAGCCATCGCGCGCGACCTGCTCCTCCAGGTGCTCGGCCAGCACGGTGAACGGGCCGGCGATGCGGATGAACTCCAGGCCGCCGCGTTCGATGTGGGTGGTGCCCGGCAGGGCGCCGCTGTCGATCAGGCGCGTGTCGGTCAGGCCGGCCTCGATCTTGGTGCGCACGCGGGTGGAGGTGGCGTCCGGGTTCTCGACCGAGTAGCCCACGCCGAGGTGGATGACATCGCCCTCGGCCTTGTGCGGGGTCCAGGCGAAGTGCCCGGCCATGGTCGTGCCGGAGTTGGTGCCTTCCATCGTCGCGCCGGACAGCGCCTGCAGCTGCACGTTCCAGGTCTTGCGGGTCAGCGACCACTCCACGCCGGTGCGCCGGCCTTCGTAGATGGCCTGGGTGGCCAGCGGCGCCTCCAGGAACGAGATGGTGCGCGAGGCGCCGACCGAATCCAGGCCGATCGGGGTCTTGAAGTAGCCCACGCGGATGGCGCCGTAGTCCTTGCCGAACCAGGCCTTGGTCTGGAACCGCGCGGCCACGTCCAGCCACAGGTGCGACTGGTAGTCGTACTGGGCGCCGATCTCGAACACGCCGTCGAGCTTGTAGAACGCGCCGAACTCCTTGCGCCGCATGTCGTCGGCGTTCTCGAAGCGCGCGTCGTCGCCGCTGAAGTGGTTCTGGTCGTAGGCGAAGTTGCCGGTGATGCCCAGCTGCCCGCCGTTGTCGAACTTGTAGCTGGTCGGCCAGTCCGCCGCGCTCGCAGCGCCCGCGGCGCACAGAAGACCTGCGGTGAGCAGTGTCCGCTTCATGTTCTCTCCCGATGTGCTTGTGCATGCCCGAGCGCGGCTTCGGCCGCGTGGCATGCGGGTGTGACGGCTTTGTCAGCCAGATGACGTGTGCAGGACTTTAGTCGCCCGCGCCCGCCGGGCTGTATAGCCCAATCGTCGAAAGCGCGGGTGGCGGGCAGACCGCAGGCCGGCGACATCGCCTCGCGAGGCCTGCGCATCGGGCGGCGGCGTGACGGGGACGGGGTGAGGTGGCGAGGTCATCGCCAGGCACGCGGATCAATGGGCGGCTCCCGGGCGGATCGAGGCCGGCCAGTGCATCACGCCGTGCGTGGCGCGGTGATAAGCATCGACCATGAGCAGATGCCGCAGGCGCATCAGCGCCCCAGGGAACTCGCTGCCTTGAACGCCGATGTCCGCGAAGACCCCAAGACCGTCATTCCGGCGAACGCGGGAATGACGGCTGCGCGGATGGCTTGCTTCTGACGCCGGATCCCAGATCCGCGCGGACGAGCCATCGCCTACTTCCCGCCCCACCCCGGCATCTGCGCGGTGTCCAGGCCGCCGGTCTCGAACTCCGCCGTGCGCGTGCCGCCGGCCTTGACCGGAAACTCGATCTTCAGCGTGCGCGCCTGCGCGGCCAGCTTCCACAGGCCCTTGTAGTCCTCGATGAACATGGCGATCGCCTCGTCGGTATCCGGGCGCCAGGCGTCCATCGTCCGGGGCTTGCCGTCATCCACGCTGACCTTGACCTTGCAGCCCTTCAGGCACGGGAAGTCGCCCGCCTTGAGCACCAGATAGGCACTGCGCTTCCACTCGGGGTGGTCGCGGAACACCAGCTGCACGTCCTGCTTGCGGCCGCTGCCGTCGGTGTCCAGCGGGTCGCGGCTCATGATCGAGGCCGAGACCTGCGCGCCCTTGCCGATCATCACCTGGTTGTAGTTCCAGAGGTTGGCCAGGCGGCGCTGCTCGCGCGCGACGTCGGCCTTGGCCTTGGCCTCGTCGTAGTGCGCCTGGATCCTCTGCGCGGCCGGCGTGTCGGGATACTGCTGCAGCAGGGCGCTTCCATGGGCGCGGGCCAGGTCCCAGTTCTGCGCGGTATAGGCCTCGTCGAACTGGGCGGCCAGCGCGTCGGCGGCCTTGGTCTGCGCGGCGGCCTGCTGGGCGGCCTGTTCGCGGCGCTGCGCTTCCTGATCGGTGCAGCCCGCCAGGGCGATGGCGCACAGGGCGACGGACAGGACGGCTTTCATCACGGGCAACTCCTCGAAGGCGGGGCGGGATCGGGCCCGGCCGGCGCGCGTGGAGGGTTGCTGGAACGGGTGGGAGGATCCGTCGCGAGCGAAGCCGGCCGGCGCGTGGCGGAGCGCACGGCGCACAGCCTACAGGGCGTCGGCACGCATGCCGAGCCTCTCGGGCCCGCCGGCGGGCGGCAGGCCCGACCGCTCAGACCACGGCGAGGCTGCGGCCCTGGGCGCGCGTGCCGGCCAGGCCGGCGGCGTTGTAGGTGCCGGTGGATTCGACGCGGCCGAGGTGGCGCAGGGCCCAGTCGACCTCGCGCCGGCGGCGCGCCAGCAGCACGCCGTTGGCCTGGTTGAGCCGGCGCAGCTCGTCCAGCCGCGCGGCCGCGGCGGCCGGCGGCGGATGGGCCTCGGCCTGGCGCAGCGCGCGCACCTTGGCCTCGGTGGAGGCCAGCAGGGCCATCACGTCGTTGTCCAGCAGCGCGCGGCGCTCTTCCTGCAGCGCCTGCTCCAGTGCGCCCAACGGGCCGTGTTCCAGCGTGGCGGTGCTCATGGTCAGCCCCCCAGCTCGCGGTCCAGGTCCAGCATGCGCGAGGCGATGGCCTGCGCGTCGATCGTGTAGCGGCCCTGGGCGATGGCGTTCTTGAGCGCGTTGACGCGGCCCATGTCGATGTTCGCCGGTGCCGATCCCAGTTCACGTGCCATGGTCTTGAGTCCTTCCGCGTCGCCGGTCAGGCTGAGACGGTCGGGCTCGGCCGCGGCGGAAATGGGTTCGTTGCGCGCGCCACCGACCCGCGTGGCCGCCAGGGTGGCGGCGACGGTGGCGGCCTGTGCGGCCGGCGGCAATCCGTCGATCTTGTAGCTCATGGGGCACTCCTGAAGTGCTTCAGTCGAACCCGGTAACGGCGCCCCCGGGGGGAACTTGAGACCTGGGTGACAATTTTTGTCATGTGCCCGTTCAGCTTCACTGGACCACATCCACTTCGCCGGGGACCAGCGAGACGCGGCCGCGCACCACCTTGTTGGAGGCGCTGTTCTGCACGGCCACGCGCTGGCCGGCCTGGGCGTTGCCCAGGGCCACGCCGGGCATGCGGATCTCGGCCCCGCCCACCCGCGAGACCAGCACCACCGGGTCGCCGCGGCGCAGCGGCTGGCCCTGCTGCAGGTCGCCGGCGGTGACGATGTCGCCGGCCGACAGCGCGCGGGCGGCGATGGCGCCGGCCAGCTGCTCGGGGCTGGCGAAGGTCGCGCCTTCGGTGGTGCCCAGGTCGCGGCGCTGGACGACCAGGTTGGCGTTGGCCACCGGATCGCCCGGACGCACCGGGCCGCCGGCCACGACCACGTCGGCCTCGCGGCGCACGGTCACCGGGACGAAGAGCTTCCAGCCCGGCGCGTCGTCGCAGCGGACCTGGGCCATGCGCGTGCCCTGGGCCACGGCCTGCAGCGGCCGGGTGCAGGCCACCAGCCGCAGCGCGTTGTCCAGGCGCGCCTCGCCCTGCGCCTGCGGGCCGCCGACCGCCTGCAGCGCCGCGGCGCGCACGGCGTCGAGCGACTGCAGATCGGCGGCACGGCCGGTGCCGGGCGCCAGCGCGGCCAGGGACAGGACGACGGAAGCGAGGCATCGGTTCATGCCCGGGCGGGTGCAAGTCCTGTGCCGGGGGGTGCCATGCCCTTTCAGTCCTCGGGATCGCCCCCTCCCTTTCGCGAAGCGAAGGGGAGCTCGAAGTCGCGGCCAGCGACTGAGGGGGAGGGGTGCTTTTGATTTTTCTGGATGGGCGAGAGGTGGCAACGGCAACGGCAACAACAACAACAAATTCAAAAGCCAACCCCACCAGCGATAGTGCGCGAAGGCCTTGTTGGCTTCTCACCAGCCCTCCCCTGCTTCGCAAGGGAGGGGGCCAGGCAGCATCGCCAGGGAGGGAGAGCAGCGCCGCATCGCGAGGCGCGCGCGAGGGGGCTGAGCGGCGCGAACTGCGCAGTGCGTCGCAGGTGCCGGATTTTTGGCAAGGCGGTCGCGAGCACGGCGCCCGATCCAGCGCTCGCCGACGTGCGACCGTGCCGAGCGCGCTGTCGCCCCAAACCCCAGTTAGTGCTCGCGCGCGTAAGTGGGCAAGCACCCGCGTGCAGAAGCCGTCGGCATCCCGACACCCGCGCCCGCGCGGCGGCCGTGGCACGCCGCTTGCCTTGCCCTGGACGTACATCCGTCCCGGAGCGTCCCATGTCCGACTTCCTCGGTATCCACGGCACTGCGCTGGCCCTGCGCGAGCAGCGGCTGCAGCTGCTGGCCTCGAACATCGCCAACGCCGACACGCCGGGCTACCAGGCGCAGGACCTGGACTTCAACGCGGCCCTGGGCGCGGCCCTGCAGGCCCCGGCCGGCGCCAATGCGCTGGAGGGCGGCAACGCCATCGGCCAGGCCGGCGCGGCGGCGCACTTCTACCGCCCCTCCAGCCAGCCCAGCCTGGACGGCAACACCGTGGATGGCGATCGCGAGAACGCCGCCTACGCCCAGGCCACGCTGGAGTACCGGGCCTCGCTGTCGTTCATCGAATCCAAGGTGCGGTCGATGCTGACCGCCATCACCGGCCAGTAAGCGAGGTCCCGCCATGAGCAACCTGCCCATCTTCGACGTCGCCGGTTCGGCGATGAACGCCCAGTCGGTGCGGCTGAGCACGGTCGCCTCCAACCTGGCCAACGCCGACTCGGTCTCCGGCGATCCGAACAGCGTGTTCCGCGCCAAGCAGCCGGTGTTCACCACCGAACAGGTGGGCAACAACCCGGCGCTGGTAGGCGTGCGCACCGCCGCCGTGCAGGACTCCAACGCCGCGCCGATCAAGCGCTACGAACCAGGCAATCCGCTGGCGGACGGCAACGGCTACGTCTACGCGCCGGACATCGATCCGGTGGCGCAGATGGTCGACCTGATCTCGGCCACGCGCAGCTACCAGGCCAACGTGGAGGTCTTCAACAGCGCCAAGGACACGGCCACCGCCACCTTGAACATGGGCCGCTAAGGCGCCCTCCCCTTCGGATCACACCCACGCCCATGGTCACCACCGCCTCCAGCACCGACACCCTCAGCGCCCTGGGCCTGAGCACCGCCGCCAAGAACGCCAGTGGCAAGAACGCCTCGACCGGCGCGCTGGGCCAGGCCGACTTCCTCAAGCTGATGACCGAACAGCTCAAGCACCAGGATCCGCTCAAGCCGCTGGACAGCCAACAGTTCCTGGGCCAGCTGGCGCAGTTCTCCACGGTGCAGGGCATCGAAGGCATGCAGACGGCGATGGGCTCGATGGCCAGCGTCATGGAGTCCGACCAGACCCTGCGCGCGGCCTCGCTGGTCGGCCACGATGCGATGGTCACCGCCTCCTCGGTCGCGCACACCGCCGGGGCCTCGCTGGACGGCGAGATCACCGCCGCCACCGCCGGCCCGGTCACCCTGCAGGTCACCGATGCCAACGGCAACGTGGTGCGCACCCTGCAGGTCGAGGCGGCGGCGTCCGGCGCCACCGCGTTCCACTGGGACGGCCTGACCGACGGTGGCACGGCCGCCGGCACCGGCACCTACACCCTCAAGGCGGTGACCGGCGCGGTGGCCGCCGCCGACATGAAATCCGCCACGTCCCTGGACATCGGGGTGATGGCGCACGTGGACAGCGTCTCGATCGAGTCCACCGGACTGACCCTGAACCTGGCGGGGGTGGGCGGCTTCCCGCTGTCCTCGATCCGCCGCGTCAGCTGATCCCTCTCACCGTCACGCCTCCACGGAGAACCTTCCATGAGCTTCCGCATTTCCCTGAGCGGCATGAACGCCGCCTCGTCCGACCTGAACGTCGTCTCCAACAACATCGCCAACACCAACACCACCGGCTTCAAGAGCAGCCGCGCCGAGTTCGGCGACGTGTTCGCCGCCTCGGTCTACGGCGTGTCCAGCAACGCCACCGGCGCCGGCGCGCGCCTGCAGCGGGTGGCCCAGCAGTTCACCCAGGGCAACATCGACTTCACCGGCAACTCGCTGGACATGGCGGTCTCCGGCCAGGGCTTCTTCACCCTGTCCGACAACGGCAGCACGGTCTATTCGCGCGCCGGCAACTTCAGCACCGACGCCAGCGGCTATGTGGTCAATCCCTCCGGACAGCGCCTGCAGGTGTTCGCGCCCAACGAGGACGGCACCAGCTTCAACACCGGCAAGCTCAGCGATCTGCAGCTGGCCACCGGCGATGCGCCGCCCAAGGTCACCTCGAAGATCCAGGCCAGCGTGACCCTGCCGGGCAACGCCAGCGTGCCGACCAACAGCCCGTTCAACGCCGCCGACCCGACCACCTACAACCAGACGACCTCGTTGACGGTATACGACTCGCTGGGCGCCGCGCACAGCCAGTCGCTGTACTTCACCAAGACCGCCAACCCCAACGAGTGGACGGTGCAGACCCAGATCGACGGGGTCAGCGTGGGCGGGCCGCAGACGGTGACCTACAACTCCGCCGGCGCCCTGGTCAGCCCGACCAACGGCGTGCTGACCCTGCCGGCCTACACTCCGCAGGGCGGCGCCGGAGCGATGGCGCTGAGCCTGGACCTGAGCAAGTCCGCCCAGTACGGGCAGAAGTTCGCCGTGTCGGCGCTGAACCAGGACGGCTACGGCACCGGCAGCCTGTCGGGCATCTCGGTGTCGTCCGAGGGCGTGGTCCAGGCCAGCTACTCCAACGGCGTGACCAAGGCGATCGGCCAGGTCGCCCTGAGCAGCTTCGCCAGCCCGCAGGGCCTGCAGCAGAAGGGGGACAACGCCTTCGCCGAGACCTTCGCCTCGGGCCAGGCGGTGCGCGGCGCGGCCGGCACCTCGGATTTCGGCCTGGTCCAGGGCGGCGCGCTGGAAGCCTCCAACGTCGACCAGACCGCCGAGTTGGTCAGCATGATCAGCGCCCAGCGCAACTTCCAGGCCAACGCGCAGATGATCCAGACCCAGGATCAGATCACGCAGACGATCATCAACCTGCGGTAATCGCCCCGCCCGCTCCCTCGCAAGGCAGGGAGGGGGCCAAAAGCCAAAGCGAAGCGCCGGCCCTGTGCCGGCGCTGTCGCTTCGGCGGCTGCAAGCCGTGTCGGGATGACGTCTTGCTGCGTCCCGCTTGCGGATCGCGCTTCCCGCCCACTCCTCTCAACTCACTGCTCGCTCCTCACCCCCGGCACACCGCTTGCATGCTCCGGGCATGGACAGAGCCCTCTACATCGCCATGACCGGCGCCAGCGCGACGCTCAAGTCGCAGGCGACCGTGTCCCACAACCTGGCCAATGCGCAGACCGTGGGTTTCCAGGCCACGCTGGACGCGACCCAGGCGATGCCGGTGACCGGCAACGGGCTGGCCTCGCGCGTGGCCACCGCCCAGCGCCTGGTCGGCGTCTCCGATGCCAGCGGTTCGCTCAGCACGACCGGCAACGGCATGGACGTGGCGCTCGACCCGGGCCACTGGTTCGCCGTGCAGGACAGGAACGGCGGCACCGCCTACACCCGCGCCGGCGACCTGAAGATCACCCAGAACGGCCTGCTCACCACGTCCTCGGGGCTGCAGCTGCTCGATGCCGGCGGCGCGCCGATGGTGATCCCGCCCAACGACGGCATGGACATCGGCGCCGACGGCACGATCTCGGTGATTCCGCAGGGCTCGCCCGCCTCGTCGATGACCCAGATCGGCCGCCTGCAGGTGGTGCAGACCGGCACCTCCAACCTGACCCGCGGCGAGGATGGGCTGATGCGCCAGGCGCCGGGTGCGCCGGCCCCAACGCCGGCGGCCGGCGCGGTGCTGTCCACCGGCGTGCTGGAGAACAGCAATGTCGATGCCACCGGTTCGCTGGTGTCGATGATCGAGCTGGCGCGCCAGTTCGAGATGCAGGTACGCGTCTTGCACAGCGGAGACGAGACCGCGCAGAGCGCCAATTCCCTGCTGCGTTCGAGCTGACCTCGTTCCTTCCCGTAACGGAGCACTGCCATGACCCAGGCGCTTTGGATCGCCAAGACCGGCCTCGACGCGCAGCAGACGCGCATGGCGGTCATCTCCAACAACCTCGCCAACATCAACACGACCGGCTTCAAGCGCGATCGTGCCAACTTCGAGGACCTGCTGTACCAGACCCAGCGCCAGCCCGGCGGTGCGACCTCCGAGCAGACGATGCTGCCTTCGGGCATGTCCACCGGCACCGGCGTGCGCGTGGCGACCACGGCCAAGTCCTTCACCCAGGGCAACCTGAGCCAGACGGGCAACGCGCTGGACGTGGCGATCAACGGCCGCGGGTTCTTCGAGGTGCTGCTGCCCGATGGCTCGTCGGCCTATACCCGCGACGGCGCCTTCCAGGTCAACGCCGAGAACGAGCTGGTGACCAACGAGGGCTATCCGGTGCAGCCGGGCCTGCAGATCCCCGAGGGCGCGCAGAGCATCACCATCGGCAGCGACGGCACCGTGAGCGTGCAGCTGGCCGGCCAGGCCGCGGCCACGCAGGTGGGCCAGCTGACCGTCACCGATTTCGTCAATCCGGCCGGCCTGCAGTCCAAGGGCGGCAACCTGTACACCGAGACCGGCGCCTCCGGTCCGGCCCAGACCGGCACGCCGGGCGAGAACGGCGCCGGCCTGCTGATCCAGGGCTCGCTGGAAGGCTCCAACGTCAACAGCGTCGAGGAGCTGGTGTCGATGATCGAGACCCAGCGCGCCTACGAAACCAACGCCAAGGCCATCAGCACCGTCGATTCGATGCTGGGCTTCCTCAACCAGAACCTGTGACCGCCGCCATGCGTGTGCTCCTGTCCATCGCCCTCGCCTCCGCCCTCGGCGCGCTTACCGGCTGCGCCACGGTGGTCGGCGACGTGCGTCCCTTCTCCGACCAGCTGGCGCCGCAGCAGGGGCTGGACAAGAACACCCTGCTGGGCCGTTCGCCGGGCCAGTACACCCAGCTGCCCTCGCCGCAGCCGGGCTACGCGCAGCCGGCGCCGGGCGATGGGGGGGGGTCGATCTTCGCCACGGCCGCCGACGGCAGCGGCAACCGCGGCATCCGCCTGTTCCAGGACAACAAGGCGCGCGAGGTCGGCGACCTGCTGACGATCGTGCTGGTGGAGAGCACCAGCGCCAAGTCCAACGCCAAGACCGGCATCAGCAAGAACGACAGCATCGCCATGGGCGCGCCGACCATCCTAGGCCAGAGCGTGACCTACAACGGCAAGAACATCCTGCAGGCCGAAGTGGACGCCAAGCGCGGCTTCAACGGCGCCGGCGACACCCAGCAGAGCAATTCGCTGGACGGCGACATCACCGTGACCGTGGTCCAGCGCCTGGGCAACGGCAACCTGCGCGTGGCCGGCGAGAAGCAGGTGCGCCTGAACCAGGGCGACGAGCTTGTGCAGGTGCAGGGCATCGTGCGCGTGGCCGACATCGGCCCGGACAACCGCATCACCTCCGACCGCGTGGGCGATGCCCGCATCGTGTACGGCGGCCGTGGCGCCGTGGCGCGTTCCAACGCCATGGGCTGGCTGAGCCGCTTCTTCAATTCCGCCGCCGCGCCCTACTGAGTAACGCCGCCATGCGTGCTTCGAATTCCCGTCTCGTCACCGCCGTGCTGGCCCTGGCCGCGCTCATCGCCGCCCCGGCCCAGGCCGAGCGCATCAAGGACCTGGCCCAGGTGGCCGGGGTGCGCGGCAACCAGCTGGTCGGCTACGGCCTGGTCGTGGGCCTGGACGGCAGCGGCGACCGCACCAGCCAGACGCCCTTCACCGTGCAGAGCCTGAAGACCATGCTCGACCAGCTGGGCGTGACCCTGCCGCCGGGCACCAATCCGCAGCTGAAGAACGTCGCCGCGGTGGCCATCCAGGCCGAGCTGCCGCCGTTCGCCAAGCCGGGCCAGACCATCGATGTGACCGTGTCCTCGATCGGCAACGCCGGCTCGCTGCGCGGCGGTGCGCTGCTGATGGCGCCGCTGCGTGGTGCCGACGGCCAGATCTACGCGATGGCCCAGGGCACGCTGGTGGTCAGCGGCTTCGGCGCCTCGGGCAAGGACGGCTCGAAGATCTCGGTCAATGCGCCCAACGGCGGCTCGATTCCCAACGGCGCCACGGTCGAACGTCCCGCGCCCGGCGGCGGCGCCGACAACGGCCTGGTCACCCTGAACCTGCACGAGGCCGACTTCACCACCGCCTCGCGCATCGTCGATGCGGTCAACCGCACCTTCGGCAACGGCCGCGCGCAGGCGGTGGATCCGGTGACCATCCAGATCGCCGCCCCGCCCGGCAACCGCATCGGCTTCATGGCCCAGCTCGAATCGCTGGACGTCAGCCCCGGCGCGGCCGCGGCCAAGGTGGTGGTCAACGCGCGCACCGGCACGGTGGTCATGGGCGGCAACATCGCCGTGCTGCCGGCGGCGGTCTCGCATGGATCGCTGACCGTGTCGATCAGCGAGAGCAACCTGGTCAGCCAGCCCGAACCCTTCTCGCGCGGCGGCCAGACCGCGGTGGTGCCGCAGTCCACCATCAGCGCCACCGCCGAGGGCGGCAAGATGTTCATGTTCCAGGGCGGCACCTCGCTGGAATCCATCGTCCGCGCGGTCAACGCCGTCGGCGCCGCGCCCGGCGACCTGGTGGCGATCCTCGAAGCGCTGAAGCGCGCCGGCGCGCTGCGGGCGGAGTTGGAGATCATTTAAGGGGTGAGGGGCCAGGCCCAAGTGGCGGCAAGTCGATGCCGCGGATTGAAGTGCCGGCATTCGCGGTCCACGCGCCCAAAGCGACGCTTCCGCCCCCTCCCTTTCGCGCAGCGAAGGGGAGGGGGCGGAAGCGTCGCTTTTTCGCTGATGCAACAGCAACAGCAAAAGCAAAAGCCAACCCCTCCCCAGCCCTCCCCTGCTTCGCAAGGGAGGGAGCAGACCCCGAGGTCGGAGACGCCGCTGCCCGAATCCCGAATCCCGAATCCCGAATCCCGAATCCCGAATCCCGAATCCCGATTCCCGGCTCCAAAAACCCCGCCGACCTTTTGACACCCCACGGCACAGCTCTTGCCTAGCAAGGAACGACACCGCTCTTCCGGCCCGCCCGACCTACCGCCATGACCCTGCAGCTGCCCGGCACCACTGCACTGCCCCTGACGAAGTCGCATACCGCTTCGCCCGAGCAGATCAAGAAGGCCTCGAAGGAACTGGAAACCCAGTTCGCCTCGATGCTGGTCAAGTCCATGCGCGGCACCACCGGCGGCGATCCGCTGGCCGGCGGCGACACCACCTACCGCGACATGTACGACCAGCAGCTGGCCAAGGAGCTCACCAAGGGCCGCGGCCTGGGGCTGCAGGCGGTGATCGAGAAGCAGCTGAGCCGCGACAACGGCGGCAGCGCGGCGGGCCAGGCACTCGATACGACCCTGCCGTCGGCGCGCGCCACGCAGGGCGCGCCGATGCGGCTGGACACGGCCACGCGTGCCAGCGCCTTTCCCCTGTCCGGCGTGCTGCCGCTGCGCGCGCCCAATGCGTCCTCCGGCACGGCGCCGGTGGCCGGCGCCGGTGGCCTGTCGCTGGCGGCCTCGCATGCCGGGGTATCGCTGCAGGCGCTGCCGGCCACGGCGATGCCGCTGCCGCCGCCGGTCGACGAGGACTGCAAGTTGGATTGCAGCAGTCCCGAGGCCTTCGTCCAGTCGATCTGGCCGCATGCGCAGAAGGCCGCGCAGGCGCTGGGCGTGCCGGCCAAGGCGCTGGTCGCCCAGGCGGCGCTGGAGACCGGCTGGGGCCGGCGCCTGGCGGGCAAGGGCGGGGTCACCTCGAACAACCTGTTCGGCATCAAGGCCGGCGCCAGCTGGGACGGCGACAGCGTCAACGTCGCCACCACCGAATACAGCAACGGCGTGCGCCGCTCCGAGCGCGCCAACTTCCGCGCCTATGGTTCGGCCGCGGAGAGCTTCGCCGACTACACCCGCCTGCTGGGCAACGAACGCTACGCCGGCGCGCGCGGCACCGGCCAGGACACGCACCGCTTCGCCACCGCGCTGCAGCGCGCCGGCTACGCCACCGACCCGCACTACGCCTCCAAGCTGACCGCCATCGCCAACGGCGCCACGATCAACCGCGCGCTGGCCAGCCTGCCCGGCAATGCGCTGGGGGCCTACGGCAACGATGCGCGGCTGGCCTCGGCCGCGCCGGCCGGTTCCACCGCCAATGCCGGCGTGGGCAGCTCGGTGTTCGCCGCGCTGGGCGACCGCTACCGCGCCGTGGCGCGCTACTGACTCCTGACAGGACCGCGCGATGACCAGTCTGCTCTCCACCGGTAGCTCGGCCCTGATGGCCTTCCAGCGCGCGCTGGGCACCGTCAGCAACAACGTCGCCAACGCCACCACCGAGGGCTACAGCCGCCAGCGGGTGAGCCTGGCCGCGCGCGTGGGCAACAACATCGCCGCCGGCGTGGGCAACAGCGGCCAGGGCGTGGACGTGGCCTCGCTGCAACGCCTGGCCGACGGGCTGGTGTTCGCCCGCCAGATCGACAGCAGTGGCGAGGTCGGGCGACTGACCAGCCTCTCGTCGATGGCCGGGCGGATCGACTCGCTGCTGTCCGACTCGGCCACCGGCCTGTCCACGCCGATGTCGGCCTTCTTCGACGCCGCGCGCGGGGTGTCCAGCGATCCGACCAGCACCAGCGCGCGCGAGGCGATGCTGGCCGCCGCCAGGTCGCTGGCCGGGCGCTTCAGCTCGCTCGACGGCCAGCTGTCGACCATCGACGAGGAGACCGATGCCAGCCTGTCCAACAAGATCGACCAGGCCAACCAGCTGGCCAAGGAGATCGCCGACCTCAACAAGTCCATCTCCTCGGCCGGCGCCAACGCCTCGGCCGAACTGCTCGACGCGCGCGACCTGCGCGTGACCAAGCTGGCCGGGCTGGTCGGCGCCACCACGGTCAAGCAGACCGATGGCTCGCTCAGCGTGTTCACCACCGGCGGCCAGCCGCTGGTGGTCGGCGCCAAGGCCAGCGCGCTGACCGCGATGCAGGACCCGGACCGGCCCGACCGCCTGCAGGTCGGCCTGGACACCGGCAACGGGACACCGGTGCGGCTGCCCGACGCCTCGGTCTCGGGCGAACTGGGCGGGCTGCTGCAGTTCCGCAGCGGCGTGCTCGACCCGGCGCGCGCCGAACTCGGCCGCCTGGCCACCGGCCTGGCGGTGGCCTTCAACCAGGCCCAGGCCAGCGGCGTGGACTACAACGGCCAGGTCGGCGCGGCGCTGTTCAAGCTGGCCGCGCCCGGGGTGACGGCGAACACGGCCAACACCGGCTCGGCGGGGCTGAGCGCCACGATCCGCGATGTGTCCCAGCTCACCGGCAGCGACATCGTGCTGCGCTACAGCGGCAGCGGCTGGACCGCCCAGCGCGCCGACACCGGCGCGGTGGTGCCGATGAGCGGCGACGGCTCGGCCGGCAACCCGTTCGTGGTGCAGGGCGTCTCGCTGGTGCTGTCCGGCACCGCGGCCGAGGGCGACAAGTTCACCGTGCGGCCGACCACCGGCGCGGCCGGCAGCCTGGCGGTGGCGATCAGCGATCCGAGCGGCATCGCCGCGGCCGGCGCCATCAGCGCCAGCGCCGCCACCGGCAACCTGGGCAAGGCCACGGTGGCCAGCACCGCGGTGACCAGTCCAGGCGCCTTCGCCTCCTTCAGCGGCGCCCACATCGAGTTCATCGACGACACCACCTACACCATCAACGGTGGCAGTCCGCAGACCTATGCCGGCGGCGCGATCGCCGACCCGGCCGGCGGCTGGTCGATCACGCTCAAGGGCACGCCCACCGCGGGCGACAGCTTCAGCCTGGCGCCCACGCCGGCACGCTCGTCCAGCAATGCCAACGCCCAGCTGTTCTCGACCCTGGACACCACCCAGACGCTCAGCGGCGGCACCCAGTCGCTGACGATGGTCATGAGCCAGCTCACCGCCAAGGCCGGCAGCGAGGCCAGCCACGCGCAGATGAGCCTGGAGGCGCAGCAGGCCATCGATTCGCAGGTCAGCGCCGAGCGCGAATCGGTCAGCGGCGTCAACCTCGATGAGGAGGCGGCCGACATGATGAAGTTCCAGCAGGCCTACCAGGCCGCCGCGCAGGTGATCAAGACCGCCGACACCCTCTTCCAGACCCTGCTGTCCGCCGTGGCGCGCTAGGAGACGTCCCATGACCCTTCGTCTTTCCACCAACGGCATCCACCAGCAGAGCCTGGCAGCGATGCTGGCCCAGCAGTCCAAGGTCTCGCGCACGCAGCTGGAGCTGACCACGCAGAAGAAGCTGATCACCGCCGCCGACGATCCGGCCGGCATGGCCCAGGCCCAGCGCCTGGACCACGCGCTGTCCACGCTGGACCAGCAGGACAAGGACGCGGCGCTGCTCGAACACCGGCTGCGCTCGCAGGAGCAGGCGCTCAGCGATGTCGGCACGCAGCTGGACCGCGCGCGCGAGCTGACCATCCAGGCCAACAGCGCGGCCGCCTCGGACAGCGACCGCGCCTCCATCGCCGACGAGCTGCGCCAGATCCGCGCCGCCATCCTGGCCATCGCCAACCGCGACGACGGCACCGGCAAGCAGCTGTTCGCCGGCGCGCGCGACGGCGTGATCCCCTTCGCGCAGGACGCCAGCGGCCAGGTCACCTACGTCGGCGACGACGGCCAGAACCAGGTCGAGGTGGCGCCCAACCTCAAGGTGGCGGGGACCGATCCGGGCAGCGACCTGTTCCTGCGGGTGCGCACCGGCGACGGCATCAGCGCCGCGACCGTCGGCGCCGGCAACACCGGCAGCGGCGTGCTGGGCAGCAGCTCGGTGATCGACAGCAGCGTCTGGAACGGGCAGTCGGTCACGGTGAAGTTCACCGCGGCCGACAGCTACCAGATCCTGGACGGCAGCGGCGCGGTCGTCTCCACCGGCACCTACACCGCCGGCAGCGCGATCAGCGGCGGCGGCATCCAGATGACCCTCACCGGCGCGCCCGCGGCCGGCGACACCTTCACCCTGGGCAAGGCGCCCAACCGCGACATCTTCAGCACGCTGGACAGCCTGGCCACGGCGCTGGAGACGCCGGCGACGACCGACGCGCAGAAGGCCGCGCGCAGCAACGCGCTCAACGGCGCGCTGGGCGACCTGACCACCGCGCAGGACCACTTCCTGCTGTCGCGCTCGCAGACCGGTTCGCGCCTGGCCGCGCTGGACGACGCCACCGACGCGCGCAGCGCCTATGGCATCAGCCTGCAGACCACCCTCTCCAACCTGCGCGACGTCGACCCGGCCGAGGCGGCCAGCCGGCTCTCGCTGCAGCAGGTGGCGCTGGAGGCGGCGCAGAAGACGATGCTCGCGGTGCAAAGCAAGTCACTGTTCGATTTGATGTAGGTCACAGAAAGCGACTGCCGTCCGGCTTCCTGGCGGGAGCCGCCACGGCGGCGGTGGGCTGTCACGTTCACGCCCCATCGCCGCCATGGCGGCTCCCGCGAAGGCCCACGCCACCACGTGCTCTCGCAACAGAATCTTCGATCCAACGAGCGCGGAAAACAGCGCAAAACAAGCGGTTTTTTGATCCGGACTCAAGTCCGCGCCGGTGTCGCCGTTACCGGGCCCGAGCGCGTTGGTGTCGCGGCATGACCCACATGGCACGTCCGCTTCGCGCAGCTGGTTGCACCCGTGTTTGGCAAGTCGCCTCGGGAAGGATGGTCGGTTTTCTTTCGACCCGGGGCTAAAGGCGGCGCCGACCGCGCCGATAACCCTATCAGCAGCGGAGAGGGCCAATCCCGGCCACACCCTGCGGAACCGGCCCCAACCCTCTCAGTCGCCGCCGGACCCATCAACTAGGAGACTTCTCATGTCGTCTGTCATCAACACCAACACCATGTCGTTGAATGCCCAGCGCAACCTGTCCGCGTCCAGCAACGACCTGGCCACCTCGCTGCAGCGTCTGTCCTCGGGCCTGCGCATCAACAGCGCCAAGGACGACGCGGCCGGCCTGGCCATCAGCCAGCGCATGACCTCGCAGATCCGCGGCCTGGACCAGGCGGCCCGCAACGCCAACGACGGCATCTCGCTGGCGCAGACCGCCGAAGGCGCGCTGAGCACCATCGGCGACAACCTGCAGCGCATCCGCGAACTGGCCGTGCAGGCCTCCAACTCAACCAACTCGCAGGACGACCGTGACGCCCTGAACCTGGAAGTGACCCAGCTGAAGGACGAAATCCAGCGCGTCGCCTCGCAGACCAAGTTCAACGGCCAGGCGCTGCTGAACAACACCAACAGCTTCAGCTTCCAGGTCGGCGCCGACGCGGGCCAGACCATCTCCATCACCGGCGTCAACGCGCAGGTCTCGTCGCTGGGCGGCAGCTACACCCGCGCCGCGACCGCGGTGGCCTCCTCCGGCCTGACCGGCTTCGCCACGGCCATCGCCGCCGGCGGCGTGACCATCAACGGCGTGGACATCGGCGCCATCAGCGCCGCTGGCAGCGCCCAGGAACGCGCCAGCCAGCTGGTCGAGGCCATCAACCGCGTGTCCAGCCAGAGCGGCGTGGGCGCGTCCTACGACGCCGCTTCGGGCCAGGTCTCGCTGGCCGGCAACGCCATCGTGGTCGCCGGCTCGGTCAACGACGCCACCATCGCCGGCATCGCCAACGGCACCGTGGCCACGGTCACCACCACCGGTATCGCCAGCTCCAACGTGAGCAGCTTCACCGCCGCCCAGGCCACGATCGGTCAGATCGACAACGCCCTGAAGGCCGTCAACACCGCGCGCGCCAGCCTGGGTGCGGTGCAGAACCGCTTCAGCTCGGTGGTGACGAACCTGTCGACCACCTCGGAGAACCTGTCGGCCGCCCGCAGCCGCATCCAGGACACCGACTACGCCAAGGAATCGGCTGCGCTGACCCGCAACCAGATCCTGCAGCAGGCCGGTACCGCGATGCTGGCCCAGGCCAACCAGTCCTCGCAGTCGGTGCTGAAGCTGATCTCGTAATCCGGTCCCACAGGCGCGGCCTCGCTTGGAGGCCGCGTCCTGTTCCAAGCCCACCCGGCGCGGCAGGCCGCGTGGGCTTGGAACAGGACGACACCCGGCGACACCCATCGCCCGGCGGCGCTGCTCCACACCTCGCCTTCGTCCGTCCTTTCCCGCTTCAAGAGGTCCGCGCCATGCGCAACGCCAACACGCTGCCCGAGGACCCGCGCCGCACCGAGGCCGTCGCATGACCACCGTCGGCAGCACGTCCAGCGCCTCGGGGATCGATCCGGCCACGATGGCCTCGCAGCTGGTGGCCGCCGAGCGCGCGCCGACCGACACGCGATACGCCGCCACCGAAACCAAGATCAATGCCCAGGTCTCGGCCGTGGCCACGCTGCGCTCGGCGTTCTCATCGCTGACCCTGGCGATGAACGCCCTGAACAGCAAGAGCACGACGGCGGCGCGCGCGGTCAGCCTGGGCTCGACGACCGCCGGCTTCACGGCCACCGCCTCGGCCGGCGCCGCCACCGGCAACTACGCGGTCGAGGTGATTTCGCTGGCGAGCGCGCAGAAGCTGGCCTCGCCGGCCTTCGCCTCGCGCGATACCGCGGTCGGCACCGGCACCCTGTCCATCGGCTACGGCAGCACCCAGCTGTCGGTGGACGTCACTGCCGCCAACAACAGCCTGGTCGGCATCCGCGACGCGATCAACAAGGCCGCGGGCGGCAAGGGCGTGGCCGCCAGCATCGTGACCGGCGACGATGGCGCCCACCTGGTGCTGACCTCGCTCGACGGCGGCACGGCCAACGCCATCAGCGTCTCGGCCAGCGGCGACAACGGCAGCCTGGCGGCGCTGACCTATGGCGCCGGCGCCAGCGGCGGGATGACCGAGCTCACCGCCGCCGCCGACGCCCAGATCAAGGTCGACGGCGTCCTCAAGAAGAGCGCCAGCAACACGGTCACCGGGCTGATCGACGGGGTGACCTTCAACCTCTCGGCCGCAAGCCCGGGCACGACGGTGCAGATGACCATCGCCAACGACAGCGCGGCGCAGTTCGCCGCGGTCAAGAACTTCGCCGACAAGTACAACGCGGCCATGGCGGCGATCGCATCGACCACCAGCTACGACGTCGCCACCAAGACCGCCGCCGCGCTCAATGGCGATGCCATGGTGCGCGGGACGACCCGGCAGCTGCGCGACATCCTCTCCGGCAACGTGGTCGACCTGAAGGCGATGGGCATCAGCATCGCCAAGGACGGCACGCTGTCGCTGTCCCAGTCCGACTTCACCGCCGCGATGAGCAAGGACGGCTCGGCCCTGACCCGGGTCTTCGGCAGCGGTTCGGACACGATGGTGGGCAAGCTGACCACCGTGCTGAAGGGGCTGACCGACAGCGGCGGCCTGCTGGATTCGCGCAATGACAGTCTCAGCATCCAGACCAAGAAGCTCGATGCGCAGAAGGACGCCCTGGACACGCGCATGGCCGCGGCCGAGGCGCGCTACAAGGCGCAGTTCACCGCGCTGGACGCGATGATGACCAGGCTGCAGAGCACCAGCGACTTTTTGACCCAGCAGCTGAAGAAAAGCAGCAGCGACGACTAACCGAGCCTTGCCATGAACGCCCGCAGCCTTGCCAACCAGTACAAGCAGACCGGCGCCAGCAGCGCGACGCTGGACGCCAGCCCGCACCAGCTGATCGCGATCATGCTGTCGACCGCGCGCGAGCGCATCCGCCTGGCCATCGCCTCGCTCGAGCGCGGCGACGTCACCCGCAAGGCGCATGCGATCACCGACACCTGCGCCATCATCGGCGGGCTCAACGGGTCGTTGAACATGGAAGCGGGCGGCGAGATCGCCAGCGGCCTGGCCGCGCTGTACGACTACTGCCAGCGCCGCCTGCTGGCCGCCAACCTCAACAACGACCTGGCCCCGCTGCAGGAAGTGGACGACCTGCTGGGCGAGATCGAGGCCGCCTGGCGCCAGATCGCGCCGCAGGGCGTGTGATGGCGACCGGGCAGCCGTCCGCGCAGGCCCTGGCGCACCTGCCCGCCCTGCCGGTCGAGCAGATCCGGGACGCGCTCCAGTGCGAGCGCTGGGCGGCGGCCGACGAGCTGCTGAGCGCCTACCAGCACCAGCTGGTGCTGGCGCTGTCCAAGATCGACCTGAAGACCGCCGACCGCGGTCCGTGGCTGGCCCTGCTGGCCGACTACCAGCTGCTGATGGACGAACTGCGCGCCGGCCGCGATGCCGCCGCCGCCGAACTGGCCCGTCTCGACGCCGGCCGCCGCGGCGCCAACGCCTGGATGCGGGCGCTGAAGTAATCCGCGCGCCCGGCCGCGCGGCGACGCCCTGCCGCACCGCACACACGACTTGCGGCATCCTGCCGGCCTTCGTCCTTCGAGTCCGTGCGATGACCGATCCCGTGCCCATGACGCCCGAGCAGGCCCGCGCGCTGCTGTTCGGCGAGATCCTGACGCTGGAGGAAACCCGCGCCGCGGCCTTCCTGCCGCAGGCGCTGGCGCCGGCGACGGTCGAGGGCATGCTCGCCCAGGCCGAATCGCTGCTGCGCGCGCTGGCGGTGATCGACGATGGCGTCGGCCGCGGCGACGATCCGGACCAGCCGCCCGATCCGGCGCTGCTGCGCCTGGAGGCCAAGCTGGATCTGCTGACGCTGCTGGTGGCCGACCTGGCCGGCTGCCAGGCCGCGCAGGATGCGCCGCGCGCCCTGCGCTGGTCGGCGCGCGGCGTCGAACTGGTGCTGGACCAGGCCGTGCAACCCGGTACGCAGGGCAGCCTGCGCGTGCGCGCCTCGGACTGGCTGCCCTCGCCGCTGGTGCTGCCCGCCCAGGTGCTCGCCAGCGTGCCCGAAGCGGCCGCCACGCGCGCGTGGCTGGCCTTCTCGCCAGGGTCGCCTGCGCTCGAGGCGGCGCTGGAACGCCACGTGTTCCGCATCCACCGGCGTGACATCGCGCAACGTCGTCGCGCGACCTAAGCATACTTTCCATGTGACGCAAGCCCTTTTCAGTCGCGACGCGGTTCGTTAAGGTCGCACCGGCAGGGGACACGTCACGGAACAAGAAGGAACCGCCACGTGCTGCGCGTGCTGATTTGCGATGACCATGCGCTGGTGCGGGCCGGCGTGCGTCGCCTGCTGGAAACCATGGAGGGCGTCGAGGTCGCCGGCGAGGCGGCCAACGCCGACGAGGCGGTGATCCGCGCCAAGCAGCTGCTGCCGCATGTGGTCGTGCTCGACCTGTCGCTGCGCGGCCGCAGCGGCTTCGACGCGCTGGCCGAACTGCGCAAGACCTGCCCCGACGCGGCCATCGTGGTCCTGTCCATGCACGAGGATGTGCTGCACGTGCGCGAAGCGCTCACGCGCGGCGCGCTGGGCTATGTGGTCAAGGATTCCTCGCCGGCGGAACTGGAGATCGCGCTGCGCGCGGCGGCGGCCGGCCGCACCTTCCTCAGCCCGCAGGTGTCCGCGCCGCAGCTGCGCGGCTATCGCGCGCCGCGCGAGCCGGGCGATGTCGAAAGCCTGCCGCGCCGGCAGCGCGAGATCCTCGATGCGCTCGGCGCCGGGCGCACCACCAAGCAGATCGCCGCCGACCTCAACATCAGCGTCAAGACGGTGGAGACCCATCGCGCGCGGATCATGGAAGCGCTGGGCTGCCGCAACGCCAGCGAACTGCTGCGCGTGGCCATGCGCCATCACGATCGTCCCTGACCCCGCGCCGGAAGACCGTCACCACGCCGTGGCATGGCGCGTGCCGACACGACCGGACGCCCGGTATCCGGGGGTGGCGCGACCGCTTTCCGGCGCCACGCGCGCCCGGCGCCTTCGCCGGTGTCGGCACATGGCGCACGGCACGCCAAAAAGCCGGCTTGTGATCCAGGTCGCACGTGACGCAACGGGTCACCTTTCTACGTTCAGCTGGCTTTCACGTCATATTTACGACGCAAAGTCGGGGATGCCCCTACAACACGACAGGTTTACCCTGAATCCCTACAGGGTTTGCCCCGATTCGGAAGCCGGCGCGTCAATTCCACGATAGCTCCACACACCGGCGCTGGGCCGGGTGACACGGAGAGATCAACGTGAAAGGCACCCTGACCGCCAAGATGGCGCAAGGCGTCAACCTGACGCCGCAACTGCTCCAGTCGATCCGCCTGCTGCAGCTCACCAGCCAGCAGCTGGAGCTGGAGTTGGCCCAGACGCTGGAGCGCAATCCCCTGCTGGAAACCGACGAGGCCGAGGCCGAGGCACAGACGCTCGAGGCCGATGACGCGGCCCAGCTGGAAGCGGCCGCGTGGGACGAGCTGCCCGAGCCCGCGTTCATGGCCGGCCTGTCCGGCAACACCGGCGGCGCCCTGGACGAGGACGCGACCGCGCGCATCGCCGCAGGCGAGTCCTCGGACATGCGCGTGCGCCTGCTGACCCTGCTGGCGATCAGCTGGGACGCCGCCGACCTGGCCATGGCCGCGTGGTGGCTGGACCGCTGCGACGATCGCGGCTACCTGGAGCAGCCGCTGGACGCGCTGCTGGCCGAGGGCGCGCTGCAGTTCGAACTCGACGCCCTGCAGCTGGTGCGCCAGCGCCTGCTGCACGGCGAATGGGCCGGCATGGCCGCGGCCGATCCGGCCGAGTGCCTGCGCGCGCAGCTGCGCACGCTGGCCGACAGCCCGGCCCGCACCCTGGCCGCGCGCATCCTGGCCGATCACCTGGACCTGCTGGCCGCGCACGACGACGCCGCGCTGGCGGCCGCCACCGGCAGCAGCGTGGACGACGTGCGCGCGGCCGTGGCCCTGGTCCTGACGCTGCGCGCGCATCCGGTCGAGGCGCCGGCCGCGACCGAGGACAGCCACATCCTGCCGGACGTGGTGGCCTGGTTCGCCGGCGGCGCCTGGCGCGTGGCGCTGGGCCGCTACACCACCCCGCGCGTGCGCATCAGCGCCCACTGCGAGCGCGCCCTGGCCGGCAACGGCGGCGAGAACGCCGCGCTGCGCGGCCTGCTGGACGAGGCGCGCTGGCTGGTGCGCGGCCTGAACATGCGCAACGACACCCTGCTGCGCACCGCCCAGCTGCTGGTCGAGCGCCAGCGCGGGTTCCTGGAGCAGGGCGAGGAAGCCATCCTGCCGCTGACCCTGCGCGAGGTGGCCGACGCCATCGGGGTGCACGAGTCCACCGTCTCGCGCATCGTCGCCGGCAAGTACCTGCAGACCCCGCGCGGCACGATCGAACTCAAGCGCCTGTTCGCCGTGCGCCTGGAAGGCGCCGATGTCTCCGGCAGCGCGGTGCGCGCCATGGTCAAGCGCCTGATCGAGGAGGAGCCGCGCACCGCGCCGCTGGCCGACGAGGTCATCGCCAGCCTGCTGGCCCGCCAAGGCGTGCGCATCGCGCGCCGCACCGTCGCCAAGTATCGCGATCAGCTGGCCATCGGCCCGGCCAAGGCCCGCCAGCTCTCCCGTCCTTCCATTTCGGTTGCCGCCTGACATGAACACCGCCCGCATTCTCGTCATCGACCAGGACATGGACCGCGCCGAGCGCGTGGCCACGCTGCTGGAATTCATGGACTACACCCCGCGCATCGTCGCCGAGGTGGCCGACCTGGACCTGGGCCGCGCGCGTCCCAACGACTGGATGGCCGTGATCGTCGGCGAGGTCGCACCGGCCGAGCTGGTCACCTTCACCACCTGGCTGGCGACCCAGCCGCTGCACCCGCCGGTGCTGGAGCTGCCGGGCCACGCGCCGGACGCGGCGTGGCGCGCGCCGCTGCACCGCCAGACGGTGTGGCCGCTGGACTTCCCGGTGCGCCGCACCCAGCTGCAGGACGCGCTGTCCAAGGCCGCGGTCAAGCACGCCGAGGCCGAGGCCCGCGTCGGCCGCGCCCAGTCCGGCCCGACCGGGCGCAGCGCCGCGGCGATCGAACTCAACCGCATGATCGACCAGGTCGCCCCGCACGACACCACCGTGCTGATCCTGGGCGAATCGGGCACCGGCAAGGAAGTGGCCGCGCGCGCCCTGCACGACCGCTCGGCGCGCCGCGACAAGCCGTTCGTGGCGGTCAACTGCGGCGCGATCCCGGCCGACCTGCTGGAGAGCGAGCTGTTCGGTCACGAGAAGGGCTCCTTCACCGGCGCGCTGACCCAGCGCAAGGGCCGCTTCGAAATGGCCGAGGGCGGCACGCTGCTGCTGGACGAGATCGGCGACATGTCCCTGCCGATGCAGGTCAAGCTGCTGCGCGTGCTGCAGGAGCGCTGCTTCGAGCGCGTCGGCGGCACGGCCACCATCAAGTGCGACGTGCGCGTGATCGCCGCCACCCACCGCGACCTGGAAGCGCGCATCGGCACCGGCCAGTTCCGCGAGGACCTGTTCTACCGCCTCAACGTGTTCCCGATCGAGATGCCGGCGCTGCGCGAGCGCATCGAGGACCTGCCCGAGCTCGTCGATGCCATCACCCGCCAGCTGCGCGACAACGGCCGCGGCCATGTCGCGCTGTCCGACGAGGCCATCGCCACCCTGGCCCGGCACCGCTGGCCCGGCAACGTGCGCGAGCTGTCCAACCTGATCGAGCGCCTGTCGGTGCTGCATCCCAATGGCACCGTGCGCGCGGCCGACCTGCCGGCGCGCTACCGCGGCGCCGCGCTGGGCGAAGGCCTGGAGGACGCCCCGGCGCTGCGACAGATCGCCCAGCCGCAGAAGGCCGTGGTCGCGCCGATGAATCCCGTCCCGGTCGCGGCGGTCGCGGCCGCGCCGACGCCGGCCACCGCCGCGCCGGCCAGCGATGCCGTGCTGCCGGCCGCGGGCATCGACCTGCGCCACCACATGGCCAGCATCGAGCTGGACCTGATCCGCGCCGCGCTGGCCCAGGCCGGCGGCGTGGTCGCCCACGCCGCGCCGCTGCTCGGCCTGCGCCGCACCACGCTGGTGGAGAAGCTGCGCAAGTACGGCATCGACCGCGAGGCCGAAGGCGTCGCGGTGGCGGCGGGTTTCTGACTTGGGCATGGCACGCGTCTTGCCTGAACCCGTCAAGAACCCAACGGCAACACGGCCATGACCGACGCCATCTCCTCGATCCTGTCCCAGATCCGCGCGCACGAACTGCGCACGCGCGAAGGCGTGAGCAACGCCATCGACGTCAACGGCCTGGGCAACGTCGGCGGCGTGGCGGGAGGCAACGCGGTCGACCCGGCCAGCAGCGGTGGATTTGGCCAGCTGCTGTCCAAGGCCATCGACAACGTCAGCGCGACCCAGGCCAACGCCAGCGCCATGCAGACCGCCTTCGAACTGGGCGATCCGCGCGCCGACCTGGCCCGCACGATGGTCGCCATGCAGCAGTCGCAGGTCGCCTTCCGCGCCACGGTCGAAGTCCGCAACCGCCTGGTCCAGGCCTACCAGGACGTGATGAACATGCCCGTGTAGCGCCTGCGCGCCCGGCGCCTGGTTTCGTGCAAGACCGCATTCGCTTCCCCGTCCGACCCGCGATCCGCGCCTCCTGATCCTCTGACCTTCGACTCCTGACCTGCGGCCCCAGACACCCATGAGCGCCACCGCCCTTCCCAAAGCCGCCAATGCGCTGCGCGACCTCGGTCGCTTTCAGGACATCCCGGTGGTCCGCCAGCTGGCGGTGTTCATCCTGGCCGCGGCGGCCATCGCGCTGGGGCTGTGGCTGTTCTTCTGGACGCAGAAGCCGGACTACGTGACCGTGCAGGCCGGGCTGGACGCCAAGTCCACCGCACAGGCGTCCGACGCGCTGCGCACCGCGCAGATCCCGTACAAGCTCGACGCCGCCACCGGCGCGCTGACCGTCCCAGCCGACCAGGCCGGCGCGGCGCGCATGACCATGGCCAGCGCCGGCATCACCAGCAGCGGCCCGGCCGGGTTCGAGTCGCTGCAGGGCGACCAGGGCTTCGGCACCAGCCAGTTCGTCGAGAGCGCGCGCTACCAGCACGCGATGGAGATCGAGCTGGCGCGCACCATCGCCCAGCTGCGCCCCGTGCGCGAGGCGCGCGTGCACCTGGCCATGCCCAAGCCCTCGGCCTTCACCCGCCAGAACGAGCCGGCCAGCGCCTCGGTGGTGCTGCAGCTGGGCGCCGGGCAGACCCTGGAGCAGAACCAGATCGACGCGATCGAGCGCCTGGTCGCCTCGTCGGTGCCCGACCTGTCGCCCGAGCACGTGACCGTGGTCGACCAGTTCGGCCGCCTGCTCTCGCAGGACGATCCGGACAGCGCCGAGGCGGTCAACGCCAAGCAGTTCGAACAGCAGCGCCGCCAGGAAGCGCTCTACGTCCAGCGCATCGAGGAACTGCTGGCGCCGATGACCGGCCCGGGCCGGGTCAGCGCCAAGGTCAGCGTGGACATGGACTTCGCCCAAACCGAACAGGCCAGCGAGACCTACGGCCCGCAGCCGGCGATCGTGCGCAGCGAGCAGCTGAGCGAGTCGGGCAACCTGTCGGCCTCCAACGCCAACGCCCAGGGCGTGCCGGGCAGCGCCAGCAACACGCCCAACGCCGCCAACACGGCCGCGCCCGCCAATGCCGCCAACCCGGCCAATGGCGCCGCGCCGCAGCAGGCCAACGCCAACGCCGGCAACAACTCGGGCACGCGCAGCACGGTGCGCAACTACGAGATCGACCGCACCCTGACCCACACCCGCCAGGCGACGCCCCGCATCCGCCGGGTCACCGCCGCGGTGCTGGTGGACAACGTGCCGGCCGGCAGCGCCACCGCCGGCAAGCCGGCCGCCACCCGCGCGCTCAACGATGGCGAACTCAAGCGCATCGAGACGCTGGTGCAGCAGGCCATCGGCTACGACCAGCAGCGCGGCGACGTGGTTTCGGTGGTCAACGCCCCGTTCGCGCCGGCCGCGGTGGAGACGCCGCAGGATGCGCTGCCGATGTGGCAGGACCCGCGTGCGCTCAACATCGCGCGCATGGCGCTGGGCGGACTGGCGGTGCTGGGGCTGATCTTCTTCGTGCTGCGCCCGGCCTTCCGCGCGATGCTCTCGCCGCGCGTGCCGGTCGGCAATGCGCTGGTGCCGGCCGGCGGCCAGGTCATGCCCACCGTCACCGCCGAGATGGTCGACGACGACGAAGTCCCGGTGAAGCTCTCGCCGGCCTATTCGCCCAAGCCGGTGCTGCCGCCGGGCCCGGGCTTCGAACAGAAGCTGCAGACCGCGCGCGAAGTGGCCAGCACCGATCCCAGGCGCGTGGCCCAGGTCGTGCGCGAGATGGTGAACTCCGATGGCTGATCAGGATCAACCGCTGACCGGCACCCAGCGCGCGGCGGTGGTGCTGCTGTCGCTGGGCGAGGCCCAGGCCGCCGAGGTGCTCAAGCACATGGAGGCCAAGGAAGTGCAGAAGCTCGGCGTGGCCATGGCCAGCGTCGGCGACATCCCGCATTCGCTGGTGCAGCAGGTGATCGTGCGCTTCGTCGATACCCTGGAGCAGCCGGCCAAGATCGGCGACGGCGCCGACGAATACGTGCGCGCGGTGCTGATGCAGGCCTTGGGCGAAGAGCGCGCCAGCGGCCTGATCGACCGCATCCTGTCCGGGCGCAACACGCCGGGCCTGGAAGCGCTGAAGTGGATGGAGCCCAAGGCCATCGCCCAGCTGGTGCGCAACGAGCACCCGCAGATCATCGCCATCGTCATGGCGCATCTGGAAGGCGACCAGGCCGCCGAGGTGCTCAAGCACATCCCGGCCGAGCTGCATGGCGACCTGCTGGTGCGCATCGCCACGCTGGACGGCATCCCGCCGCACGCGCTGGCCGAGCTCAACGACGTCATGGCGCGCCAGTTCAGCGGCAGCCAGGGCAAGCCCTCGGCCATCGGCGGGGCCAAGGTGGCCGCCAACATCCTCAACTTCGTCGAAGCCGGCCAGGACGAGACCCTGCTCAAGGCCATCGCCGCGGTCGACGACGGGCTGGGCACGGAGATCCGCGACCTGATGTTCGTGTTCGACAACCTCGCCGGCCTGGACGACCGCACCATGCAGGCGATCCTGCGCGAGGTCTCCACCGACAAGCTCGCCCTGGCCATGCGCGGCGCCGACACGCGCGTGCGCGAGAAGATCACCAAGAACATGTCCCAGCGCGCGGCCGAGATCCTGCTCGACGATATGGAAGCGCGCGGCCCGGTGCGCCTGGCCGAGGTGGAGGCCGCGCAGAAGGACATCCTGGACCAGGTGCGCAAGATGGCCGAGGCCGGTGACATCTCCATCAGCAGCCGCAGCGAGGCGCTGGTGTGATCGACGCCTTCGCCCCGGCCGCCGACGCGGTGCGCTGGACCGCCCCGGGTCTGGGGCCGCGCCGCGACCAGCCCGAGCCGCCCAGGCCGCCGACCGCCGCGGAGATCGACCAGATCCGCAGCGACGCCCAGGCCGAAGGCCACGCCGCCGGCTATGCGGCGGGGCTGGCGGCGGGACAGGCCGAGATCCAGCGCCGCATCGCCCAGATCCAGGCCGTGCTCGACGGCTTCACCCGGCCGCTGGCGCGCCTGGACGGTGAAGTGGCCGATGCGCTGGCCGACCTCGCCACGCGCATCGCCGGCGTGCTGGTCGGCCGCGCCTATGCCGCCGACCCCAGCCTGCTGGCCGACCTGGTGCGCGAGGCGATCGACGCGGTCGGCAGCGGCAGCCGCGAACTGGAACTGCGCCTGCACCCGGACGACTTCGGCGTGCTGGCTCCGCACCTGGCGGGCCTGAGCGGCGTGCGCCTGACCGCCGACGCCGGCCTGGGTCGCGGCGAGCTGCGCCTCAACAGCGAGGGCGTGCGCATCGACGGCACGCTTCATGCACGGCTGCAGTCGGTGCTGGAGGCCACCCTGGCTTCCGGCGAAGGACATGCGCCCACGCCATGAACGCCCTGCCCCACGACGCCGTGACCGATGGCCTGCAAGGCGCGCGCAACCTGCGCCTGGCGCAGCGGCTGCGCGGCGCCGATCCGTCCAGTGCGGCGATGGGCCTGGTCCGCGAGGGCGTGCTGCGCCGCGCCGTGGGCCTGACGCTGGAGGCCTCCGGTTGCAGTGCGCCGATGGGCTCGCGCTGCCGCGTGGCCACCTCGGGCGGACGCTGGGTGGATGCCGAGGTGGTCGGCTTCTCCGGCGAGCGCACCTTCCTGATGCCGACCGGCGACCTGCAGGGCCTGCTGCCCAATGCGCGCGTCATCGCCACCCGCACACAGGGCGAAGTCGCGGTGGGCGAAGGGCTGCTGGGCCGGGTGATCGATAACGACGGCGCGCCGCTGGACGGCAAGGGCCCGATCCGCGCCGAAGGCTACGTGGCGCTCGCCGGCGTGCCGATCAATCCGCTCTCGCGCCAGCCCATCGAGGAGTCGCTCGATGTCGGCGTGCGCGCCATCAACGCCATGCTGCCCATCGGCCGCGGCCAGCGCGTGGGCCTGTTCGCCGGCTCGGGCGTGGGCAAGTCCACGCTGCTGGGCATGATGACCCGCTACACCTCGGCCGACGTCATCGTCGTGGGCCTGATCGGCGAACGCGGCCGCGAAGTGCGCGACTTCGTCGAGGCCACCCTCGGCGAGGAAGGCCTGCGCCGCGCGGTGGTGGTCGCCGCCCCGGCCGACCGCCCGCCGCTGGCGCGCCTGCACGGCGCGCTGCGCGCCACCGCGATCGCCGAGTGGTATCGCGACCAGGGCCTGCACGTGCTGCTGCTGATGGATTCGCTGACCCGTTTCGCCCAGGCCCAGCGCGAGATCGGCCTGTCGGTCGGCGAGCCGCCGACCACGCGCGGCTACCCGCCCAGCGTGTTCGCCAAGCTGCCGGCGCTGGTCGAACGCGCCGGCATGGGCGCCGACGGGCGCGGCTCGATCACCGCCTTCTACACGGTGCTGACCGAGGGCGACGACCAGCAGGAGCCGATCGCCGATGCCTCGCGCGCGATCCTGGACGGCCACATCGTGCTGACCCGCCGCATCGCCGACGCCGGCCAGTATCCGGCCATCGACATCGAGCAGTCGGTCAGCCGCGTGATGCAGGACATCACCGACACGCCCTGGCGCGAGCACATCCGCAAGCTCAAGCGGCTGATGGCCGCCTACTCGGCCCAGCGCGACCTGATCGCCATCGGCGCCTACCAGCGCGGCAGCGATCCCAACGTCGACGAGGCGATGGCGCGCTGGCCGGCGATCCAGAACTTCCTCGGCCAGGACGTGCGCGAAGCCTCCGACGTGCAGGCCAGCCGCCAGTCGCTGCACCGCCTGCTGGACGACACGCCCGGCCAGCCGTTCCCGCTCAAGCAGTAACCGTTCGCCCCCTTCAGCACTCCACGCAAGAGAACTCCCCCCATGCGCTCCCAACGCCTCGAACCGCTGATCAAGGTCACCCAACAGCGTCAGGACGAAGCCGCCCGCTCGGTGGCCGAGCGCGAGCGCATCGTGCGCGAGCAGCAGGAGCGCCTGGACGCGTTGCGCCGCTATGCCGAGGAGTACGCCGCCTCCCCGGCCAACGCCACCATGTCGCCGGCGCTGCTGGTCAACCGCGTCGCCTTCCGCGAACGGCTCAACGCGGCGGTCGTGCAGCAGGCCGGCATCGTCAACCAGAGCCAGCAGGTCAGCGACGTCGAGCGCGCGCGTCTGCTGCTGGCCAGCCGCGAGACCCTGGTGCTGGAGAAGCTGGCCGACAGCTACCGCGCCCAGGAGGCGCAGGTGCAGCAGTCCAAGGCCCAGCGCGAACTGGACGAGATCGGCAACCGCGGCGTCGCCGCCCGTGCCGCCACGCTGGCGGTCGAAGGAGAAGGCGCGTGATCGCCAGCGCCGCGGCCCTGCTTTCGGGTGCGGGCAAGGCCTCGTCCGGCGCGTCGGGCGTGCCGTCCGCTTCGACCGGAGCGTCCGCCGATGGCCGCAGCTACGCCGATTTCGCCGCGAGCGCCGCCAGCACCGCGACCGCCAGCGCCGCGCCCCCTGCCGGCGCAAACGCCGCCGCGCAGAGCGCACCGGCCAGCGCTCCTTCCACGCAGTCCACCGCCACCACGAGCGCGGCCGCGCCCGCGACCGGCGGCGCCACGCCGCCTGCCGGCGGGAGCGACCCGATGCAATCCAGTCCTTCCAATGCCGCGCCTTCGCAGCCTGCCCCCCAGGCCGGCACGGCCGCGATCGCCGCCGCGTCGCGGCAGATCCGCCGCGACGCGGACGCCGACCCGGTCCCGTCCGAGGCGACGCTGTCGCTGCAGGCCGCGCTGACGCCGCAGACGACAGAGGCCGCGGCCGCCCCCCTCACCACGGCCGTCGCCACCAGCAAGGACGACGCCCAGTCCGCGCCCGCGCCCGCCAGCGATCCCCAGCAGCTGCTGGCGCTGCTGGCCGGCAGCCTGGCCATCACCGCGCCAGCCCAGCCGGTCGCCCACCCGGCCGCGCTGCCGGCCGCGGACGCCAGCGTCACCGGAGCGGCCAAGGGCACGAGCGCCGCGCTGATCGCCGGCAATGCCGTCGGCGCCGGCGCCATGCCGGGCACCGCCGCGTCCACGGATCCGGCGAAGCCCTCGGCCACGCAGCCCGCTGACGCCCCGCCGTCGCTGGTCGACAGCCCGGCCATCACCCTGCCTGCGCCATCGCTCACCGACGCCGCCACGCTGCCGACGACCGACGCCAGCGCTCCCGGCACGGGCAAGGGCGCGACCGCCGCGTTGATCGCCGGCAGCGCCGCCGGCGCCCTGCAGCAGGCCCCGGGCCTGGTCTCGACGGGTGCGCTGGCCGCCTTGCTCGATCCCAAGGCCGCCGCCAATGCGGCGCCGGCCGACGCGCTCAAGCTGGCGGTCGGCGCCACGCTGGAGCGCGAGGGCGGCAACGGCTTCGCATTGCCGGACGGCAAGGACGACAAGCCGGGCACCGTGGCGTTCGCCGGCCTTGTGACCGCCGCGCCGACCCTGGACCGACCGCTCACCGCCAGTGCCGTCGCCGCCACGCCGCTGGCCCTGCCGGCGCACCTGGACGACGGCTTCGGCGACGGCCTCGGCACCCGCATCGCGTGGATGGCCGAGCAGAAGCTGGGCCACGCCGAGATCCGCCTCAACCCGGAACATGCCGGCCCGATCGACGTGCGCATCCAGCTGGACGGCACCCAGGTCAATGCCACCTTCCACAGCGCCAACGCCGATGTGCGCCAGGCGCTGGAAGCCAGCCTGCCGCGCCTGCGCGACCTGCTCGGCCAGCAGGGCCTGCAGCTGGGCAATGCCGACATCGGCCAGCGCCAGCAGTCGGGCCAGCAGCAGGACCAGGCCGCGCCGCGCTCGCAGGGGCAGACGTTCGGTAGCGACGCCTTCGGCAACGGGCGCGCGACCGCACAGGCTTCGGTCGCCCCGGCGGTTGTGCGCAGCCGTGGGCTACTCGACGAGTACGCCTGACCGCTGCGCGTAGGCATCGCCACGACACCGGCGGATCAAAGCGGCGGCTTCCGTCGATAGGGCAAGCCAGTGCCTTGGCCCTTCGCAAGTAGAGGCACTGGGTTCCCGCCTTCGCGGGAACGACGGTGGAAGTTTCATGCGAGGCGCCAAGCGCGTCGGCGCCGGCCGATCGATGAGCGCGAGCCCATGGCCGCGACGGAATTCCGCCGCCAACGAGGCGCGTCGGACATTCCCGCAGGCTCGCCTGGGCAGCTCACGCACGGCACGCGGCTTGCATCACGACGGGGTGAGTTCCCCCCTTTCGTCGATACCGGAGTGGTTCCCGTGGCTTCCAAACCCGCAGCAGCGGCCGATGCGCCCAAGAAGAAGAGCAAGCTGCCCTTGATCATCGGCGCCCTGGTGCTGCTGGGCGCTGGCGTGGCGGGCGGCTGGTTCTTCCAGCAGCGCGCCGGGGGCGGCCACGCGGCCGCCGACGCCGCACCCGCGGGCGAGCACGGGGCGGCCGCCAAGGCCAAGGCCGGCGCGACCTACTTCGCGCTTGATCCGGCCTTCGTGGTCAACCTGGCCGATACCGATGCCACCCGCTATCTGCAGGCCGACGTGCAGGTGATGACGCGCGACCCGGAGACGCTCAAGGCGCTGCAGGACCAGGCCCCCGCGATCCGCAACCGTCTGCTGCTGCTGTTCGGCCAGCAGACCGCCGCCGGCCTGGCCCAGCGCAGCGGCAAGGAGCGCCTGCAGGACGCCGCCCTGGTCGAGGTCAAGAAGGTACTGGCCGGCGAAGGCGGCCCCAACAAGCCCGAAGCGGTGCTGTTCACCAGCCTGGTCGTGCAGTGATGAGCAACGATCTGCTGTCCCAGGACGAGATCGACGCGCTGCTGCACGGCGTGGACAGCGGCGCGGTCGGCACCGGCCAGGCCGCCGCGCCGGGCGAGGTGCGGCTGTACGACTTCAAGCAGGCCGGCCGCGCGATCCGCGGCCGCCTGCCGGGGCTGGACGCGCTCAACGAGCGTTTCGTGCGCAACTTCAGGACCGGCCTGTTCAACCTGCTGCGCCGCGCGCCTGAGCTGACCTACCGCGGCACCGCCGTGGTGCGCTTCGACGAATACGCCAACGCCCTGCCGATGCCGGCCAGCGTCACCCGCGTGCACATGGCCCCGCTCAAGGGCCATGCGCTGGCGGTGTACGAACCGCGCCTGGTCTTCAGCGTGGTGGAGAACTTCTTCGGCGGCGCCGGACGCCTGCCGGCGCGCATCGACAACCGCGCCTTCACCCCGACCGAGCAGCGCGTGATCCAGCTGATGCTCAAGCAGACCCTGGCCGACCTGGCCGAGGCCTGGACGCCGCTGGCCCCGGTGGCGCTGTCCATCGTGCCGCCCGATCCCGACCTGGCCACCGCCGACCTGATGGACGGCCGCGACCACATCGCGGTCAGCCGCTTCTCGGTGGCGCTGGAAGGCGGCAGCGGCGACCTGCACATCGCCATGCCCTACAAGATGCTCGAGCCGGTGCGCGAGCAGCTGGAGGCGACCAGCAAGCGGCCCAAGGCGGAGGCCGACGCCGGCTGGACGCGCGCGCTGCGCGCCGGCCTGCAGGACGCCGACCTGGAGCTGAGCCTGTCCATCGCCCACCGCCAGATCAGCCTGCGCGATCTCTCGCGCCTGCGCGTGGGCGACATCATCCCCATCGAGCTGGCACGCCCCGTGCATCTGGAAGTCGAACGCACGCCGATGTTCGCCGGCGAATTCGGCGTCCACAACGGCTTCAACGCCTTCAAGGTCACGCAGGTGCAGTTCCCGCGCGTGCCCTCCTCCAACGATTCCCCCGAGTCCAGCCCATGAGTACCGATCCCGCCGCGCCCGCCGCCTTCGATTCCCTCACCGCCGAACCCGGCGCGGTGGCGGGCGACCTGAACCTGGACGTCATCCTGGACGTGCCGGTGCAGCTGTCGCTGGAAGTCGGCCGCACCCGCATCCCGATCCGCAACCTGCTGCAGCTCACCGCCGGGTCGGTGGTGGAACTGGAACGCGCCGCCGGCGAACCGATGGACGTCTACGTCAACGGCACCCTCATCGCGCAGGGCGAGGTCGTGGTGGTCAACGACCGCTTCGGCGTGCGCCTGACCGACGTGGTCAGCCCGGCCGAACGCATCAAGAGGCTCAAGTGAGCGCGACGGCGTCCGCATCGGCGCTGCTGGCGGCGCCGGACGCGGTCGTCGCCCCCGCCGACACGCTGCCGGCATCGGCCGCCGCCAGTCCGCAGAGCGAAGGCCATGCGCCGGCGAGTCCGGCGCCGGCGGCGGCCACCAGCGTCCCGGCCTCTTCTGCGCCGGCAACGGCCAACCAGTCGTCCGCCGCCGCGCTGCCGGCCAACGTCGAGGCCGGGGCCGCGGCCACCGCGCAGCCGGTCAAACAGTTCACCGTGCCCGGCCGCCCCGCCGCGCAGGCCACCACCACCCAGATCGGCGCGCCCGCGGGCACTCCGGCCGGCGGCGCGGGCGTGGGCAGCATCGGCGGCGCGGTGCTCGCCCTGGTCCTGGTGGTCGGCCTGATCCTGGTGCTGGGATGGCTGGCCAAGCGCATGCCCGGCATCGGCGGCGCCAGCAATCCGGCGCTGAAGGTGGTCGGTTCGCTGTCGCTGAGCCCGCGCGAGCGCGTGGTGGTCGTGGCGGTCGGCGACACCCAGCTGGTGCTGGGCACCGGCGCCGGCGGCACGCGCGTGCTGCACCAGCTCGACACCCCGCTGCCGATTCCCCAACCCAAAGCGCCGCCTGCCTTCGCCCAGGTGCTGGCGCAGCACTTCGGTAAGAAATCATGAGCCGTTCGCGTTCGCGCCTGATGTCGCTGCTGGCCCTGCTGCTCCTGGGTCTGGCGCTGGCCGGCGGCGCCCTGGCCCAGCAGGCCGCCGCGCCCGCGGCGCCGGCCCCCGCCCCCGCCGCTTCGCAGAACAACCTGCCCAGCGTCACCGACCTGGCCGGCCAATCGCTGCCGCAGGTCAACGTCGGCCAGGTCGGCGGCGAAAAGGTCAGCATGCCGCTCCAGGTGCTGCTGCTGATGACCAGCATCACGCTGCTGCCGGCGGCGCTGCTGGGCATGACCGCCTTCACACGCGTCATCATCGTGCTGGGCCTGCTGCGCCAGGCGCTGGGCACCGGCCAGACGCCCTCCAACCAGGTGCTGCTGGCGCTGGCCCTGTTCCTGACCTTCATGATCATGACGCCGGTGTTCGACGCGTCCTGGACCCACGGCATCGCGCCGTACCTGGACAAGACGATGGACTTCAAGACCGCCTGGGGCGCGGCGATCGAGCCGTTCCGCGGCTTCATGCTGGCCCAGGTGCGGCAGAACGACCTGATGACCTTCGCCACCCTCTCGCACACCGGGCCGTATGCCAACCCGCAGGACGTGCCATTCGGCGTGCTGGCCGCGTCGTTCCTGACCAGCGAACTGAAGACCGCGTTCGAGATCGCCTTCCTGATCTACATCCCGTTCGTGATCATCGACCTGGTGGTGGCCAGCGTGCTGATGTCGATGGGCATGATGATGCTCTCGCCGATGCTGATCTCGGCCCCGTTCAAGATCCTGCTGTTCGTGCTGGTCGATGGCTGGGTGCTGGTGGTGGGATCGCTGGCGTCCAGCTTCAATCCGTTTTGATGGGGTTGAAGCAAGGGCTTTAGCAGTCATCCGTTCGGATGATCGGGTTCTGTTTCCTTGCCTTATTCGTTCTGATCAGGGGCCGCACCGGGCTGACCCGGTGGGTTGGGACTTCAGCTTGTTCTGAAGGCTCCCCGCGAAGAGCGACCCCTCCCCCTCAGCCGCTAGCCGCGACTTCAAGCTCCCCTTGTCCTACGGCCAAAGGGAGAGGGCAAAAGCGAGCCAAGCGCTTCTCCGCGACGGCAAGATCAAGCGATCTATCGCCGCCCGCATGACCGGCTCCCTCCCTTTCGCGAAGCGAAGGGGAGGGCTGGGGAGGGGTTACGCTGTTGCTGTTGCTGTTGCTGTTGCTGTTGCTGTTGCTGTTGCCGTTGCCGTTGCCGTTGCTGTTGCCGTTGCTGTTGCCGTTGCTGTCGCCGTTGCTGTTGCCGTTGCTGTTGCCGTTGCTGCTGCCGTTGCTGCTGCCGTTGCTGCTGCCGTTGCTGTCGCCGTTGCTGTCGCCGTTGCTGTTGCCGTTGCTGTTGCCACCCACATCAGCCCCCCAACCCCAGCGCCCGCAGGATGTCCTCCAGCACCGCGTCGGTCCGCTGCAGCACGTCGTCGTTCCAGTAGCGCACTACGCGATAGCCCGCCGCATTGAGCGCCCGCGTCCTCGCCGCATCGGCCTTCAGCTGTTGGGCGTGCTGCCCGCCGTCGAGTTCGATAACCAGCCCCATCGCCGGCGCCGCGAAATCGGCGATGTAGCCGGCGATCGGCATCTGGCGCCTGAACTTCACTCCGGCCAGTCGCCCACCGCGCACGCGTTGCCAGAGGCGGTGTTCGGCCTCGGTCGGCGTGTGGCGCGGGGCATCCATGCCTGAGCTCCTTCGTTGGTCATTACAGATTAATGCGACGTAGGAACAGCAAAAAAGCGGAAATGCGGAAAAGCTCACCCCTCCCCAGCCCTCCCCTTCGCTCGCGAAAGGGAGGGGGCCAGTTCATGCGCGATGTAAGGATGGCTGGGCTGCGCTCTTGCCCCTCTCTTTGGCCGCAGGCCAAGGGGAGGGCCGGGGAGGGGTTAGCTTTTGCTCCTGCTTTCCAGGCACGCGCCTTGCAGTCTTGTCGGCATTCGCCGGAAACCCGGCGCCGCACGCGCTTCGCCCGACACGGCCATGACCCCCGAAACCGCCCTCACCGAAATCTCCCGCGGCCTGGAAATCGCCCTGGTCCTGGGCGCACCGCCGCTGCTGATGGTGCTGGTGGTCGGCGTGGTCGTGGGCATCGTGCAGGCGGCCACGCAGATCAACGAGGCCACCATCGCCTTCGTGGTCAAGGCGCTGGCGCTGGTGGCCACGCTGGCGATCGCCGGCAACTTCCTGCTGGGGCGGTTGACCGCCTTCACCATCGACCTGTTCCACCGCATCCCGCAGCTGATCGGCTGACGGCGTCAGGCACGCGACGATGGATGCCGTCACCCTGACCACGTCCACCGGCGTGGACCTGTTCGGCCTGCTGGCCACGGTGCTGTGGCATGCGCTGCGCATCGGCGCGGCGTTCCAGGTGCTGCCGGTGATCGGCGGACGCACGCTGCCGGCGCGGGTGCGCCTGATCCTGGTGCTGGCGCTGTCGGCCACGCTGTCCACCGTGCTGCCCGCCGCGCCGCCGCTGGCGATCGATTCGGCCACGGTGCTCTCCGTGCTGCGCGAGTCCACCGTCGGCATCGCGATCGGGCTGGTGCTGCGCCTGGCCTTCGAGGCCGGGCAGCTGGCCGGCGAACTGGTCTCCCAGGGCATGGGCCTGTCGTTCGCGACCCTGGCCGACCCGCTGTCCGGCGCGTCCTCGCCGGTGCTCTCGCAGTGGTTCTTCCTGGTGTTCTCGCTGCTGTTCTTCACCTTCGACGGCCACCTGGCGCTGATCAGCCTGCTGGCCGGCAGCTATTCCAGCCTGCCCATCGGCGCGGCCCTGCCCGACACCCATGCGGTGCTGTCGGCGGTGCCGGATTTCTTCGGCGCCGCGCTGCGCGCCGGGGTGCTGCTGGCGCTGCCGGTGATCATGGCGCTGCTGGCGGTGAACATCGCCTTCGGCGTGCTCTCGCGCGCGGCCCAGCAGCTCAACCCCATGCAGATCGGTCTGCCGGTCTCGCTGCTGGTCGGCCTGGTGCTGCTGATGCTGTTGGCACGCCAGCTGCAGGCGCCGGTGCAGGCGCTGTTCGACCAGGCCTTCGCCGCCGCCCGCGCGATCACGGGCTGACCAGGACGCCAGACGATGAGCGAAGACCAGGAAGACCGCACCGAATTACCCACCGAAAAACGCCTGCGCGAGGCCCGCGAGAAGGGCAACGTCCCGCGCTCGCGCGAGCTGGCCAACGTGGCGGTGCTGGGCTGCGCGGTGATCGCGCTCAAGGTCAGCGCCGGCCACATCGGCGCGGTCAGCCGCGACTGGATGCGCGGGGCGCTGCAGCTGGACCGGGCCATGCTCGACGCGCCCGAACGCCTGCTGCCGCACGCCGCCTCGCTGGCCGTGGCGCTGTTCAAGCCGATGCTGCCGCTGCTGGCCGCCGCGCTGGCCGCCTGCCTGATCGCGCCGGCGATCATGGGCAGCCTGCGCTTCACCAGCCAGGCGCTCAAGCCGGATTTAAGCCGGCTCAACCCGATGGCCGGCATCGGCCGCATGTGGGGCAAGGAAAGCCTGGCCGAGCTGCTGCGCTCGCTGCTGCGCGTGGGCCTGATCGGCGGCATCGGGACCTGGATGGTCTACCGCGCCTTCAAGGCGCTGCTGGGCATGCCGCAGGCCTCGCTGGAGCAGTCGGTGGCCGGCGGCGTGCAGATGGCCATGACCACCCTGCTGGCGATGATCGGCGCGCTGGGCGCGCTGGCCCTGCTGGACGTGCCCTGGCAGCACTACCAGCACCGGGCGCGGCTGAAGATGACCAAGCAGGAGATCAAGGACGAGTTCAAGGAGGCCGAGGGCAACCAGGAGGTCAAGGCGCGCGTGCGCCAGGTCGCCATGCAGATGTCCAAGCGTCGGATGATGGAGGCGGTGCCATCGGCCGACGTGATCCTGATGAACCCCACCCACTACGCGGTGGCGCTCAAATACAAGGCCGACGCCGGCATGCGCGCGCCGGTGGTGGTGGCCAAGGGCGTGGACGAGACCGCCATGGCGATCCGCGACCTGGCCGAGGCGCACCGCATCGCCGTGGTCGAGGCGCCGCCGCTGGCACGCGCCTTGTACAGGCAGGCCCAGGTCGATCAGGAAATCCCGGTGAAGCTCTACGCCGCCGTTGCCCAGGTGCTGTCTTACGTCTACCAGCTGCGCGCCTGGGCGCCGGGCCGTGGCCCGATGCCCGCGCTGGCGCCCATCGATGCCGGTCCCGAAGGCGCGGTGGACTACGACCCCCACGCCGGGGAGATCGCCAAGGAACCGTCGCCGTGAGCGCGCAGCCGGGTCGGTTCTCCGTCGATGGGCTGATGGGCGCGGTGCGCTCGGGCGCGGCCGCGCCGCTGGTGGTGGTGGCCATGCTGGCCATGGTCATCGTGCCGCTGGCGCCGTTCGTGCTGGACGGGCTGTTCACGATCAACATCGCCCTGTCGCTGGTGGTGCTGCTGGCGGTGGTCTACGTGCGCCGCCCGCTGGAGTTCTCGATCTTCCCCAGCGTGCTGCTGCTGGTCACCCTGCTGCGCCTGGCGCTCAACGTCGCCTCCACCCGCGTCGTGCTGCTGCACGGCCACAAGGGCCCGGGCGCGGCAGGCCATGTGATCGAGTCCTTCGGCCAGTTCGTGATCGGCGGCAGCTTCGCGGTGGGCATCGTGGTGTTCGCGATCCTGACCATCGTCAACTTCGTGGTGGTGACCAAGGGCGCCGGGCGCATCTCCGAGGTGTCGGCGCGCTTCATCCTCGACGCGCTGCCCGGCAAGCAGATGGCCATCGACGCCGACCTCAACGCCGGCCTGCTGACCCGCGAGGAGGCCAAGGCCCGCCGCCAGGAAGTGCGCGAGGAGGCCGACTTCTACGGCTCGATGGACGGCGCCAGCAAGTTCGTGCGCGGCGACGCCATCGCCGGCATCCTGATCCTGGCGATCAACATCATCGGCGGCCTGCTGATCGGCGTGCTCCAGCACGACATGTCCTTCGCCGACGCGCTGCGCACCTACACCCTGCTGGCCATCGGCGACGGCCTGGTCGCCCAGCTGCCGGCGCTGCTGATCGCCACCGCCGTGGCGATGCTGGTCACCCGCTCCACCGGCGAGCAGGACATGGGCGCCACGGTGTCCAGGCAGGTCTTCGGGCATCAGCGCGCGCTGACCATCGCGGCGCTGCTGCTGGGCCTGATCGGCGTCATCCCGGGCATGCCCAACGTGCCGTTCCTGATCCTGGCGGCCGTGCTGGGCTATGCGGCCTGGCGGCTGCACAAGCGTCGCCTGGCCGCGCCGCAGGAAGACGCCGCGGCCGCTGCCGCGGCCGCCACGCCGGCCAGCAATGCCGAGCTGAGCTGGGACGAGATCCGCCCGGTCGAGCCGCTGGCCCTGGAAGTGGGCTACAAGCTGATCGCGCTGGTGGACAAGAACCAGGGCGGCGAACTGCTGGCGCGCCTGAAGGGCGTGCGCCGCAAGCTGACCCAGGACCTGGGCTTCCTGATTCCCGCCGTGCACGTGCGCGACAACCTGGAGCTGGCCCCGGGCCAGTACCGCGTGCTGGTCCACGGCGTGCCGCTGGCCACCGGCGACATCCATCCCGACCGCGAGCTGGCGCTGGACCCGGGCCGCGTGTTCGGCGCGCTGGACGGCATCCCCGGCAAGGACCCGGCCTTCGGCCTGGATTCGACCTGGATCCTGCCCGCCCAGCGCGCGCATGCCGAGTCGCTGGGCTATACCGTGGTCGACGCAGCCACCGTGGTGGCCACCCACTTGTCGCACCTGATCCGCGAGCGTGCCGCCGAACTGCTGGGCCTGGAAGAGGTGCAGCAGCTGCTGGCCACGCTGGGCCGCGGCGGCAACGCCAAGCTGGTCGAGGACCTCACGCCCAAGCTGCTGCCGCTGTCGGTGGTGGCCAAGGTGCTGCAGTCGCTGCTGGCCGACAAGGTGCCCCTGCGCCAGATCCGCCAGATCGTCGAGACCCTGCTCGAGCACGCCGTGCACACCCAGGACCCGGCGCAGCTGACCGCCGCGGTGCGCGTGGCGCTGGGCCGCTTCATCGTCCAGGAGCTCAACGGCATGGCCGACGAACTGCCGGTGTTCACCCTGGCCCCGCAGCTGGAGCGGGTGATGCAGGACTCGGTCAGCGGCCAGGGCGGCGCCCTGGAGCCCGGCCTGGCCGAGCGCATCCACCAGAACCTGAGCCAGTGCGTGACCCAGCAGGAAAGCAAGGGCGAACCGGCCGTGCTGCTGGTCCCCGGCAACGTGCGCGCCGCCATCGCCCGCCTGGTCCGCCACAGCGTGCCTTCGCTGTCGGTGCTGGCCTACTCGGAGGTGCCGGAGGACAAGCGTCTCAGGTTGGTCGGGGCGGTGGGTTGAAGGAGCCGGGATTCGGGATTGGGGATTCGGGATTCGGCGGCATCTCTGACGCGCGCATGACGTGCCTCGTCTCTTGAGCGGCTGGAGCAAGCCAAGCCTGTAAAAGCAAACGCCACGACCTGCCCCAATCCCCAATCCCCAATCCCCAATCCCCAATCCCCAATCCCGAATCCCCAATCCCCGCCCCACCCACGGCACAACTCCTGCATGAGTCCATCCAAGCGCGATGCCGGAGGGCCGGCAGCGCCGGAGACCACCGCCCGATGAACATCAAGAGTTTCGTTGCCAGCGACATGCGCACCGCGCTGCGGATGATCCGCGACGCGCAGGGCCCCGACGCGGTGATCCTGTCCAGCCGGCCGGTGGCCGGCGGCATCGAAGTGGTCTCGGCCACCGGGTACGACCAGGCCGCGCTGGCCCGCGCCATGCGCGCGGTGGGCGCGGATCCGGCCGACGCCAGCCCGGCCGCGCTGTCGGCGCTGGCCCAGCAGCAGCTGCCCGCCGGGATCCCGGCATCCGTCGGAATCCCGGCACCGGCTGCGCCCCTCCCGCCGGTCGCCGCGGCCCCGCAGCCGCCGGCCGCGCAGTCCGATCCGGCCGCCGCCTTCGCCGCGGCGTTGCACCAGGCCCGCCCCGAAGCCAGCGGCTCCGACTCGCTGCTGGCCCGCGCCCGCGCCCGTCTGCGCGGACAGCCGGCCGAACCCGCGCCGACCGCCGCGCCGGCGCCGGAGCGCCCCGCCGCCCCCGAAGCCACCGCCCAGGTCGACGTGCAGGACTTCGCCGCCGCCCTGCGCGCGCGCCTGGCCGAGAGCGAGGCCCAGGCCACCGTCACCCTGGACATGACCCGCCCCGCGCAGCCGATCAACGCGGCGCCCGTGGCCCCGGCCGCCGCTGCGCGCGTCGAGGCGCCGGTCGAACCCGCCCGCCCCGCCCTGTCGGTGGTGCCCGGCGTCGAGATGGACCCCGCCATCGTCGCCATGCGCGAGGAGATGGCCCGCATGCGCGCGCTGATGGAGGCGCAGATGGAGCAGCTCGCGCTCGAGCGCCTGCGCGGTTCGCCGGCACGCGCGGCCGCCTTCGACGCCCTGACCGGCTACGGCTGCGAACAGGCCCTGGCCCAGGCCGTGGCCCTGCGCGTGGATCCGTCGCTGCCGCTGGCCGAGGTCGGCGCGGCGATGCTGGCCGAACTGGCCGACAGCCTCACCGTCTGCGCCAGCGAGACCATCGACGAAGGCGGCGTGATCGCCCTGGTCGGCCCGACCGGCGCCGGCAAGACCACCACCGCGGCCAAGCTGGCCGCGCGCTTCGCCGCCCGCCACCGCGCCCGCGACGTGGCCCTGATCACCACCGACTGCGAGCGCCCCGGCGCGCACGAGCAGCTGCAGGCCTACGGCCGCCGGCTCGGCATCACCGTGTGCGAGGCGCGCGGCATCGGCGGCCTGCAGCTGGCGCTGGAGCAGCTGGCCGACTATCCGCTGGTGCTGGTGGACACCACCGGCTACGCGCCGACCGACCGCGCACTGTTCAACCAGATCCTGTGGCTGCGCGCGACCACCAAGGTGCGCAGCCTGCTGGTGCTGCCGGCCAACGGCCATGCCCAGGACATGGGCGAGGTCATCCGCCGCTATCGCCCGGCCGCGCCGGAAGGGCTGATCCTGACCAAGCTGGACGAGACCGGCTACCTGGGCAGCGCCCTGTCGGTGGCCGCGCGCACCGCCATGCCCATCGCCTACACCACCAACGGCCAGCGCATCGACAGCGACATCGACGCCGCCGACGCCGCCGCCATCGCCCAGGCGATGGAAAGCGCGCGCCGCAGCAGCGATGTGGCCACCCACGGCATCGAGACCCGCCATGCAGTCGCCTGATCCGCGCGCCCCGCGCATGCCCCGCGTCATCGCCGTGGCCAGCGGCAAGGGCGGCGTGGGCAAGACCACGACCTCGATCAACCTGGCCGCGGCCATGGTCAACGCCGGCCAGCGCACGCTGCTGCTGGACACCGACCTGGGGCTGGCCAACGCCGATGTGATGCTGGGGCTGTCCCCACGCTTCACCCTGTCCGACGTGTTCGCCGGCAAGTGCACGCTGGCCGACACGCTGCTGGAAGGCCCGGGTGGCCTGCTGGTGGTGCCGGCCGCCTCGGGCAAGCAGCACATGGCCCAGCTGTCGCCGGCCGAGCACACTGGCCTGATCCACGCCTTCTCCGAGCTGGACGTGCCGCTGGACGTGATGGTGATCGACAACGCCGCCGGCATCGCCGATGGCGTCCTGACCTTCTGCCAGGCCGCGCACGACGTGGTGGTGGTGGTCTGCGACGAGCCGGCCTCGATGACCGACGCCTATGCGCTGATCAAGGTCCTGGGCCGCGACCGCGGCGTGCGCCGCGTGCACGTGCTGGCCAACCAGGTCGGCGATGCCACCGAGGGCCCGGCGCTGTTCGCCAAGCTCGAGCGCGTGGTCAGCCGCTTCCTGGACATCACCCTGAACTACCTCGGCGCGGTCCCGCGCGACGAATGGCTGCGCCGCGCCGTGCAGCGCCAGGAGACGGTGGTCGACGCCTTCCCCTCGGCGCCCTCGGCCATCGCCTTCCGCGACATCGCCCGCCGCGCGCGGCAGTGGCAGCAGCCCACCGCGCCGCGCGGCCACGTCGAGTTCTTCCTTGAACGCCTGGTCGGCCAGCCCGCCGAAGGGAGCCCGGCATGAACCTCATGGCCACCGCCCAGTACCGCGCCCATCAGCAGGGCTCGCCCGCGGAGATCGTCGAGCGTCACGGCGAACTGGTGCGCCGCATCGCCCACCATCTGGCCGCGCGCCTGCCGGCCAGCGTGGAGATCGACGACCTGGTCCAGGCCGGCATGCTGGGCCTGATCGACGCGGCCCGGAACTACCAGAACGACCAGGGCGCGACCTTCGAGACCTACGCCTCCATCCGCATCCGCGGCGCGATGATCGACGAGATGCGCAGGGGCGACTGGACCCCGCGCTCGGTGCACCGCAGCTATCGCGAGATGGTGTCCGCCGTGCGCCAGGTCGAGCAGGCGACCGGCCGCGCGGCCACCGCCGCGCAGGTGGCCGCGGTCATGCAGATCCCGCTGGACGAGTACCACCACCTGGTCGAGGACGCCGCCCGCGGCCAGATCACCAGCCTGGATGCGCACATCGACGAACACGACGGCGAGGCCCGCCTGGCCAGCGCCGACGGCGCCACCCCCGCCCGCGCCTTCGAGCAGGGCGCCTTCCGCGAGGCGCTGGCCGAGGCCATCGCCGGCCTGCCCGAGCGCGAGGCGCTGGTGCTCTCGCTGTACTACGAGCAGGAACTCAACCTGCGCGAGATCGGTGCGGTCCTGTCGGTCAGCGAATCGCGCGTCTGCCAGATCCACGGCCAGGCCGTGATCCGCCTGCGCGCCCGCCTGGGCGAATGGAAGCGCGAACCGGCGGAGATCGACTGAGGGGCCCCGCTCGGCGGGACGCTGAAGCCAAAAGCTGGAAAGCACCCCTCCTCGCCCTCCCCTTCGCTGCGCGAAAGAAGAGACGCGGGCTCCACCCACATCCAGGAACCGGGCACTTGATCACGCCGCGACAGTGATCCATCCCGAACCCGCCCGCTAAGCCTGGCGCGGATCTTGCAACCTGTTTCCATTGCGCGACGCATCCGCAGTGCGAAAGCGCGAGTCCCCGGCTCGCGCGTCGTCCCGCGTGTGCGGCCGCGCGCGAAACCCCCACTTCAGGAATCCGGCGCGCGGCCGTCATACAGATCATGGACAAGCTCAGCCTCGTTGGTGCCATTCTCGCGCTGGTCGCGCTGCTGCTCGGCAGCGTGCTCAAGGGCGCCGGCATCGAAAGCCTGTGGTCGCCGGCCGCGTTCGTGATCGTGGTCATCGGCACCTTCGCCGCGATCATGCTGCAGACCCACATGTCCACCTTCCTGCTGGCATTCAAGCTGGTCAAATGGGTGTTCATGCCGCCCTCGCAGGATCGCGCCGGGGTGCTGGCCAAGATCGTCGAGTGGTCCAACACCGCGCGCAAGCAGGGCCTGCTGGGCCTGGAGGCGCAGGTCAAGGAGCAGGACGACGCCTTCATCAAGAAGGGCCTGCAGATGGTGGTCGACGGCATCGAGCCCGAGTCGATCCGTAACGTGCTGGAAACCGACATGCATCACCAGCAGACCCGCGACACCGCCGCAGCCAAGGTGTTCGAGGGCATGGGCATCTACGCGCCGACCCTGGGCATCATCGGCGCGGTGCTGGGCCTGATCGCGGTGATGAAGAACCTGGCCGACCCGTCCAAGCTCGGCCATGGCATCGGCGCGGCGTTCACCGCTACCATCTACGGCATCGGCATGGCCAACCTGATGTTCCTGCCGGTGGCCGCCAAGCTCAAGGCCCTGATCGCCGAACAGAACGAATCGCGTGAGATGATCCTGGAAGGGCTGATCGCCATCGCCCAGGGCGAGAACCCACGCAACATCGAATCCCGCCTCTCCGTCTACGTCGCGCACTAGATCAAGGACAAGGACGACCTCCCGCCATGGCGCGCAAGCACCAGCACGAAGACCACGTCAACCATGAGGCCTGGGCGATCCCCATGGGCGATCTCATGACGTTGCTGCTGGCCTTCTTCGTGGTGATGTACGCGATCTCCTCGGTCAACGAGGGCAAGTTCCGCGCGGTGTCAGACGCGCTCAACGCCGAGTTCGGCGGCCCGCCGCGCTCGGTCTCGCCGGTCCAGCTGGGCAGGCACCAGCTGCTGGGATCCTCCTTCGACCGGCCCTCGCTGGCGACCTCGGCCGCGCGCATCGGCCCGGCCCCGGCCAGCCAGCTGATGCAGGCCAAGATGCGACAGGCGCTGGACGCCCCGCGCTACGGCCAGTCCACCGTCGGCATGACCCCGACCGCGTTCAACGCCGCGGCCGGCCAGGGCGCGGGCCCGGGCGGGCTGGGCGGCGGCCAGCTGGGCGCGGTGGGCGAGAACATCCAGGCCGTGCTCTCCGACCTGGTGGCCAAGCACCAGGTCACCGTGCGCCGCGGCGAGAACTATCTGGAAGTGGAGATTCAGAGCGACATCCTGTTCTCCAGCGGCGTGGCCACGCCCAATGCCGTGGCCGCGGTCACCGTCCAGCGCGTGGCCGAGGTGCTGCGCGACGTGCCCAATGCGGTGCGCGTGGAGGGCTATACCGATGACCAGCCCATCGCCACGGCGCAGTTCGCCTCCAACTGGGAGCTGTCGGCCGCGCGCGCGGCCAGCGTGGTCCACGTGCTGACCCAGACCGGCGTGTCGCCGGCGCGGCTGGCAGTGGTGGGCTACGGGCAGTTCCAGCCCATCGCCGACAACACTACCGCCCAGGGCCGCAATGCCAATCGCCGCGTGGTGCTGGTGATCCTGGCCGCGCCCAACGGCGGCCGCCCGCGTGGGCCGGATTCGGTCAGCCCCGACATGTTGCAGACCCCGCCGTCCACGCCGGTGGCGGTCACCCCGCTGCCCGCCAACGTGGAGGCCGCCGGTTGATGCAGACCTGGGCGATCGCCAACCAGAAGGGCGGCGTGGGCAAGACCACGACCACCCTGTGCCTGGCGCGCTGCCTGGCGCAGGCGGGCCGGCACGTGCTGATCGTGGACATGGATCCGCACGCCTCGATGACGCGCGCGTTCAATGTTCCGCGCCACCCGGTGCCCAGCGGAACCCACGAACTGTTCGGCCCCGGCGCACCCACGGCCGATGCGCTGGCCCGCACCACGCCCATCGACGGCCTGCGCCTGCTCGCCGCGCAGCCCGCGCTGGCCACGCTGGAACGCCGCAGCGCCAGCCAGCCGGGCCTGGGCATGGCGCTGCAGCGCGCGCTGGCCGGCGTGGTCGACCTGTACGACGCCGTGCTGCTCGACTGCCCGCCCACGCTGGGCCTGCTGATGGTCAACGCGCTGGCCGCGGCCGACGCGCTGATCGTGCCGACCCAGACCGATCCGCTGGCCCTGCACGGCCTGGCCGACATGCTGCATACCGCCGAGATGGTCGAGACCTCGCGCCGCCGGCCGCTGCCGCGGTTCGTGCTGCCCACGCTGTACGACGGCCGCACCACCCTGGGCACGCAGAGCCTGGAGCTGATGCACGGGCTGTACGCCGGGCGCGTGTGGCCGCAGGCCATCCCGATGGACGCCCGCCTGCGCGATGCCCGCGCGCTGGCCTCGGCCGCGCCCATGACCGGTCCCGGCGCCGACGCCTACCGCCAGGCGCTGGCCTGGCTGCAGAGCCAGCCGCCGCTGTCGGCCGCCCAGAGCCAGGCCGCGTGAACCGCTCGCCCTTCGAAGATCCGATCGCCGGCTACGTCGATGCCCTGCTCGACGATCCGGCGCGCGAGCGCGCCCGCACCGAGGAGGATCCGGTCACCGGCCTGCCCACGCGCAACGGCCTGCTGGTCGCGCTGGACGAGCGCCGCAGCCAGGGCGTGCCCACGGCGGTGGCGGTGCTGGGCCTGGACAACTTCCGCTCGGTCATCGTGACCCTGGGCCACGCCACCGCCGACACGGTGCTGCAGGTGGTGGCCGCGCGCCTGCTGGCGCGTCTGCCCGACGACGTGTTCCTGGCGCGGCTGGAGGGCGACGAGTTCGCGCTGTGCTTCCCCAGCGCGCGGCAGAAGCCGGTGGAGGCCACGCTCAACGCGCTGCTGCTGGACCTGGCGCAACCGTGCGAGGTCGACCTGCACCGCGTGCACCTGGACGCCTGCATCGGCGTGGCGATGGACGGCGAGACCGAACCGGCCCCGCCGCCGGCGCCGGCCGACGAGATCGCGGCGGTCGACGACTCGCCCGAACTGCCCGATGCGCTGGAGCTGGTCACCCGCGCGCAGCTGGCCATGCACTACGCCAAGCGCACCCGCGGGCGTTCGCTGCGGCGCTTCGAGCCGAGCATGCGCACCGAGGCCATCGACCGGCGCAAGCTGGACCTGGAACTGCGCCGCGCCCACCGCGACGGCGAGTTCGAGCTGCACTACCAGCCGCAGATCGAACTCAAGTCCGGCCGCGTGTCCGGCGCCGAGGCCCTGCTGCGCTGGCGCCATCCCGAACGCGGCCTGCTGATGCCCGCCGAGTTCCTCAACGCGCTGGCCATCAGCGGCATCGCCACCACGGTGGGCTGGTGGGTGCTGGAACGGGCCTGCAGGGACGCGGTCAGCTGGCCGCTGATGGACGGCCGCCCGCTGGCGGTGAGCGTGAACCTGTTCCCCGTGCAATTCGCCCACGAGGACCTGCTCAAGGAAGTGGACAACGCCCTGGCCGTCAGCGGCCTGGCGCCGGCGCGGCTGGAGCTGGAACTGACCGAGATCATCGCGCTCAGCGACGATGGCAACGCCGCCAACACGCTGCAGCAGCTGCGCCGGCGCGGGCTGCGCGTGGCCTACGACGACTTCGGCACGGGTTACGCCTCGCTATCCACGCTGCACCACCTGGCGGTGGACCGGGTCAAGATCGATCGCGGCTTCGTGCGCGACGTGATGCAGGATCGTGGCGATGCCGCGATCGTGCGTTCGATCCTGCTGATCGCGCGCAACTTCGACCTACAGGTCACCGCCGAGGGCGTGGAGACCGATACCCAGGCCGAGTTCCTGCGCGCGCTGGGCTGCAACGAGGTGCAGGGCTACCTGTACTCGCCGGCGTTGCCGCGGGTGGACTTCGACGCCTGGCTGGACCGCTACCAGCGCAGCCGCAGCCTGCCCGACGACCGACGCTGACCCGCCGCGGCGGGAATCGACGCTACGCTGGCGCACATGCACGATCCCGCCCAAGACCCCGCCTTCCGCGACGCCCTGATCGCCGTGCAGGATGCCGAGCGCGCACGCATCGCCGGCGAACTGCACGACGAACTCGGCCAGCTGCTCACCTCGCTGCGCCTGAGCCTGGCCGAACTCTCCGCCAGCCTGGCCTCGCCCGAGCAGCAGGATCTGGCCTGCGATCTCGAGGCGCTCTCGGCCCAGGCCCTGCACGTCGTGCGCGGCATGAGCCACGCCCTGCACCCCCCCCTGCTGCAGCGCGCCGGCCTGGCCGCCGCGCTGGAGGCGATGTGCGAGCGCCAGGATGCGCGCGGCGCGGTGCGCTGCACGCTGCAGGTGCCGGCCGGACTGCCGCGCCTGCCCGACGCGCTGGAGCTGGCCGTGTACCGCATCGCCCAGGAAGCGCTGGGCAATGCCCTGCGCCATGCCCGCGCCACGCAGATCGAAGTGAGCCTGCTGGTCCGCGCCCGCACGCTGCAGCTGACCGTGCGCGACGACGGCGCCGGCTACGACGTGGACGCTCCGGCGGGCTTCGGCCGGCGCGGCATGCAGGCCCGCGCGGCCCAGCATGCCGGCCAGCTGCACGAGCGCTCGGACGCGCAGGGCACCTGCGTACGCGCGAGCTTCCCGCTGGATGAGATACCGGCCGCATGATCCGGCTCATGGCGCCGACCGAAGGCGTCCCAACGCCGCGATCGAGATGAATCGCGTTGCTATGATGCGGCCATCGCATCGCAAGACGTCCTGAGAGGCCCCGTGCACATCGTCGTGGCTGGTGAAACCAGCGAACAGGCAGCGCAACTCCAGATCCACCTGGCCGCCCGTGGCCGCGACTGGGGCGTGAGCTGGCTGCAGCTGGGCGACGGCCCCACCCCGCATCTGGACGCGCTGGCGCCCGATGCGCTGGTGTGCTTCTCCGGCACCGGCTGGAACCGCTGCAACCTGATGATGCACGAACTGCGCGAGCGCTTTCCGCTGGCCGCGCGCGTGGTCCTGGTACCCGACCCGCAGGGCGAGGAGATGATGCAGGCCCTGGACGCGGCCCATCGCGTGCTGCCCGAGCCCTTCGATCCGGTCGCGCTGATCGACGCCATCGACGACATCGTCGAACTGCGCTCGCTGCTGGACGACGCCCGGGTCAAGCAGGCCATCGAACAGTCCGGCCCGCTGCCGGCCGCGCCCAAGCAGTACCTCAGCCTGAGCCGCCTGCTGCGCGACGACAGCACCCAGGCCGCCGATCTGGTGGAGGTGGTCACGCAGGATCCGGCCCTGGCCGCGCGCGTGCTGCGCCTGAGCAACTCGGCCTACTACTCCGGCGGGCGCGAGATCAGCGACCTGCGCATGGCGGTGGTGCGCCTGGGCCAGGACGCGCTGCGCCGGCTGGTGCTGGCCAGCGAAGTGTTTTCCTCCGGCCCCGGCGTGGACGAAGTCCGCGAGCGCGCATTGCGCATCTCGCGCCTGGCCGACCAGATCCTGCCCGAGGCCGGCACCGGCGTGGCCGCCACGGCCGGCCTGCTGTCCCAGGTCGGCCGGCTGCTGCCGCCGCTGGAACTGCACGAGCCCGACGGCCCGACGCTGCTGCCGCACAGCGTCGCCGGCGCCTACCTGCTGGGCCTGTGGGGCCTGCCGGCGACGATGATCGAAGCGGTGGCCTGGCACCAGGCGCCCGCGCGGGCCGGCACTCTGTTCTGGGTCGCCGGCGCCGTGCACGTGGCCGCCGCGCTGATCGACGGCAGCGAGGTCGACACCGCCTACCTGAGCCGCGTGCGCAGGCTGCACGACCTGCCGCGCTGGCGCGCCATGGCCGACGCCGAACAGGCGCTGGCCCAGGCCTGACCGCCGCCCCTCAGTCGCCGATCGCGACTTCGAGTTCCCTTTTCCTGGAGTCGAGGGCAGCGAGCTGAAGCGCCCGGCTCACTGGCAAGACGCAGGCATCGCCCCTCCCCTTTTAGCGAAGAGGGGAGGCTGGGAGGTGCTTTTGCTTTTGACGTTCCTGCGAAGAGCGCCCCTCCCCTTCGGACGCTAGTCGCGATTTCGAGCGCCCCTTGACCTACGGCCAAGGGCAGGGGACGAAGCAAGTGGCCTGAGAAATGGCTGGCGGGGCCTTCTCGCCTGCGGCTGGCGCAGGGCGAGGTTCAACGACCCGAACAACGCTTACTGCGCCGGCGGCGTGCTCGCGGCCGGCGTCGAAGCTGCCGGCTCGGCTTCCGGTGCCGGCGTCGAGACAGGCGCAGAGGCCGGCACCGCCGCTGCCTGACCCGCCTTGTCCAGCATCGCCTCCACCGAACCGGTGGTGATCGGGTGGTAGCCCGGCTTGGCCTTGGCGAACACCTCGCGGGCGAACTGCAGCCCCTCGGGCGTCTTCACCAGTTCGGCGTAGATCGGCATGATCAGCTTGCGCCGGCCGACGCGGCCGATGAACTCGCCCGCCGCCGGCCACACGTCGTGATCGCCGCTGCGGATGGCCAGCGGATACCAGCGCATGGCGATCTCGCCGTTCGGCGTGCCGGTGAAGTGGTAGGCCGCATCGAGCTGCTTGAGCTTGTCCACCGGCTGGGTCTGGCCCAACCCTTCGATGAAGTGCACCCACTGCTGGGTCACCCAGTCGCCGGTGACCTGCTTGTTGGGCAGCGCGCCGCTGCCCAGCCAGGCGATGCGCGCGGTGTCCACCAGCGCGAAGCCGCGCGACTGCGCGCGCGTGGCGAAGGCGGGAATGCCCGGCTGTGCCAGCCACGCATCCAGCTCGGCCTGGGTGACCGCATTGGGATTCTTCGGCAGCAGATGCTGCTTCATGTAGGCGACGAACTGGTCGGTGGTCGCGCTCTGGAAGGCGTGGTCGTTGAACCAGCCGCGCAGGAACGGATCGAACACCGCGCGGCCGAAGCGCTGCTCCAGGAACTGCAGGAACCAGGCGCCCTTGACGTAGGCGACCTGGCTCAGCGCCTCGTCCGGATCGGTCTCGCCCAGCGGCGGCAGGGCCAGTGCCTGCTGCGCCGGGGTCATGCCCTTGAGCTCGTTGAGCAGATCGGTCTGGTCGATCTGGCGCTCCATCTCGGCCATTTCCTGGCCATAGACCGCCTCGGTGATGCGGCCCTGCACGTAGGTGGTGAAACCCTCGTTGAGCCAGATGTCCTTCCACGAGGCGTTGGTCACCAGGTTGCCCGACCAGCTGTGCGCCAGCTCATGGGCCACCAGCGAGACCAGCGACTTGTCGCCGACGATCACCGTGGGCGTGGCGAAGGTCAGCGTCGGGTTCTCCATGCCACCGAACGGGAACGAGGGCGGCAGCACCAGGATATCGTAGCGGCCCCAGCGGTACGGGCCGTACAGATCCTCGGTGGTGGTGATCATCTTCTCGGTGTCGGCGAACTCGGCCGCGGCCTTGTCGGCCATGGCCGGCTCGGCCCAGATGCCGGCGCGGTCGGAGAGCTTGCGGAACACCAGGTCGCCGGCGGCGATGGCCAGCAGGTAGGAAGGGATCGGCTTGTTCTGCACGAAGAAGTAATCGCCATCGCGCACGGCCGCCGGGTCGTTGCCCGCGCTCATCAGCACCATCACGTCGGGCCGGCTGGTCACGTGCGCGGTGTAGGTGAAGCGCACGCCCGGCGTGTCCTGCAGCGGCACCCAGCTGCGCGCGTGGATCGCCTGGGACTGGCTGAACATGAAGGGCAGCTGCTTGCCCTCGGTCATCGACGGCGCCAGCCACTGCAGGCCCGAGGCGTCGGGCGAGGTGTGGTAGGTCACGCGGACCACCGGATTGCGCTGCGGCGCCTGGATCGTCAGCTTGCTGCCGAAGGTCTTGTCGGCATCGGCCAGCGCGTACTGCAGCGGCGCGAAGGTCTTGCCGTCGGCACCGGCGCCCTCGACCTTCTCGATGGTGAGTGCGCGCGTGTCGAGGACAAGCTCAGTCGCCTTTGGATCCTTCCAGTCCAGCCGATAGGTGGCGGTGCCGCCGATCTGCTTGGTGTCGAAGTCCAGCTTGACGTCCAGCGCCAGGTCCTTGATGACGACCTTCTCGGGCTGGGCGTAGGAACTCTCGTCGTGGCGACGGTCGGGCTTGGACACGGCGGCGGCCTTGGGCGTGGCGGTGGGCGCGGTCTCGGACGTGGCCGATTCCTTCGAGCAGGCCGACAGCAGCAGGGCCGCGCAGGACAGGGTGAACAACACAGAGCGCATCGGGGGAATCAGCCGGTCTGGAACGGGAACCGGCATTCTAGCCGCTGCATCCGGCGCTGCCCGCGCCGATCCCCACAACGCGCGACGCCCGGCACGGGCCGGGCGTCGGGTCTGGAGCCTGGGTCTCGCCGTCGTCGGCGGCGAGGTCAGGCTTCGGTTGGAAGCCTCAGACCTTGTAGCCGTCGTGGATGGCGACGATACCGGCGGACAGGTTGGTGTAGCGGGCGCGGGCGAAGCCGGCCTCGGTCATCATCGCCTTGAGCTGGTCCTGCGGCGGATGCTTGCGGATCGATTCGGCCAGGTACTGGTAGCTGTCGGCGTCGCCGGCGAACAGCTTGCCCAGCTTGGGCAGCACCTTGAACGAATGGAAGTCGTACAGCGGCCGGAACCACTCGGGCTTGACCTCGGAGAATTCCAGCACGCGCGCCTGGCCGCCGACCTTGAGCACGCGATGCATCTCGCGCAGCGCCGCGTCCTTGTCGGTCACGTTGCGCAGGCCGAAGGCGATGGTCACCAGGTTGAAGCTGTTGTCCGGGAACGGCAGCGCCTCGGCGTTGAGCTGCACGTACTCCAGCCCCGACACCAGGCCGCGGTTGGTCAGCCGGTCGCGGCCGACGGTGAGCATGCCGGCATTGATGTCGCCCAGCACGATGCTGCCGGTCTTGCCGACGCGCTCCTTGAGCAGCGCGGCGATGTCGCCGGTGCCGCCGGCCAGGTCCAGCACGCGGTCGCCGGGCTTCACCTGCGCGGTGGCGGCGAAGTAGCGCTTCCAGATCCGATGAATGCCCAGGCTCATCAGGTCGTTCATCAGGTCGTACTTGCCGGCCACCGAGGTGAAGACCTCGCCGACCAGCTTCTGCTTGTCGCGGGCGGCGACGTCACGGAAGCCGAAGTGGGTGGTGCCGGAGGTATAGGGGGATTCGCTCATGCCCGCGATTATCGCACCGACCGGCGCGCGATGGCGTCGAGACCCCGCACGCCGCCCCAAACGCAAAAGGCGCACCGAAGTGCGCCCTTGAATCTGCTCCCTCGCCAGCCTTTTGCCCCCTCCCTTTCGCGCAGCGAAGGGGAGGGATGGGGAGGGGTGCTCTTCGCACTACGCTAAACGACCTCGAGCCCCTCCCCCCTTCGCCAGAGAGTCAATCCGCCCTCAGCGCTGCACCCCGGCCACCGGCACCGGCTCGCGCACCTTCGACCCGGTGATGCCGTAGTAGGCGATGTACAGATAGCACACCAGCGGCAGCACGAAGGCGTGGTGCAGACCGATGTGGTCGGCCAGGAAGCCCATCAGCAGCGGCAGCACCGCGCCGCCGACGATGGCCATGATCAGCAGCGAGGAGGCGCGGTTGGTCAGCGGCCCCAGCTTGGCCATGCCCAGCGTGAAGATGGTCGGGAACATGATCGAGTTGAACAGGCCGATGGCCACGACCGCGTAGACCGCCGTCATGCCCGTGCTGGCCAGGGTAACCAGCAGCAGCACCGTGGCCACGCCGGCGAACACCGCCAGCAGCTTGCCCGCGTCGATGCGTACCAGCAGCGCCGAGCCGACGAAGCGGCCGACCATCGCGCCGGTCCAGTAGGCCGACACGTAGTTGGTGGCCGCCTTCTCGGTCATCGCGCCGATGTCGGGCATGGCCAGGAAGTTGACCAGATAGCTGCCGATGGACACCTCGGCACCGACATAGAAGAACAGGCCCAGCACGCCCAGCAGCACGTGGCGATGGCGCAGCGGCTCGAAGATGCCGTAGTGGCGCCCGTCGCCCTGCTCGTTCTCCTCCGACAGCTTGGGCAGGCGGAAGGCGAAGATGAAGACCGCCAGCGCGAACAGCGCGATCGCCAGGCCCAGGTACGGCATCTGCACCGAGCTGGCCTCGGCGGTGCGATAGGCGAGCGCGTCGGCCTGCGACATCGCGGCCACCTGCTCGGGCGTCTTCGGGTCGGCCGCCAGGATCAGCAGGCCGCCGAACAGCGGCGCGATCGCCGTGCCCAGCGAGTTGAACGCCTGCGACAGGTTCAGACGGCTGGACGCGGTCTTCTCCGGCCCCAGCAGCGCCACATAGGGGTTGGCCGCCACCTGCAACACGGTGATGCCGGTGGCCAGCACGAACAGCGCGAACAGGAACAGCGGATAGCTGTGCGCCCCGGCCGCCGGCCAGAACAGCAGTGCGCCGACACCGGCCACCGCCAGCCCACAGACGATGCCGCCCTTGTAGCCCAGCGCGGCCACCACGCGGCCGGCCGGCAGCGACATCAGGAAGTACGCGCCGAAGAAGGTGAACTGCACCAGCGCGGCCTGGGTGAAGTTCAGCGTGAACACCGACTTCAGATGCGGCACCAGGATGTCGTTGAGGCAGGTCAGGAAGCCCCACATGAAGAAGATGATCGTCACCACCGCCATGGCCAGCTTGGGGGTCGATCGCGCCACCGAGGTCGAGGTGGGCGTGGGGCTGGCATGCATCATGGACAATCCTGGATTGGGGTGGTCGGCGACGGCGCAGAGTATTCCATGTCGCCCGTCCAGCTCCTGTTGCGATGCAATATCCTTTGGTCTAACGGCGATGTCCTCGCCCCTGCTGGAGCCTCTGCATGATCGCCACGCCCGACTATTCCGCCCTGCTGCGCACGGCCATCGACGAGGCCCGCGCCGGCCTGGCCGAAGGCGGCATTCCCATCGGTGCGGCGCTCTATCACGGCGACGGCCGCCTGCTCGGCTGCGGCCACAACCGCCGCGTGCAGGAGGGCGATCCGTCCGTGCACGGCGAGACCGACGCCTTCCGCAAGGCCGGCCGCCAGCGCAGCTACCGCGACACGATCATGGTCACCACCCTGGCGCCGTGCTGGTACTGCTCTGGCCTGGTGCGCCAGTTCGGCATCGGCACGGTGGTGGTGGGCGAATCGCGCACCTTCCAGGGCGGCATCGACTGGCTGCGCGAGTCGGGCGTAAAGGTGATCGACCTGGACGATCAGGAATGCGTCGACCTGCTCGGCGGCTTCATCGCCGCCCATCCCGAGGTGTGGAACGAAGACATCGGTGAGGACTGAGGCGACTCATTGCCGTTCCCCCGTCGTCGCCGCGAACGCGGGCCTTACCACGCAACCCGACCTCGTCGCTCCCGCGAACGCGGGAACCCAGGGACTTTGCTCTCCCACCCCCGTGCACGATCGCCCAACGGCCGCGACCGTCACTGCGCCTGGCCGCACTCAGCGCGGCTCGATATGGAACGCGCCGAAGGCCACGCCCAGGTCCCAGCCCTTGCCGGTGCCGGCCAGCGACAGCGAGACCTCGCCCTTGGTCATCACCTGCGCCTTGCTGGATTTCTCCACGCCGGCATGCGCCTCGGCGGTGGCATAGCCGCCCAGCAGCTCGCGGATGTCGCGCACCTCGGTGAACTCACCGCGCCCATGGATGCTGGACTTGCCCACCGTCAGCCCGCCGCCCTTGGCGCTGACCTTCACCGCCATGCGCTGGCCGTTGTCGCAGGTGATCTCGCCGGTGCCATGGGAGGTCTTGTAGAACACCGACCAGCCGGACATCTGGAAGCTCAGGTGGCAGGTGGTGCGCGCCTGGGCGGGCGCGGCGAAGGCGGCCAGCGCAAGCACCGACACGAGCACGAGTGGACGCAGCATGACGCACCTCGATGACGGGAAAGACAGGCGCAGCGTATGCCGCGCATCCGGAACGGACCGACAACGCGCTCCGCGCCAGGCGGGAGCCGCCATGGCGGCAATGGGGCCTTACCGGGAAAGCCTCATCGCCGCCATGGCGGCTCCCACGTGAGAGTTCGCGATCGAAGTCACCACACGACGAAGGCGCCCGCAGGCGCCTTCGTCATCTCAACCACGCCGCCATCCGTCAGAGGATGTAACGGCTCAGGTCGGGGTCCTGCACCAGTTCGCCCAGGTACTTGTCGACGTAGGCGCGGTCGACCGTCACCGCCTCGCCGTCGCGATCCGGCGCCTCGTAGCTGAGCGTGTCCAGCAGCCGCTCGAGCACGGTGTGCAGGCGGCGCGCGCCGATGTTCTCCTGGCGCTCGTTGACCTGGAAGGCGATCTCGGCCAGGCGCTCCACCGCGTCGGGCTCGAAGGCCAGCGTCACGCCCTCGGTCTGCATCAGCTGCACGTACTGCCGGGTCAGCGCGGCCTTGGGCTCGGTGAGGATGCGCACGAAGTCCTCCTTGCTCAGCGCGCCCAGCTCCACCCGGATCGGGAAGCGGCCCTGCAGCTCGGGGATCAGGTCGCTAGGCTTGGCCAGGTGGAACGCGCCGGAGGCGATGAACAGGATGTGGTCGGTCTTGACCGTGCCGTACTTGGTGGAGACGTTGCTGCCTTCCACCAGCGGCAGCAGGTCGCGCTGCACGCCCTCGCGGCTGACATCGCCGCCGCCGACGTTCTCGCCGCGCTTGGCGACCTTGTCGATCTCGTCGATGAAGACGATGCCGTGCTGTTCGCAGGCCTCGATCGCCGCGGCGCGCACGTCGTCCTCGTTGACCAGCTTGGCCGCCTCTTCCTCGATCAGCTGCGGGCGCGCGGCCTTGATGGTCACCGTGCGCTTGTGGGTCTTGGCCGCGCCCAGGCTGGAGAACATCTGCTTGAGCTGCTGGCCCATCTCCTCCATGCCCGGCGGGGTCATGATGTCCACGCCGCCGACGCTGGCGGCCAGCTCCAGCTCGATCTCCTTGTCGTCCAGCTCGCCCTTGCGCAGCATCCTGCGGAACTTGGCGCGGGTGTCGCTGTCCTGCGCGGACGGCTCGCTGGACACCACCGCCGGGTCGAAGCCGATGCCGCCGCTGCGCCTGGGCAGCAGCGCATCGAGGAGGCGATCCTCGGCGCGCTCCTCGGCCTGGGTGCGCACCCGGGCCTTGGCCTGTTCGCGATACAGCTTGACCGCGGTGTCGGCCAGGTCGCGGATGATCTGCTCGACGTCCTTGCCCACATAGCCGACCTCCGTGAAGCGCGTGGCCTCGACCTTCACGAACGGCGCATTGGCCAGCGTCGCCAGGCGCCGCGCGATCTCGGTCTTGCCCACGCCGGTGGGGCCGATCATCAGGATGTTCTTCGGCATGACCTCGTTGCGCAGCTCCGGCTCGAGCTGCGCGCGGCGCCAGCGGTTGCGCAGCGCGATGGCCACCGCGCGCTTGGCCGCTTGCTGGCCGACGATGTGCCGGTCCAACTCCTGCACGATCTCGCGCGGGGTCATGGTGGAGTTATTCGCTTCGCTCATGGTGGGAATCGGGAATGGGAAATGGGGGAATGGGTTGGTCAAGAGCAGGGCCATCTGGGCACGGGAAACCGCCTCTGCGATTCCCCATTCCCAACGCCCCGTTCACAGCTCTTCGACCACCACGTTGCGGTTGGTATAGATGCAGATGTCGCCGGCAATGTTGAGCGCCTCAACCGCGATGGCCTTGGCCTCCAGTTCGGTGTGCGCCAGCAGCGCGCGCGCGGCCGACAGGGCATAGGAGCCGCCGGAGCCGATAGCGATGATGCCGTCCTCCGGCTCGATCACATCGCCGGTGCCGCTGATGATCAGCGAGGTGTCCTTGTCGGCCACCGCCAGCAGGGCTTCGAGCTTTCCGTAGCGGCGCTCGGTGCGCCAGTCGCGCGCCATCTCGACTGCGGCGCGCTGCAGCTGGCCGTGCTTCTCCAGCTTGGCCTCGAACAGCTCGAACAGGGTGAAGGCATCGGCCGCGGCACCGGCGAAGCCGGCCAGCACGTGGCCGTCGCGGCCCAGCCGCCGCACCTTGCGCGCATTGCCCTTCATCACCGTGTGGCCGAGCGTGACCTGGCCGTCGCCGGCGATGGCGACGTGGCCGTTGCGGCGCACCGACAGGATGGTGGTGGCGTGGAAGACGTTGGGGTTCTGACTGGGGTCCATGGCAGGCTCCGGAATGCTCCAGAGCAGATGGGGCGCCCAGCGCGGGTCTTCAACCCGCCCTCCGCGCCTGGGCCCAACGCCCAGGCGCGGCGGATCATGCTTACTTCTTCGCCGGGCCCTGCTGCAGCGCCTTCAGGCGCTCGCACATCTGCTTGCCGCCATCGGGCGCGGACTTGATCCTGGCGACGCCCGCGTTAAAGCCGGCGTCGTACAAGGCATCGAAGCCGCTCGAATCGGCGCCCTTGCCGTAGATCGCCGCGCGCGACTGCTCCTTGCGCGTCTTGGCCTGTTCCGGGGTGATGTTGCCGCACTGCTGCGCCAATCCGTTGAGCTGCGCACCGTTCTTGATGATGGCGTCGCGGGTGGCGGCCGCGTCCTGGGCCATGGCGGGCGCGGCGATGGCCAGCGACAGCGTCAACGCAGAAAGGATGTGCCTCATGCAACGACTCCTGGTCCTGTTGAAGGAGCCGCATCCTTGCCCGCCCAAGCTGAACCTTGACCAGACTGTCAGCCAGCAATACGCGGGTGTCATGCTCCTGCCATGCCGGCGGATGCGCGCCTTCGCGGATCCTGCCCATATCCCGGGGACGACTTTGCCTTCGCGGCGGATAAACACGCTCGTGGTGTCGTGGAACACGCACGGGTCCGGCGTGCGTCGATACGGCTCTCCGGAGCGGGGCCCTTGCGGGGCCTTGCCAGCGCCCGACTCCGTTTCACCACGGGTCAGCCTGCGCAGGACGCGGAGACCTTGCTAAGGTGCCTGGCATGGCAGCGCTCACATGCCTTCGCCCTGGATGATCATGCCTGCCATCAAACCCTTGCGTTCGCCGACGCGTCGCGCCCCTGGCAAGGCCGGCTTCTGGCTCGTGTTGGCGGCGCTGAACCTGCTCCGGCCCGCCGACGTCAATGCCGAGCGTGCCCTGGCGCCGGTCGAGGTGCGCACGCCGTGCGCGCCGAGTCCGGTGGTAGGTGACGATGGCCGCACGCACCTGGCGTACGAACTGCATGTGACCAACTATTACCGCGACACCGGCGTGTTGCGGCTGCAGCGCATCGAGGTCTTCGCCGGCGAGGAGACCACGCCGCTCACGAGCCTGACCGGCCGGGATCTGGTCCAGGCCGTGCAGCCCCGGACTGCCGACGAGGATGCCACCCAGGTTCTCGTCGCTGCGGGCATGCGCGCGGTCGCGTTCCTGTGGCTGACCCTGCCCGATGGCCGGCAGACGCCACGCGTGCTGCGCCATCGGCTCGTCTTCGTCGACGACAAGGGCCGGACCTCGCTGGTCGATGGCGCGTCTGTGGAGGTGGGCACGACCTCACCGCTCGTGCTGGGCCCGCCGCTGCCACCGGGACTGTGGCTGGCCAGCGAAGGACCGGGCAACGCGCAATCGCATCACTGGGGCAGCCTGGTCGCGGTCAATGGCCAGCTCACCATTCCACAACGCTATGCCATCGATGTGTTCGGCCTCGACGCGAACGGCCGCGCCCTGCGCGATGGTGCGGTCGACTTCAGCAGGAGCCGGCGCGAGGACTGGATCGGCTACGGCGCGCAGGTCCTGGCCGTGGCCGACGGCGTGGTGCGCGATGTCCATGACGGCGCCCCGGAGCATGCGCCCCTGGAAGCGCAGGCCGAGCCCGATTCGCTGACCGCGCAGGGCCTGTACGGCAACTACGTGGTGCTTCAGATCGCGCCGAAGGTGTTCGTCCACTACGCCCATCTGCAACCCGGCAGCGTGGCGGTCACCGTGGGACAGCGGCTGCATCGCGGGCAGGTGCTCGGGCGCCTGGGGCAGTCGGGTAATTCCAACGGGCCCCACCTGCACTTCCACGTCTCCGACGCGGCGACGTTCGAAGGCTCGGAAGGCTTGCCGTTCGTGTTCGACAGTAATCGGTCTCCGGGCCACTGGTCGCTCACCCAGGCGATCGACCCGAAGGCAAAGTTCAGCCCGGATCGCAACCCCCATTCCGGACAGATGCCACTGGATGGCGAAGTGCTCGGCTTCTAGGCCACGCAGCGCGTGCCGGAATCGGCCCGGCGCGCCGGATCAGACCTTGCGCTTGGCGCGCGGATGCGCGCCGTCGTAGACCTTGGCCAGGTGCTGGAAGTCCAGGTGCGTATAGATCTGCGTGGTGGCGATGTCGGCATGGCCGAGCAGTTCCTGCACGCCGCGCAGGTCGCCGGAGGATTCGAGGATATGGCTGGCGAAGCTGTGCCGCAGCATGTGCGGATGCACGTGCTTGAACAGCCCCTGCCGCTGCGCCAGCTGCTGGATGCGCAGCTGCACGGCGCGCTGGGAGATCGTGCCGCCGCCGCGGCCGGGGAACACCGGCGCGGCGTCCTCGGCCGGCTTTTCCTCGCGCCAGGCCGCCAGCGCGGCGCGCGCGTGCGAGCCCACCGGCACGATGCGCTGCTTGCGGCCCTTGCCCAGCACGGTGACCACGCCGGCGGCCAGGTCCAGGTCGGACCAGCGCAGCGCGCACAGTTCGCTCAGGCGCAGCCCGGAGGAATAGAACAGTTCCAGCAGTGCGCGATCGCGTAGGCCCAGCGGCGCATCGGTCGGCACCTCGACCAGGCGCACGGCCTCGTCTGCGTCGAGCACCTTGGGCAGCTTGCGCGGCGCCTTGGGCGCGCGCAGCCCGGCCACCGGACTGGCGGCGATGCGGCCATGCTTGAGCAGCCACAGATAGAAGCTGCGGCAGGCCGACAGCCGGCGCTGCAGGCTGGTCGCCGCCAGCCCCTGGCGATGGCCGGCGGCGATGAAGGCCCGCAGCTGATCGGCCTGCAGCGCCTCGACCGGCGTGCCGTCCTGCGCCTGCGCGGCCCACTGGGTCAGCGCCGTCAGGTCGCGGCGATAGGCGTCCAGCGTATGCGCGGAGACCTGGCGCTCGACGCGCAGGTGATCGAGGAAGGCCTCAACGGCGGACATGCCGCGGCCTCACTGCTGTATCCGATGGCGCAGCATGCGCTGCACCAGCCGCAGGTAGCGCGCCGGGGCCCTGGGCAGCAGCGCCATCACCACCGACAGCAGCAGCACCGCGGTGACCACCACGGGCACCAGCAGCGCATCGACGTACGTCCAGCCGGTGCTCATCGCGGCGCCGATCGCGAACAGGCCGCGCGTGTGCGAGAGCTGCTCGCTGGAACAGCGCATGGCCGAGACCTGGGCGATCACCAGCAGCACGCAGGTCGGCCGCGAGCGCGACGCCCCAGGTGCCCTGAGACACCGGATGCCGCCGCGCGTACACGCCGGTGGCCAACAGCGGCCATAGCCGGAAGATCGCCATGGACAGCATGACCCAGGCGCGGAAGAACATCGCCCTCGCCCTAGGCGTCGAAGCGTTTCAAGGCGGTGGTCAGCGCCTCGCCCATCATGCGCAGGAACAGCGTGCCCATGCCGGGATAGAAGCGGTTTCCGTCGCGGCTGCCCACGGCCACCAGGCCTACGCCGGGCAGCGGCAGCAGCGCCGAGGAGCCGATCTCCTCGGCCTGGGCGGCGTAGAGCAGCGTGTTCTTCTGCGGCTGCAGGCGCCCGCATAGCGGCTCGCCATCGGCCAGGCAGTCGCGGAACGGGACCAGGTGCGAGCTGCCCTCGGCGATCGACTGCAGCCAGGGCGCATCGGCCAGCGACTCCGGCAACGGGGCGAAGATCACGATCCGCACCAGGTCGCCCTGGAAATCCTCTTCCAGCGAGGCCGCCATCGCCGCCAGCGTGTCGGCGACACTGGACTGGCGCATCAGCGCCAGGGTCAGCTGGTGCACGCGCACGGCCAGGCGCTCGTTCTCCAGCGCATTGGCCGACAGCTCCCCCAGGCGGCGCGAGAGCTCGCGGTTCTTGTCGCGCAGCACCTCCAGCTGGTAGCTGGCCAGCGAGGCGGCCGGGCCCTTCTCGCGCGGCACCACCAGGGTCTGGGCCAGGTCCGGGAACTGCTGCAGGAAGCCGGGATGCCGGCGCAGCCAGGCGGCCACCTCGTGGCTGCCAAGTTTCTCGTGGGTCTCGCTCATTGCGTCCATTCCCCTTCGAACACGAATGTCGCCGGCCCGGACATCACCACCTCGGCGGCATCGTCGGGCCAGTCGATCTGCAGGTCGCCGCCGGGCAGCGACACGGTGACGCTACGCTCGACCAGGCCGGCGCGCATCAGCACCACCGCCGCCGCGCAGGCGCCGCTGCCGCAGGCCAGGGTTTCGCCGACGCCGCGCTCGAGCACGCGCAGCGCGATGCGCTGGCGGCTGATCACCTGGGCGAAGCCGACGTTGACCGATTCGGGAAACGCCGCGCTGGTCTGCAGCGCCGGCCCCAGCACGCTCACCGGCGCGCTGGCCACATCGGCCACCTGCACCACCGCATGCGGATTGCCCATCGACACCGCGCCGAACACCACCGGCGCGCCGTCGACCTGCACCGAATAGCTCGGCTGCTCGCTGTCGAACCCGGCCAGTGGCACCTGCGCGGGCTGCCAGTGCGGCATGCCCATGGCCACGGCGAAGCCGGCCTCGGTGCGCTGCACGCGATGGGTACCGGCGGGGCTGTCCATCTGGAAGGGCGCCTCGGCCTTGGCCAGGCCGGCGCGCACCAGCCAGGCGGCGATGCAGCGCGCGCCGTTGCCGCACTGGCCCGAGAGCGAGCCGTCGGCGTTCCAGATCCGGTACGAGGCGACCGAGCCCTCGGCCCGCGGCGCCTCGATGGTCAGCAGCTGGTCGCAGCCCACCCCGCGATGCCGGTCGGCCAGCTGCGCGGCCAGGGCCGCGTCCGGCGCCGGGCGGCCGCCGCGCAGGTCGAGCACGACGAAGTCGTTGCCCGCCCCATGCATCTTGGAGAACCGCAGCGGCGCGGCGTCAGTGCTCGCCATCGCCACCGCCCTGGTCGACGGCCTTGCTGGCGGCGTCGTCCTGCGGGTTTGGCGCGGAGGTAGGCGCCTGCGGCTTGACCTGCACCGGCGGCGCGCCGGTCTGGGTCTTGGGGGCGGGAGCGGGCTGCTGCACCGGCGTCGGCCGTTCCGGCAGCACCAGCGGACCCTTGTTGCCACAGGCGGACAGCGCCAGCAGCGCGGCGCTCGACAGCGCCAGTCGCGATACGGTCTTCATGGGGTCGAGTATAGCGAGTGCCGGCGCACAACCGCCCGCATGCGGCGGGGCGCCGATCAGCGTCGCGTCATGGCGCGGCCGGGGGCTCGGGCCGCTGCCACATCCACAGCACCACCGCCGACAGGCAGGCCACCGGAATGGCCGACAGCCACCAGTGCGCCGGCGTCAGCCAGGCCATCGCGGTCACGGTGAATGCGGCGCTGGCCAGCATGGTCCAGCTCGCCAGCCACTTGGCCCGGCGCGGGATCGCCCCGTGCGCCTGCCAGTCGTGGATCAGCGGGCCGAAGTGCCGGTGCGCCAGCAGGGCGCGGTGCAGGCGCTCGGACCCGCGCGAGGCGGCGAAGGCCGCGATCAGGATGAACACCGTGGTCGGCATCACCGGCAGGAACAACCCGATCACGCCCAGCAGCAGGCTGGTCCAGGCCAGCAGCCACCAGGCCCAGCGAAAGCGGCTGGGGGGCGGCGTCAGTTCCGGCGGCAGGGGCGTGTCCACCTGCGTATTGTCGCCCGCCGCGCGTGTAGGCGGCATCGCGAAAGGCGCACGCTGCGTTGCAGGCCACGCCGATGTTCCCGGCTGGCGGGAACATCGGCTGCGGAAACAACCGGACCGGAGCGATCCTCCGCCCGGGCGGCCCTCAGTCGGCCTTGGCCACGCCCAGCTGGTCGAGCATGAAGGCGTAGTACTCGGCCATTTCCTGGTAGCGGCGGAAACGGCCGGACTTGCCGCCATGCCCGGCTTCCATGTTGATGCGGAACACCACCGGCAGCGTGCCGGTGTCCAGGTCGCGCAGGCGGGCCACGTACTTGGCCGGCTCCCAGTACTGCACCTGCGAGTCCCACAGCCCGGTGCCGACGAACATCGCCGGGTAGGCGCGCTTCTTCAGGTTGTCGTAGGGCGAGTAGGTGACGATGTAGTCGTAGAACTCGCGCTTCTCCGGGTTGCCCCACTCGTCGTATTCGTTGGTGGTCAGCGGGATGCTCGGGTCGAGCATGGTGGTGACCACGTCCACGAACGGCACCTGCGAGATGATCACGCGGTAGTCGTCCGGCGCCATGTTGGTGATCGCGCCCATCAGCAGGCCGCCGGCGCTGCCGCCCATCGCCGCGACGCGGTCCTTGGCCGCGTAACCCTGCTTGACCAGCGCCTCGGTGACGTCGATGAAGTCGGTGAAGGTGTTCTTCTTCTTGAGCAGCTTGCCGTTGTCGTACCAGGCCCGGCCCATCTCCTCGCCGCCGCGGATGTGGGCGATGGCGTAGACCATGCCGCGATCGAGCAGGCTCACCACCGGCCCGGAGAAGCCAGGATCCATCGACATCCCGTAGCTGCCGTAGCCGTACTGCAGCAGCGCGGCAGTGCCGTCCTTCTTGAAGCCCTTCTTGTAGACCAGCGACACCGGCACCTTGGTGCCGTCGCGCGCGGTCACCCACAGCCGCTCGGTGGTGTACTTGGCGGGGTCATAGCCCAGCACCGGCTGCTGCTTGAGCAAGCGGCGCTCGCCGGTGATGGTGTTGAGCTCGTAGGTCGTGGCCGGCGTGGTCAGCGAGGTATAGCTGTAGCGCAGCCACGGCGTGTCGTGCTCGGGATTGGCGTCCAGGCCCATCGAATAGGCCGGCTCGTCGGCCTGGACATAGGAGGACTTGCCGTCCTTGCCCAGCAGCCGGATGCGCTCCAGCCCTTCCGAGCGCTCGCCGATCGCGGTGAAGCCGTCGAACAGCTCGAAGCCGTCGATGTAGACGCTGTCGCTGTGCGCGATCCAGTCCTTCCAGTCCTTGCGCGCGGTGGCGCCGTCGGCCGCGGTCACGATCTTGAAGTTGGTCGCGCCGTCGGCATTGGTGCGGATCACCCAGCGGCCATCGAAATGGTCGGCGTCGTATTCCACATCGCGCGCACGCGGCGCCAGCACGGTGAAGGCCTGCGGATCGGCCGCCGGCGCGTAGCGCTCCTCGCTGGAGACCGTGCTGTGCACGCCGATGGTGATGTACTTGTCGTCGCGGGTGCGGCCCAGGCCCATATAGAAGCTGTCGTCGTGCTCCTCATAGACCAGCGGGTCCTGCGCCACCGGCGTGCCCAGCACGTGCTTCTTCACGCGCACGGTCAGCAGCGTCTCCGGGTCGTTCTCGACGTAGAACAGGGTCTTGTTGTCGTCGGCCCAGACCACGTCGGGCGACACGCCCAGGATCTCGTCCGGCAGCACCTGGCCGGTGCTCAGGTCCTTGAAGCGGATCGTGTACTGGCGCCGGCCGACCGCATCGTCGGCATAGGCCAGCAGACGGTTGTCCTGGCTGACATCCCAGGTGCCGACGCTGTAATAGCCCTTGCCGTCGGCCAGCGCGTTGACGTCCAGCATCACCTCTTCCGGCGCCTCCATGCTGCCCTTGCGGCGGGCGTGCACGGGATAGTCCTTGCCGGTCTCGAAACGCGTGTAGTACCAGTAGCCGCGCTCGCGGTACGGCACCGACGCATCGTCCTGCTTGATGCGCGCGACGATCTCCTTGTAGAGCGTGCCCTGCAGCGGCTTGAGCGGCGCCAGCACCGCATCGGCGTAGGCGTTCTCGGCCTTGAGGTAGTCGAGCATCTGCGGGTTGGCTCGCTTGTCGTCGCGCAGCCAGTAGTACTCGTCCTGGCGCTGCGCGCCGAACGGCGCGGTGACCACATGCGGCTTCTTGGCCGCGTCCGGCGGCGTGGCCTGGGTGGCGGCGAGGGTCGAGGGAATGGAAGTGCTCATCAGCAGGGTCGCGGCCAGCAGGGCGGGAAGGGGCTTCATGGATAGGTCCGTCTGGATCGGGTTGCAAGGGCCGGACGCAGACGCCGCGCATCCCGCGGCACCCGCGCAGTGCGGCGGCGACTCATTTCACTTGCTCAGCTGTTCCCACAGGAAGGTGTAGGCCAACGCGTTCATGTGCGCGGACTGGGCGTTGTTGGCCGCGCCGCCGTGGCCGCCCTCGATATTTTCGTAGTAGCGCACGTTCTTGCCGGCGTCGAGCATCCTGGCCGCCATCTTTCGCGCGTGACCGGGATGGACGCGGTCGTCGCGGGTGGAGGTCAGGAACAGCGTCGGCGGGTAGTCCTTGCTGGCGTCGAACAGGTGATACGGCGAGAAGGTCTTGATGTAGTCCCAGTCGGCCGTGTCCGGGTTGCCGTACTCGGCCATCCACGAGGCGCCGGCCAGCAGATGGCTGTAGCGCTTCATGTCCAGCAGCGGCACCTGCACCACGATCGCGCCGAACAGCTGCGGATACTGGGTCAGCATGTTGCCCATCAGCAGGCCGCCGTTGCTGCCGCCCATCGCGCCCAGGTGGGCGGGCGAGGTGATCCTGCGCGCGGCCAGGTCCTGGGCCACCGCGGCGAAGTCCTCGTAGGCCTTGTGCCGGTTGGCCTTGAGCGCGGCCTGGTGCCAGCGCGGGCCGTATTCGCCGCCGCCGCGGATGTTGGCCACCGCGTACACGCCGCCCCTCTCCAGCCAGCCCTTGCCGATGCCGCCGGAATAGCCGGGCGTCATCGAGATCTCGAAGCCGCCATAGCCGTACAGCAGGGTCGGCGCGCGGCCGTCGTACTTCAGGTCCTTGGGCCGCACCAGGAAGTACGGCACGCGCGTGCCGTCCTTGGAGGTCGCGAAGTGCTGCTCGATCACATCGCGCGAGGCGTCGAAGAAGGTCGGCATCGTCTTCAACGGCGTCAGCGCGGCCGTCGGCGCGTTGGCGTCGGCCAGCATCAGCGTGGTCGGCGTCAGGTAGTCGGTGACGGTCAGCCACAGCGCGTCGGAGTCGTCGCCGTCCACGGCGCTGGCGCTGATCGCGCCGAAGGCCGAGTCGCCCACCTTCAGCGGCGTGGACACCCACTTGCCCTCGGTGTGGGTCAGTACGCTGAGGCGGTTCTTGACGTCCTGCATGACATTGAGGACGACGTGGTGGCGGGTGAAGGTGACCCCGGCCAGCGAGGTCGTGTCGGTCGGCTCGAACAGCACCTCGAAGTCGCGCTTGCCGGCCATGAAGTCGTCGAAGCGCGCGACCAGCAGCGAGCCGGCCTTGTAGGTCTTGCCGCCGACGGTCCACGGCTCGCGCAGTTCCAGCGCCAGCCATTCGCGCTGCACGGTCTTCTGCGCCGAGTTGGGCGCATCGATCTTGGTCAGCGTTCCATCCTTGCTACGCAGATACAGCTCGTCGTTGTAGAAGGCGATGGTGCGGGTGACGAAGTCGCGCTCGAAGCCCGGCGTGGCGTCATGCGCGGCGGCGATGTACATGTCCTCCGGCTTGCCCTCGTAGACGAGCTTGGCCGAGGCCAGCGGCGTGCCGCGCTTCCATTCCTTGACGATGCGCGGATAGCCCGAAGTGGTCAGGCTGCCGTCGCCGAAGTCGGTGTAGACATAGACGGTGTCGGCATCGATCCAGCCCAGCCCGCCCTTGGCCGCCGGCCGGTAGAAGCCGTCCTTGACCCAGGTCTTGGTGGTCAGGTCGAACTCGCGGGTCACGTCGGCATCCGAGCCGCCGCGCGAGAGCGCGATCAGGCAGCGGGTGTAGTCGGGCTTGCGGCATTCGGCGCCGTGCCAGACCCAGGTCTCGTGCTCGGCGGCGTTGAGCGCATCGAGGTCCAGCACGGTTTCCCAGGTGGGATTGGGCTTGCGGTACTCGGCCAGCGTGGTGCGGCGCCAGACGCCGCGGGCGTGGTCCTTGTCCTTCCACAGGTTGTAGTAGTAGTCACCGATCTTGCTGACGTAGGGGATCTTGGCGTCAGAGTCCAGGATCGCGCGGATCTGCCCTTCCAGCTGCTTGAACTGCGGCGTGCCGGCCAGCTGCGCCTCGGTGACGGCGTTGTGCTCCTTGACCCAGGCCAGCGGCCGGGCGCCCTCGACCTCTTCCATCCACTGGTAGGGGTCGTTGTCCACGGGGGTCTCCTGGGCATGGGCGCTGGCGGCGGCAAGGCCTGCGACCAGGGCGAGGGCGAATCGGTTCAAGGCGGGCTCCGTACGAGGCATTGCAGCCGCCGCACGCTAGCACAGCCCTCGCGGTGCCCTGCCCGTGCCGAAGGTCAGGCCACGCGGGCGGGCGAGCGGCTGCGTGACCCGATGGTCATCGAACGGCGCCGGCGCGCCTGCTGACCGCCGCGCCGACGCCGCGGCGCGAGTTCCGTGGCGGCCTGGGCCGGCGCGGGCCAGGACGGCAGGCGGAAGCGGTGCAGCGACCACCAGGCCACCAGCGGCAGGCCGGCCAGCCACAGCGGCGTCCAGCCCAGCGCCTCGGTCGATCCGCGCGCGCCCGGCAGCAGGACCACCAGGGCCAGACCGGTCAGCGCGATCGTGCGCAGGGTCAGCTCCAGGCGCGGATCGGCGTGGGAAGCGGTGCGGGCAGCGTGCGAAACGTAGGCCATGGCGGTGCATCCGGTCGGGTGTGGAAGCGCAGGCTGCCCGCGCCCCTTCTCACCGGTTGCGACCGCCGCGCGGGCGAACGCGGCCTTGACGCCGGCCGGCCTAGCCTGCTCGCCGATGCCCGCCCTGCCGACCATCGCCTCGCCCCGGAAGCGCCGCCACCTGCTGGCCCTGGCGCTGCTGCCCCTGATCGCCGCCTGCGGGACCGTGCCCATGCCGACCACAAGTACCGACGCCGCTCCGCCGATCGACCTGCCGCGCTTCATGGGCGCCTGGCACGTGATCGCCCATGTGCCCTATTTCGGCGAGCGCGGCCATGTCGCCAGCCGCGACGAGTACCGGCTCAAGCCGGGCGGCGGCATCGCCGTGCATTACGTCTATCAGGAAGGCTTCGGCGAGCCGGTCAAGACCCTGGATTCGCGCGCCACGGTCAAGGCCGGCACCGGCAACCGGCGCTGGACCACCTGGTTCTTCGGCGTGATCCCGACCAAGTACCGCATCCTGGAGACCGCGCCGGACTACTCCTGGGCGCTGGTCGACTATCCGGGCCGCGACCTGGCCTGGATCTTCTCGCGCACCGCTGACCTGCCCGATGCGCAGTACGCCGAGCTGGTGGCCCGGATGCGCGCCCACGGCGTGGACACGGGCAAGCTGGTGCGCGTGCCGCAGCTGGCCGAACAGGAAGGCCAGCCGGGCTTCGCCCCGGCGAAAAAGCCGCAGACGCGCTAGCCGTTCACAGCGCAACAAAAAGATTATCTGTTGGAGCGCGGGCCGAGCGCGGACCGCGCCAGTGCATGCACTCAACCGACAGCGTCGACCCTGCCGCGTGCGCGCTCTGGCGCGGCATCCGTCCAGGGCGCGATGGGATTAGAGAGCGCCAACAGCTCCCTATGTTTCGGTGGAGCCGGCCATGGCGGCGATGGGGCTCTCCCGGGAAAGCCTCATCGCCGCCATGGCGGCTCCCACCGTGATCCGGTCGGCACCCCGCGAGGCACGCGAGACGTCCTTCGACTTTCGAGTAGAGGCCTGCTGACGCGCCGCTCGCGGCAGCGGGCGGCGGGCGGTGAACGCCCGAGGCCGCAGCACACACGCTCCCAGGCCAGTCGATCGGGTGAAGCACAAAAAAAGCCCGGAGCTCATCCGGGCTTTTCGTCTTTCAACGCGTGCTCAACCGCTCAGCTCAGCTGGCCGTGGCAGTGCTTGTACTTCTTGCCGCTGCCGCAGGGGCAGGGATCGTTGCGGCCGACCTTGGGCTCGTCGCGGAACACCGTGGCTGGCGCGGCGGCCGCGGCCGCCTGTGCGGCCTGCACCTGCGCGGCTTCCTCGTCGGCGCCATAACCACCGGTGGGCGCATGCTGGAACTGCATGGCGCGCTGCTGGGCCTCGGCGATGCGGCGCTCCTGGGCTTCCAGCTCGGCCACTTCCTCCTCGCTGCGGATGCGCAGGCGCGCCAGGATGGTGATCACCTCGCGCTTGACGCCTTCCAGCATCTCGGAGAACAGCTCGAAGGCCTCCTTCTTGTACTCCTGCTTGGGCTGCTTCTGCGCGTAGCCGCGCAGGTGGATGCCCTGGCGCAGATAGTCCATGCGCGCCAGGTGCTCCTTCCAGCCCTTGTCGAGCACGGTCAGCATCACGTGCTTCTCCAGCGCACGCATGGTCTCGGCGCCGATCTGTTCTTCCTTCTGCACGAAGTGCGCGTCCATCGCCTCCTGTACCAGCGCCTCGATGCGCTCGGCGTCCAGTTCCTCGAACTGGGTCGGCCACTGCGTCACCGGCAGGTCCAGCCCGGCCTCGGCGGCCAGCTCGGCCTGCAGGCCGGCCAGGTCCCACTGCTCGTCGACCGAATTGGCCGGCACATGGCGCGCGACCAGGTCGGCGACCACGTCGCCGCGGATGCCCTCGATGTTCTCCTTCACCGACTCGGCGTCCAGCAGCTCGTCGCGCTGGGCGTAGATGACCTTGCGCTGGTCGTTGTTGACGTCGTCGAAGTCCAGCAGGTTCTTGCGGATGTCGAAGTTGTGCGCCTCGACCTTGCGCTGGGCCTTCTCGATCTGGCGGCTGACGAGGCGATCCTCGATCACGTCGTCCTCCTTCATGCCGATCAGCTTCATCGCCTTCTGCACCCAGTCGCTGGCGAAGATGCGCATCAGGTTGTCTTCGAGCGACAGGTAGAAGCGCGAGGACCCCGGGTCGCCCTGGCGGCCGGAGCGGCCGCGCAGCTGGTTGTCGATGCGGCGGCTCTCGTGGCGCTCGGTGCCCACGATGTGCAGGCCGCCGGCTTCCTTGACCTGCTCGTGGCGGGTCTTCCACTCCGAACGCACGCGGGCGATCTCCAGCTCCGAGGCGTCCTCGCCCAGCGCGGCCAGTTCGGCCTCCAGCGAGCCGCCCAGCACGATGTCGGTGCCGCGGCCGGCCATGTTGGTGGCGATGGTCACCGCGCCGGGGCGGCCGGCGTTGGCGACGATCGAGGCCTCGCGCTCGTGCTGCTTGGCGTTGAGCACCTCGTGCGGGACCTTGTTCTTGCGCAGGTGCTCGGAGAGCATCTCCGAGGTCTCGATCGAGGTGGTGCCCACCAGCACCGGCTGGCCGCGCTTGTAGCAGTCCTGGATGTCGGCCAGCACCGCGTTGAACTTGCCCTTGCGGTTGAGGAACACCTGGTCCGGCGAATCCTTGCGGATGGTCGGCCGGTGGGTCGGGATCACGATCACTTCCAGGCCGTAGATGCTCTGGAACTCGTAGGCCTCGGTGTCCGCCGTACCGGTCATGCCGGCCAGCTTGTTGTACATGCGGAACAGGTTCTGGAAGGTGATCGAGGCCAGCGTCTGGTTCTCGCGCTGCACCTGCACCCCTTCCTTGGCCTCGACCGCCTGGTGCAGGCCGTCGGACCAGCGCCGGCCCACCAGCGTGCGGCCGGTGAACTCGTCGACGATCACCACCTCGCCGTCGCGCACGATGTAGTCCACGTCGCGCTGGTAGATGGCATGGGCGCGCAGGGCGGCGTTGAGGTGGTGGACCACGCCCAGGTTCTGCGGCGAGTACAGGCCATCGTCCTCGTCGTCCTTCAGGATGCCGGCCTGGCGCAGCAGGTCCTCGGCGTGGGTCTGGCCGGCCTCGGACAGGTGCACCTGCTTGGACTTCTCATCGACCCAGTAGTCGCCCTCGCCTTCCTCGCTCTCCTGCTTGATCAGCGCCGGCACGATGCGGTTGACGCGCACGTACAGCTCCGGCGAATCGTCGGCCGGGCCGGAGATGATCAGCGGCGTGCGCGCCTCGTCGATCAGGATCGAGTCGACCTCGTCGACGATGGCGAAGTTGAGCTGGCGCTGGTAGCGGTCCTCGCGCGCCATGGCCATGTTGTCGCGCAGGTAGTCGAAGCCGAACTCGTTGTTGGTGCCGTAGGTGATGTCGCTGGCGTAGGCGGCGCGCTTGTCGCCGTGCGGCATGCCCGGGTAGACCACGCCCACGCTCAGGCCCAGCCAGTTGTACAGCTTGCCCATCTGCGCCGCGTCGCGGCGGGCCAGGTAGTCGTTGACCGTGACCACGTGCACGCCCTTGCCTTCCAGCGCGTTGAGGTACACGGCCAGGGTCGCGACCAGGGTCTTGCCCTCGCCGGTGCGCATCTCGGCGATCTTGCCCAGGTGCAGCACCATGCCGCCGACCAGCTGCACGTCGTAGTGGCGCAGGCCCAGGACGCGGCGCGAGGCCTCGCGGCACACGGCGAAGGCCTCGGGCAGGATCTTGTCCAGCGCCTCGCCCTCGGCGACGCGCTTCTGGAATTCGGGGGTCTTGGCCTTCAGTTCCTCGTCGCTGAGCTTCTGCAGCTCCGGTTCCAGCGCATTGATGCGCACCACCAGGCGATCGAGCTGTTTGAGCAGGCGTTCGTTACGGCTGCCGAAGACGCGGGTGAGCAAGCTGTTGATCATGAAGAAGAACCGGAATGGGAAGGAGCGTCGGCACCACCGCTGGCCTCTTTGCTTCCCCAAGGCCGGATGCCGAAAAACACGACGCGGGCGCAAGGCGCCCCGTCACGAGAACACGACATTGTAGCTTGGGGCGCCGCTGATCGAATCAAGGCGCCCCGCGGGCGGCGTCTCAGCCGCGGCCGCGCACGCCCACCGGGGTGGGGCCCTGGCCCAGGAACTTGCTCGGGTTCACCACCTGGCCGTCCTGCCAGACCTCGAAATGCACGTGGGCGCCGGTCGAACGCCCGGTCGAGCCCGCCTTGGCCACTTCCTGACCCGCGCGCACCAGGTCGCCCGGCTTCACCACCACGCGCGAGTTGTGCGCGTAGCGGGTCACATAGCCGTTGCCGTGGTCGATGTCGACCACGTTGCCGTAGCCGCTCTTGACCCCGGCGAAGCTGACCACGCCGTCGGCCACGGCCATGACCGGATCGCCGACGTTGGCCTTGAAGTCGATGCCCTTGTGGCGCTCGCCGCCGCCGCCGAACGGATCGGCGCGGCCGCCGAAGCCGGAGGTGATGTAGGTATTGGCCAGCGGCATGCGCGAGGGCGTGGCGTTGCGGTCCAGCTGGCGGTTGAACAGCAGCGATTCGAGCACCGACAGCTGCTGGCCGGAGGCGTCGAACTTGGCCCCCAGCGCGTCCAGGCCCTGCGCCAGCTCGCGCGGCGGCATGTCGCTGACCGCGCCTTCCGGGCCGCCCACGCCGACCGGCTCGTTGAAGTCGAACTCGCCGTCGTCCAGCTTGCCCATCTGGGTCAGCCGCTCGCCCAGTGCGTTGAGGCGGTTGGCCTGGGCCTGCAGCTCGCCCAGGCGCGCGGACATGGCGTTGATCTCCTGCTGCGCGCCGCGCTTGACCTGCTCGAGCTCGGCCTGCTGGTGGGCCGTCTTGGCCTGCAGGTAGGACACCTGCGCCAGGCCGAAGGCGCTGCGCGCGGCCAGGCCGGCCAGCAGGCCGACGGCGAGCAGGATGCCGGCGCTGGCCAGCGGGCGGGCGTGGCTGAAACGGCGCGCCTGGATGGTGCGCAGCGCCAGGTGATGGCGTGCCCAGGAGCGCGTATTGTGAAGAACGTTGTTGAAGCTCATGGAATGTCGATGTCTCAAGCCAAGTCCCAGTCGCGTCGGCCGGCGGCGCCGGTGCCGGCCCTGGAGGCCGCGCTGGCGTCGGCGGCGGCCGATCCGCTGCGTCATGCCATCCGGCTCGACGCGCTGGAACAGCAACTGCGCCCCTGTCTGCCCCCGGCGCTGGCCGCGCACTGCCGGCTGGCCAATGTGACGGGGGACCGTCTGGTCTTCGTGGTGGATTCGCCGGTCTGGAACGCCAAGCTCCGCCTGGCCTCCGCACACCTGGTCGAAGTCGCCCGCTCCCTCGGTCTTGGGATCAACTCCGTGATCGCCCGGACTTCGCTGCAACCCTTGTTCCAGGCCGACACGACGGGCCAGGCCGCCGGCACGGGCTCCCCGGTCGCGCGTGCCGCCCTGCGCGAGGCGATGGAGATGCTGGAGGCGTCTCCCGCGCCAGGCGCGGGTGAAACAGCAGGGCCGCGTCCCAGGTCCAAACGTTAAGACCGGGTGGAAGGCCGGCAGGCATCGTACCGGCCCGGGATGGGCCAGTCGTTAGCTGGAAGTTAGAAAAGAGTTAACCGTCGCCTGTTCAGGCGATTGATTCACGGTTCGGCGAATCGTCTGGTCGGGCCTATCCGACGGGCGCCGGCGCTCAGTGCGCCAGCGCGGGCGTGGCGGCGTAATGGATCGGCGGCGGCGGCTCGGTGGCTTCGGGGCCGAAGGACACCTCTTCCCAGGCGTCGGTCTGGGCGATCAGCGCGCGCACCAGGGTGTTGTTGAGCGCGTGGCCGGACTTGTAGCCCTCGTACTTGCCCAGGATCGCGTGCCCGGCCAGGTAGAGATCGCCGATGGCGTCCAGGATCTTGTGGCGCACGAACTCGTCGGCGTAGCGCAGGCCGTCGTCGTTGAGCACGCGGAACTCGTCCAGCACGATCGCGTTGTCCATCGAGCCGCCCAGGCCCAGGTTGCGCTCGCGCATGTACTCCAGATCGCGCATGAAGCCGAAGGTGCGCGCCCGCGCGACCTCGCGGATGTAGCCGCCGGTGGAGAAGTCCACCTCGGCGCGCGACTGCGAGGCCGGGATCATGGGATGGTCGAACTTGACCGTGAAGCCCAGCTTGAAGCCGTCGTAGGGCTCGAACCGCGCGATCTTGTCGCCGTCGCGCACTTCCACCGGCTTGGTCACGCGGATGAAGCGCTTGGGCACGTTCTGCTCGACGATGCCGGCGGACTGCAGCAGGAACACGAACGGGCTGGCCGAACCGTCCATGATCGGCAGTTCCGCCGCGGACAGTTCGACATAGATGTTGTCGATGCCCAGGCCGGCCAGGGCCGACATCAGGTGTTCGACGGTCTGGACCTTGGCCGGGCCGCAGCTCAGGCCCGTGCACAGCGTGGTCTCGGTGACCAGCGAGGCATCGCCCGGAATCTCCACCACTGGATCAAGATCGACGCGACGGAACACCACGCCGGTGTTCGGGGCCGCCGGGCGCAGGGTCATGAAGACCTTGTTGCCGCTGTGCAGGCCCACGCCGGTGGCGCGGATCACGTTCTTGAGGGTGCGCTGGGGGATCATCGGGAGCTCGCACGCAAAATGTCAACAATTCGTGATGATACCACCCGGGTCTGAACCTGAATGGAAGCGTGTCACGGCACGGACATCGCGTCCGACGGGGCGGCGCGCATCCTCACCGTGAAAAGCCCGCCGGACCGGGCTCGCCGGCCCGGCGGGAAAATCACTTGGACACGTCACGGTTCACTACGATTGCGCCCGCCCGACGCGTCACGGCGAACTTCGCCGGTCCGCGCGAGGCGGGGTGAAGCGGTGGATCAGTCGGCCTGGCGGCGCAGGGTGAGCGGCTTGCTTTGCGAGGCACTGCCTCGCAAGCCGCGAACGCCCGGCCAGGGAGGGCCGGGCCGGCGTAGCCGTGCTCATCCTGTTCCGCCATGGATGGCCTTCAGTCGGCCTGGCGGCGCAGAAAAGCAGGGATGTCCAGGTAGTTGTCCGGCAGCTCGGCCGCCGCGGCCGCGCCGCCGATGCTCGGCTCCGCGCCCGCGTTGCGGCGCAGACCCAGGCCCTGGGTGGCGCCCATCACCGGGTCGATCTTGCCGGTGGTCGCGGCGTTGGGCAGCGGCACCGCGTCGACCGGCAGGCCGGTGGTGGCATCGCGCACCAGCTTGATCGGCGCACGCACCGTCTCGCGCGGCTGGTAGCCGCCGCCCAGGTCGCTGCCGCGCACCGGCTGACGGGCGACGGTGCGGTTCAGGCCGGTGGCGACCACGGTCACGCGGACTTCGTCCTGCATGTTCGGGTCGAGCACGGTGCCCACCACCACGGTGGCGTCCTCCGAAGCGAAGCCCTCCACGGTGCGGCCGACCTCGTCGAACTCGGCCATGGTGAAGTCCGGACCGGCGGTGATGTTGACCAGGATGCCGTTGGCGCCGGACAGGTTGACGTCGTCCAGCAGCGGGTTCTGGATCGCGGCCTCGGCGGCGGCCTGGGCGCGGTCGTCGCCGCGGGCGGCGCCGGTGCCCATCATGGCCAGGCCCATCTCGCTCATCACGGTGCGCACGTCGGCGAAGTCGACGTTGATCAGGCCCGGACGGACGATCAGGTCGGCGATGCCCTGCACGGCGCCCAGCAGCACGTCGTTGGCGGCGCGGAAGGCCTGGATCATCGTGGCGTTGCGGCCCAGCACGGTGATCAGCTTCTCGTTGGGGATGGTGATCAGCGAGTCGCAGTGGGTGGAGAGTTCCTCGATGCCCTTCAGCGCGACCTGCATGCGGCGGCGGCCCTCGAACGGGAACGGCTTGGTGACCACGGCCACCGTCAGGATGCCCATCTCCTTGGCCAGCTGCGCCACGACCGGCGCGGCGCCGGTGCCGGTGCCGCCGCCCATGCCGGCGGTGATGAACACCATGTCCGCGCCGGTCAGCGCCTCGATGATGCGGTCGCGGTCTTCCAGCGCGGCCTGGCGGCCGACTTCCGGGTTGGCGCCCGCGCCCAGGCCCTTGGTGACGTTGCCGCCGAGCTGCAGCTGCTGCTTGGCGCCGCAGTTCTTGATCGCCTGCGAGTCGGTGTTGGCGGTGATGAACTCCACGCCGTCCACGCTGCTGGCCACCATGTGCGCCACGGCGTTGCCGCCGCCGCCGCCCACGCCGATGACCTTGATCACCGCGTTGGGAGCCATCGTTTCAACCAGTTCGAAATGTGCCATGTCCGTTGTCCTCATCTTTGTGTGGGTATGTCTTTTGAATACAGCTGGGTGACGCTCAAATCCCGTTGTCCCTGCCCTCGCCTCACGCCGGCGCGCCCTCGCGTCGGCGTCGTGCCTCTTGCCGCGTCGAATCAGAATTCGCCGCGGTACCAGTTCTGCAGTTTCTTGAACAGGCTGCCGGCCTTGCCCGTGGGCAGCGACGGCCGGCGCGGATGCTCGATCTGGCTGCCCATCAGCAGCAGGCCCACGCCGGTGGCGTGGACCGGGTTGCCGACCACTTCGCCCAGGCCGGTGACGTGCTGGGGGATGCCGATGCGCACCGGCATCTGCAGCATCTCCTCGGCCAGCTCGACCACGCCTTCCATCTTCGAGGCACCGCCGGTGAGCACCATGCCGGCGCGCACCAGCTCCTCGAAGCCGGAGCGGCGCAGCTCGGCCTGGACCATCTCGAAGATCTCCTCGTAGCGGCCCTGCACCGCCTGCGCCAGCGAATGGCGCGGCATGCGCCGCGGCGGACGATCGCCCACGGACGGCACCTGGATCGACTCCTCGGCGGTGGCCAGCTGGGCCAGCGCGCAGGCGTAGCGCACCTTGATCTGCTCGGCTTCCGGGGTCGGCGTGCGCAGCATGTGCGCGATGTCGTTGGTGACGTGGTCGCCGGCGATCGGCAGCGAGGCGGTGTGGCAGATCGCGCCGTGCACGAACACCGCCAGGTCGGTGGTGCCGGCGCCCATGTCGACCAGGACCACGCCCAGCTCGCGCTCGTCGGCGGTGAGCACCGCCACCGATGAGCCCAGCGAGGACAGGATCAGGTCGTCGATCTGCAGGCCGCAGCGCTGCACGCACTTGGAGATGTTGGCCGCGGCCGACTGCGCACAGACCACCAGGTGCGCGTCCACTTCCAGGCGCACGCCGGTCATGCCGACCGGATTGCGGATGCCTTCCTGCGAGTTGTCCAGCTTGTACTCGCGCGGAATGGCATGAAGGATCTTCTGGTCGGCCGGGATGGCCACGGCCTTGGCGGCGTCGAGCACGCGGTCCAGGTCGGCCCAGGTCACCTCGCCGTCGCGGATTGGCACGATGCCGGGCGAGTTCTTGCACTGCACGTGGGCGCCGGAGATCGAGGCGTAGACGCTGCGGATCTCGCAACCGGCCATCAGCTCGGCTTCCTCCACCGCGCGCTGGATCGACTGCACGGTCGATTCGATATCGACCACCACGCCGCGCTTGAGCCCGCGCGACTCATGGCTGCCGATGCCGATCACCTCGATCGGGTTGCCCGGGGAATATTCGCCGACCAGCGCGGTCACCTTGGAGGTGCCGATGTCCAGTCCGACGATCAGGGATTTGTCGCCCTTGCGGTTCATGAGGTTGTACTGGGAAGAGGATTGAAAGCGGAGGTCGGGGCCAGCAGCGCGCGCATGCGCTGGATCGATGCCGGCAGGCGCAGGGCGAACGTCCTTGCATCGCGCACAGCGCGCATGGCCTGGGCATCCACGGCAGGCGGCAGCGGACTGGCCGGAGGGGTTGCGCCCGCGTCCCTGCTTGCCGGGCCCGGGGCCCTGTCGGCGCCCCAGGTCAGGGCGAAGCCGTTGGTGTAGCGCAGGTCCACGCTGGCCAGCTGGCGCGGGTCGCCGAGCAGGCGCGGCAGCAGGCGCACGAAGCGCTGCAGGCGCGGACGGGCGTCGGCGCGACCGATCACCACATTCAGGCCATTGCCGAGGGTCAGCGACCAGCTGCCGCGCGCGTCCATCGCCAGCGCGTCCACCTTCAGCCCCAGCGGCGCGAACAGCTGGGTCGACTCGTTGTACAGGGACACCACCTCGGCCACCTGGCTCTCCGGACCGCCGAGCTGCGGCAGCGCGCTGGCGTCGACGTTCCTGGGCAGCGGGAACAGCGCGCCGTCCACCGATAGCAGCTTGTCGCTGCCCCAGCGGGCGAACGGCTTGTGCTCGATCACGGTCACTTCCAGCACGTCCGGCCAGCGCTTGCGCACCTGCGCGCGCTCGACCCAGGGCAGCCGCTCGACCGCGCGCTGCGCATCGCTCAGTTGCACGGCGAAGTAGCCGCGTGCCGCATACGGCAGCACCACCGCGCGCAGCTGCGCCGGATCGACGCGGTGCAGCTCGCCGCCGACGCGCAGCCGCTTCAGCGGCCAGCGTTCGGCGCCGATCCAGCCGTTGAACACGGCCACGACCGGTAGGGCGACCAGCGCCAGCGCCAGGATCCAGGTCAGCACGCGCAGGGCGTTGCTCATGGGCGCGCTCCGCGCGCGGGATTCGGGATTCGGGATTGGGGATGGGAAACGGCCGCGGCGACGCATGCGGCGCCGCTGTCGACCCATCCCCAATCCCGAATCCCGAATCCCGGCTTCATACCGTCTGCTCCAGGATCCGCCAGCACAGGTCCTCGAACCCCAGCCCGGCCTGGCGCGCGGCCTTGGGCACCAGCGAGTGGCTGGTCATGCCCGGCGCGGTGTTGACCTCCAGCAGGAACAGCGCGCCGCTGGCGGCGTCGCGCATGACGTCCACGCGGCCCCAGCCGCCGCAGCCGGCGGCGTTGAAGGCGGCCAGCGCGATGCGCCGGATCTCGTCCTCGGCCTGTCCCTCCAGACCGGGGCACAGGTACTGGGTGTCCTCAGCGATGTACTTGGCGTTGTAGTCGTACCAGGCGCCCTTGGGCACGATGCGGATCGAGGGCAGCGCGGTCTGGCCGAGGATGCCGACGGTCAGCTCGTCGCCGACCACCAGCTGCTCCATGAGCAGCTCACCGTCGTAGCGCGCGGCCAGCGCCACCGCCTCGTCCAGCTGCGCGTCCTCGAACACGCGGGTGACGCCGACGCTGGAGCCTTCGTTGGCGGGCTTGACGATCACCGGCAGGCCCAGCTCCGCGGCCGCGGCGTGCACGGCGGCCGCATCGGCCGTCGCCGCAAGGCGCACGTAGCGCGGGGTCGGCAGACCCAGCGACAGCCACACCTGCTTGGTGCGCACCTTGTCCATGCTCAACGCCGAGCCGAGCACGTCCGAGCCGGTGTAGGGCACGCCGAAGGCGGTCATCAGCCCCTGGACCACGCCGTCCTCACCGCCGCCGTTGTGGCCGTGCAGGACGTTGAACACTCGATCGCAGCCCCCCTGCGCCAGCAGCGCGGCCAGCGCGGGGATGCCGTCGACCGCGAACGCATCCACGCCGCGCGCGGTGAGCGCCTCGAGCACGTTGGCGCCGGAGTTCAGCGACACCTCGCGCTCGCTGGAGGTGCCGCCCATCAGCACCGCGACGCGACCGAATGCGGCCGCATCCGAGATGCGCGAGGACGGAAGCGAGGTCGCGCTCATGCCTGGCCTCCCGGGGCGAAGCCCTGCGCGGCGATCTGCTGGGCGACCGCGCCGATGTCGCCGGCGCCCATCATCAGCAGCAGGTCGCCATCGGTCAGCACGTCGGGCAGCACGGTGGCCAGGTCGGCCACGCGGCTGACCACCACCGGCTCGTTGCGGCCGCGCGCGCGGATGGCGCGCGCCAGCGACTTGGCGTCGGCCCCGGCGATCGGCGCCTCGCCGGCCGGATAGACCTCGCTCAGCACCAGTGCATCGACCTCGCTCAGCACCGCGGCGAAGGCGTCGAACTGATCGCGGGTGCGGCTGTAGCGGTGCGGCTGGAACGCGACGACCAGACGCTTGTCCGGCCAGCCGCCGCGCGCGGCGGCGAACACCGCGGCCAGTTCCTTCGGATGGTGGCCGTAGTCGTCGATCAGCTGCACGGTCGCGCCGCGCCCGGTGTCGATGGCGCCCAGGTCGTTGAAGCGCCGGCCGATGCCGGAGAAGTTGGCCAGGGCGCGCGCGATCGTGCCCGGCTGCACGCCCAGCTGCCAGCCCACCGCGGCGGCGGCCAGGGCGTTGAGCACGTTGTGCTTGCCCGGCAGCGCCAGGGTCACGCCAACCGAGACGTCCTCGGGCAGGCACAGGGTGAAGCGCATGCGCCCGGCCTCCTGCACCACGTTCTCGGCGCGGATGTCGGCGCCGTCGGACAGGCCGTAGGTCATCACGTGGCGCGGCGTCTCGGCGGCCAGCGCGGCCACTTCCGGATCGTCGACGCACAGCACGGCCAGGCCGTAGAACGGCAGGCGCTGCAGGAATTCGGCGAAGGCCGCCTGCACGCGCGCGAAGTCGTTGCCGTAGTTCTCCAGATGATCGGCATCGATGTTGGTGATGACCGCGATCAGCGGGTTCAGGCGCAGGAAGCTGCCGTCGCTCTCGTCGGCCTCGGCCACCAGCCACTGGCCATCGCCGAGCTTGGCGTTGGCGCCGGCCGAGAGCAGCTGGCCGCCGATGACATAGGTCGGGTCCAGGCCGCCCTCGCTGAGCACCGCGGCGGTGAGCGAGGTGGTGGTGGTCTTGCCGTGCGTGCCGGCCACGGCGATGCCGCGACGGAAGCGCATCAGTTCGGCCAGCATCATCGCGCGCGGCACGATCGGGATGCGCTGGCTGCGCGCCTCCATCAGCTCGGGGTTGTCGGCCTTGATCGCGCTGGAGACGACCACGCAGTCGGTGCCCAGCACGTTGGAGGCGTTGTGGCCGCGCATCACGCGCGCGCCGAGCGAGGCCAGGCGCCGGGTCGCCGCGTTCTCCGAGGCGTCCGAACCGGAGACCTCGTAGCCCAGCGTGCACAGCACCTCGGCGATGCCGCTCATGCCCGAGCCGCCGATGCCGACGAAATGCACGCGGCGAAAGGCCTGGGCCAGGTTGCCGGTGTTCTGCAGCCGGCGTTCACGCGCCGCGGAAATCATGCGGCTTCCTCCAAGATGATGTCTGCGATGCGTTCGGCCGCATCGATGCGGGCCAGCCCGCGCGCGGCGATGGCCATGTCCAGCCGGCGCTGCGGGTCGGCCGAGAGCACGGCCAGCACCCGCTGCAGGTGCACGCTCAAGCTGTCGTCCTGCTTGAGCAGCACGGCGGCGCCGTGTTCGACCAGGTACTGCGCGTTGCGGGTCTGGTGGTCGTCCACCGCCGCGGCGAAGGGCACCAGCACGCTGCCGACGCCGGCGGCGCACAGCTCGGCCAGGGTCGAGGCGCCCGCGCGGCAGACCACCAGGTCGGCCCAGGCATAGGCCTGCGCCATGTCGGCGATGAAGCTCTCCACGCTGGCGCTCACGCCGGCCTGCGCATAGGCCGCGTCGGCCTCGGCGCGCAGCTTCTCGCCGCACTGATGGCGCACCTGCGCGTCCAGCTTCAGCGCGGCCAGCGCCTGCGGCACGGCGGTGTTGAGCGCGCGCGCGCCCTGGCTGCCGCCCAGCACCAGCAGGCGCAGCGGGCCTTCGCGACCGACCAGGCGCTCGCGCGGCGGGGCGATGGCGGCGATCTCCTCGCGCACCGGGTTGCCGACGGCTTCCTCGCGCACGGCGAAGCTGCCGGGGAAGCCGGTCAGCACGCGCCGCGCCACCTTGGACAGCAGCTTGTTGGTCATGCCCGGCGCGCGGTTCTGTTCGTGCACCAGCAGCGGCCGGCCCTGCAGCCGGGCGGCCACGCCGCCCGGGCCGGCCGCATAGCCGCCGAAACTGATCACCGCGCGCGGCGCGCGCCGGCGCAGCACACCGGCGGCGGCCATGACCGCCGCGGCGATGCGCAGGGGCGCGCCGAACAGCGCCGCCGCGCCCTTGCCGCGCAGGCCCTTGACCGCGATGGTGTCCAGCGCGATGTCGTGCTGCGGCACCAGGCGCGTCTCCATCTGCCCGTCGGCGCCCAGCCAGGTGACCGGCACGCCGCGCGCACGCAGCACCTTGGCCACGGCCAGCGCGGGGAAAATGTGGCCGCCGGTGCCGCCGGCCAGGATCATCACGGGGGCGTTGCCTGCCGTCATCCGATGCGCTCGAAGGTGGGTTCGATGCGCTGCGGGCGCGCGTTGCCGCGCGCGGCGGCCTTGGCCGGTGCCGGCGCCTCGGGTTCGGCGTCGCGCGCGGGCCTGGAGGCCGGCGTCTTGGGATCGGCGACGACCACGGTCTCACCGCGGGTCAGGGCGATGTGCTTCTCGGCGCGGCTGAGTTCGTAGGACACGCGCAGCAGCAGGCCCATCGCCGCGCAGGTCATCAGCACCGACGAACCACCGGAGGAGATCAGCGGCAGGGTCAGGCCCTTGGTCGGCAGCAGGCCCAGGTTGACGCCGATCGAAACGAAGGCCTGCATGCCGATCCACAGCGCGATGCCGAAGGCGATGTAGCCGGCGAAATGGCGGTTGCGGCCCACGCAGCGGTAGCCGACGTACAGCGCGCGGCCGACCAGCAGCGCGTACAGGCCGATGATGGCGCACACGCCGAGGAAGCCGAGCTCCTCGCCGATCACCGAGAAGATGAAGTCGGTATGCGCCTCGGGCAGGTAGTTGAGCTTCTGCACCGAGCTGCCCAGGCCCACGCCGGTCCATTCGCCGCGGCCGATGGCCATCAGCGCGTTGGACAGCTGGTAGCCCGAGCCCAGCTGGTCCTTCCACGGATCCAGGAAGGAGGTCACGCGGCGCATGCGGTAGGGCTCGAACACCACCAGCGCCACCAGCGCCGGCAGCAGCGCCAGCACCGGCATGGTCATGCGCGGCAGGTTGGCGCCGCCCAGGATCAGCATGCCGGCGGTGATGCCCAGCAGCAGCGTGGACGAGCCGAAGTCCGGCTGCAGCAGCAGCAGCGCGATCAGCACCAGCACCACGCCAATGGCCTTGATCAGCGCGCCCCAGGTCGCGTTGACCTCGTCGCGGAAGCGCACCAGGTAGCTGGCGAGCCAGACGATGTAGAGCACCTTGACCGCCTCGACCGTCTGGAAGCGGGTGAACCCCAGGTTGATCCAGCGCCGCGCGCCGTTGACCGTGCTGCCCAGCCCCGGCACGAACACCACCACCAGCAGCGCGAAGCAGCCCAGCAGCAGCAGCTGGTTGTACTTCTCGATGGACTTGAGCTCCATGCGCATGGCGGTGATGGCCAGGCCCACGCCCAGCGCCAGGAACACCACGTGGCGGCTCAGGTAGTAGTACGGCGTGGCCGCCATGGCGATCGAGGCCGAAGCCACCATCACCACGCCGATCGCCGCCAGCGCCGCGGCGGCCGCCACCAGCCAGAAGTCGTACTGGCCCCCGATCGATTCCAGGCGCATGGCCTGCTTGCGGAAGTCGTTCATCAGCGCACCTTCAACGTGGCCAGGCCGACAAGGACCAGGATCACCGAGATGATCCAGAACCGGACGATGACGCGCGGCTCGGGCCAGCCCTTGAGTTCGAAGTGGTGATGGATGGGCGCCATGCGGAACACGCGCTTGCCGGTGAGCTTGAAGCTGGCGACCTGGATCATCACCGAGAGCGTCTCGACGACGAAGATGCCGCCCATCACCACCAGCACCAGTTCCTGGCGCACGATCACCGCGATGGTGCCGAGCACCGCACCGAGCGCAAGCGCGCCGATGTCGCCCATGAACACCATCGCCGGGTAGGTGTTGAACCACAGAAAGCCCAGGCCCGCGCCGGCGATGGCCGCGCAGATGATGACCAGTTCGCCCGCGCCCGGGACCTGCGGGATCTGCAGGTAGTTGGAGAACACCACGTTGCCCGAGGCGTAGGCGAACACCGCCAGCGCGCAGGCCACCAGCACGGTCGGCATGATCGCCAGCCCGTCCAGGCCGTCGGTGAGGTTGACCGCGTTGGAGAAGCCCACGATCCAGAAGTAGGCGATGGTGACGAAGCCCACCCCGGCCAGCGGCAGCGCCACGGCCTTGAACAGCGGGATGTAGAACGTGGTCGCCGCCGCCACGTCGGCGGTGTGCCACAGGAAGATGCCCGCGGCCAGGCCGAAGATCGACTGCAGCAGGTATTTCCAGCGCGACTTCAGGCCGTTGGGATCGCGGCGCACGATCTTGATCCAGTCGTCGTACCAGCCGATCGCGCCGAAGGCCACCATCACCGCCAGCACCAGCCACACGTACCGGTTGCGCAGGTCGCCCCACAGCAGCGTGGCCATCAGCACGGTCATCAGGATCAGCGCGCCGCCCATGGTCGGCGTGCCGGCCTTGGAGAAATGCGTCTGCGGGCCGTCGCTGCGGATCGGCTGGCCGCCCTTGAACTGCGCCAGCCGGCGGATCACTGCCGGACCCATCCACAGCGACAGGAACAGCGCGGTCAACGCCGCCAGGATCGCGCGCAGGGTCAGGTAGTTGAAGATCGCGAAGACCGAGTCCAGTTGCCTCAGCCAGCGGGCCAGTTCAAGCAGCATGCGCGGTGCCTCCCGTGGATTGCGCGGGCGCGGCGGGAAGCAGCGCGGTGACGATGCGGTCCATCGCGCTGCCGCGCGAGCCTTTGACCAGGATCACGGGACGCGAGGCCGGCGAAGCGGGACCGGACGCGGACGCGTCCAGCTCCGCGGCCAGCGCCTCGGCCAGCGCGGCGTGCGTGTCGAACACGCGCGCGCCCTCGCCGAAGGCCGCGGCGGCGTGGGCGCTCAGTTCGCCCAGCGCGTACAGGCGGGCGATGCCGGCCTGCCTGGCCTGGGCGCCGGCGGCGGCGTGCAGCGCCGCGCCTTCCGGGCCGAGTTCACGCATGTCGCCCAGCACCAGCCAGCCGTTTCTGGTGGTGGCGGCCAGCGTGTCGATCGCGGCGGCCAGCGAACCGGGGTTGGCGTTGTAGCTGTCGTCGATGAGCATCGCGCCCGAGGGCAGCGTATGCGAGACCTGGCGGCCGGCGACCGGGCGCGCGGCCTGCAGGCCTTCGACGATGGTGGCCAGCGCCACGCCGCAGCCCAGCGCCAGGCCGGTGGCGGCCAGGGCGTTGCGCACGTTGTGGCGGCCCGGCAGCGGCAGGCGCACCTGCGCTTCGCCCTGCGGGGTGATCAGGGTGAAGCGCGAGCCTTCGGCGTCGGTGACGATGTCGCGCGCGCGGATCTCGGCGCTGCCTTCCAGGCCGAAGCGCAGCACGCGCCGGCCCGAGGCCAGCCCGGCGAAGTATTCGACGAAGGCATCGTCGGCGTTGATCACCGCCACGCCCGTGTCGGGCAGCGCGCTGTAGATCGCGCCCTTGGTCCGGGCGACGCCGAGCAGGCTGCCCATGCGTTCCAGATGCGCGGGGGCGATGTTGTTGACCAGCGACACGTCGGGGCGGGCGATGTCGGTCAGGTAGGCGATGTCGCCCGGCTTGCCGGCGCCCATCTCGTAGACGGCGTACTCGGCCGCGTCCGGGGCCTCGATCACCGCCAGCGGCAGGCCGATCTCGTTGTTGCGGTTGCCCGGCGTCGACCAGGTCTGGCCGGCGCGCTCGAGGATGGCCAGCACCAGCGCCTTGACGCTGGTCTTGCCGTTGCTGCCGGTGATGGCCACCACCTTGCCCGCGCGATCGCGCTGCAGGCCGGCGGCGAGGCGCGCCAGCGCCTGCTGCGTGTCGGCCACCACCACCTGCGGCAGCGCGCTGTCCACGGCGTGATCCACCAGCAGGGCGCCGGCGCCCTGCGCGGCGGCCTGGGCGATGAAGTCGTGGCCGTCGAAGCGTTCACCGCGCAGGGCCACGTACAGGCTGCCCGGGCGCAGCGCGCGGGTGTCGTTGGACACCGCGGCCACGGTGACGTCCTCGCCGTGCAGCTCGCCACCGGCCAGGTGCGCGATCAGCGACAGGGGCAGGCGGTTCATCGCCGCGCCTCCAGGTCCTGGTCCAGGGCCATGCGGCCCTCCAGCGCGGCGCGCGCCTGCACGGTGTCGTCGAAGGGATGCCTGACGCCGTGGATTTCCTGGTAGGGCTCATGCCCCTTGCCGGCGATCAGCACGATGTCGCCGGCCTGTGCCTGGCCCACGGCCTGGGCGATGGCGCGCGCGCGATCGCGCTGCACCTCGAAGGTCGCGCCCTGCGGGTCGAAGCCGGCGATGATGTCGGCGACGATGGCATCGCCATCCTCGCTGCGCGGATTGTCGTCGGTGACGATCACCGCATCGGCGTGTTCCTGCGCGATGCGCGCCATCTGCGGCCGCTTGCCGCGATCACGGTCGCCGCCGCAGCCGAACACGCAGATCAGGCGCCCTTCGAGGTGGCCGCGCAGGCTGGTCAAGGCCTGCTGCAGCGCGTCCGGGGTGTGCGCGTAATCGATCACCACCAGCGGCTGACCATCGACGCCGCCAAGGCGGTTCATGCGGCCATGGATCGGCTGCAGCTGCGCCAGCACCTGGGCGATGCGCGCTGGCGCGACATCGGTGGCATGCAGCACGCCGGCCACCGCCAGCAGGTTGTCCACGTTGAAGCGGCCCAGCAGCGGCGAGCGCACCGGGTGCACGGCCTCGCCGATCGCCAGCGTGAAGCCGATGCCGGCCGCATCCAGCACGACATCGCGCGCCTGCACGGCGGCCTGCGCCGCGCCAAGCGCGCTGACGCCGACCAGCTGCACCCCGTCGGCCAGCTTGCCCGGCAGGGTCGCGCCGAAAGCATCGTCCAGGTTAACCACCGCGGCCCGCAGGCCGGCGCGCTGGAACAGCCGCGCCTTGGCCGCGCCATAGCCTTCCATGGTGCCGTGGTAGTCCAGATGATCGCGGGTGAGGTTGGTGAACACCGCCACGTCGAAGGCGACCGCGTCCACGCGGGTCTGCACCAGCGCGTGCGAACTGACTTCCATCGCCACCGCCTGCGCGCCGGCCTCGTGCAGCTGCGCCAGCAGCGCGTGGGTCTGCAGCACCAGCGGCGTGGTGAACCCGGTCGGCTGCACCTGCCCGTACAGTCCGGCGCCGAGCGTGCCGATGCTGCCGCCGGTGACGCCGAGCAGTTGCCAGGCCTGGCCGAGCAGCTGCACGAAGGAGGTCTTGCCGTTGGTACCGGTCACCCCGACCACGGTCATCTGCCGCGAGGGGTGGCCGTAGAAGGTGTCGGCCATCGTGCCCAGCCGATGACGCAGGCCGGGCACCGCGATCGCATCGGCCGGGGCCGGCAGCGTTTCGGGCGCCGGCGGTTCGAACAGGATCGCCGCCGCACCAGCGGCGCGCGCCTGCTCGACGAAGCCCAGCCCGTGCCAGGTCGAGGGGCTGTTGTCGACCGGCCCGATGGCCACGAAGGCATCGCCCGGCCGCACGCTGCGGCTGTCCTGGGTGAGCCCGTGCACGATCAGGCCCGCCGGGACGGCGGGCACGTCGGGCAGCAGCGCGGACAGGGCCATGGCGCGGCTCATTCCAGGCTCCTGGGCAGCGCCGGCTCGGCCTTGGCCTGGATCGGCGCGGGCAACGGCTTGGGCAGCGCGGCGACGGTCGGCGGACGCTTGGGCGCCTGCGCGGCGCGCTTGGCCTCGTCCTTGGCCTGCGCGGCCAGCCAGCTGTCGATGTCGTCCGGCGGCACGTCCATCAGGCGCAGCGCGTCTTCCATCACGTTGTGGAACACCGGCGCGGACACCAGGCCGCCGTAGTACTTGCCGGCCTGCGGGTCGCGGATCACGGTGACCATGACGAAGCGCGGATTGGTCGCCGGCACCAGCCCGGCGAACAGCGCGGTGTAGTGGCCCGAGGCGTAGCTGCCGCCCGAGGCGATGCGCGCGGTACCGGTCTTGCCGGCCACGTGATAGCCCGGCACGGCCGCATCCTTGGCGCCGCCCTGGGTGACCACGGTCTCCATCATGGCGATGACCTGCTTGGTCACCTCCCGGGGCACGACCTGCACGCTGTTCTCGCTGCGCATGCCCTTGATGAAGGTCGGGGTGACCAGCATGCCGCCGTTGCCGATGGTCGCGTAGGCACGGGCGATCTGCAGCGGCGACACGTTCAGGCCATAGCCGTAGGCCATGGTGGTCTTGGTGGTGCCGTACCAGCCGGGGCTGCCCGGCGAAGGCACCGTGCCGGTGGCCTCGCCCGGGAAGCCGCTATGCGGCTTGCTGCCGTATCCGAAGGCCTTGACCGTGTTGTAGAAGGTCTGGTCCGAAATCTTGTCGGCGATCTTGGCCGCGCCGATGTTGGAGCTGTGCGTGATCACCCCGCCCACGGTCAGCACGCCGTTGTTGCGCGGCACGTCGCGGATGGTGAAGCCGCCCTTGAGCGCCATGTAGCCCGGGTTGGTGTCGATCAGCGTGCTCGGCGTGACCACGCCCGCCGCCAGCGCGGTGGAGATGGTGATGGGCTTCATCGTCGAGCCCGGCTCGACCAGGTCGGTGACCGCGCGGTTGCGGTGCGCGTCCGGCTTGCCCAGATCCTGCGCGTTGGGGTTGAACGTGGGCAGGTTGACCATGGCCAGCACCTCGCCGGTGGCCACGTCCAGGATCACCACCGAGCCGCCGGCGGCCTGGTTGTCGTCGATCGCGCGGCGCAGTTCGCGCGCGGCGATGTACTGGATGCGGCGGTCCACGCTCAGGGTCAGGTCGTTGCCCGGCTGCGCCGGGCGCACCAGGTCGATGTTCTCCACGATGTGGCCGGCCTGGTCGCGGATGACCTTCTTCAGGCCAGGCTTGCCGCGCAGCCAGTCGTCGAAGGCCAGCTCCAGGCCTTCCTGGCCGCGGTCGTCGATGTTGGTGAAGCCCAGGATGTGGGCCATCACCTCGCCCTGCGGGTAGAAGCGCTTGTACTCGCGCTGCGAGTACACGCCGGGCACGCCGTGGGCCAGGATCGCCTTGGCCGCATCGGGGTTGATGCGGCGCTTGAGATACATGAACTCCTTGTCCGCCTTCTGGCTGACGCGGCGGGTCAGGCTCTCCAGCGGCTCGCCCAGCGCCTGGGCCAGCTCGGGCAGGCGGTCGGGCGACTTGAGCAGTTCGCGCGGATCGCACCACACCGACTCCACCGGCGAGGACACGGCCAGCGGCTCGCCGTTGCGGTCGGTGATCATGCCGCGCGAGGTCGGGATGGCCAGTTCGCGGGTGAACCGTGCGTCGCCTTCCTTCTGGTAGAAGTCGCTGTTGATCAGCTGCACGTAGGCGGCGCGGCCGACCAGGCTGACCGAGCACAGCACCAGCGCGCCGCCGACCAGCAGCAGGCGGTTGCGCAGGTCGTAGCGCGCGCGGTTGCGGTTGCGCGGCAGCGCGCCCTTGCGCTCGCCGTTGCGCTTGATCACGCGCTCGATGGCCTCGCGCAGGCTCATGGGCGGATCACCACCACGTCGGCCGATTCGGGCGACTTCATCCCCAGGCGCTCGCGCGCGATGCGCTCGACGCGGTTGCTCTCGCCGACGGTGGCCTGCTCCAGCTGCAGCCGGCCGAACTCGATGTTCAGCTCGTCGCGCGCCTTGTCCAGCTGGTTGAGCTGGACGAACAGCACGCGGTGCTGGTGACGCGCGTATACCACCGCGATGGCGGTGGCGATGTTGGCCACGATCACGACGATGAGCAGCAGGCGGGTCATGCGACCTGCCCCAGCTTCTCGGCCACGCGCAGCACCGCGCTGCGGGCGCGCGGGTTGGTGGCGGTTTCCTCGGCGTCGGCGCGGGCCGCGTCCTGGATGATCTTCAGCGTGGGCGTGAAGTCCTGCGCCACCGGCAGGCGGCGGTTGCCGGCCGGCGCCTTGGCATAGCCGGCGATGAAGCGCTTGACGATGCGGTCTTCCAGCGAATGGAAGCTGATCACCGCCAGCCGGCCGCCGACCTTCAGCCGCGACAGCGCCGCGTCCAGGCCCAGCTCCAGGTCGGCCAGCTCGCGGTTGATGTGGATGCGGATGGCCTGGAAGCTGCGCGTGGCCGGGTGGATCTTGTCCTTGCCGCGCGGCATCACGCTGGCGATCAGCTCGGCCAGCTGCGCGGTGCGGGTCAGCGGGGCCTCGCCGCGGCGCGCGACGATGGCGCGGGCGATGCGCCGGCTCATGCGCTCCTCGCCGTACTGCCACAGCACGTCGGCGATCTCGGGCTCTTCTGCGCGCGCCAGCCACTGCGCGGCGCTCTCGCCCGCGTCAGGATCCATGCGCATGTCCAGCGGACCGTCCTTGCCGAAGGAGAAGCCGCGCTCGGCCACGTCCAGCTGCGGCGAGGACACGCCCAGGTCCAGCAGCACGCCATCCAGGCCGTCGGCCGTGGCGTCCCACTGCGCCAGCTCGGCGAAGCTGCCGCGATAGATCGACACGCGCGCGTCGCCGTCGAACACGGCGTGCGCATGGGCGATCGCGTCTGGGTCCTTGTCCATCAGCAGCAGTCGGCCTCCCGGGCCGAGTCGTTGCAGCACGCCGCGCGCATGGCCGCCGCGGCCGAGCGTGCCGTCCAGATACGTTCCGTCCACCTTCACCCGCAGCCCTTCCATGCACTGGGCGAACATCACCGGGAGGTGGCCGGGCTGCGCGTCGGGGCGCATCCGGGCACCTGCCGTCACAGCCTGAGCTCGAGCAGCTCCTCGCCCAGATCCTCGTCAGACAGGGTCTGCTGGATCTGCGCGCGGTGCGCCTGCTCGCTCCATAGTTCGAACTTGTCGCCCATGCCCAACAGCACGGCCTTCTTCTCGATGCCGACCGCGGCGCGATGGCTCGGCGGCACGGTCACCCGGCCATTGCCGTCCAGCTCGAGGAACGCGGCCGAACCCACCAGCTTCTGCTGCAGGGTGCGCACGGTGCGCTTGGTGTTGGGCATGGCCATCACCTCGTCGCGCACGCGCTCCCAGGCCGTGGCGTCGTACAGCCACAGGCAGCCGGCCTCGAAGGGGTTGTAGGTGAGCACCAGGCGGTTGCCGCACGCGCGCGCGACCTGGTCGCGGTAGGCGGTGGGAACCGCCAACCTGCCCTTGTCGTCCACTGTGATGGCGGTTTCGCCCTGGAACACGTCCCCTCTACCTCGACTTCAGCACTGCGGCGGTCATTGAACCACGAAAAACCACAGAAACCCCGGATTTCCCGCTTGTGCCCACATTAGCATCGGGCAAGGGGTTGTCAACAACTCGCACGCAGGAAAATCACTATCCGGATCAATGGCTTGCAAAGAACTTCAGAGACTTGTTCAAGCCTTATCCACAAGTTGCTGTTTCGTCTCAAATTTTGAGATTGGACCGGGATTCAGGGCTGTGCAGGGGATGTGAAGTGACCCCTGTCACGGCAATGCCCGGAAGGCGTCCGCACGCGCGCACTGCGCAGACTCGGCCGACAATGGGCGCATGTGCCTTGTCGCGATCGCCTGGAAAACCCACCCCCGCTGGCGCCTGGTCCTGGCCGGCAACCGCGACGAATTCCATGCTCGCCCCACCGCTGCGCTGGCGCCCTGGGCCGACCGGCCCGGCGTGGTGGCCGGGCGCGACCTGCGGTCCGGCGGCAGCTGGGCCGGCGTCGGGCCGCAGGGACGGATGGCGGTGGTGACCAATGTCCGCGACCCGCGACTGACCGCCCCGCCCGGCGCCCCGTCGCGCGGTGCGCTGGTGGCCGACTTCCTGGCCGGACCAGCGCCCGCGGCGGAGACGGCCGACGCCCTGCACGCCCGCGCCGCGGCGTTCGCGCCCTTCAACCTGCTGCTGGCCGACGCGGTCGACTGCCGCTACGTGGGCAACTGGCCCGGCCCGCGGGCGCGCACCGTGCCGCCGGGCGTGCACGGCGTGTCCAACGGCCCGTTCGACGACCCCTGGCCCAAGACCCGGCGCCTGTGCGCCGCCCTGGCCGAGTGGCTGGGCGGCCCGGCCGAGGACCCGGCGGCGCTGTGGGCCGCCCTGGCCGACCGCAGCCTCGCCCCGGACGACCAGTTACCCGACACCGGCATCGAGCTGGACCTGGAGCGCCGCCTGTCCGCCCCCTTCATCGCCGACCCACGCTACGGCACCCGCGCCAGCACCCTGATCGCCCTCGACCACGCCGGCCGCGGCTGGATCGCTGAGCGGCGTTTCGGTCCTGAGGGGGTTTCTGCCGGGGAGACCAGGCTGGAGATCTGAGGGATTCGGGATTCGGGATTCGGGATTCGGGATTCGGGATTCGGGATTGGGGATTGGGGATTGGGGATTGGGGATTGGGGATTGGGGATTGGGATGCGGAGGATTGCTTTGACGGGTGTTCCGTGACGAGCGCGCACGGGCACCGACGGACCCAGTGAAAGCCGTCGAAGCAGAGCCCCCTTTGGTAAAGGGGGCGCGGCGAAGCCGCGGGGATTTGGCACGATGGCCTGGGGCCCGCGTTTCGCATCGCGAAACGTGGGGGCTTCATCGCGTATCGCGCGATGAAGCCAGGTGGCGGAGCCGGCCTGTAAGCCGGGTTCTGTCGTGGACAGTCATTCCTCTAGGCGCATCGTCACCGATACGCTCAAGCAACCTACCCGGACCCGACGCGGGCCGCGTCATGAGGTCCCTATTCGGTCTTGCTCCCGGTGGGGTTTACCGTGCCGGTCCGTTGCCGGACTCGCGGTGCGCTCTTACCGCACCATTTCACCCTTACCTGATCCCTTGCGGGCCATCGGCGGTTTGCTTTCTGTTGCACTGGCCGTCGGCTCGCGCCGCCCAGGCGTTACCTGGCACCGTGCCCTGTGGAGCCCGGACTTTCCTCGGCGCCCGCTTCCATCGAAATGGAGCGGACGACGCGACTGTCCGGCCGGCTCCGCCGTCGCGGATTGTCGCATGCCGGCAGGAGCCAAGGGAAAAAACCAAGAATCCGTCGGCGCGAACAGCCTCTACGCCTTCCGCGCCTCCCGTTCCGCCGCGCCCGTTCCTCGCCTCAAGCCCCGTACAACGCCTTGCGCGGCGCGCCGGTGATCTCGGCGGCGAGCTTGGCGGCGGTCGAGGGCGGCAGGTGGGCCTTGAGCAGGGCGTGCACGCGGTGGCCTTCGGCGAGCTGGGCGTCGGCATCGTCGCCGGCGCCCTGCACCATCACCACGAACTCGCCCTTGCGCTGGTTGTCGTCGGCCTGCACCTGCGCCAGCAGCGTGCCGAGGCTGCCGTCGAGCACGGTCTCGAACAGCTTGGTCAGCTCGCGCGCCAGGGCGGCGGGACGCGCCGCGCCGAAGGCCTCGGCCAGGTCGGCCAGCGACTCGGCGATGCGGTGCGAGGATTCGTAGAACACCAGCGTGCGCGGCTCGCCGGCCAGCGCGCGCAGCGCGTCGCGCCGGGCGCTGGCCTTGGCCGGCAGGAAGCCTTCGAAGACGAAGCGGTCGCTCGGCAGGCCGGCCACGCTCAGCGCGGCGATCGCCGCGCAGGCGCCCGGCACCGGGCTGACCCGCACGCCGGCCGCGCGCGCGGCGCGCACCAGCCGATAGCCGGGATCGGACACCAGCGGCGTGCCCGCATCGGAGACCAGCGCCAGCGACTGCCCTTCCAGCAGACGCGCGACGATGCGCGCGGCCATCGCCTCCTCGTTGTGTTCGTGCAGGGCCAGCAGCGGCGTGGACACGCCGAAATGCGCCAGCAGCTGGCCGGTGCGGCGGGTGTCCTCGGCACAGATGGCGTCGACCGTGCGCAGGGTCTCCAGCGCGCGCGGCGTGAGATCGGCGAGGTTGCCGATCGGCGTGGCGACGACATGGAGGGTGGGCTGGGCCATGGACAGGCACTCATCTGGCAAAGGGTAGAATCCTAGCCCGTTCCTCCAGACCCGGCCCCGCACTGCCCATGCATACGCGCACCGCCCTGCTGTTCGCCCCGGCCCTGCTCGGCCTGCTCCTGGTCGGCTGCGCCACCACGCAGGTGGCCCCGAGCGCGGGCACCGCCACGCGCGCGGAGCAGAATGCGGCCTTCGTCCAGGCCCAGCAGCTGGCCGCCCAGCGCCCCGGCCTGAGCGGCCAGGCGCTGAGCGAGAACACCCGGCGCATCCAGGCGCTGCTGGCCGAGCTGGACAACGTCACGCTGACCCGCGAAGCCACCGCGCTGCCCCCGGGCGACCCGCTCTACCCGCTGGCCGGCAACGCGCTGCTGGAGCGCAAGCTGCCGCTGCCGCGCCCGTTCGACCATGGCAGCCAATGGAACTTCGACGCCAACGGCCGCCCGCCGGCGGACCGCGACGGCTACCGCCCGCCGCAGAAACTGGCCGTGCTGCTGCCGCTGTCCGGCCCGCTGAGCGCCGCGGCCGCGCCGGTGCGCGATGGCCTGCTGGCCGGGTACTACGGCGAGCATCGCCGTCGTCCCGAGATCCGCTTCTACGACACCGCCAGCAGCCCGGTGGATGCCACCAATGCCTACGCGCGCGCGGTGGCCGACGGCGCCGAGCTGGTGGTCGGCCCGCTGGGGCGCGAGCAGGTCGACGCGCTGTTCCGCCAGGGCAACCTGAAAGTGCCGGTGCTGGCGCTCAACCGCGGCGAACTGGAACCGCCGCAGGGCGCGGCCAGCTTCTCGCTGGCGCCGGAGGCCGAAGGCGTGAGCGTGGCCGATTACCTGCTCAAGCTTGAACGCAAGCGCGTGCTGATCGTCGGCGGCAGCGACGAGAGCAGCCGGCGCGCGGCGGACGCCTTCGGCAAGCGCTTCAGCGAGGGGGGCGGCGTGGTCGCCGACGTGCTGACCGTGGGCGATGCGCCCGCCGACCTGTCCGCGCCGCTGGCCACGGCCGCGGGCAAGAACATCGATGCGATCTTCCTGGCCGTGCGCGGCTCGACCGCGCGCGCGCTGACCCCGCAGCTGGCGCTGGCCGGGCTGGGCGGCAAGACCCGCGTGGGCACCTCGCTGCTGGTGCAGGGCACCGGCAAGCCGGAGGAGGACAACGTGCTGGATGGGGTGATCTATCCGACCGAGACCTGGTCGGCCAACGGCGTCACCGGCCTGCCCTCGGCTACGACCGTGGCGGCCACGCTGCCGACCGCCCGCGGCGGCGCGGCGCGGCTGTTCGCCTTCGGCTACGACGCCTGGCAGCTGTCGGCCTACCTGCCGCGCCTGGTCGGCAACGCCAACGCCGACGTGCGCGGGGCGACCGGCACGCTGACCCTGGACGGCTTCGGCACCGTGCTGCGCGCACCGTCCTGGGCGACCTTCCGCGGCGGCGTACCGGTGCCGATCGCCGGCGGCTGAGCGCGGCGATGGCCGAGCGCCAGGCACGCGGTGCGACGGCCGAAGCCGCGGCCCGCGCGCTGCTGGAGCGCGACGGCCTGCGCCTGGTCGCCGCCAATGTCCGATTCCGCGGCGGCGAACTGGATCTGGTGATGCACGACGCGGCCGCGCGCGGCGGCGCCTGCCTGGTATTCGTGGAGGTGCGCTACCGCGGCGCGAGCGCGTTCGGCGGCGGCGCGGCGTCTGTCGATTCGGCCAAGCGCCGCAAGCTGGTCCACGCCGCCCAGCTGTATCTGGCCCAGCATCCGCGCTGGGCCAGCCTGCCGTGCCGCTTCGACGTGGTCGAAGCGCACGGCGATCCCGCCAACCCCCAGCTCACCTGGCTGCGCGACGCCTTCCGCGCCGACGAAGCCTAAGGCCTGCCGTCGACCCCGGGCAGGCCACCTCAGCGCAGCGGCACGCTCAGGCGCGACGGCGCCGAAGCCGGCGAACCGAACGCCACGCTGCCGCCGACATCGGTGGCATCGGTGTAGCGCGGGTCGAGCGTGTCCACGACCAGCACCAGGCGGCTGCCCGCCGGAATCTCGGCGGCCGCCGCTTCCAGGCCGATCTCCAGCGTACGCGCCTGGCCCGGCACCGCGTCGCGCAGGCTGTAGGGCTTGTAGCTGAGCAGCGTGCCGGTGCCCAGGGCGTCCATGCGGTAGAGGTAGGCCACCAGGGTCACATGCGACTGGCTGGGCGTGACCGTCACGCGCAGGCTCGGCGCCCCGGCCAGCACGCGGCTGCGGTCCAGCACCGGCCCGGACCACACCGCGCCGCCGACGCGGCTGACCAGCGGGATCGAGGTCTGCGCCGACTGCCCGAACGCCTGCAGCAGGCCGCTGAGCAGCACCACGCCCGAATCGGCCAGGGTCGGGATGCCGGTCAGGATGGAGGCGCTCCAGCCGGTCGCATCGCCGCTGGACAGGGTGCCGGTCGGCCGCAGCAGGCCCGTGGGCCGTCCCAGCCCATAGACCACCGGGTCGGTCTGCACCTGCGCCCAGCTGGCGTAGTCCAGCGTGCGCCCGCCGATGCTGGTCAGTCGCACCGAGCCGCGCCCGTCCACGCCGTTGGCCTGGCCCTTGAGAAAATGGTCGAACCAGGCGACCGCCTCGTCGTAGACCGCGTTGGGCAGACCCAGCGCGCCCGGCAGTTCGGCCGTGGCGTGGTCGCCCTGGCTGAAGACCAGGCGCCGCGGCCCGGTGAGCTGGTTGTAGAAGGCCACGTACTGACTGGGCGGGAACAGGCCATCGTTGAACGCATTGGCCAGCAGCACCGCCGTGCCGTTGCGGTTGATCTGCGCCACCTCATGCACCGCGCCGCGGCTGGCCGCCTGAGGCAGGAAGCCGTTCACCGCACCATCGAAGTCGCCCACGGCCACCTTCGCGGAGATCGTCTGCAGGTCCGAGCCGGGGCGGCCGGTCAGGTTGCCGGTGGCGGCCAGCATCAGCACCGCCTGCTGGCTGACGGTCCGGTTGGCGTAGAGCGAGGCCTCCAGATCCGCCCAGCCGCTGAGCGCGGCCACCGCCTTGATGCGCGGGTCGCGCGCGGCGGCCAGCAGGCTGGTGCCGGCGCCGTAGGAGATGCCCGAGGCGCCGATACGCGCCGGGTCGGCCGGGGTATGCGCCAGCGCCCAGTCGATCACCGAACTCACGTCCTCCACCGTGGCCGGCCCGGCCACGTCGATCTGCCCGGTCGAGTCCCAGAAGCCGCGCGAGGTGTAGCTCACCACCACATAGCCCTGGCTCGCCATCTGCGTGGCGCGGCCGACGTATTCCAGGTTCGGCAGCGACCAGCTCGCCGGCATCACCACCAGCGGGAACGGCCCACTGCCCTGCCCGGTCGGCACCAGCACCATGGCGCCCAGCTCGGTGCCATCGAAACTGGCGATGCGCTCATAGGTCTTGTTGAAGCCGCCCGCCCACGCGGTGGTCGAGCAAAGACCCAGTACCAGCACGACCACCAACACCCCATACCGCCGCGCGAACCTGTGCATGCAACGCCCTCCCAGGCAAGGGCCGGGCCGCGCGAGCACGGGCCGGCCGTGGTGTGTGAACGCCACCCCGCTGGAGCGGCCTCGACACCGTACTTGCGCGTATGGAGGCCGCCAAGCTGCAACGCAGCACGCGGCGGGCCGGTGCAGGAGCCGGCAAGGTGAGAGCCAGCACGGTGAGAGCTGGCAGGGGGAAGCCAGCTGGAGCGCTGGCTCGGTGGGAGCCGCCGCCATGGCGGCGATAGGGCGTTACCGGAAGAGCCTCATCGCCGCCATGGCGGCTCCCACCGAGCAAGAAGCGTGCGTCCCGCGGACTTCAGCCGAAGTGGTCGTAGCCCACGCGCGGCGCCTGCCAGGGCGCGCCGGCGGCGTCGAGGGCCTGCACGCCCTGCCCCGAGACGATGCGGCCGATGCGCGCGCCGGGCACGCCGGCAAAATCCAGGGCGGCCTGCACCTCATCGGCGCGCTGCGGCGCGGCGGTGAAGCACAGCTCGTAATCGTCGCCGCCGCCGGCCTGCCAGGCCCAGCGCAGCTGCGGGCGGAAGCCCGCCAGGGCGCGCGAGACGGGCAGCTGTTCCAGCTGCACCTGCGCGCCAACGCCGCTGCGCCGGCACAGATGGCCCAGGTCGGCCAGCAGCCCGTCGGAGATATCGACGCAGGCGCTGGCCACGCCCAGCAGGCCGCGCCCGGCTTCCACCCGCGGCGTGGGCCGGTCCAGGCGCGCGCGCAGGGCGCGGTCGACGGCGGCGCCGGAGAGCAGCGCCTGCAGTGCCGCCGCCGCATCGCCCGGGGTGCCGGTCACCCAGATCTCGTCACCCACCCGCGCGCCGTCGCGGCGCAGCGCATGGCCGGCCTCGACCTGGCCCATCGCCGTGATCGACACCGACAGCGGCCCGCGCGTGGTGTCGCCGCCGACCAGGGCGATGCCGTGGCGCGCGGCCAGGTCGCAGAAGCCATCGAGGAAGCCCTCGATCCAGGCCGGATCGGCCTGCGGCAAGGACAGCGACAGCGTGCACCACGCGGGTCTGGCGCCCATCGCGGCGAGATCGGAGAGATTCACCGCCAGTGCCTTCCAGCCCAGGTCGGCGGGCGCCACGTCGGGGAAAAAATGCACGCCGGCATTGAGCGTGTCGGCCGTGACCACCAGCTCCGTGCCCGGCGGCATCGCCAGCAGCGCAGCATCGTCGCCGATCCCCAGCACCACGTCGCCGCGCGTGCCGGCGCGCGCATGGATGCGCGCGATCAGGCCGAACTCGGATCCGGCCGGCGGAGCGGTCAAGCGAACAACCCCTCGACCTCGTCGCTCCAGGCCGGACGCGTCCACCCGGACGCGCGCGCAGGTGCCGGGAATTCACTGCGGCAATAGCCGCGCTTGCCCCGGAAATCGAATGCGGCCTGCGCTTGGTCGTTGATGAACAGCACCGCCTTGGCGTCGTCGCGCGACCAGCCGATCTTCACTTCCACAGGGACGTGGCGATCCACCACGTCCTCGACGTTGTAGACATGCAGCGCATCGACGATCTCCCACAACGCCAGCGCGGTGTTCCAGCGGTGCGCGTAGAGATACCCGGTTTCGCCATCGTCCTCGAACACGACCGAGAAGGGCTGCTCCACCGCCGCATCGGACAGGAAGACGCCGCCACCGACGTTGACCGTTTCCCTGGCCTCCACGAACACGTTGAATGCCATGGAACGGGCCCGGCTTACTTGCTCGCGCGCGGATGCTTGGCCTCGGCCGGGCGCCACTCGAGCGCGGCGCGGTCCAGCACCCCGTTGACGTAGGTGTGGCCGTGTTCGGAACCGAAGCGCTTGGCGGTCTCGATGGCCTCGTTGATCACCACCCGGTACGGCACGTCGATGCGGTGGCGCAGCTCGTAGGCGGCGATGCGCAGCACCGCGCGCTCGATCTGGTCGACCTCGGCCACGTTGCGGTCCAGGTGCGGCAGCAGGGCCTGGTCGAGTTCGGCGTGGTGGGCCATGACGCCGCGCACCAGGTCCTCGAAGTACTCCAGGTCGGCCACTTCGTGGGCCTGTTCGTGGGCGAACTGGGCGATCACCGCCTGCGTGGTGCCGCCGGCCAGCTGCCAGGCGTAGATCGCCTGCAGCGCACGCCGGCGCGCACGCGCGCGCAGCACCGGATCGACCCCATCGCCGCGACGCGGACCGGGACGGCTCATGCCAGCTTCTCCAGCAGATTGACCATTTCCACCGCGGCCAGGGCCACTTCCTCGCCCTTGTTGCCGTGGCTGCCGCCGGCACGCGCCTCGGCGTCCTCGGCCACCTCGACCGCCAGCACGCCGTTGAGCACCGGCAGGCGGTAGTCCAGCTGCACGCGCATCAGCCCCTCGGCGCAGCCGTCGGCGACGTGTTCGTAATGGCGGGTGTCGCCGCGGATCACGCAGCCCAGGGCCATGATGGCCGCGTGCCCACCGCCGGCCGCCAGACGCGCGGCCACCACCGGGATTTCCCACGCGCCCGGCACGCGGATCACGTCGATCGCGTCCTCGGCGACGCCGTTACCGGCCAGTTCCTTGCGCGCGCCGGCCACCAGCGCGTCGGTGATGCGCGCGTTCCAGCGGCTGGCGATGATCGCGTAACGCGCACCGCCGACCGTGCGCAGGTCGCCTTCGTAGTGGGTCATGGGAATCGTGCGGATCGAGGGTCGCACAGTTTATCAGGCGCGGGCAGGCCGGCTTCAGCCGCGGGCGGGCGGCGGGACTTCCACCGTCTCCACGATCTCCAGCCCATACCCCGCCAGGCCGACCTGGCGGCGCGGGGTGCCCAGCACGCGCAGCTTGCCCAGCCCCAGATCGGCCAGGATCTGGGCGCCGGCCCCGTTGCGCCGCCATTGGCCCACGTCCTTGTCCTTGCCCGGCGCGCGCGGCGCGGGCTGTTGCAGCAGGCGCGCCAGCAGGGCGTCGGAATCGCGCGGGGCCGACAGCACCACCATCACGCCCTGGCCCTCGGCGGCGATCGCGCGCAGGGCGTCGGTCGCGGCCACGCCGAAGTCCTCGCGCCGCCAGTGCAGCAGGTCGGCCAGCGGGTTCTCCACCTGCACGCGCACCAGCGTCGGCACCTCGGCCCGCGGCGCGCCCTTGACCAGGGCGAAGTGCAGCTCGCGGGCGATGCGGTCGCGGTAGGTGACCAGGCGGAACGGGCCGAACTCGGTGTCGATCTCGCGCTCGTCCACGCGCTCGACGGTGTGCTCGGTCGCCAGGCGGTAGGCGATCAGGTCGGCGATCGAGCCCATCTTCAGCCCATGCTCGCGCGCGAACACCTCCAGCTGCGGGCGGCGCGCCATGCTGCCATCGGCATTGAGGATCTCCACCAGCACGCCGGCCGGCTCCAGGCCGGCCAGCATGGCCAGGTCCACGCCGGCCTCGGTGTGGCCGGCGCGCGTGAGTACGCCGCCGGGCTGGGCGATCAGCGGGAAGATGTGGCCCGGCTGGTGCAGGTCCGCCGGCTTGGCATCGGGCTTGACCGCGGTGCGGATGGTATGGGCGCGGTCGTAGGCCGAGATGCCGGTGGTGACGCCTTCGGCGGCCTCGATGCTGACGGTGAAGTTGGTCTGGAACTGCGCGGTGTTGGCCTGGACCATCGGCGCCAGGCCCAGCTGCGCGGCGCGCTCGCGGGTCAGCGGCAGGCACACCAGGCCGCGGCCGTGGGTGACCATGAAGTTGATGTCCGCGGGCTTGACCAGCTCGGCGGCCATGATCAGGTCGCCTTCGTTCTCGCGGTCCTCGTCGTCGACGATGACCACCATGCGGCCCTGGCGGATGTCTTCCAGGATCTCGGGGATCGGCGCGAAGTTCACAGCGCGGCTCCGCGTTCGCCCAGCAGGCGTTCGACGTAGCGCGCGACCAGGTCGATCTCCAGATTCACCGCATCGCCCACGCCGGTCTGCGCGAAGCGCGTATGCGCCACGGTGTGCGGGATGAGCGCCACCTCGAAGCCTTCCGCGTCGACCTCGTTGACGGTCAGGCTCACGCCATCGACGCAGATCGAGCCCTTCCTGGCGATGTACTTGAGCAGCGCGGCCGGCGCCGCAAAGCGCCAGCGCTGCGCGCGTGCGTCCTCGTGCACCGACAGCACCCGGCCCAGGCCATCGACATGGCCGCTGACCAGATGGCCGCCGAGGCGATCGGTCGGGCGCATCGCGCGCTCCAGGTTCAGCGTCGCGCCGACCGGCAGCTGGCCGAGCGTGGTCAGCGACAGCGTCTCGGTCGAGGCATCGGCCTGGAAGCTGGTCGCGTCGAAGGCGATCACGGTCAGGCAGACGCCGTTGACGGCGATGCTCTCGCCCAGCTGCACCGCGTCGAACGGCAGCGTGCCGACCTCGAAGCTGAAGCGGGTATCGCCACCGATGGGGGTGGCCGCGGCCAGGCGGCCGACGCCTTCGATGATGCCGGTGAACATCAGCGCACCTCCTGCGACAGGAGGGCGGGAATGCACGCAGTACTCTGATTCATGATCAACGTTTCTCGCAAAGTCGAAAGCGAAAAACGCCACAAGGCCATGACCCGCGCGCAGCCCAAGGGCCGCGATGCGGGTCGTCTTCTTTCATCCGGACTTTCTGGCGCGGCAAGGCTGCGCCAACCGTCGGCTCCGGCATCGGACCGGATCTGCTGACCCGTGGCAGGCGTGCAGTCCGCAATGATGAGAGACGCGCTCTCGAGCGGGACCCGCCAACCCCAGCGCTCGCGGGCTCATGCGCCAGTGGCGCATCTACCGCCGGTGGGGAATCTCACCCCGCCCTGAAGACGTTCTTTGAGGATGCCGGCGAACCGGCGCGCGCAGTATAGCGCCGTGGCCGTCCGCCCCGGCGGCACGCAGCGTGCCGATGACAACGCAGGCGCCGTGAAGATCCCGCTCGACCCGCGTGCGGGCGCCCTGGACTACCTGTGCGGGCACTCGCCGCTCACCGAGCGTGGCCGGCGCCAGCGCAGGCCGGGTGCTCAGTCGGCCATGGCGGCGACCAGCGCATCGATTAGCAGGCGCAGCGCCGGCTGGCGGTCCGCGCCCGGCAGCCACAGCAGATGCACCGGCGAGTCGCTCACCGGCCAGTCAGTCAGCACCGGCACCAGCCGGCCCTGCGCGATCAGTGCATCGGACATGTAGTCCGCCTGCAGGGTGATGCCCACGCCGGCCAGCGCCGCATCGCGCGCGGCCTGCGCATCGTTGCAGGTCATGACCGGCGTGATGCGGACCGAGCGACGTTGGCGCTGGCGGTGGAACTGCCACAGCGTGCCGGTGCGCAGACCATTGAACGCGATGCATCGGTGAACCCGGAGATCGGACGGCTCCAGCAGCGCGGGCGCGCTCGCCAGATAGTCCGGCGAGGCGCACAGGTAACGGTGCATCGTGCCCACGCGCCGGGACACCAGCCGCGCGTCGTCGAGGCGACCGACGCGCACGGCCAGATCGACCTTGCCGGCGACCAGGTCGACGAAGGCGTCGTCGTAGGCGACGTCGAGCGTGATCCCGGGATGGGCGCGCATGAAGTCGGCCAGCAGGGGCGCCAGACGATAGCGGCCGTAGCTGGCAGGCACCTGCAGGCGCAGGTGGCCGCCGGCGCCCCGCGACTGCGGGTACAGGGCAAGCGCCATCTCGGCCAGCGCCGCCTCCAGACGCTGGTACTGCGCCAGCAGCCGCACGCCGTGCTCGGTCAACACCATGCGTCGGGTCGTGCGCAGGAACAGCCGGCTCCCGACGCTGTCCTCCAGCGCGGCGATGCGCCGGCTGAGCACCGACGGCGTGCAACCGACCTCGCGCGCGGCGCGGGAGAAATTCAGCGTGCGCGCGGCGGCGGCGAAGCTGCGCAGCACGCGCAGCTGGGCTGGCGCCAGGGTGGTCGATTCGTTCATTGAGTGAACATGATAAATGCCTTGCGCAGGGATTCTCGCCTTGGTCGCACAGGCATACGGTGCGACCTCCTTTCCACCATCGAGTCCTTCGCATGCGCCAGTACCTGCTCACCGCCTTCGGCCTGGACCAGCTGCAGATCGCCCAGGCCCCCGACCCGCGCCCGGGCCCGCACGAGGTGCTGGTCCGGCTCGAAGCCGCTTCGCTCAACTACCGCGACCTGCTGATGGTCACCGGCCAGCTGTATCGCAACGTGCAGCTGCCGATCGTGCCGATCTCCGATGGCGCGGGGACGGCGCTCGAGGTGGGCCAGGCAGTCACCCGCTTCAAACCCGGCGACCGGGTGACGACCTTCTACAAGTCGCGCTGGCTGGCCGGAGGGATGCGTCCGGAATGGGAGGGCGCCGATCTTGGCGGCCCCTGCCCGGGCGTCCTGCGCGAGCTGGCCTGTTTCGATGCCTATTCGCTGGCGCCCGCCCCCGCCGGGCTGTCCAGCGTCCAGGCGGCCACGCTGCCGATCGCCGCGCTCACCGCCTGGCAGACGCTGGAACAGGCGCGCATCACCGCCGGGCAGACCGTGCTGGTACTGGGTACCGGCGGCGTGTCGCTGTTCGCCCTGCAGCTGGCCAAGGCCAGGGGCGCACGCGTGATCGTGCTCTCCTCCAGCGACGAAAAACTCGCCCGTGCCGCGCGCCTGGGCGCCGACGCGGGCATCAACTACACCGCGCATCCGCAATGGGCTGCGCGCGTGCGCGAACTGACCGGCGGCCACGGCGTGGACGCGGTGGTCGAAACGGTCGGCGCAAGCACGCTGGCGCAATCGATCCAGGCCACGCGCATGCACGGTTTCGTCGGGGTGATCGGCTTCATGGGCGGCACCCAGGCCACGCTGGCGCTGACCGACGTGATCCTGAAGCGGCTACGCGTCCAGGGCATCTCGGTCGCATCGCTGGAGGCCCACGAGCGCATGGTCGCCGCCATCGAGGCCATCGGGCTGGAGCCTGTCATCGACGAGGTGTACGGCTTCGAGCAAGCGGGCCAGGCCTTGCAGGCCTTGGCCTCGGGCGGTCACTTCGGCAAGCTGGCGATCGACTTCGCCCGCTGAGACGCTCAGGGCGTATCCGGTCGCAGCAGCAGGCGCAGATCGGCGCCGACCTGGCGCCGGTCGACCACGCGCAGGCGATGCTGCTCGGCCAGGCTGGCCAGGCCCAGGTGCAGCAGCGGCCGGGCCGCGTCGCCGAGCAGGGTCGGGGCCTGGTAGAGCAGCAGCTCGTCGACCAGGCCGGCGGCCAGCAGCGCACCGGACAGGGTGGCGCCGGCCTCGACCTGGACCTCGTTGATCCGGTGCTGGGCCAGCACCGTCAGCACCGCGCGCAGGTCCAGGCGGCCTTCGTGCAGCGGGACTCCCTGGTAGTGCACGTGGCCGTGGTCGGCCACGCGCGGGGCCTGCGGGCCGTGCAGGTAGAGCGTGGGCGCATCGCCTTCCTGCACGCGGGTGTGCGCCAGGCTGGCCAGCGTGGCGTCGAGCACCACGCGCAGCGGCGCCAAGAAGGGCTGGTCTTCCTCCGGCCGCGCGGTCAGCGCGGGGTCGTCGGCGATGACCGTGCGCGCGCCGGTCAACAGCGCGCCGGACCGCGCGCGCCAGCGCTGCACGTCGGCGCGCGCGGCCGCGCCGGTGATCCACTTGGACTCGCCGCTGGCCATCGCGGTGCGGCCGTCGATGCTGGCGCCCAGCTTGACCCGCAGCCACGGCCGCCCGCGCACCACGTGCGAGAGGAAGCCACGGTTGAGCTCGCGCGCCTGGGCTTCGAGCAGACCGACCTGCACCGCGATGCCGGCGGCCTGCAGCCTGCCGAAGCCCGCGCCGTCGACCTGGGCGAAAGGATCGCGCATGGCCGCGACCACGCGCGCCACGCCGGCCGCGATCAGCGCATCGGCGCAGGGCGGCGTGCGGCCGTGGTGGGCGCAGGGCTCCAGGGTGACGTACGCGGTGGCCCCGCGCGCGCGCTGCCCGGCGGCGCGCAGCGCGAACACCTCGGCATGCGGCTCGCCGGCGCGCTGATGGAAGCCCTCGCCCACCACCTCGCCGTCGTGCGCGATCACGCAGCCGACCATGGGATTGGGCTTGGTGGTCCACGCGCCGCGCTGGGCCAGGCGCAGGGCGCGGGCCATGTGGGCGTGGTCGGTGGCGGAGAACTCAGACATGGATCGATCCCGGTTCGATGGCCATCACCACCACCTGCAGCGCGCCGAGCGGCAGATGGTCGAGGCGTGTCCAGCCCAGCCGCGCGTAGTACGGCACGCGCGCCGGCTCACAGTACAGATGCAGACGCGCGACGCCCAGCGCGGCGGCGGCGGCCACGCAGTGCCGCACCAGCGCCGCGCCCACGCCCCGCGCACGCGCGGCCGGGCGCACGTACAGCGAGGCCAGCCAGGGCGTGTACGCGGCCAGACGCGGATCGTCCTCGGCCAGCAGGCTGACCGAACCGAGCCAGTCGGCGCCGTCCAGCGCCAGCCAGGTGGCGGGAATGGCCTCGGGCGCGACATGCGTGGCCAGTTCGTCGCGGGCCTGTTCGAAAGTCCAATCCGGAAGCAGTGCGCCGAAGGCGTGTACGTGCGCACGCGCCAGCCCATCCAGGTGCTGCGGGTACTGGCATAGCGGCGCGATCCGCATGGCCGCGGCGGTCAGCGCTTCTTGTTCTTGTCGCCGGCCTTGCCGAACGGCAGCACCTCGCCGCCCAGCAGCGGCAGCTGGCCTTCGCCGGGCAGGTCGCGCTCGAGCCGGTCCAGTTCCTCGCGGAAGTCGGCCACATCCTCGAAGCTGCGGTACACCGAGGCGTAGCGCACGAAGGCCACGTGGTCGAGCTTGCGCAGCTCGGCCATGACGAACTCGCCGACCCGGCGCGAGGGCAGCTCGCGCTCGGTGGTGCGGCGCAGCTGCTGGATCACCGCGCGCACCGCCGCCTCGACCTGTTCCTCGGAGACCGCGCGCTTGTGCAGCGCGCGGTCGAAGCTCTGGCGCAGCTTGCGCGCATCGAACGGATCGCGCCGGCCATCGGACTTGATGATCGCCGGCAGGCGCAGCTCGATGGTTTCCAGCGTGGAGAACCGCTCGCCGCAGGCCTCGCACTCACGCCGCCGGCGGATGGTCGCCCCATCCTCGGACACGCGCGAATCGATCACGCGGGTGTCGCTGTTCTGGCAGAAGGGGCAGTGCATCAGGTGCCGGGATTGGGGATTCGGGATTCGGGATTGGGAAAGGCAACGGCTTCAGGAAACGAGCTTACGCCCGATCCCGAATCTCCAATCCCGGATCCCGCCTTCTCAGCCATACACCGGGAACTTCCTGCACTGCGCCGTCACCGCCTCGCGCACGCGGGCGATCACGGCCTCGTCGTTCGGGGCGTCCAGCACGTCGGCGATCCAGCCGGCCAGTTCGACCGTATCGGCCTCCTGATAGCCGCGCGTGGTGATGGCCGGGGTGCCCAGGCGCAGGCCCGAGGTCACGAACGGCGAGCGCGGGTCGCCCGGCACCGAGTTCTTGTTCACCGTGATGTGGGCCTTGCCCAGCGCGGCCTCCGCATCCTTGCCGGACACGTCCTTGCCGATCATGTCCACCAGCATCAGGTGGTTCTCGGTGCCGCCGGAGACGATCTTGTAGCCGCGCGCGATCAGCGTGCCGGCCATCGCCTGGGCGTTCTTCACCACCTGCTGCTGGTAGGCCTTGAAGCCCGGCTCCAGCGCTTCCTTGAAGGCCACCGCCTTGGCCGCGATCACATGCATCAGCGGGCCACCCTGGATGCCGGGGAACACGATGGACTGCAGCTTCTTGGACAGGTCCTCGAGCTTGTCGCCCGCGCCGGCGGCGCTGGCCAGGATGATGCCGCCGCGCGGGCCGCGCAGGGTCTTGTGCGTGGTCGAGGTGACCACGTGCGCATGCGGCAGCGGGGTCGGATACACGCCGGCGGCGACCAGCCCGGCCACGTGCGCCATGTCCACGAAGAACCAGGCGCCGACCTTGTCGGCGATGGCGCGGAAGCGCGCCCAGTCCACCACCTGCGAGTAGGCCGAGAAACCGGCCACGACCATCTTCGGCTTGTGTTCCAGGGCCAGGCGCTCGACCTCGTCGTAATCGATCAGGCCGGCCTCATCCACGCCGTACTGCACGGCATTGAACAGCTTGCCGGAGGCGTTGACCTTGGCGCCGTGGGTCAGGTGGCCGCCGTGGGCCAGCGACATGCCCAGGATGGTGTCGCCCGGCTGCAGCAGCGCGAAGTACACGGCCTGGTTGGCCTGCGAACCGCTGTGCGGCTGCACGTTGGCGTAGTCGGCGCCGAAGAGCTGCTTGAGCCGGTCGATGGCCAGCTGCTCGGCGACGTCCACGTATTCGCAGCCGCCGTAATAGCGCTTGCCCGGATAGCCTTCGGCGTACTTGTTGGTCAGCTGGCTGCCCTGCGCCTCCATCACCGCCGGGCTGGTGTAGTTCTCGCTGGCGATCAGTTCGACGTGATCTTCCTGGCGGCGGACCTCATGGGCGATGGCCTGGGCCAGCTCGGGATCGTAGCTTTCGATGCGGACGTCGCGCGGGAACATCGGGTCTCCAGGGGCAAGGCGGGCAGGCGAAGCGGGGCCCGGATTGTAAGCCCCCGGGGCCCCCGAGGCCATGTCGCCCAGGGCTTGCGGCGCAGGCGCCCGCGGGACGGAGGCCACGCGGGCATGGCCTGGGCGAGCGCTGGTCATGCCTCATCGCCGGGATGCCGCGCCCACGAAAAAGGGCGCGCCGCCTGGGCGCGCCCTCTTGTTGCTTCCCTGCGGCCGACGGCTCAGCGGTTCAGCAGCAGGTCGGTGATGATGCCCGTGGCGATCGCCACCATGATCAGATTGCCGCGATCGTCGCGGATCCAGTGGTAGCCCGGCGGCGGGCGGCGCACGCCGTAATACCCGTAGTCGGTCACCACGATCGGCCGGCCGCTGTAGTAGTTCACATAGCGGTAGCCGCGCTCATAGCCGTACGGGCGGTAGTACGCGACCGGGGGCGGCGGCGGGCGGTAATACGCCGGCGGCGGCGGCGGGCCCGGACGGTAGTAGCCACCGCGGTAGTAGTTCCGCTCGACCACCACCGGCGGGCGGCTGTAGCGGCCGTCGCGATACCCATCGCGATAGGCATCGCGGCGGTCGTGACGATCGCGGCGCTCGTCGTGGCGATCTGCCCAGCCGCGCGGACCAGGGCCGGGGCCAGCGCCCGGGCCGTGGCCCGGCGGGCCGTGGCGCCAGTCGCCCGCCATCGCCGGCGCGGCCGCCAGCGACATGGCCAGGACGGGAATGCTCAGCAGGGTCAGGATCGTGCGCTTCATGAGGGGTCTCCAGTGCTTCAAGGCACGATGCGATGATGCGCCAGGCCGGTGAACGGAATCTGGCTGGAAACGGCTACAAATCCCGCCGTTCACGACGCCTCACACCCCCTGTTCATTTTCGGTCGGCGAGGCGCGCCCAGGGCCTGGCCGCTATACTGCGTGCATCCCTTTCCACGCCTGTGTCGCGCGCCAGAGTCCCGGCGTGTCGGCGCGGCTGCGTCCTCGCCGGAGACCCCATGTCGCAGTACATCTACACCATGAATCGCGTGTCCAAGGTGGTCCCGCCCAAGCGGCAGATCATCAAGGACATCTCGCTGAGCTTCTTCCCGGGCGCCAAGATCGGCCTGCTGGGCCTCAACGGCGCCGGCAAGTCGACCGTGCTCAAGATCATGGCCGGCGTGGACACCGATTTCGAGGGCGAGGCGCGGCCGCAGCCCGGCATCAAGGTCGGCTACCTGGCCCAGGAGCCCGAGCTCAATCCGGAGCACACCGTGCGCCAAGCGGTCGAGGAAGGCGTGGGCGAGGTCCTGCAGGCCCAGGCCGCGCTGGATGCCGTGTACGCGGCCTATGCCGAGGAAGGCGCCGATTTCGACGCGCTGGCCAAGGAACAGGAGCGCCTGGAGGCGATCCTGGCCGCGGGCGATGCCGCCACGCTGGAGCAGCAGCTGGACATCGCCGCCGACGCGCTGCGCCTGCCGCCGTGGGAGGCCGTCGTCGGCAAGCTCTCCGGCGGTGAGAAGCGCCGCGTGGCCCTGTGCCGCCTGCTGCTGCAGAAGCCGGACATGCTGCTGCTCGACGAACCGACCAACCATCTCGACGCCGAGTCGGTGGAATGGCTGGAGCAGTTCCTGGCGCGCTACACCGGCACCGTGGTGGCCGTCACCCACGATCGCTACTTCCTGGACAACGCCGCCGAGTGGATCCTCGAACTGGACCGCGGCCGCGGCATCCCGTGGAAGGGCAACTACACCGACTGGCTGGTGCAGAAGGAAGAGCGCCTGAAGCAGGAAGAGAACCAGGAAAAGGCCCGCCAGAAGGCGATCCAGAAGGAACTGGAATGGTCGCGGCAGAACGCCAAGGGCGGCCGCTCCAAGGGCAAGGCGCGCCTGGCGCGGCTGGAGGAGCTGCAGTCGGTCGACTACCAGAAGCGCAACGAGACCAACGAGATCTTCATCCCGCCGGGCGAGCGCCTGGGCAACATGGTGATGGAGTTCAAGCACGTCTCCAAGAAGTTCGGCGACCGCCTGCTGATCGACGACCTCAGCTTCCTGGTGCCGCCGGGCGCCATCGTCGGCATCATCGGCCCCAACGGCGCCGGCAAGTCGACGCTGTTCAAGATGATCACCGGGCAGGTCAAGCCGGACTCGGGCGAGATCGTGGTCGGCCCGACCGTGCAGCTGTCCTACGTGGACCAGAGCCGCGATGCGCTGGAAGGCAACCACAACGTCTTCCAGGAAATCTCCGGCGGCCTGGACATCCTCAACATCAACGGCGTGGAGATCCAGTCGCGCGCCTACATCGGCCGCTTCAACTTCAAGGGCCAGGATCAGCAGAAGCTGGTCGGCTCGCTGTCCGGCGGTGAGCGCGGCCGCCTGCACATGGCCAAGACCCTGCTGCAGGGCGGCAACGTGCTGCTGCTCGACGAACCGTCCAACGACCTGGACATCGAGACCCTGCGCGCGCTGGAAGACGCACTGCTGGAGTTCCCGGGCAACACCTTCGTGATCAGCCACGATCGCTGGTTCCTGGACCGCATCGCCACCCACATCCTCGCCTTCGAGGGCGACTCGCACGTGGAGTTCTTCCAGGGCAACTACCGCGAGTACGAGGAAGACAAGAAGCGCCGCCTCGGCGACGACGCCGGCCCCAAGCGCCTGCGCTACAAGGCCTTGAAGTAATCGACGCGCCCGCGGCCGCCAGGCGGCCGCGGGCCTGGCGGGCGTGTCGTCCGCGCGTCGCCGCGAGCCGCGGCGCGACGCGTCCGAGCGCGGCCCATCGGGCTTCTTGCCCACCCGACAGACTTTGACTTCAACCGTGGCCGCGGCCCTCGCCGGCTGCGGCTTCCGGCTGCGCGCATGACGCGCTGAAGTGGAACTTCGCGTCGCAACTGTCGAAAAATTCACGGCCCGCTCGCATGGCCCTTTCCTAGAATCCCGCCGCACGCCAAGACGTGCGGTCCTGCATTCCGTGCGTCGCTGCGTGCGACGGAGAAGGCAGATGCGGCTCGTGGACGACGCAGCCTGGCCCCCTTCGGAACCACCTCGGGGCAGGCGTCAGCGAGTGAAAAACCATGGCCTGGTCCATGATCTGGAGTGATGCATGAATACTGCCGCGGCCCGCCCCGGGCTCCCCCTCTGGCAGAAGATCGTCGCCGTCGTCGTCGCCGTCTCCGGCCTGATCCTGGCCGTTGCCGGCGCCTACCTGTTGTCGCTGGGCGGCACCTGGTACTACCTGGTCAACGGCGTGCTGATGCTGGTCAGCGGCATCCTGCTGTTCGCCGGCCGGCTGTGGGGCGCCAAGCTCTATGGCGTGGTATTCCTGCTGGCGCTGGTGATGACGCTGGTCGAATCGGCCACCCGCCTGTGGGGCTGGGTGCCGCGCATGGGCTACATCACCCTGCTGGGCTTCTTCGTCGCGCTGATGGTGCCGCGCCTGTCGGCCGGCCGGCTGCGCAGGCACGGTTATCTGGCGGCGGCGGGCTGCGTCGTGTTCGCGGCGATCGCCTTCGCCCTGGTGTTCCGCACCCAGTACGTCGAACACGGCGATGACGCGCCGCGGACGCCGCTGGTGGCCGGCGACAGTGCCAAGGCACGCGCCGCCCAGGCCGACAGCGAATGGGCCGCCTACGGCCGCGACACCGACGCCACCCGCTATTCGCCGGCCGCGCAGATCACCCCGGAGAACGTGGGCAAGCTCAAGGTCGCCTGGACCTATCACACCGGCGATCTGCCGCCAGCGGGCAAGACCAACAAGTGGGGCGCGCAGAACACGCCGCAGATGATCGGCGACGGGCTGTACGTGTGCTCGGCGACCAACAACGTCTCCAAGCTCGACCCCGCCACCGGCAAGGAGATCTGGAAGTTCGTCTCCGGGGTCAAGTACGAGAACGTGCCCTACACCGCCGCCTGCCGCGGCGTGACCTACTTCGTCTCCAGCGCGGTGCCGGAGGGCCAGAGCTGCCACGCGCGCATCATCGTGGCCACGCTGGACATGCGCCTGATCGAACTGGACGCCGCCAGCGGCCAGCCCTGCGCGCAGTTCGGCAGCGACGGCACGGTCAACCTGCTGACCGGCATGGGCAAGTCGGTGCCGGGCCAGCTGGCGGTGACCTCGCCGCCGGTGGTGGTCAACGGCACCATCTCGCTCAACCACCAGGTGCTGGACAACCAGCGCCGCTGGGCGCCCTCGGGCGTGATCCGCGGCTATGACGCGGAGACCGGCGCGTTCAAGTGGGCCTGGGACGTCAACCATCCCGGGACGGTGTGGCACCAGGAGCCAGGCCCGGGCCAGGAATACAGCCGCGGCACGCCCAACTCCTGGGGCGCGATGGCCGGCGACAACACGCTCAACCTGATCTACGTCCCCACCGGCAATTCGGCCGCCGACTACTACGACCAGCTGCGCACCCCGGCCGAGAACGCCGTGGCGTCCTCGATCGTGGCACTGGATGCGACCACCGGTGAGCAGAAGTGGGTGTTCCAGACCGTACACAAGGACACCTGGGACTACGACATCGGCTCGCAGCCCACGCTGCTGGACTTCCCCGACCACAGCGGTACCCCGGTGCCGGCGATGATCATCCCGACCAAGCGCGGCCAGCTGTTCGTGGTCGATCGTCGCAACGGCAAGCCGCTGCTGCCGGTGGAGGAACGCCCGGCCGACACCAAGGCCACCGTGCCCGGCGAGAGCCGCGCCAGCACGCAGCCGTGGTCGACCGGGATGCCGCGCCTGGGCATGCCGGACCTGAAGGAATCGACCATGTGGGGCATGACGCCGTTCGACCAGCTGTATTGCCGCGTCAAGTTCCGCCAGGCCCATTACACCGGCGAGTTCACCGCGCCGCAGCTCAAGCAGCCGTGGATCGTCTTCCCCGGCTACAACGGCGGCAGCGACTGGGGCAGCGTGGCCTACGACCCGGCCCGCGGCATCCTGGTGGCCAACTGGAACGTCACCCCGATGTACGAGCACTACATCCCGCGCAAGCAGGCCGATGCGCAGGACCTGTACTCGATCGACGACCCGCGCTACAAGCCCGGCAAGGGCGGCGCCGAAGGCCCAGGCGCGATGGAGGACACGCCGTATGCGATCTCGGTGTCGGCCTTCATGGTTCCGGGCTTGAAGACGCTGTGCAACGAGCCGCCCTACGGCATGATCACCGCGATCAACCTGCACGACCAGAAGGTGATCTGGCAGCAGCCGCTGGGCACCGCGCGCGCCAACGGCCCGCTCGGCCTGCCCACCGGCCTGCCGATCCAGATCGGCACGCCCAACAACGGTGGCCCGGCGATCACCGCCGGTGGGCTGGTGTTCGTCGCGGCGGCCACGGACAACCTGCTGCGCGCCATCGACCTGAAGACCGGCAAGGTGCTGTGGACTTCGGTGCTGCCCGGCGGCGGCCAGGCCACGCCGATGACCTACACGGTCAACGGCAAGCAGTACGTGGTGCAGATGGCCGGCGGCCACCACTTCATGGAGACCCCGATCAGCGACGCGCTGGTGGCTTACACCCTGCCGTGATGGACGTAGCCAGCGCCCTCGATCGGGGCGCTGGCTGTTTGCACGAGCTTGGCGATCAGAAAACCAAAGGCCGCCTCCGGAGACTCCGCAGGCGGCCTTCGCTTTTTGTGGGAGCCGCCATGGCGGCGACGGGCGCTACCGGCAAAGCCCCATCGCCGCCATGGCGGCTCCCACCACCTTTCAAACCATGGTGCCCTTCAGATCAGCTTGGTGGCGTTGTTCAGCACGTAGTCGCAGGCCTTGTCCTTGAGCTTGCCCGAGACCGCGTCCAGGTTGAACGACTGCCCACCCTCGCCCTTGAGCACACCCATCAGGCCGCGCTGGTAGTCCGGCGACTGCTCGGGCTTCTGCGCCCCGCCCAGGCCGTACCTGGACAGCAGCTTGTCCTTGACGCCGCTGACCGCGTCGGCGCTGAGGTACTTGCGCTGCACGCAGTACTGCAGCACGCCCGCCGCATTGCCGGCGGTGTTGCCACCGATCGCCGGCAGCGACAGCCCGCCGAGCGCCCCCAGCCCACCGGCCGCCTCGCCGCCGGCCGGCGCGGCCTGGCCGGTGTGCTGCTTGAGCAGCTGCTTGAAGTCCTGCGCCTGCGCAGCGCCAGCCAAAGCCAGCGCGCCCAGCATCAGCGCGACCTTGAGGGAACGGGGCGTCGTGTGCATGACCAACCTTCGCAAGATCCGTGGACAGGCCCGCGGGCTAGCAGCGCGGCGTTAATGCCGCGCCTTGCCGCGCGCGGCGTGCGCCGGCTCACTTGCCCTCGCCGATCTGCGGGAACAGCACGTCGGTGAACCCGAACGTGGAGAAATCCCTGATCCGCGACGGATACAGGATGCCGTCCAGGTGGTCGACCTCGTGCTGGATCACGCGCGCATGGAAGCCTTCGGCCACCTGCTCCACGCGCTGGCCGCCCGCGTTCCAGCCACTGACGCGGATGCGCCGATGGCGCGGGATCATCGCGCGCAGGCCGGGGATGGACAGACAGCCTTCCCAACCGTCTTCCAACTCCTCGGTGAGCGGCTCGATGACCGGATTGAACAGCGCCGTACGCGGCACCGCCGGCGCGTCGGGATAGCGCGCGTTGTGCTCGAAGCCGTACACGATCACGCGCTTGCTCACCGCCACCTGCGGCGCGGCCAGGCCGACGCCGCCGGCCTCGTCCATGGTCTGGAACATGTCATCGACCAGGTCGCGCAGCTCGCCGGTGGCGAAGTGCTCGACCGGCTCGGCCCGGGCCAGCAGCACGGGGGCCCCCATGCGGACGATGTTGCGGATCATCGGGACGACTCCTGCGACTTCGGAAGCCCCGAGCTTAAGCCCGGCCCGACCGACCCGCACCTGGCGCGTGGCGCCGGGTCAGGCCAGGAAGCCCAGCGTCGGGCTGGCGAAGTTGCCAAGCCCGGGAAAGATCGCCGCCAGATCCGAGCTCCCCACGCCCATCCACTGCGCGAAGGTGGCGCCGAACTGGTTGGTGGACGTGGTCGGGATCATGCGGCCGCGATCGACCGCCTGGTCGCCGTTCAACTCCAGGATCGGATAGCTGCCGAACACCCGGCCGCCGGCCAGCGGACCGCCGGACGACTGCGGACCGCCCATCATCAGCTGCACGCCGCCCCAGGCATGGTCGGTGCCGTTGCCGTTGCTGTTGAGCGTGCGGGCGAAGTCGCTGTTGGTGAAGGTGACCACCTCGTTGAGCGCGCCGATCTCCGCCAGCGCGTTGCGGAAGGCGAACAGCGCGTCGGAGACCTGCCCCAGCAGGCGCGGCTGGCCGCTGGCGATCATCTGCCCGTCGTGGGTATCGAAGCCGCCCATGCTGGCGAAATAGATCTGCCGGCTCTGCGCCAGCGCGCTGGTGCGCGCGGCCTTGATCGAGCGGGCGATCATGCGCAGCTGCGATCCCAGTCCGTTGCCGGTCGGGAACACGGTGGCGATGTCGCCGCCGTTGTTCGCGTCCAGCGCGGTGCGCATGGTGCTGCCGATCAGCATCGCGCTCTCGCCCTGCAGCGCGTACTGGTCCTGCATCAGCGGCGTATAGCGGTGCTTGACCAGCGCGGCTAGCGCCTCGCGGCGGATGCGGTCGGGGGTCGAGTTGACGTTCTCGAAGTTGCGCAGCGCCGCCGGGCCGCCGGTGGACATCACATAGGGCGAGATCGAGGTGCCGGTCTGGAACAGGTTGTTGCCGGCCAGCGAGATGGTCGGCGGCAGCGCGGTGAAGCCGCCGCTGTTGGCGCCCTTGATGCGCTCGCCCAGGGTACCGCCCCAGCCGACGTTGGAACTGCGCAGCTCCGACTCGCCGCGCATCCACAGCGCCTGCTGGTCGTTGTGCGAGAACAGGTTGTAGGGCAGGCGCTTGGCCTTGGCGGTGTATTCGGCCTTGGTGGTCGGCTGCACCAGCGTGCCGACGTTGGCCATGAACGCCAGTTCGCGGTTGTCGAACAGGGTCTTCATGCCGGCGCAGGCCGGGTGCAGGCCCCAGGCCTTGCCCGCGGTGTCGGTGACCTTGAGCAGCGCGTCGCGGGCGATGCCCAGGCCCTGGCTGTTGGCGGCCGGGTCGTACACGCCGCCGCGGCTCTTGAGGTAGACGTCGTACTCGGTCTGCACATGCGGGATGAGCATGTTGAACGAGTCGTTGCCGCCGAACAGGAAGATGCACACCAGCGCGCGGTAGTTGCCGGTGCCCACCGCGGTGGAACTCTGCGCCAGCGCGCGGCCGACCAGCTCGAACTGCGGCAGGGTCGCGGCAACGGCACCGCCGGCCAGCATCAGCTGCAGCGAGCGCAGGAAGGTCCGGCGGTCCTGGTTGACCTGTCGAGACATGTTCGTGCGGCTCCTATCGCTGGATCACGAAATCGGGGGAGGCCAGCGCCAGCTGGACCAGGGACTGCACCCGCTCGGCGCTGCTGCGCTTCTCGGTCTGCAGCTTGTTGAGCATGTCGATCATCGTGGCGCGGGTGTCGGTGGACAGGTTGCCGGCGAACAGCAGCGCGGAGATCTCATCGACCATGCCGGCGTGGTTGCCGGCATCGGCCAGCGCCTGCAGGCTGGTGGCATCGAGCACCGGCGCGTTGGTCCGCGCGGTCGGCGCGGCGGTCTTCAGGTTGCCGCAGGCGGCGTTGCACACCTCGTTGAAGGTGCTGACGAAGCTGGAGTCGTTGAGCAGGTCGAACTCCGGCGCATAGAGGCCGTCGACGCCATCGGCGGCCTGCAGGCGCGCGTCGGGCGAGAAGAAGTTGAACACCGACGGCGAGCGCAGCGAGTCCTGCCCCAGCGAGACGCTGAAGTCGTAGGACGCGCCGAAGGAGAACGCGTACTGGCCGTCGTCGCGCGGCACGTACTTGGCGTCGAACGCGCGCCAGAGCGTGGTCAGCTGGATCAGCGGCTCGCGCAGCTTGCCGTAGCTGGTGTCGCTGGCCGCCGGCGCGGTGCGCGCCTCGGTATCCATCAGGATCGCCTTGAGCACCTTGCCCAGGTTGCCGTTGGAACTGCTCCATACCTTGGTCACGCGGCCCACGTAGGCCGGGCTGGGATTGCTGGTGACGAAGCGCTGGATCAGCTGGCGGCTGATGAACGGCGCGGTGTTGGCGTGGGTGGCCAGCGCGTCCAGCGCCTTGGCCAGCGTCTTGGTGCAGTCGTTGCCCTCGGCGATGACGATGCCGTTGAAGATGGTCTTGGGCTGGTCGTCGTGGTAGTCGGGCACGCAGGTCATCGGCCTGGCGTCGTTGTCCGGCAGGCCCTTGTAGAAGGTGTCCTTGGTCGCGCCGTTGATCGACCAGCCGGTGAACACCCGGGCCATCGCGCTCACCACCGCCTGGTCGTAGGTGGGGATGGTGTTGCCGGAGGCATCGGTCTTGGCGGTGAAGTCGGCGTTGCGCTGGACCAGGCCGATGGAGAACAGCTGCATCACCTCGCGCGCATAGTTCTCGTCGGGGACGATGGTCACCGTCAGGCCCTGGCCGTTGCGGTAGCTGGTGGCCTTGCGGTTGCGGATGTGGCTCAGATAGGTGCCCATCGCCGGGTGCAGGGTCACCTTCTCCAGCAGGTCGCGATAGCTGCCGAACGCATTGCCGTCCAGCATGTCCTGGTAGTTGGCGATGCGGCCGAAGTTGGCCGTGTTGTAGTCGCGGTCGGAGACCACGAAGATCTCGCTGAGCGCGAAGCCCATGCGCAGGCGCAGCTGGTCCTTGGCGGTGACCGCCTGCCACAGCCAGTAGTTGCGGCGCTCGGCGTAGCTCAGGCTGGCCACCGGGATGGACAGGATGTGCGGCTCCATCAGCGTGGGCGCCGTCTTCGAGGCGTCGAGCTGTTCGTCGATCCAGGCGCCATAGCCGATCTGGCGCACGCGGGCGATGTCGGCCTTGGTCGGGCCGAAGGTCGCCTGGGTCAGGAAGCGCGCCGCCTCCGCATCGGTGGTCGGCTTGTCGCTGGGCGTGGTCGGGGTGGTGACCGGCGTGGAGGGCGAGGACGAGGCCGAAGACGAGCCTCCGCCCCCGCCGCCGCAGCCAGCCAGAAGGAGCAGCAGCCACAGCGTGGCGGCCGCGCGTACAAGCGTCATGTCGAAGACCCCGGCGCCGCCCCTGATCCGCCCCGATGGCGGATGATCGCCGTCGGCAGCGGCGTCAAGACGGAGTGAAGATCACGCCAGGTGAGGTGTCAAGCGCGTCACGCATTCACCAGGCAAAAGCCTGCCGCAGGTCACAGATCCTGCTCCGGGGGCAGCCCGAACACCTGACGCAGATAGCGCACATAGCCCGGGTCGTCGCACATGCTCTTGCCCGGCGAGTCGGAGAGCTTGGCCACCGGCTGGCCATTGCAGCGGGTCATCTTGATGACGATGTTCAGGGGCTTGGGCCCCAGGTCGTTGGTGAGGTTGGTGCCGATGCCGAAGGCCAGGCGGCAGCGTCCCTTGAAGTGCGCGTACAGCTGCGCCACCCGCTCCACATCCAGGCCGTCGCTGAACACCAGCGTCTTGGCGCGCGGATCGGCGCGGTTGGCGGCCAGGTGCGCCAGCATCCGCTCGCCCCAGCGCAGCGGATCGCCCGAGTCGTGGCGCATGCCGTCGAAGAGCTTGCAGAAGTACATGTCGTAGTCGCGCAGGAAGGCATCGGTGCCCACCACATCGCTCAGGGCGATGCCCAGGTCGCCGCGGTACTCGCGCGCCCAGGCCTCCAGCGCGGCGGCCTGCGAGTCGCGCAGGCGCGGGCCCAGCGCCTGGAACGCCTGCAGCCACTCGTGCGCCATCGTTCCCAGCGGCGTCATGCCGTACTGGCGGGCGAAGTGGACGTTGCTGGTGCCGACGAACTGCGCGCCCAGCCCGTCGCGCAGCTGCGGCAGCAGGCGCGCGTGCCAGGCGCGCGAATAGCGTCGGCGCGTGCCGTAGTCGGCGATGGCGCAGCCGTCCGCGTCGGGGATGGCGCGCAGGCGCGCGAGCTTGGCCTGCAACCGGCGCTCGCCCTCGTCCAGATCGCCCTGGCCGAGCGCCTCGAAGTACACCTCGTTGATGATCGCCAGCAGCGGCACCTCGAACAGGATCGTGTGCAGCCACGGCCCCTCGATCTCCAGCACGATCTCGCCCGGGACCTCGTCGGAGGCGCGCAGGGTGATGTACTTGCGGTCGAAGTGGAACAGGCCGAGGAAGTCGACGAAATCCGGTTTGACGAAGCGCAGCGCGCGCAGGTAGTCCAGCTCATCGGGGGTGAAGCGCAGGGTGCACAGCGCATCGATCTCTTCCCAGATGCGGTCCAGGTGCCTGGCCAGGTCGATGCCCGGCGTGCGGCACTTGAAGCGGTACTGCACCTGCGCGGCGGGATGCTGATGCAGCACCGCCTGCATCATCGTGAACTTGTACAGGTCGGTGTCGAGCAGCGAGCGGATGATCATGCGGCGATTATGCGCGTCAGGTCAGGCCGCCCGCACGAGCCGGCGACCCGCGGCCACGACGAAGTGCGCCCAGATCGCCGCCCATACGCCCACGCGCACCGGCCACGGCCGCCGCGGCGCTTCGAAGCGGCGGAAGTAGCGCCACAGGCCGCGATGCTTGTGCCATTCGACGAACAGCGGTCGCGAGCGGCTGGACACGCCGCGCACGTGCAGCACCCGCACGTCGTTGGCCACGGCCACCGTGGCGCCGGCCGCGCGCGCGCGCCGGCATAGGTCCAGGTCCTCGGCGTGCAGCCGGTAGCCTTCGTCCAGGCCGCCCACGGCCTCGAACAACGTGCGCGGCATCAGCATCAGCGCGCCGGACACGGCCTGCACCGGCTGCACCGCCAGCGTGGCGTCCATCGGCACGGCCAGCTGCGCGCCGCGTCCGGGACTGCGCAGCATCCGCGCGAAGTCCGGGTCGCGCCGGCGCGCGGCATCGTCGCGCGCGCCGTCCTCGCCGACCAGGTCGGCGCCGAGCAGCGCCGTGCCCAGCGCCTGCGCATGCGCCCGCAGACGCACCAGGGTGTCGGCCTCGACCATCAGGTCGGGATTGACGAAGGCCAGCCACGGCGCGTCCGAATCGCGCGCGCCCTGGTTGCAGCCGACCGAGAAGCCGGGGTTGTCGGGGTTGCCGATGAAGTGCACGCGCGGATCGCGTGCGGCGTGGCGCTGGACGATTTCCAGCGTGCCGTCGTCGGAGGCGTTGTCGGCCACGCGGATCTGCGCCACGTCCCGCGCGGCGCGCAGCCGGGCCAGGCAGGCATCGATGGTCGATGCGCTGCGGTGGGTCACCACGATGGCGGCGATGCCGCCGGCCTCAGCCGAAGAGTTCGCGTTGCTCATCGGTCCCCGCCTGCTCGTAGCAGGCCTGCAGGCGCTCGCGCAGCGCGCGCAGCGGGTCGTCCATCAGGAAGCGGGCCACGCGCGGATTCCAGTCGGGCCAGCGCCCGGCCAGCGCGTCCATGTCGCCCTCGTCCGGGCCGCCCTCGCCGCCGCGCGCGACGAACGCCGTCTCGCACAGCACGTTGCGCCAGCCCAGCCCGGACAGGCGCAGCGACAGGTCGATCAGCGCGGCATACCAGCTGCCGTAGCTGTCCAGGTCCAGCCCGCCGGCGCGCGCACGCGCGCGGCCGCGCAGGGCCACCGCATGGCTGACCGCGGCCGGCAGTTCCGGATAGGTCGCCGGCAGCGCGGCGCAGGCGCGCGCGGTGCGTTGCGGGTCGGCCGGCGGCGGGGCGATCTCGCCCACGCGCGGCCAGGCGGCCGCCTCGCCGGCGTTGCACCACGGCGTGGCGGTGGCGATGGAGGCATCGCCGGCCAGGCAGGCGGCCAGCTGGTTCAACCAGCCCGGCAGCGGCCGGGCGTCGGGCGCCAGCACCACCACGTCCAGCCCGGCGCAGGCGCGCAGCATTTCGTCCAGGTGCGCGACCTCGCCAAGCGGGTACGGACGCCGCGTGTAGTCGGCCTTCAGGCGCGTGCGCGCTAGCCAGCGCTCGATCAGCGCCTGACCGCGCGGGCCGGCCTGGGCGTTGTCGGCCAGCCAGACCTGCGTGCCCGCAGGCGTGCCGTCCTCGAGCGCGCCCAGGCAGGCGTCCAGTGCCTGGTCGTCCACGCCGACCGGCAGCAGCACGATCGGCAGGGGTGCGGCGCCGTGCGGGCTCACTTGCCCTTCGGCGGGTGCAGCGGTTCCATGGCGCGGAACTTCTGGCTGTATTCGTCGGTGAGGTTCCGCGCTTCGGCCGGGTTGCGCACGATGGTCGGGGTGATCAGGACGATGACTTCGTTGCGGCCCGTCTTCTGGCCCTTCTGCCCGAACAGCGCTCCCAGGACAGGAATCCGGCTCAGATAAGGCACGCCGGACGAACTGTCGGTCACCGAGTCGGTGATCAGGCCGGCCAGCATGATGGTCTGGCCACTCTGCACCGCCGCCTCGGTCTTCACGAAGCGGGTGTTGATCGGCACGTTGCAGGCGCTGACGCTGGGATCGCAGTTGGAGGGCGAGGCGCCGGGCGAGCTGACCTCCTGCGCGATCTCCATGAACACCGTGCCGTCCTTGGTCACGCGCGGGCGGACCTTGAGGATCACGCCGGTGTCCAGGTACTGCACCTGGCTGTAGGTCTGCGAGTTCAGGCCGGTGTTGACCGAGTAGGAATTGACCGGGATCTGCTCGCCCACCTTCAGCTCGGCCTGGGCGTTGTTGCGCACGAACACCGAAGGGGTCTGCAGCAGGCGCAGGTTGGTGACCTTGTCCAGCGCGCTCAGCACCGCCGCGGCGTTGTTGCCCAGGAAGGTCCAAGTCAGGCCGTTGGTGTTGGTGATGCTACGGCCCCAGACGTTGTTGACGATTCCGCCATTGGAGTCGGGCAACAGGCCGCCTTGCTCGAAATACCAGTTCACGCCATAGCTCAGATCGCCACTGAGCGCCACCTCGGCCACCTGTGCCTCGATATGCACCTGCATCGGCATCACGTCCAGCTTCTCGATCACGTCCTTGATCGAACGCCAGGCGTTGCCGTTGGCGCGCACCAGCAGCGAGTTGGTCTCCTCCACCGCGGCCACGCCGACCTTGCTGCCCTCCACTTCCAGGGTGACGTTGCCGTTGCCTTCCTGATGCGCATTGAGCGACACATCGCCCGAACCCGAGCCGCCGCGTCCGCTGCTACCGCCCAGCCCCGAGCTGCTGCCGAAGCTGCTCGATCCATCGTCGCTGCGGCTGCCGTCCTGGTTGCCGCCGAACTGCAGCGTGCTGCCGCTGCCGTCCATGCCGCTGGAGGTCAGCGAGGTGCCGATCGCCCCCGGCGCCAGCGAGCTGGTGCCCGCGCCGCCGCGCCCGCTGCCGCCGCCGAAGACTTCGGACAGGCGCTGGGCCAGGTCGCGCGCCTTGATGTACTTGAGCTCGTAGGAGAACAGGCGCGGGGTATCGCCGGCGTTGTCGATGCGTTCGAGCCAGTCGCGGATCTGGTCCAGGTAGACCGCCTGCGGGGTGATCACCATCACCGCGTTGGCGCCCTCCAGCGGCATGAAGCGGAACATGCCGGCGCTGGGCGTCTTGCTGTTCTCGCCGAACACCTTCTCCAGGTCGGCCACGACCTTGCTCGCCTGCCCGGTCTCCAGCGGGAACACGCCCACCGACATGCCGGAGAGCCAGTCCACGTCGAAGATCTGCACCGTGCGCAGGTAGTTTTCCAGCTCGCTGCGCGAGCCGCTCAGGGTGATCAGGTTGCGGGTCGGATCGGTGCCGATGACCGCGTTGGGCCGCGCGTACGGCTCCAGGATCTTCTTCATCTCGTTGGCACCGATGAAGCGCAGCGGCACCACGCGCACCTCGTAGCCACGCGCATCGCCGGCCGCGCCCGAGCGCGGCGCCACGGTGCCGGCCAGCGCCTGGTCGGCCGGGACGATGTTGTAGCGGCCGTCGCTGTAGACCATGCGTGCGTTGTTCCAGCCCAGCACCTGCTCCAGCAGCGACAGCGCCTGCGCCGGCGACACCGCGCGCGGCGTGGCCAGGGTCACCGTGCCCTGCACGCCGGGCGCGATGACGTAGTTCTGGCCCAGCATGTCGCCCAGGATCGCCTTGACCACCGCCTGCAGCGACTCGCCCTCGAAGTTGAACATTGCCCCGCCGCCGGTGGCCCCGCGCAGCGCCGGCGGCGGCGCGGCCGCGGCGCTGCGGTTGATCACCTGGCCGGTGCCGCGCCGGATCTGCGCCTGCGGGCCGGCCTGCGGTTCCTCGGGCGAGGTCATGGGCGAGGTCTGCGCCGCGCCGGCGGTCGCGCCCGGATTGGCCAGGTTGCCCTGGCGCTGCACGTTCGGCACCGGCGCGGTGGCGCAGCCGGCCAGCAGGCCGAGCAGGAGACTGAGCGGGAGGACGAAGCGTGACGTCATGTCTTCACTCTATGGATCGTTCGATGCGATGGACAGGGGCATGGCGCGCTAGTTGCCGGACGGCGCGCCGCCGCCCTGCTCGCGCAGCTGGCGGCGGCGGGCTTCGATGCGTTCGCGGATGGCCTGCATCTGCTGCTCGGGGGTGACCGGCGCTTCGGCTGGCGCCTGCTGCGCGGGGGTGCCGGCCGCAGCGGCGGCGCTGGCGCTGGCCTGGGCGGCGTTGCGGGCCGGGTTCTGCGCCTGCGCGCTCGGCGCTGGCGACACCGGCGCGGCGCGGGGCGGCTGCGCGGCCTGCATCCCCGCCGGCGGCGGCCGGCCGCCGGTGGTCAGCGCGGTCGGCGGCTGCCCGCCCTGGCCGTCGAACACCCGCAGCGCCAGCGTGCGCTGGCCCTCCGGGCCATCGAACACCGCCTGCCGCGGCTCCAGTTCGGTCAGGTGCCAGGCCGGCGCGCCGGCCGGCGCCTCGCCGACCCGGACCCGCACGGCCGATTCCGGGCCGCCGTCGCCGGGCTTCTGCAGGATCGCCAGGCGCAGCGACGGGGTGATCATGACGCTGGTCAGCACGTAGTCGAAGCCGGTGTTGGCCGCCTGCTCACCCTGGCCTTCGAGGAAGAAGGGATGCGGCTGCCGGTCCGGCGCGAACACCGGCCGCTGGCCGATGGCCGCGTACTGGTCGGCCGGCCCCAAGCGCTCGGGCACCTGCGCCGGCAGCGCCGGCAGGCGCTGCGCCAGCGCCGGATCGTCGGCCAGCGGCGCGATCGCGCTGCCCATGCCGCCCAGGGCCAGCAGCCAGGCCAACAGCGCCCAGCCGGCGACGACCAGCAGCAGCCAAGTGCGCGCACCGAGGGCATCACTGCGCACGCGCACCTCCCGCCGACGGTACCGCCGCCTGCGCGGCCGGCCTGAGATAGCCGTACAGGTCGAAGCTGACGTTGAGCCCGGCGTTCTGCTCCTCCACGCCGGGCGCGCGCAGGTTGAAGGTCTGCGCCAGGATGTTGAGGTTGTCCACGAACAGGCGCGGGCTGCCCGATTCCAGCGCGTGCAGCACCGCGGCGGTCTGTTCGACGCCGCAGCGCAGGGTGACCTGCACGGTGACCCGGGTGAAACGCTCGGTCCCCTGCTGCGGGACCGGCGAGCGGTTGGTGATCGCACAGCTGCGGTTGCCCGGGCTGGCCTGGGCGACGACGGTTTCCAGGCGCTGGGTCAGCGCGGCGGTGGCCAGTTCGGCGGTGGGCTCGGCGAGGAAGCCGGGCCGGTTGCCGAGCGCGGCCTGCGCGGCGGCGAGCTGGCGGGCGACCTGCGGGCGCTGGGCCAGCTGGGTGCGCACGCGCAGCTCGCGCTCGCGCGCCGCGTCGATGCGCGCATCGAGCGCGCGCATCGGCACGGTCCACCACGGATGCACCAGCACCAGGTAGGCCAGCGCCAGCGCGGCCAGCAGCAGCCCCAGGGCCAGCCAGCGGTCCTGGCGTTCACTCCTGGCGCGCATCGGGTCTCCTGGCGGCGGACGCCGGCGGCGTGGCGCCGGCCAGCTGGGCGGTCATGCTGAAGCGGTCCAGGCGCGTGCGCCGGTCCTGCTGCAGGGCGCCGGTCAGCGCCGGCGAGGTCCACAGCGCCGAGCCCTCCAGCTGCTTGACCAGGCTCGGCGCCTCCGAACTCAAGCCGATCAGCAGCAGGCGATCGCCCTCGATGGAGACCTTCTCCAGATAGGTGTTGTCGGGCAGGCGGCGGGTGAGCTCGTCGAGGATCTCGATCGTGGTCGGGCGCGCGGCGCGCTGACGCTGCAGGAAGCCCGCGCCCTCGACCAGGTCCACCAGCTGCTGGCGCTGCGCGGCGACGCCGCGCGCCTGCGCGGCGCTGCGCTCGACCTGGGCGGTGAAGGCATCGGCGGCGGCCTGGCGGTTGGCCAGCACCTGCCAGCCGGCGAGGACCACGAACACCCCCGCGGCCAGCGCGGCGATCAGGTTCCAGCGCCGCGCTGGGCTGGCCCGACGCACGCGCAGCGCCGGCGGCAGCAGGTTCACGCCCAGCGGCTGGCCGGCCTCGTCGGCCACGTCCAGGCCGGCCAGGCCGGCGGCGACCGAACCCAATTCCTCCAGCGCGCGGTCCACGGCCTGGCGCCGCACCACCACCAGCTCGGCCTCGATCTGGCCGTCGCCGCGGCGGGCGACGATGCGTGCGTCGTAGTACACCGATTCGGCGGTGAACGGGGTCTGCCGGTCGATCTCGAACCCGACCACCTCGCGCAGCCGCTCGGCCGCCGCGGCCGGCAGCAGCAGCGGCCGCCGCAGCACGCGCACGGCCGGCAGCAGGCCCCAGCGCGGCAGCCCGCCCATGCGCGGATGCAGCACGGCATCCAGTTCGGCCGAGGACAATGGCAGCGGCAGCTCGGCCAGCGCCTCCGACCCGTCCAGCCCGGCGCGCAGCAGCTGCGCCTGGCCGTCGCGCGGGACCAGCAGCAGGCGCTCGGCGGCCAGGCCGAACAGGCGACGCCAGCGCGGCGGCAGCCAGCTGGCCAGCGCATCGCGCCACCAGGTGAGGAAGCCGCTGGCGGCGCCGACGGAGCGACCCAGGGCCGGCAGCACCGGGGCGGCTGCGCGTGGTGTCGTCATCGGGGTTCCCAACCTTCCTCCCAGCGCAGCGTGGTGTACACGGCCCCGGGCGTGGGGCCACCGCCCGTGCGCAGCACCGCCCGCAGGACCGCCTGGCGGCCGTCGGGGAGCTGGGCACGACTCTCGATACTATACGTGCCGGTGCCGCGCCCGACCTGCGGCGCGCCCACCTGCTGCTGCGCCTCGCGCTGCTGCTGGACCAGGTCCGCATTCAATCCCAGCGCGGTGAGCACCGGGCCCTGGGCAAAGGCGGGGTCGGGCTGGGCGCGGCCGTACAGGGTCAGGTAGGGCTTGATCCGCGCGTAGACCTCCGGCGTCCAGCCCAGCACCTGTTCGACCTCGGCCACGGTCTCGAACGGCGCGTCCTTGGCGCCATAGGGCAGGCCGGCCTCGGCGTAGTCCCCGTCTTCGGCACCGCCGACCGGCTGGCGTAGCGAATCGGCATCGCGCCAGTCCACCACCGCGCCGGCCAGCTGCTGCGCGCGGGCCTGCTCGACGCCGGTGGCGATCAGCACGCTGGCCAGGGTCTGGGCGTCGACCTGGTTGAGATCGACCTTGCCGCTCTCATCGGTGATGCGTACCAGCACCTGGCTGCCGGCATAGCGCCAGCGGTAGGGGCGCCCGTCCGGAATCCAGCGGCTGCGCGGATCCTGGTCGTCCACGCGCTGCATGGCGTACTCCAGGCCGGCGCGGGCGACTTCGCGGGCCACGCTGCCCTCGGCGACCACCCGGCCCTGCAGCGCCTCCACCCGCGCGGCGAGGGCGAAGGCGCCGATCAGCGCGGTCAGCAGGGCGATCAACCACACCACCAGCAGCAGGGCGACGCCGCGCTGGGCGGCGGGCGGACGCGGCGGGCGGGCGCGGCTCACGGCGTGACCTCATGGGTGCTGCCGCTGCCTTGGGCCAGGGTGACGACCATGTCCGGCCAGCGCGGTCCGTCGGCCGGCACGATCTCGATGGACACCTGCACCGGCAGCGCCTCGACCTGGGTCCAGCCGTCCTGCCAGGGCCCCAGCCCGCCGTTGTCCGGCAGCAGGCCGCGGTAGCGGAAGCGCACCGACTTGAGCCGGTCGGCCAGCAGCTCCGGCGGGCGCGGCGTGCCGGATTCGTCGATGGTCTGGCCAGCCTGGACCATCTTCAGGTCCACCTGCAGGCGGCTGCCGTCTTCGGTGGCGGACACGTCGTGCAGGTAGGGCCCGCCGCGTCCCAGGTAGTCGGGCAGGTCGGCGACGAAGCGCATGCGCGTGCCGGTGCCGGCGAAGCGATAGGCCAAGCCGCGCTCGGGATCGCGCGCGAAGGCGATGGCCTGGGCCGAGGCCAGGTGGCTGCGCAGGAAGCCCTGCACCGCGCGGATGCGTTCGTTGCGCGCCGCGGTGGCCTCGCCGCGGTGGACCAGGCCGGTGGCCGCGCGCAGCGTGGCGAAGCCCACCGCCAGGCCCGCGGCCAGCAGCAGCGTGGCCAGCAGGATTTCCAGCAGGGTGAAGCCGGCGGCGCGACGCGGCGCGACCGGGGCGCGGGCCGTGCGCCTCATGTGCCCGGCGTGCCTTGCGCCGCGGCCAGACGCAGGCTGCGCCATTTCAGAGCCTCGCTTTCGCCCTCGCCCCAGCGCACGGTCAGGCGCACTTCGAGCAGGCGCGTGGCGGCCGGGTCGATCAGGCCGTCGGCGGACCGCCCCGGATCGGTCCAGGGCGCGACCTCCAGGCGCCAGTGATAGCGGCCATCGTCCAGTGCGCCGTCCTGTTCGCCGGGCTGCAGCGGCGCGCCCGCGCCGACCTGGGCCAGCAGGCTCTGCGCATGCAGCGCCGCGCGTCCGGCCAGGTTGGCGCGCTGGATCTGCCGCGAGGCGCCGGTCAGTGCGCCCAGCAGCAGGGTCAGCGCCAGCGCCAGCAGGCCGAAGGCGACCACCACCTCGATCAGCGTGAAGCCGCGCTGGCGCCTCATGGCGCGCCTCCGGCCTGGCCATCCACGCGCACCTCGCCGGTCAGCCAGGCCACGCTGAGCCGGCGCGTGGCCTGGCCCGCGACCAGTTCGAGCTGGCCGCCGGTGGACGCGCCATCGGGATAGAACACGATCGCGCCCTGCCCCGGTTGCGCGGCGGCCTGGCGCGCGCCGTAGAAGCGCACGCCCAGCTGTTCGGGCAGGCGGCCTTCGCGCTTGCCCGGCGCGCTGTAGCGATGCGCGGCCGGATCGATGGTGAAGCGCTGCGGCTGGCCGGTGGCGATGGCCTGGGCGCGGGTGAAGCGCAGCTGCGCGGCCATCTCGCGCGTGGCCCCGCGCAGGCGCAGGCCCTGCAGGCCGCCGCTCATGGCCACGGCGGTCAGCGTGCCGATCAGGGCGATCAGCGCGATCACCACCAGCACTTCGATCAGCGTGAAGCCCGCCGGCCGGCGCCGGACGCGGCCCTTGCCGGGGCGGGCGCGGCCGCGCATGGACCGCTCAGGGCGAGTAGGCGATATCGGCGTTGACGCTGTCGCCGCCGGGCTGCCCGTCCTTGCCCAGGCTGACCAGGTCGAACGACCCCTGCTGGCCCGGCACCGAGTACTGGTAGGCGTGGTTCCACGGATCCTTCAGCTCGCTCTCCTTGGCATACGGGCCCAGCCAGCCGGAGGCGCCGGCCGGTGCGGTCACCAGGTCGGACAACGAGGCCGGCAGGTGGCCGGTGTCCATCTCGAACTGCTGCACCTTCTCGGCCACGGTCTGCACCTGCGCCTTGGCCAGATTGACCTTGGCCCGGTCGGCATTGCCCAGGATGCGGCTGGCGGCGAAGGCGACGATGCCGCCGATCAGGATCACCACCACGATGATTTCCATCAGGGTGAAGCCGGCCTGGGCGCTGCGGGCGGGCGGAGGCGTCAGGGAGCGTGCATTGCGCATGAGAGGTCTTCCATTCCGTGTTGCGAAGTCGGGGAAAGCAGCGTGCGGGTCAGTTGATCGCACCGGCCAGATCGTACAGCGGCACCAGCACGGCGATGATGACCGCGCCCACCACCGCGGCCAGCACCAGGGTCACCGCCGGCACCAGCGCGGCCAGCATGCGGTCCAGCGCCTGCGCCGTCTGCGCCTCGAAGGTATCGGCGGTCTTGAGCAGCATCGCATCCAGCGCGCCGGATTCCTCGCCCACCTGCATCATCTGCAGCGCCAGCCGCGGGAAGCGCTTGCCAGCGCCCAGCGCGGTGGACAGCGCGCGGCCGTTCTTGACCGCATCGGCGGCGCCCTCCACGTCGGCGGCCAGCGCGCGGTTGCCCAGCACGTTGCGCGCGATGCCGAGCGCGCCCAGCAGCGGCACGCCGTTGCGCAGCAGCGTGCCCAGCGTGCGCGCCAGGCGCGCGGTTTCCAGCCGCGCGATCAGCGGGCCGATGAGCTTGCGCTGCAGGATCCAGCCATCGAAGCGATCGCGGAAGGCGGTGTCGCGCCGCTTGCGGTCGATCCACAGCAGCGCCAGCGCCGGCAGCACGATGAAGGCCAGCCACCAGCCGGCGACGAACTGCCCCACCGCCAGCACGATGCGCGTGAACCACGGCAGGGTGACGTCCAGGCTCTCGTACATCTGCGAGAACTGCGGCACCACATAGCCCAGCAGGAACAGCATCGCCAGCCCGACCACCACCATCAGGATGGCCGGATAGATCAGCGCGTTGATCACCCGGCCCTTGAGCGCGCGGCTGCGCTCCAGGTAGTCGGCCAGGCGCTGCAGCGTGTCGTGCAGCGTGCCGCCGGCCTCGCCGGCGCGCACCATGTTGATGTACAGGCGCGAGAACGTGCCGTGCTGGCGCTCCAGCGCGGTGGACAGCGGCGCACCGCCGCGCACCGCCTCGCGGATGTCGGCCACGGTGTGGCGCGCCTTGTCCTCGTCCGGCAGCTCCAGCAGGATCGTCAGCGCCCGGTCCAGCGGCTGCCCGGCGCCCAGCAGGGTCGCCAGCTGCTGGGTGAACAGCACCAGCCGCTGCCCGCCGAAGGCATTGGGCTGCAGCAGCAGCTTGAACGATCCCAGCCCGCCGCCCTCGGACGCCAGCCGCGCCTCCATCGGCAGATGCCCCTGCTCCTGCAGCCGCGCCACCACCTCGGCCTCGCTGGCCGCCTCCATCTGCGCCTCCAGCACCTCGCCGCGCGCGTTGAGCGCCTTGTAGCGATACAGGGGCATCAGGCAAAGCTCGGAAAGACGCAGCCGTCAGCCGTCATTTCCGCGAACGCGGGAATGATGGAAGCGCCGCCGTGGTCCGGAAGCACCCGCGCGGCCTCACGCATCCTCGGTCACCCGCAGGACTTCCTCGATGGTGGTCATGCCGGCCAGGGCCTTGGCGATGCCGTCCTCGTACATGCTGCGCATGCCGGCGCTGCGGGCCAGGGTCTCCAGTTCGCCCATGCCGGCGTGGCGCATCACCGCCGCGCGCAGGGCGTCGTCCATCACCAGGAACTCGGTGATGGTGGTGCGGCCCAGGTAGCCGGTCGGCGCGATGGCCGATCCGCGCGGGCGGTACAGGAAGATCTCGCCCTCGGACTGGTAGCGGCGCAGGTTGAAACGCGTGATCTCCTCCGGCGTGGCCGGATAACGCTCGGCGTGCTGCGGCTCCAGCCGGCGCACCAGGCGCTGGGCCAGGATGCCGTTGACCGTGGAGGTCAGCAGGTAGTCCTCCACGCCCATGTCGAGCATGCGGGTGATGCCGCCGGCGGCATTGTTGGTATGCAGTGTGGACAGCACCAGGTGACCGGTGAGCGCGGACTGGATGGCGATGCGCGCGGTTTCCAGGTCGCGCATTTCGCCGATCATGATGATGTCCGGGTCCTGGCGCACGATGCTGCGCAGGGCGCTGGCGAAGTCCAGGCCGATCTGCGGCTTGGCCTGGATCTGGTTGATGCCCTCGATCTGGTACTCGACCGGGTCCTCGACCGTGATGATCTTGACGTCTTCGGTGTTGAGCTGGCTCAGCGCGGTGTACAGCGTGGTGGTCTTGCCCGAACCGGTGGGACCGGTCACCAGCAGGATGCCGTGCGGCTGCTGCAGCACGCGCAGGAACTGCGGCAGGAAGTCCTCGGTGAAGCCCAGCCGCTGGAAGTCGAACACGACCGTCTCGCGGTCCAGCAGACGCATCACCACGCTCTCGCCGTGCGCGGTCGGCACGGTGGAAACGCGCAGGTCCAGTTCCTTGCCCTGCACGCGCAGCTGGATGCGGCCGTCCTGCGGCAGGCGCCGCTCGGCGATGTTGAGCCGGGCCATGATCTTGATGCGGCTGATCACCGCCGCGGTGAGGTTGGCCGGCGGGCTCTCGCCCTCCTCCAGCACGCCGTCGACGCGGTAGCGCACCTTCAGGCGGTTCTCGAACGGTTCGATGTGGATGTCCGAGGCGCGCAGTTCGACCGCGCGCTGGATCACCAGGTTGACCAGGCGGATCACCGGCGCTTCGGAGGCCAGGTCGCGCAGGTGCTCGACATCGTCCAGCTCGCCGCTGGCCTCGCCGTCGGCGGTCTCGACGATGGCGCCCATGGCGCTGCGGCCCTGACCGTGCCAGCGCTCGATGGTGTCGTCGATCTCCGAGCGCAGCCCGACCACCGCACGCACCGGCCCGCCGATGGCCATCTGCACCGCATCCACGGCGTAGGGGTCGCACGGGTCGGCGACCCACAGCGACAGCGCGCCGTCGGCCTCGCCCAGCGGGCAGACGTGGAACTGCTTGAGGAAGCGCAGCGACAGCGCCACGTCCTCGGGCAGTTCCGGCGGCACATCCGGCAACTGTTTGGCCGACAGCAGCGTCAGGCCCAGCACCTCGGCGCTGGTCTCGGCATGGTCGCGTTCGGACACCAGGCCCAGCCGCAGCAGCAGGGCCAGCACATGGCCGCCGGTCTCCTCCTGCAGGCGCCGCGCGCGGCCCAGGTCGGCCTCCTTCAGCTTGCCCTTGGACAGCAGGGCCGCGACCACGCGTTCGTCGGCCGATGGGGAAAGGCGGGGTTCCAGAGCGGTGGCGGGGACAGCGTTCACTTACGACCCTTGCGCAGCGTGTGCCGCAACTCTAACAGCGGCCCGCGACGCGGCGGCAGGGGCGCGGCGTGCCGCGCCCCCGCATGCGGCACAGCGCCGGGGCCCAAGCCCCGACGCTGTGCCGTCCGCCGTTACTGCCGCGCCGAGAGCGTGGCGCCGGCGTAGGCGCCGGTGCCCACCACCTTGAGGTAGTACGTCCCGGCCTTGGGCGCGGTGAAGCGCACGGTCTCGTTGTTGCCGGCACGGGTGGACTTGGCGTCGAAGTCGCTGCTGGTCGGCGCCTCGCCGAAGCTGGCGTACAGCGACAGGTTGCCGGTTCCCCCCAAGGTGATGAACGACAGCGTCTTGCCCGCCGCGGCCTCGAAGCTGTACAGCGTCTCGCTGCCCGCGGTGCCCGAGATGGTGACACCGACCTTGTTGGTCAGCGGCGTGGCCTGCGGGCCGCAGGTCTCGGTCTGCGGATCGCACGGGGTGGCGATGGCTTCCTTCACCGCGGCCGCGGCATCGACGATGCCCGCGCCGATGGGCCGGTTGGCGACCGGGGCCACCGTCGGCGCATGGGCGGTGCGCTGCAGCAGGGCGACCACTTCCGTGGGCGTGAGCAGCGGCAGGCCGGCATCCAGGCGCGCGCCCTGCACCAGCGCCACCACGCCGCTGACGTGCGGGGCGGCCTGCGAGGTGCCGGCGTAGCCGCCGTAATCGCTGTCGTTGTCCACCGGCGTGGTGGTGCCCGAGTTGAGCGCCTGCCAGACGAAGCCATCGTTGCCCGGCGTGCCGGAGGTGCCATCGTTGGGATACACGCCGCCGCCGGGCGCGGCGATCTCCACGCTGGTGCCGTAGTTGGAGTAATAGGCGCGGCGGCTGGTGATGCCGGTGGAGGCCACGGTGATCACGCCCGGGCAGCTGGCCGGCGAATAGCCCGCCGCATCGGCATTGCTGTTGCCGGCCGAAACCACCACCGTGGCGCCCAGCGCGTTGGCCTGGGCCACGGCCTGGCCGGTGACGTCGCTGGCGGTGCACACGCCGCTGCCGCCCAGGCTGAGGTTGATGACCTGCGCCGGATGGGCGTTGGCCGGCACGCCATCGACGCTGCCGCCGGCGGCCCAGATGATCGCGTCGGCGATGTCGCTGTCGTAGCCGCCGCAGTGGCCCAGCACGCGCACGGGCAGGATCTTCGCGCTGTAGGCGACGCCGGCCATGCCGGCGGCGTTGTTGGTCAGCTCGGCGCCGGCGGTGCCGGCCACGTGGGTGCCGTGCCAGGTGCTGTCCTCGGGCGGGTTGTCGGCGTTGGTGCATGCGCTCAGCCACGGCTCCTCGGTGGTCCAGTCGCCGGTGTCCCAGCCGCCGGGCGCGCGACCGTCGGCGTCGCGGCCGGAGATCAGCTTGTCGGTGATGAAGTCGTAGCCGTCGCCGGCCAGTTCGGTGTTGAGGTCGACGTGGCGGGTGATGCCGGTATCGAGCACGGCGATGACGATGCCGTTGCCGTCGGCCAGGTCCCAGGCGTTGTTGACGTTGGCGCCACCGTTGTTGGCGTTGCCGTTCTGGGTGGCCGTGCCATCGGGCGCCTTCAGGTGCCACTGGTACTTGGCGTAATAGGTGTCGTTGGGCGTGAAGGTGGCCGCTGCGGCCGCGGCCGGGGCGCGGATGTCGCGCACCGGGCGGCGCAGCAGGTCGGGCTGCACGCGCAGCACGGCGGGGTCGGCGGCGAGCTGGCGCATGAAGGCCTCGGCCTCGACGCGATCGAGCTTGCGCGAGGTCTTGACCAGTTCGGCGCCGGTGGCCAGCCGGCGCAGATGGCTGGCGGTGGCGATGCGGCCCGAGGCGTTCAGTCCGGCGCGCGACAGCGCGGTGGTGGCGCGCGAGGCGATGTTCGACGCGCTGGGCGTGGTGGCGGTGCTGCCGTCGCGGTAGGTGATGATGAAGCGGCCGATCTTCTGGTCGGCATCCGCGGCGGCGCCCGGTGCGGGCAGACGCGTGGTCTGGGTCGGGGTGGCCGCGTGGCCGGCCGTGCTGGCGGCAAGCGCGAGCACCAGAGCCGGAAGGAGGATGCCGCGAGGTGTGCTGGTCATTGCTGTTCGTCCCTTTGCGCAAGTGAAGGTGTCAGCCCGGCGCCTGGCGGGCCGGGTTCGGTGACGCATCTGCGCCGCGCCGGCGGCGGCCGGGCGGCGTTCCATCCCTGCACGAGCCGGCGCGACGGCGGCGGCCCGTGTGTCGCCTTACCAGCCGAAGCCGGCGCCCACGCCCACCGAGCGTTCGTCGCCGCTGAAGGCGCCGCCGACGGTGATCGTGGCCCGCTCGCTGAGCGCGCGCTGGTAGCCCACCGACAGCGCGTTCTCGCCGCCCTGGAAGCCCACGCCCACGCCCACGCGGTTCTCGGTGTGGATGCCGGCGGCACTGGTGGCCATGTTGAGCATCGCCGCGTTCATCGCCCCCTGGCGGTCGATACGGCGGTCCTGCTCGGCGAAGCGGCGGTCCACGCCCTGCTTGTAGCCGTCCAGGTCCTGGTTCCAGGCGTTGAACTTGGCGTCGGTATAGCTGTTGGCGCTGCTCAGCGTCTGCGTGGCGGTGTTGTCGGTATAGGCCTTGGCGGTGGCCACCGACTGCGCGTCGCCGGCCTGCACCTGGCCGACGTTGGCCGCATCGCTGGCTTGCGTGCCGGCGGCCACGTTGGTGACCTGGCGCTGGTTGCCGGCACTGCCCACCGAGACGGTGTTGGCGCGGTCGTTGGTCGATCCCTGACCCAGCGCCACGGCGTTCTCCGCGCTCACGCTGCTGCCCTGGCCCACGGCCGTGCCGCTGGCCGCGGTGACCGAGGTGCCTTCGCCCACCGCGACCGCGTTGGTCGCCTCGGCGGCGATGGTGGCATTGGCGCCGACCGCGGTGCTGCCGTCGGCGTTGACCCGGGCGTTGCTGCCGATGGCCGTGTCGCCAGGGCCGGCGGCATAGGCGGCGCCGCCGATCGCGGTGCCGCTGTCGGCGTTGGCCTGGGCCGCGTTGCCGAGCGTGGTGGATGCCGGCGTGGTCGCCGCGGCGGTCGCGGTGGTGGCGACCGGCGTGGCGCTGTCGCTCGCCGCGGTGCGCAGCGTCTCGGTGGACGCTTCTTCCGTTGTCTGCTCGACGCTGGCCGGGGCGGCGGCGCTGAGCGTCCTGCGCGAGGCGGTGGCGACCTTGCTGGCGCTGGCCGTGCCGCTGCGCGCGTCGAGCTCGGTCACCTTCGAATCCAGCGCGGCCAGCGCATCGCCCACGCTGTTGTAGCCATCGCCCTGGACGATGAAGGTCGGCGTGGTCAGCCCGCCGAGCGGGCCGACCGAGGCGCCGCCACCGAGGTAGCGCGCATAGGCCTGCAGCGACTGGTAGAGCTGGCCGCCGGTGACCGCCTCGGTGCTGCCTTCTGCCAGCAGGCCCTGGCTGAGGTTGACGATGCGGCGCGTGGCCGGGCCGCCGCGGCCGTTGCCGCTGCCCAGCGACACGGTGTCGGCCTCGTAGGTGCGCGAGCCCGCGCCCAGCGCCACCGAGTTGGCGCCGGTCGCGCCGGCGTTGGCACCCAGCGCCACGCCGTTGCTCGCGCTCTGGCGCACGAAGGCGTTGTAGCCCACGGTCACGCCGTTGGCGCCCAGCGTGCTGGACTGCAGGCCGACCGAAGTGGCGTTGACCGCGCTGGCCTTGCTCGCCGCGCCCACCGCGATGGCACCGGCACCGCTGGCCGCGCTGCCCGCGCCCAGCGCCACGCTGCGATTGCCAGCGGCGCTCGCCCCCGACCCGGCCGCGGTGGCATCGCTGCCGCCGGCGCTGGCCAGGCCCTTGCCGGAGAACTGGAAGCCCGCGCTGGTGCCCTCGGCCGAGGCCGCCACCGCGTCGAGCTGGGACTTGTTCACCGCATCGGTGTCCTCGGTGCCCGCGGCGACGTTGGTGATCTGGCGCTCGGTGCCGGCATCGCCGACCGAGACCGTGTTGTTGCGCGTGGCCTTGGAGTTGGCGCCCAACGCCACGCTGTTGTCGCCGAACGCGGTGGCGTAGTAACCGATCGCCGTGCTCGCCTCGCCGCTGGCCCAGGTCTCGGCGCCCAGCGCGGTGGACAGCGCCGAAGGCGCATAGGCGAAGTAACCCACCGCGGTGCTCTCCAGCCCGTCGGCCTCGCTGAGCACGCCGCTGGCCAGGCTGTAGTCGCCCGCGGCGATCGCGCCGGCGCCGAAGGCGCTGGACGATTCACCGCTGGCCTGGGTCGAGACGAACAGGCCCAGCCCCGGAATCAGATCGGCCACGCCGCCAACCGCGGTCGAACTGGTGCCCACCGCCGCACTCGAGGTGCCCACCGCGGTGGTGTAGTCGCCGATCGCATTGGCCACCGCGCCCACCGCCGTGGCCTGCGCGCCGGCCGCGTAGGCGCCCACGCCGTTGGCGGTGGCGGCGAAGCCGGAGGCATCGGCGCTGGCGCCCAGCGCGGTGCCGCCCACGCTGGCGCTGGTCGCGCCGGTGCTGACCGGCGCGCCGTCGACGGTGATCAGCGGATCGCCGTTCTCGTCCACCGCCACGCCGCCCACGGCCACGCTCGCAGGTCCGGTGGCCTGCGCGTTGTTGCCGAAGGCCGCCGCGTTCTGGCCCGCGGCCACCGCGTTGAAGCCCACCGCCGTGGCGTTCTGCGCGCTGGCATTGGCGCCCGAACCGAAGGCCGAGGCGCCGTTGCCGATCGCATTGCTCGCCTCGCCCGCGGCCACCGCGTTGTCGCCTTCCACATAGGCACCGGCATCGCTGTCGGCGCTGCCGCTGGCCTGGAAGTACTTGCTGGTGGTCTGCGCGGTGGCGGCGACCTGGTCCAGCTGCGCCTTGTTCACCGCATCGGTGGCTTCGGTGCCCGCCGCGACGTTGGTGACCTGGCGCTCGGCACCGGCATCGCCGACCGAGACGCTGTTGTCGCGCGCGGCCACCGCGCCGGCGCCCAGCGCCACGGCGTTGTTGCCGGTGGCCTCGCTGCCGGCGCCGAGTGCGATGGCGCTCTCGTTGTCGGCCAGCGCATTGGTGCCGATGGCGATGCTGTTGATCGTGTTGCCCAGCGCCTGGTAGCCCAGGCCGATGCTGTAGTCGCCGTAGCCGAACGCGCCGCGCCCGATCGCGGTGGCGCTGGCGCCCGGGGCCCAGCTGTTGAAGCCGATCGAGGTCGCGCCGCTGCCGCTGGCCCAGGCGCCGGTGCCGAACGCCGAGGTGTTGAGCCCGGTCGCCCACGCGCCCTGGCCGAAGGCCGAGGCGCCTTCTGCCGTGGCCCAGGCATAGGCGCCGACCGCGGTGGCGTAGTCCTGGCTGGCCCAGGCACTGTCGCCGAAGGCCACCGCATAGCCGCCGACCGCGCGCGCCTTGTAGCCGCCGGCGGTGCTGTGTTCGCCCAGCGCCTGCGCGCCGTAGCCGAACGCCGAGGACACCGTGCCGGTGGCCTGCGCGCCGGCGCCGACGGCGGTGGCGTCCTGGGTGGCGTTGGCGCCGACCAGCACAGGCTTGCCGTCGGCGTCCTCGATCGGGCTGTTGTACTGATCGAAGGCCTGGCCCATGCCGCCGACCGCGACGCTGCCCTCGCCCACCGCCGCGCTGTTGTGGCCGATGGCCGTGGCCTGGTTGCCCGCCGCGCCGGCGCCCGCGCCGTAGGCCGACGCGCCGGTGCCCAGCGCGTTGGCGGCCTCGCCCGCGGCGACCGCATCGTCGCCGTCTACGTAGGCGCCGGCATCGCTACCGGTGCTGCCGCTGGCCTGGAAGTACTTGCTGGTTGTGTTGGCGGTGGTGGCGACTTCGTCCAGCTGCGCCTTGTTGACCGCATCGGTGGCTTCGGTGCCGGCCGCCACGTTGACGACCTGACGCTCGGCGCCGGCGTCGCCGACCGAGACCGTGCCGGCGCGCGAGGCCACCGAATCGGCGCCCAGCGCCACGCTGTTCTCCGCCTCGGCGAAGGCGTTGGCGCCGATCGCCGCGCTGCTGGCGCCATCGGCATAGCTGTTGTGCCCCAGCGCGGTGCTGTATTCCCCGGTGGCCCAGGCGCCGTTGCCGAACGCGGCGCTGCCGGTGCCGCTGGCGCGGGTGCTGATCAGGCCGAAGAAGGTGCTGCCACCGACCGCGGTCGCCTCCTCGCCGAGGGCCTGGCTGCTCTCGCCCACCGCGGTGGAACTGCCACCCTGCGCGGCGGCGCCTGCGCCCAGCGCGGTCGCGTTGACGCCGACGGCATCGGCGCCATAGCCGAAGGCGGAGGCGAAGTCCCCGCCTGCGCTCGAGAAGCCGCCGTTGGCCGTGGCGGCCAGCCCGGCCGCGCTGCTGCTGAAACCGCTCGCCGTGGCCTGCAGACCGGCGGCCGTGGCGGCGGCACCGGTGGCGGTGCTGAACGCGCCGCTGGCCTGCGCACCGGCGCCCAGCGCGCTGGCGCCCACCGCGCTGGCGCTGGTGGTCTGATCGAGCAGCACCTCGCCGGTGTCAGGATCGGCATAGGTCAGCGTGCCGCCGACCGCGGTGGCCGAATCGGCGGTGGCCGTGGCGTTGAAGCCGCTGGCCGTCGCGTTGACGCCGGCCGCGTTGGCACCGCCGCCGATCGCCGACGCGCCGTTGCCGATCGCATTGGCGGCCTCGCCCGCGGCCACGGCGTTGTCGCCTTCGACGTAGGCACCGGCGTCGCTGTCGGCGCTGCCGCTGGCCTGGAAGAACTTGCTGGTCGTGTTGGCGGTGGCGGCGACTTCGTCCAGCTGCGCCTTGTTGACCGCGTCGGTGGCGTCGGTGCCGGCGGCGACGTTGACCACCTGGCGCTCGGCACCGGCATCGCCCACCGACACGGTGTTCTCGCGCTGCGCCACCGAGCCGGCGCCCAGCGCCACGCTGTTGCCGGCGGCGCTGTGCGCGCCGAAGCCGAGCGCGGTGCTGTCGCCGGCTTCCGCCCACGCGCCCGCGCCCAGCGCGCTGGCGCCTTGCGCATCGGCCGAGCTCAGATACCCCAGCGCGGTGCCGTAGTCGCCGTTGGCCCAGGCGCCGTTGCCGAACGCCGCACCGCCTTCGCCCAGCGCCTGCGTCTGGTAGATCCCGCCCAGCGCCGAACCGCCCACGGCGGTGCTCTCCTCACCGCCGGCGATGGAGAACTCGCCCACCGCGGTGGCGCTGGTGCCGCTGGCCTGCGCCGCCACGCCCACGCTGGTGGCGTAGTCGCCGGTGGCGATGGATTCGGCGCCGAGTGCGGTCGCACCGGTGCCGGTGGCGGCGGACAGGAAACCGGCGGCGGTCGATTCGAGGCCACTGGCCAGGCTCTCCGCGCCGTGCGCGGTGGCGCCATCGGCGGTGGCCGCGCTGTAGTAGCCGCTGGCGGTGGACTCCACGCCGGAGGCCTCGCTCAGCGCCCCCAGGGCCACGCCGCCATCGCCGCTGGCGAGCGCGGCCGCGCCGTTGGCGGTCGATTGCGCGCCGCTGGCCTCGCTCTGGAAGCCCACCGCGGTGGACGCATCGCCCGAGGCATCGGCGCCGCAGCCGATGGCGATGCCGTTCTGGCCGTCGGCGCGGGCCACGCGCGTGGCGCCATCGGCGCAGTCGGCCGTCTGCGGCGAGATGGCGGTGCTGGCCGTGCCGGAGGCCACGCCACCGCCCACCGCTTGCGCCAGCGCACTGTGCGCGGCGAACACCGCCACCGCGGCGACCGCGGCCCGCAGCATGCGCGCGCCCTTGCCCTTGCCGTGGCGCGAGGCCAGTTCCGAGGCCACCACGACCTGCCCGCGACGGGCATCCCACAGCTTGCAGAAGATGCGATTCATGCGTTCCTTTCCTTGGCGTTAGGTTGTTGCGGGCAAGAGTTCCCCGTCGGCGCGCGAAGGGCTTCGCGCACACGGTCACAGCGGTAACGGGTCTCTCTCTCGTTGAACGGCGACGGTCCGCCTTGCGGGGGATTTAATGACGGACCGAACGCATGGACTTGCGTCATGCGTCTGGATCGATAGTCCGCGAGTCAATTTCTTGACGTCAAGTGCCGTTCATGGATTGCAACGCCATGCGAAGAAGGCGCAAAACAAGTCATTTCAACGACTTCATGCCGAGATGGCCTGCGCAAATTCCGACAACGAATATCGCGTAACGGAACAGGAATCACACAAAGCACGACGCCCATCGCGAGCGATGGGCGTCGATGTGTGCGGCGCAGTGTCGCGAGGCTTCAGCCGCACCACACCCGCGCATTGCGGAACATGCGCAGCCACGGCGCGTCGTCCGCCCAGCCGGCCGGCGACCAGCTCAGGTTGACCGTACGCGGCGTGCGTTCCGGATGCGGCATCAGGATGGTGGCGCGACCATCGCTGCTGGTCAGGCCGGTGATGCCCTCGGGCGAGCCGTTGGGATTGGTCGGATAGCGCGTGGCCACCTGGCCATCGCCATCGACATAGCGCAGCGATACGCGCGCGGCGGCCAGGTCCACCGCCGACTCGAACTCGGCACGGCCCTCGCCATGGGCCACGGCCACCGGAATGCGCGAACCGGCCATGCCACGGAAGAACACCGACGGCGATTCCACCACCTCCAGCAGCGCGGTGCGGGCCTCGAACTGCTCGCTGCGGTTGCGCAGGAACCGCGGCCAGTGCTCGGCGCCGGGGATGATGTCCTTGAGCTGGCTCAGCATCTGGCAGCCGTTGCACACGCCCAGCGAGAAGGTCTCCGGGCGCGCGAAGAACGCGGCGAACTGCGCGCGCAATGCCGGACGTTCCAGGATCGAGGTCGCCCAGCCGCGGCCGGCGCCGAGCACGTCGCCGTAGCTGAAGCCACCGCACGCGGCCAGGCCGGTGAAGCGCTCCAGCGACACGCGCCCCTCGATCAGATCGCTCATGTGCACGTCGAACGCCTCGAAGCCGGCACGTTCGAAGGCGTTGGCCATCTCGATCTGGCCGTTGACGCCCTGTTCGCGCAGGATCGCGACCTTCGGCCGCGCCCCGGTCGCGATGAACGGCGCGGCCACGTCCTCGGCCGGATCGAACACCAGCTTTGGCTTCAGGCCCGGCTCGGCGAAGGTGCGCGCGGTGTGGCGCTCCTCGTCCGCGCTCTCCGGGTTGTCGCGCAGGCGCTGCATGGCGTGGGTCACCGACCACCACGCGTCGAACAGTTCCTCCCAGCGCCACTCGGCCAGCGGCTGGCCGGCCTGGGTGACGCGCACGCTCGGCGCGGTGGTGGGCCTGGCGATGCGCTGGGCGCATTCGGTCAGCGCATGACGCTCGACCAGGTCGGCGAAGGCGGCACGGTCTTCGGCGGCGATCTGCACGATGGCGCCGAGTTCCTCGTTGAACAGTGCGCGAAAGGCGTCCTCGCCCCAGGCATCCAGGGCGATGTCCACGCCCAGATGCGCGGCGAAGGCCATCTCGCACAGCGCGGCGAAGGCACCGCCGTCGCTGCGGTCGTGATAGGCCAGCAGCAGCCCGGCCGTACGCGCCTCGCGCACCATCTCGAAGAAGTTGCGCAGCAGCTCGGGGTTGTCCAGGTCCGGCACATCGCCGCCGAAGGCGGGTAGCGCCTCGTCGCCGGCGAACACCTGCGCCAGCACCGAACCGCCCAGGCGCTGCTTGCCGCCGCCCAGCCCGATCAGCCACAGCTCGGTGTCCGGCGCGCGCGACAGCAGCGGGGTGAGCTGCGTGCGCGCATCGTCGACCGGCGCGAAGGCGGAGATGACCAGGGAAACGGGCGAAACGCTTTTCAGCGTTTGGCCGGGAATGGGGAATGGAGAATGGGGAGTGGGCGAAGCAGAAGCGTCGGCAACCGCGGCGACCGCCGCTTCCCGATTCCCGACTCCCGATTCCCCATTCCCAGCCGTCCACACCGCCTGCATCGACAGTGAATCCTTGCCCACCGGGATGCTCAGGCCCAGCTGCGGACACAGCTCCATGCCCACCGCGCGCACGGCGTCGAACAGCAGCGCGTCCTCGCCGGCGTGGTTGGCCGCGGCCATCCAGTTGGCCGACAGCTTGACGTGTTCCAGCGCCGGCACCGGCGCGGCGCACAGGTTGGTGATCGCCTCGCCCACGGCCATGCGCGCCGAGGCGGCGGCATCCAGCAGCGCCAGGGGCGCGCGCTCGCCGATGGACATCGCCTCGCCGGCGAAGGTGTCGAAGCCGGCCAGCGTGATCGCGCAGTCGGCCAGCGGCAGCTGCCAGGGGCCGATCATCTGCTCGCGCGCGGTCAGGCCGCCGACGCTGCGATCGCCGATGGTCACCAGGAAGCTCTTGGACGCCACCGACGGATGCGCCAGCACGCGCAGCCCCGCCTCGCGCAGCTCCAGCCCCTCGGTCTTCAGCTCGGGCCAGCGCGCCGGCGCCGGATGCGCCGTCTCGCGATGCATCTTCGGCGCTTTGCCGAAGAGCACGTCCATTGGCAGATCGATGGGGTGCGGGGATTGGGGATTGGGGATTGGAGATTGGTCAGAAGCGGAGGCGGCGGGCTTGCCGATCCCCAATCCCGAATCCCGAATCCCGGCGCCGAGGACGCCATATCCCACAACGAGCCGCTCCTCCGCGGTCGCCACACCGACCGCGGCAAAAGGACAGCGCTCGCGCTCGCAGATCGCGGCGAACTCGGCCAGGCGCGCCTGCGGCACGCCCAGCACGTAGCGCTCCTGCGATTCGTTGCACCACAGCTCCAGCGGCGAGAGCGAGGGGTCGTCGCTGGGCACCTTGTCCAGGTCGATGATGCCGCCCACGCCCGAGTCGTGCAGCAGTTCGGGGATGGCGTTGGACAGGCCGCCGGCGCCGACGTCGTGGAACCAGCGGATCGGATTGTCCGCGCCCAGCGCCACGCAGCGGTCGATCACTTCCTGGCAGCGGCGCTCCATCTCCGGGTTGTCGCGCTGCACGCTGGCGAAATCCAGGTCCTCGGCGCTGTCGCCGGAGGCGACCGAACTGGCCGCGCCGCCGCCCAGGCCGATCAGCATCGCCGGGCCACCGAGCACGATCACCGCATCGCCCGGCTGCAGGGTCTTCTTCTCGACCTGGCAGCGGTCGATCGCGCCCAGGCCGCCGGCGAGCATGATCGGCTTGTCGTAGGCGCGGGTCAGGCCTTCGCCCTCGGGCAGCTCGAAGCTGCGGAAATAGCCCAGCAGGTTGGGCCGGCCGAACTCGTTGTTGAACGCCGCCCCGCCCAGCGGGCCGTCGAGCATGATCTCCAGCGCCGGGGCCATGCGCGGGTTGAGCGCGCGCGGCGCCTCCCACGGCTGCGGCAGCGTCGGGATGCGCAGGTGCGAGACGCTGAAGCCGGTCAGGCCGGCCTTGGGCTTGCCGCCGCGCCCGGTCGCGCCCTCGTCGCGGATCTCGCCGCCGGCGCCGGTCGAGGCGCCGGGGAACGGTGCGATCGCGGTGGGATGGTTGTGGGTCTCGACCTTGATCTGGAACGCGCTGGGCAGCACCGCCTCGCTGCGGTAGCGGCCGGTGGCCGGATCGGGCCGGTAGCGCGCCGCCGGCAGGCCCTCGACCACCGCGGCGTTGTCGCTGTAGGCCGACAGCGTGTACTGCGGGGTCTGCTGGTGGGTGTGCTTGATCATCTTGAACAGCGAGCGCTCCTGGGCGCGGCCGTCGATGGTCCAGCTGGCGTTGAAGATCTTGTGCCGGCAGTGCTCGGAATTGGCCTGCGCGAACATCATCAGTTCGACGTCGGACGGGTCGCGCCCCAGCGCCGCGTAGCGCGCGCGCAGGTAGTCGATCTCGTCCTGGGCCAGGGCCAGCCCGAGGCGCGCGTTGGCCGCTTCCAGGCCGTCCAGCGGCACCCGCGCCAGCTCACCGCGCGGCGGCGCCTCGAACAGCGCGCCGGCCTGTTCGACGCCGGCCAGCAGCGACTGGGTCATCGGGTCGTGCAGCAGCTTGTCCAGCGCCGCGCGGGCGGCCGCATCGTCCGGCCAGCCGGCCAGGTCCACGCGCGTGCCGCGCTCGACCCGGTGCACGGCGATGCCGGCGCCGCGCAGCAGTTCGGTGGCCTTGCTCGACCAGGGCGAGCGCGTGCCCAGGCGCGGCACGACCAGGCGGCTGGTGGCCCCGTCCTCGCGCGCGGCTGGCGTGTCGCCGGCCTGCAGGATGCGGCGCAGCGCCTCCAGGTCCGGCGCGGTGCCGGGCTGCGGATCGATGAAGTAGACCTGCCAGGTGCCCAGGAGGCGGACCTGGGGGGCGACGGACTGCAGGCGGGATTCGAGCCGCGCGCGGCGGAACTGCGACAAGGCCGGCTGGCCTTCGAGGACGATCATGTCCGGGAACCGTGGGAGCCGTGGAGCGGGGCCGCCCATTGTACCGGCGGGAGGCACCGCCATGGCGGCGAGGGGCTTTCCCGGCAGTGCCCCAGCGCCCAATCGAGCGCGGGAGCCGCCATGGCGGCGATAGGGCTTTACCGGTAGAGCCCCATCGCCGCGATGGCGGCTCCCACGTTTCAGACCGCTGTTACGGCATGCCGGCGCTCTTGGCCTTGGCCGCGTCGGCGGCCGCCAGCTTGTCCAGCGCCGCGCGCATCTCCGCCGGCGGCAGGTAGCCCCCGATCTGGTTGCCGTCCGGGGCGAACACGGCCGGGGTGCCGTTGACCCCCAGGCGCTGGCCGACGTTGTATTCCATGGTCACCGGGTTGGTGCAGTCGCGCGCGGCGACCTGGCCGCTGGCCTTGGCCTCGGTCAGGGCCTTGCGGCGATCGGCCGCGCACCAGACCGAGATCATGTCCTTGTGGTCCTGGCTGCCCAGGCCCATGCGCGGCCAGGCCAGGTACTCCACCGCGATGCCCTGCTTGTTGTAGTCGGCGATCTGGCTGTGCAGCTTGCGGCAGTAGCCGCATTCGATGTCGGTGAACACGCTGACGGTGTACTTGGGATTGGCCGGCGCGAACACGATGCGATCGGCCTGCTTGACCGACTTGAGCAGGTTCTGGCGATACTGGGCCAGCGCGTCGCTGCCCTGCATCAGGTCCTTGCGCTGGGCCACGTCGATCACGTTGCCCTGCACCAGGTACTTGCCGTCGTCGCTGACGTAGACCAGCTGGCCGGCGGCGATCACCTCGCGGAAGCCCGGCAGCGGGGCCTTGCCGACATAGTCCACGTCGACCTGCGGATTGAGCTGCTTGAGCGCGGCGCGCACCCGGGCTTCGACCGGGTCGTTGCTGGCCGGCGCGGCCGCGGCGGGCTTGGCGGGCTTGGCGGTGTCGGCGGCGGACTGCGGCGGCTTGGCGCAGGCGGTCAGGCTCAGGCCGGTCAGCAGGACGAGGGGGACAAGACGGCGCATCGGGGGACTTCCTGGTTCGGGGCCGGCGGCCGCGGGCGGCGCTCGGCGCGGGGCCCCGCCAGGCGGGGCATCGGACCCCGGATTCTCGCACAGGCCGGCTGAAGGGCCCGGGCAGCGGCGCTCCACCCCAGGAGCGGCATGCGCAGCTCTACGCTGTGGGAGCGCCTATCCGGCCGCGGGGAGCCGGCAGGCCCCTGCCCGGCTCGGTGGGACCCGCCATGGCGGCGAGGGGCTTCACCGGGAAGGCCTCATCGCCGCCATGGCGGCTCCCACAGAACCGCCCTCGTGGCGCCGGCTGATTCCATGCGGCCCTCCATGGCGAGTCGGGCCGCGCGACGACGCCCCGGACCGGCCATCCCGGCCGGGTGTTCACCCCCTCGGGTGGTGCTTCGCGTGCAGCTGCTGCAGGTGCTGGCGGGCGACCAGGGTGTAGATCTGGGTGGTGGACAACGAACTGTGGCCCAGCATCAGCTGCAGCGAGCGCAGGTCGGCGCCGCGGTTGAGCAGGTGGGTGGCGAAGCTGTGGCGCAGGCCGTGCGGGCTGACCCTGGCGGCGTCGATCCCAGCCACGGCCGCGTAGCGCTTCACCAGGCCCCAGAACGCCTGCCGGCTCAGCGGCTCGCCGGCCGCGTCGATGAACAGCGGCGTGCGCCCGTCGCCCCGCGCCGCGCCGCGCTTGCCTGCCAGCTGTGCGCGCGCGCCGTCGAGATAGCGCTGCAGCCAGTGCTGGGATTCCTCGCCCAGCGGCACCATCCGCTCCTTGCTGCCCTTGCCCAGCACGCGCAGCGCGCCCTGGCGCAGGTTGACGCCGGCGTCGGCCAGGCCGACCAGTTCGCTCACGCGAAGGCCGCAGGCGTACATCAGCTCCAGCATCGCGCGATCGCGCAGGCCCAGCGGGGTGTCCACGTCCGGTGCGGCCAGCAGCGCGTCGATCTGGCTCTCCGACAGCGCCTTGGGCAGCGCGCGCGGCAGCTTGGGCGGGTCGAGCAGCGCGGTCGGGTCATCCGCGCGTTCGCCGCGGCGCACCAGCTGGCCGTAGAACGCCCGCAGGCACGAGAGCAGGCGCGCATTGCTGCGGGGCGAATAGCCCTGGCGCGTGCGCCAGGCCAGGTAGTCGAAGATCAGGGCACGATCGGCGCTCGCCAGCACGTTGTCCGTGCCGGCCCTCCCTGGCGCAACGGCGCCGGCTTGCGGAGCGTCCGCCCCGGCCATCCCTGGCTGGGCGCTCGCCGGCGCGCGGGCCAGTGGCGCGCCAGCGCGCCAGCCCGCCCAGCGGGCGAAGCCCTGCAGGTCGCGCCGGTAGCTGTCGAGCGTGGCCCGGGCCAGTCCGCCCTCGGCCCAGATGGCGTCGAGGAAACGGTCGATCTGGCGCTGGTCGGCCTCGCCGCAGGGCGGCAGTTCGGCGACCTGCTGGCGGCGTTCGGCGGGCGTACTCATGCCCGCAAGGGTAGCGCCTGCCATCGCGGCGGCGGGCCCGGCGGCAGAGGGCATGGCGGTGCGCGCCGGCCCGGGCGCGCTCTATGCTGGCGGCCATGTCCGCCGAACCCGACGCCGCCCCGCTCGCCCTGCCCGCGCCCCGCCGTGCCGACGTCGGCCGGCGGCTGCTGGCCCTGTTCTACGACGCGTGGCCGGCGCTGGCGCTGTGGTTCGCGGTGGCCGCGGCCTTCACCGCCGGCTACACCTACCTGGGCCACCACGCCGCGCGCCAGAACATCGCCCCCTTCAGCGCGCTGCAATGGCTGTTGTGGCTGTGCTGCTGGCTGGTGACCGGGCTGTACGCCACGCTGAGCTGGCGTCGCGGGGGCCAGACCCTGGGCATGCGGCCATGGAAGATCGCGGTGACCGGCGTGTCCGCCGCGCGCCCGACCTGGGGCGCGCTGTGGCTGCGCTACTGCGTGGGCACGCTGTCGCTGCTGTGCGCCGGCCTGGGCTTCTGGTGGGCCTGGATCGATCGCGAGCGCCTGACCTGGCACGACCGGGCCAGCGGCACGCGCGTGGTGAGGCGAGGAGCGGGGAGTGAGTGATCGGCGGGAAGAAACGCGCGGCGCGAGGCTTCCGCTCACGCCCGATTCTCAGCTGCTGCGCCGCCTGAACAGCCAGTACGAGATCACCAGCATCAGCACCGGCGTGGCGGTATAGGCCAGGCGGTAATCCAGGCGCAGCGCGGTGCCCATGCGCCCGAACAACAGCTGCAGCAGCCAGAACGCCAGCGCGAACATGATGCCCAGGAACAGGCGCTTGCCCATGCCGCCGCTGCGCAGGCTGCCGAAGGCGAACGGGATCGCCGCCAGGCACAGCGCCAGCACGTTGATCGGATAGAACCAGCGGCCCCAGTAGACCTCTTCGTAATCGCGCGCATCCAGGCTGTTGCGGGTGCGGTAGTCGATGCTGCGCGACAGGTCGGCGGCGGACATGTAGCGCGGCTGCCCCAGCGTGGCCGCCAGCGCGGCCGGATCGAGCTTGGAGGGCCAGTTCTCCTGCGGCAGCTTGTCCTGCTGCACCGAGCGCGCGCCCAGAGTGGTGCGGGTGACGTCCCTGAGCAGCCAGCTGTCGGTGACGTGGATCGCGTTGGCCGCGTGGGTGATCGAGGCCAGGCGGCCGTCGGGATCGAGCTGGTACAGGCGCACGTCCTGCAGCTGCAGCTGCGAGTTGCCGTCGGCGCCTGACACCAGGTCGCCGCTGCGCGCGCTGAGGAAGGTGTCGCCCTCACGCGCCCACAGCCCGGCGTACATGCCACGCGCCACATTGCCGAACTTGGCCGCCGCCTTGAGGTTGTCGGCCTGGGTCTGGCCCCAGGCGCCGGCGGTCTCCATGCATACCACCATGCCGCCGGTGAGGATTGCCAGGGTCACCGCCACCGACAGGCTCAGCCGGCGCCGCGACAGGCCCAGCGCGCGCAGCGCGGTCAACTCGGAACTGGCGGCCAGCTGGCCCAGGCCCATCAGCGCCCCGATCACCGCGGCGGTCGGGAACAGGGTGTAGGCCCGGCGCGGCACCGTGTACAGGGTGAAGGCGATCGCATGGGCGAAGGTGAAGTTGCCGCGCCCGACATCGCGCAGCTGGCCGGAGATGCCGTTGGTCACGTCCAGGCCGAGCAGCACCGCCCAGACCAGCAGCACGGTGCCCAGCACCACCTTGCCCACGTAGAGATCATGGATGCGCGGGGCGAACCTCATGCGCGCGCTCCCTTCGGGCGGGAAAGCCGGCCGTCACGCAGGTAGGCCCAGACGCCCAGCGCCAGCAGCGGCAGGCTCAGCCACCACAGTCCGAGCGCGCCGGGCAGCTTGCCGGTGGCCAGCCACTGGCTGCCGTTGATCATCATCAGGAACGCCACCAGGTAGCCGAGGAAGCCCAGCATCACCCGTCCGTAGCGCGACTGGCGCGGCGCGCTGCGCGCCAGCGGCAGGGTCAGCAGGGCGAAGGCCAGGCACAGCAGCGGCGGGGTGATGCGGCTCTGCAGCTGGGCGTTGGCCTCGGGGCGCGCGTCGCCGAGCAGCTGGCCGGTGGTCAGCAGTTCGGGATCGTCCTGGGCCTTCTTGTCGCTGCCGTCGGGCAGGGCGACCTCGTTGCTGGCATAGCGCATCAGGCGGTAGTCCTTGCCCTCGCCCGCCGGGCCTTCCACCCGGTAGCCGTCCTCCAGCTTCAGGAAGCGCGAGGTCTCGCCCTCGAAATACATCCGCCCGGACTTGGCGGTGACCACGTCCAGCCGGTCGCCCTTCTGGCGCTGCATGAACACCTTGGCCAGGCGCGTGCCGTCGCTGGACATGCCGTTGACGTAGACCACCCCGCCGTCGCTGAGCACGGTGAACTGGCCCGGCTCCAGCCCGGCCAGGATCAGCGAGCGGTTGGCGTTGTCGATCATCGCCTGGCTGGTGCGCAGGGACAGGGGGCCGGCCCACAGCGAGACCGCCGCCACGATCGCCACGATCGGCACCACCAGCAGCAGCAGCGGGCGCAGCAGGCGCCGCGGGCCCACCCCGATCGAGGTCAGCACCGCCATTTCCGAGTCGCGGTACAGGCGGGCGATGGCCAGCATCAGGCCCAGCATCAGCGCCAGGGACAGGATCAGCGGCAGGAACTGCACCGTGGCCAGCCCCAGCTGGGACAGCAGCAGGCCGGCCGGCAGCTTGCCGTTGGCCACATCGCCCAGCACGTCGACCAGCAGCCCGCCCATGCTCACGATCAGCAGCACCATCAGCGCGGCCAGGAAGCTCTGGGTGAACTCGGAGAACAGGTAGCGGTCCAGCTTCGGCATCGGATGGGGTTGCCTTACAATTGCAGGTTCGAATGCCGGTGCGCGCACGCGCGGACCGAGTCGGCGCCGGGGCATCCAGCATCGCGGCGGCCGGCGATTGTACGTAACTGCTGGTGAAACCGACTCGACGGAAATTGCGCAATGGCCCTGGAATTCACCCTGAACCACGACACCCCCACCACCGCCGCCGTGGATTGCGTGGTCGTGGGCGTGTATGCGGACAAGACCCTGAGCCCGTCCGCGGCCGCCATTGACGCCGCCAGCCAGGGTCGCCTGGCCGCGCTGGCCCAGCGCGGCGACGCCCCGGGCCGCAGCGGCAAGATCACCGCGCTCTACGACCTGCCCGGCGTGAAGGCCCCGCGCGTGCTGCTGGTCGGCCTGGGCGAGCCGGCCAAGTTCAACGTGCCGACCTACCTCAAGGCGCTGACCGAGGCCGCCCGCGCGCTCAAGGACGGCGCGGCCGTCTCCGCGCTGGTGACCCTGACCGAGCTGGAGGTCCCGGGGCGCGACGCCGCCTGGGCGATCCGCCAGGCCGTGGCCGCCACCGAGCACGCGACCTACCGCTACACCGCCACCCTGGGCAAGAAGAAGCCGGACCCGCAGGCGCTGGCCCAGGTCGCCTTCCTCGGCAGCGACGACACCGCGCTGGCCCAGGGCATCGCCATCGCCAACGGCGTGAAGTTCACCCGCGAGCTGGGCAACCTGCCGCCGAACGTCTGCACCCCGGCCTACCTGGCCCAGCAGGCGCAGGACTTCGCCGCCGGGCACGCGGGCGCCGAGGCCGAGATCCTCGACGATGCCGCCATGGAGGCCCTGGGCATGGGCTCGCTGCTGGCCGTGGCCCGCGGCTCGGCCAACCGCCCGCGCCTGATCGTGCTCAAGTGGAACGGCGCGGCCGATGCGTCGGCCAAGCCCTACGTGCTGGTCGGCAAGGGCATCACCTTCGACACCGGCGGCGTCAACCTGAAGACCCAGGGCGGCATCGAAGAGATGAAGTACGACATGTGCGGCGGCGCCACGGTGCTGGGCACGTTCGTGGCGGCGGTCGGCCTGAAGCTGCCGCTGAACCTGGTGGTGGTGGTGCCGGCGGTGGAGAACGCGATCGACGGCAACGCCTATCGCCCCTCGGACGTCATCACCTCCATGTCCGGCCGCACCATCGAGGTCGGCAACACCGACGCGGAAGGCCGCCTGATCCTGTGCGACGCGCTGACCTATGCCGAGCGCTTCAAGCCCGAGGCCCTGGTCGACGTGGCCACGCTCACCGGCGCCTGCATGGTCGCGCTGGGCCGCCATGCCGCCGGCCTGATGAGCAAGCACGACGACCTGAGCGAGGAACTGCTCAGCGCCGGTGAGCACGTCTACGACCGCGCCTGGCGCCTGCCGCTGTGGGACGAGTACCAGTCCCAGCTGGAGTCCACCTTCGCCGACGTCTACAACATCGGCGGCCGCTGGGGCGGCGCGATCACCGCCGGCTGCTTCCTGGCGCGCTTCACCGAAGGCCAGCGCTGGGCGCACCTGGACATCGCCGGCGTGGCCAACGACGAGGGCAAGCGCGGCATGGCCACCGGCCGCCCGGTGAACCTGCTGGCGCAGTGGCTGCTGGACCGCGCCTCGGGCACGGCCGGGAACTGAGAAACGGGGATTGGGAATGGTGAGACGCCCGAGTCCCGATCCCTCCACGGCGCGCGGCCACCTTGCCGCGCACCGCTCCTTCGATTCCCGCCTCCCCACTGCCCATTCCCAGCCCCCATGCGCGCCGACTTCTACCTGATCGCCAAGCCGCGCTTCCTCGAGGCGCCGCTGAACCTGGTCTGCGAACTGGCCAAGCGCGCCTACGCCTCCAACCAGCCCACGCTGATCCTGGCGCGCGACGCGGCCCAGGCCGAGGAGCTGGACGAGCTGCTGTGGGCCTTCGAGGACGATGCCTACGTACCGCACCAGATCGCCGGCACCGACGAGGACGACGACATCACCCCGGTGCTGATCGCCGCGCCGGAGCTGGACGCCGCGCCGCGCCCGCTGGTGATCAACCTGCGCGATGCCGCCTACGCCGGCGCCTGCGAGCGCGTGCTGGAGGTCGTCCCGGCCGACCCGGCCGCGCGCGAGCCGCTGCGCGAACGCTGGCGCCAGTACCAGGCGCGCGGGTTCGCGCTCAACAAGCACGATATGTGATGAAGCCGGCAACCGGGATGGAGCACCGGGATTCTTGATCCCGCTTCACCGGCCGCGGCGGACGCCGCCCCCGCGCCTTGTCGATTCCCCATTTCCGATTCCCGATGTCCCGCCTATGACCACCCTCGCCTCCAGCTACGACCCGAAAGCCTTCGAAGCGCGCCTGTACGCGCAGTGGGAAGCCGACGGCGCGTTCAAGCCCTCCGGCACCGGCACGCCGTACACCATCCTGCTGCCGCCGCCCAACGTCACCGGCACGCTGCACATGGGCCACGCGTTCCAGCAGACGCTGATGGACGCGCTGGTGCGCTACCACCGCATGCGCGGCTTCGACGCGCTGTGGCAGGTGGGCACCGACCACGCCGGCATCGCCACCGAGATGGTGGTCAGCCGCAACCTGGCGCTGGAGGGCAAGGGCGAAACGCGCGATTCGCTGGGCCGCGAGGGCTTCATCGCCAAGGTCTGGGAATGGAAGCAGCAGTCCGGCGACACCATCGAGCGCCAGATGCGCCGGCTCGGCACCTCGGCCGACTGGTCGCGCAGCACCTTCACCATGGACCCGCAGCCCTCGGCGGCGGTGACCGAGGCCTTCGTGCGCTGGTACGAGCAGGGCCTGATCTACCGCGGCCAGCGCCTGGTCAACTGGGACCCGGTGCTGAAGACGGCGATCTCCGACCTGGAGGTGGAGAACGTCGAGGAAGACGGCTTTTTGTGGTCGATCCGCTATCCGCTGGCCGATGGCGCCACCTACGAGCACGTCGAGGTGGACGCCGACGGCCAGGAGACCCTGCGCGAGTTCCGCGACTACCTGGTGGTGGCCACCACGCGCCCGGAGACCATGCTCGGCGATACGGCGGTGATGATCCATCCGGAGGATCCGCGCTACGCCGGGCTGATCGGCAAGGCGGTGGCGCTGCCGCTGAGCGAGCGCACCATCCCGGTGATCGGCGACGACTACGTGGATCGCGACTTCGGCACCGGCGTGGTCAAGGTGACCCCGGCGCACGACTTCAACGACTACCAGGTCGGCGTGCGCCACGCGCTGCCGATGATCAACCTGTTTACGCCCACCGCCGCGCTCAACGAGAACGCGCCGCACAAGTACCAGGGCCTGGACCGTTACGCCGCGCGCAAGGCGGTGCTGGCCGACCTGGAGGCGCTCGGCCTGCTGGTGGAGACCAAGCCGCACAAGCTGCAGGTGCCGCGCGGCGACCGCACCGGCCAGGTGATCGAGCCCTACCTGACCGACCAGTGGTTCGTGAGGATGGACGGGCTGGCCAAGCGCGGCCTGGAACTGGTCGAATCCGGCCAGATCCGCTTTGTCCCGCCGAACTGGATCAACACCTACCGCCACTGGATGGAGAACATCCAGGACTGGTGCATCAGCCGCCAGCTGTGGTGGGGCCATCGCATCCCGGCGTGGTTCGACGCGGCCGGCAAGTACTACGTGGGCCGCGACGAGGCGCAGGTGCGCGCCGAGCACGACCTGGGCGACGAGGTGGTGCTGACCCAGGACAGCGACGTGCTGGAGACCTGGTTCTCCTCGCAGCTGTGGCCGTTCTCCACGCTGGGCTGGCCCGAAGAGCAGGCGATGGAGCAGCGCGGCTTCGATCGCTACCTGCCCTCGGACGTGCTGGTCACGGGCTTCGACATCATCTTCTTCTGGGTGGCGCGCATGGTCATGGCCACCGACAGTTTCACCGGCAGGATTCCGTTCCGCGACGTCTACATGACCGGCCTGATCCGCGACGCGCAGGGCCAGAAGATGTCCAAGTCCAAGGGCAACGTGCTCGACCCGCTGGACATCATCGACGGCATCGCGCTGGAGGATCTGGTCGCCAAGCGCACCAGCGGGCTGATGCAGCCGCGCCTGGCCGAGAAGATCGAGAAGGCCACGCGCAAGGAGTTCCCCGACGGCATCGCCGCCCACGGCGCCGATGCGCTGCGCTTCACCATCGCCGCGCTGGCCACGCACGGACGCGACATCAAGTTCGACCTGGGCCGCGCGGAGGGCTACAAGAACTTCTGCAACAAGCTGTGGAACGCCACGCGCTTCGTGCTGATGAACACCGAGGGCGCGCAGTTCGCCGGCGCCCCGCAGCCGGTCACCGACGCGGAAAAGTGGATCCTGGCCGGCCTGGCGCGCGTGTCCGGCGAGGCCGCCGAGCACTTCGCCAGCTACCGCTTCGACCTGCTGGCGCAGTGCCTGTACGAGTTCGCCTGGAACCAGTTCTGCGACTGGTTCGTCGAGCTGGCCAAGCCCGCGCTGAGCGGCGCGGCGGACGCGGCCGCCGCCGACAGCACCCGCCACACCCTGCTCTATGTGCTCGAGCAGCTGCTGCGCCTGCTGCATCCGCTGGCGCCGTTCGTCACCGAGGAGCTGTGGCAGCAGGTCGCCCCGCGCGTGGGCGTGGCCGGCCGCACCATCTCGCTGCAGGCCTATCCCATCGCGCAGGCGCTTGCCGCGTCCGGCTACGCCGGTGCCGAGGCCGACGTGGAATGGCTGAAGGCCATCATCAGCGCCCTGCGCCGCGTGCGCAGCGAGCTGCAGGTCTCCCCGGGCAAGAGCGTGCGTCTGCTGCTGCAGGCCGGCGACGCGCAGGACCGCGCGCGCGTGGCGCGCTTCGACTCGCAGCTGCGCTTCCTGCTCCGGCTCGAGTCGATCGACTGGCTGGACGGCGCCGATGCGCCGGCCTCGGCCGCCGCGGTGGTGGGCGAGTTGCGCCTGCTGGTGCCGCTGGAAGGCCTGGTCGACCTGGACGCCGAGCGCGCGCGCCTGGACAAGGAGATCGCCCGGGTCGCCGGCGAGCGCGAGAAGAGCGAGGCCAAGCTGGCCAAGTTCAGCGACAAGGTGCCGGCGGCAGTGGTCGAACAGGAGCGCGTGCGCCTGGCCGACTGGACCGCGCAGCTGACGGCCCTGCAGGAGCAGCGCGCCAAGCTGTGATCCTGCGGCGGCGCCTTGCGGGAGTCTGGTGCGAGCCTGCCGATCGCTTGAAGCGGGCCTGCTAGCGGCTTGAGGTAAGCCTGCTAGCTGCTTGATGTGGGCCTGCTGATTGCTTGATGCGAGGCTGCCGATAGCTCGAGGTGAGCCTGCTGATAGCTCGAGATGAGGCTGGTGGTAGCTTGGTGGGAGCCGGCATGCCGGCGATAGGGCTTTCCCGGTAAAGCCTCATCGCCGGCATGCCGGCTCCCACCCAGCCTCACCTCACCCAGCCTCACTCCCATCTCCGCTTCAGGCCTGCCCATGCCGCTTAGCGTCTTCTGCCTGGTGCTGTTCGCCGCGCTGATGCATGCGGGCTGGAACGCCCTCGTCAAGGGCGCGCCGGACAAGCTGCTGACCACCGTGCTGGTGTCCGGCTTCGCCGCGCTGATCGCGGCCTGCGCGCTGCCCTTCCTGCCCGCGCCGGCCGCGGCGAGCTGGCCGTTCCTGTTGGTCTCGCCTCTGCTGCAGGCGCTGTACTTCGCCCTGGTGGCGCGCTGCTATCACGTGGCCGACATGAGCCAGGCGTATCCGCTGATGCGCGGCGCCGCACCGCTGCTGGTGGCCGTCGTCGGCGTGCTGTGGCTGGGCGAACATCCCGCACCGCGCGCCTGGCTGGGCATCGCAGTGGTGTGCGCCGGGGTGCTGGCGATGGCGCTGGGCAGCGGTCGCCTGCACCACGCCGCCCTGCCCCTGCTCAATGCCGCGGTGATCGCAGGCTACACGCTGCTGGATGCCGCCGGCGCGCGCCGTTCCGCCCATCCCCTGAGCTATACGCTGTGGCTGTTCGCGCTGACCGCCCTGCCGCTGCTGGCCTGGGCGCTGCTGGCGCGGCGCATGGCCTTTCTCGCCTACCTGCGCGGCAACGTCGCGCGCGGCCTGGCGGGCGGGATAGGCACGCTGCTGTCCTACAGCCTGGCGCTGTGGGCGATGACCCGCGCACCGGTCGCGCTGGTGGCGGCCCTGCGCGAAAGCGCGATCGTGTTCGGCCTGGGCATCTCGGTGCTGCTGCTCAAGGAGCGCCCGCCGCGGGCGCGCCTGCTCGCCGCGGGTGTGATCGCGCTGGGTGTGGCGATGCTGCGGCTGGCTTGAGCAAGCCGGCATGGCACCAAGGATTTTGTGGGAGCAACGGTCTCTCAGATCGAGTCGCAGCCTTCTTGTAGAGCGGAGCTTTTGGCCTTTTTGGCCAATGGCGGCGATGGGGCTTTACCGGTAGAGCCTCATTGCCGCCATGGCGGCTCCCAGGAATCATTTCCGCTTTCGATCAGCCGCGCGACACAGAGGCACCGCCTACAGCGGCGGCATGCGGTCGATCTCGCCGTCGATCAGTTCGATCGCCATGACGATGGCGTCCTCGCGCCCGTCCCTGGCCGGGTAGTAGCGCGGGCGGCGGCCGATCTCGTTGAAGCCTTCGCTGTGATACAGCGCGATGGCATGCGGGTTGGACGGGCGCACTTCCAGGAACACCCGCTCGGCGCGGCGCTCGCGCGCGCCCTGCACCAGCGCGCGCAGCAGCTGGCGACCCAGGCCGCGGCCCTGGCGCTCGGGCGCCACGCAGACATTGAGGATGTGCGCCTCGTCGGCGGCCAGGCTGATCACGCCATAGCCGATGGCCAGACCGTGCTCGACCAGCAACCAGGCCGGATAGCCGGCCGCCAGGCAGTCGCGGAAGATGCCGCGCGTCCACGGGAAGGGATAGGCGCGCTGCTCGATCGCCATGACCGCGTCCAGATCCGCCTCGCGCATCGGCCGCAGGCTGGCGGCGCCGGAGTCGGACTGGACCGCGCTCACGGCGGGCCCTTGCGGCGCAGCGCGCGCAGCTGCGGCCACAGCGCCCGCTTGGCCGCCGCGTTGCCACGCAGGCTCGCGCTGTCCGGCCAGGCGGCCATGATCGCCGCGGCCTCGGGCGTGTTGGGGTTCAGGCCGGAGGCGCGCAGCAGTTCGATCCGCAGGCGGTCCGGCAGCAGCGATCCGCGCGCCGGCGGACGGCGCGGCGCGACCGGAGCGCTGTCGGTGGCCATGGCGGGCGGCGGACGGCGCGGCGGCGTGGAGGGCGCAGGCGGCGGGGCCGCCTCGCGCGTGGGCTGCGTCGGCGGACGGCGCACGGGCGCGGCCGGCGCGTCCAAGGCCGGCGCCCCCGCCGCGACCAGTTGGCCCGGCACCCACACGGTATGGCCGAGCGCGCGCAGCCAGGCGTGCTGCTCGCCGGTCCACAGCGGGCTGCCGGCTTCGCTCACGCCGCCGGCTCCCGGCGCCCCCGGCGTTGCAGCGCCCACATCACCGGCCCCGACAGCGCGTACAGCACGCCGATCACGCACAGCGTCCGCGGCAGGTCGACCACCAGGATGGCGATCACCACCGGCACCAGCACCACCAGCAGGAACGGGATCCGGTCGGCCTTGGCGCCGCCCTTGCCGCTGCCCTTGAAGCTCCAGAAGCGGATGCGGCTGACCATCAGCAGCGCCGCCACGATGGTCACGCCCAGCGCCACGTAACGCAGCTGCTCGCCGGTCCAGTCCAGCTTGCCGTCGGCGAAGGCCCACACGAAGGACATCATCAGCCCCGCGGCCGCCGGGCTGGCCAGGCCGACGAACCAGCGCTTGTCGACCGTGCCGACCTGGGTATTGAACCGCGCCAGGCGCAGCGCCGCGCAGGCCGCGTAGAGGAAGGCCACCGCCCAGCCGACCCGGCCGATGATCTCCCCGTCCAGCTTCAGCGCCGACAGCGACCAGTGGTACATCACCAGCGCCGGGGCCATGCCGAAGCTGACCAGGTCGGCGAGCGAGTCGTACTGCACGCCGAACTCGCTGCTGGTACCGGTCAGGCGCGCCACGCGGCCATCGATGCCGTCCATCAGCGCGGCGACGAACACGGCGATCGCCGCGGAAACGAACTCGCCATTGGAGGCGGCGATGATCGCGTAGAAGCCGGAGAACAGACCGGCGGTGGTGAACAGGTTCGGCAGCAGATACATGCCGCGCGCGCGGGTGGGCTGGGGAAGCGGGTCCATCCCCACAGTTTAGAGGGTGTCATGCGCTTTGCGATGGGCCGCCCGGGCCGTCGCACCGCCGTTGCGGCGCTTGCCACTGCGGTCCGGGGGTGCTGCAATCGCCGCCATCCCCCGCCCGCCCCGCCCTCCCGGAGCCCGCCATGCGTCTGCCCACCTGCCTGATCCTGTCGGCCCTGCTGGCGGCGCCGCTGGCCCACGCCCAGAGCATGTACCAGTGGAAGGACGCCCAGGGCGTGACCCACTACTCGGACACGCCACCGCCCAAGAGCAACCTGCAGGGCCGGCAGATCAACCCGGCCGACGCCATGGCGCGCGGCGAGGCCCCGGCCAGCGCCAAGGCGGCCCCGGCCGAGAATGCGCAGTGCACCACCGCGCGCCTGAACCAGCGCATCCTGTCCAACAACACCCCGGTGCGTCAGGCCGGCGCCGACGGCAAGCCGGGCGCGCTCCTGACCGACAGCGAGCGCGCCAGCCAGCGCGAGCTGGCCGAAGCGGCGGTCAAGGCCTACTGCACGCCGAGCGCCGCCAAGGCCGAGGGCAGCGCCCGCCCGCCGGGCGCCTGAGCGGCGATGCGGGTCGTCTGGGCGGTCCTGGCGCTGCTGCTGCTCGGCGGCGGCCTGGCCTGGTGATTCGGCCACCCGGCACGCCACGTCTCCAGGGCGGAGGAAGCGCGCGGCGCGCCGCCGCCTTCGCTGTACCGCTGGCACGACGCCGACGGCGTGCTGCACATCACCGATCGTCCGCCGCCGGCCGGCACGGCTTACGAACGCATCCCGCTGGACCGCGACAGCGGCGCCAGCCGCGTGACCGCGCCGCGCTGATCGGCGCGCACGCCGCGCAGCTGGCAAAATGGCGGCTTTCCGCCAGCGATACCTCACGATGCGCCTGTCGCAGTTCCACCTCCGCACCACCAAGGAAACCCCCAACGACGCCGAGCTGGTCAGCCACCAGCTGATGCTGCGCGCGGGCATGATCCGCAAGCTGGCCTCGGGCCTGTACACCTGGTCGCCGCTGGGCCTGCGCGTGCTGCGCAAGGTCGAGGCGATCGTGCGGGAGGAAATGGACCGCGCCGGGGCGATCGAGCTGCTGATGCCGACCATCCAGCCGCGCGAGCTGTGGGAGGAGTCCGGGCGCTGGGCCAAGTTCGGCCCGCAGCTGCTGAAGATCAAGGACCGCAAGGAGCAGGAGTTCTGCTACGCCCCCACCGCCGAGGAAGTGATCACCGACTTCGCCCGTAACGAGCTGTCCAGCTACAAGCAGCTGCCGGTGAACTTCTACCAGATCCAGACCAAGTTCCGCGACGAGATCCGGCCGCGTTTCGGCGTGATGCGTTCGCGCGAGTTCCTGATGAAGGATGCGTATTCCTTCCATCTGCATGCCGACGATCTGGTGCGCGAGTACCGCAACATGCATGCGGCCTATACGCGCATCTTCACGCGGCTGGGGCTGGAGTTCCGCGCGGTGCTGGCCGACTCCGGCGCCATCGGCGGCGATGCCTCGCAGGAGTTCCACGTGCTGGCCGGCTCGGGCGAGGACGCGCTGGCCTTCTCCACGGCCTCGGATTACGCGGCCAATGTCGAGGCCGCCGTCGCGGCCGAGCCCGCGCCGCGCCCGGCCGGGTCCGAGGCACTGCGCCGCGTCGACACGCCCACGCAGAAGACCTGCGAGGAGGTGGCCGCGCTGCTGGGCATCGCGCTGCAGCGCACGGTCAAGTCGATCGCCACCATGACCGATGACGGCTTCGTGCTGGCGCTGGTGCGCGGCGACCACGAGGTCAACGAGATCAAGCTGGGCAAGGTCGCCGGCATGGCCGGCTATCGCATGGCCACCGAGGCGGAGATTCTCGAACACCTCGGCAGCCAGCCCGGCTTCCTCGGTCCGGTCAAGCCGGCCAGGGCCATCCGCGTGATCGCCGACCGCGAGGTGGCCGCGCTGGCCGACTTCGTCGTCGGCGCCAACGAGGCCGGCTTCCATATCGCCGGGGTCAACTGGGGCCGCGACCTGCCCGAGCCCGACGCGGTGGCCGACATCCGCAACGTGGTCGAGGGCGACCTGGCCGCCGACGGCGGGCAGATCAAGCTCGCGCGCGGCATCGAGGTCGGCCACATCTTCCAGCTCGGCAAGCAGTACGCCCAGGCCCTGGGCGCCACCGTGCTGGACGAGACCGGCAAGGCGGCGGTGATGTCGATGGGCTGCTACGGCATCGGCGTCTCGCGCATCGTCGCCGCGGCGATCGAACAGAACCACGACGCCAACGGCATCATCTGGCCGACCGCGATGGCGCCCTGGCAGGTGGCCGTGTGCATGATCAACCCGAAGGGCGATGCCGCGGTGACCGAGGCGGCGCAGTCGCTGCTGGGCGAGCTGCAGGCGGCCGGCTTCGACGCCGTGCTCGACGACCGCGGCCTGCGCCCCGGCGCGATGTTCGCCGACATCGAACTGATCGGCATCCCGCACCGGGTGGTGGTCTCCGAGCGCGGCGTGGCCGCCGGCACCTTCGAATACCGCGCGCGCCGCGCCGAGGCGGCCGAAAACCTGGACAAGGCCGCCCTGCTCGAACGCCTGCGCGCGGGTTGATCGGCGCGGGAATCTCCCGCCATGGAATCGACAAGGCCGGCGCATGCCGGCTTTGTCATATTGACGAATAATAAAAAACATTTGTCATCGATAACCCGATTGGATTAGGATCGGTCCGCTTTCGCCAAGGATGGGCATGGTTATCCCTTCCCTTTCCGGAGTTATTCGATGTCGATTGATCTGTCCGGCCTGTCGGCCAAAGAACTGGCCTCGCTGATCAGCCAGGCCCAGAAACGCCAGACCGTGATTTCCAAGCGCACGCCGATCACCAAGGTACGTGCCCGTATTCTGAAGTTCGCCAAGGCCGAGGGTTACACCATCGAGGAACTGTTCGGCGGCGGCAGCGCCGCGCCGACCCGGGGCAAGGCCGCCAAGAAGGCCCCGACCGCCGGGCGCAAGCTGGGCAAGGTCGCGCCGAAGTACCGCAACCCGGCCAACAGCAAGGAAACCTGGACCGGCCGCGGCAAGCAGCCGCGCTGGCTGGCCGCGCTGGTGGCCAGCGGCAAGAAGGTCGAGGATTTCCTGATCAAGTCCGGCAAGAAATAATCCGGGCGTCAGTGGCATAAACAAAAACGCCGGCATGCCGGCGTTTTTGTTTTCATGCGCGGCACGCGCTATAGCGCCTTGCGCGCGGAAACCAGCAGATTGCCGAACAGCAGGCCGGCCACCAGCGCCATCAGGATCTGCAGCACCACCAGCAGGGTCGAATCCGGGCTGCTCTCGCCGCTGGCCAGGTTCATCAGCACGCGCAGGCTGGCGCTGCCCGGGACCAGCATGATGATGCCGGGCAGCCGGATCAGCGCGCCGGGCCGGTTGTAATAGCGCGCGAACGCATTGCCCAGCGCGGTCATGACCAGCGCCGACAGGAACAGCCCGACCTCGCTGCCCCAGGCTTTGCCGGCATAGCGCGAGATCAAATAGCCGCAGATCGCAGCGCCCATCACCCACAGATAATCGCGGCGATGGGCCTTGAACAGCACCGCGAAGGCGAAGGCGCTGATCACCAGTGCGCCCCATTCCACCCAGTCCGGCTGCGGCCGCAGCGCGCGCACCTCCGGGTACAGGCCCAGCATCTGCGCCAGGGTGACGGCGATGATGCTGCCCACGGTCAGCTTGATCACCGTGGTGACCGCGCCGGCGAAGCGCGCCGTGCCCGAGACCCAGTGCTGGCTGGTGAGCTCGTTGAAGGCGTTGGTCAGGCTCATGCCCGGCAGCAGCACGACCAGCGCGGTGATGATCACCGAGTTGAGGTTCAGCGGACCGACCAGGTTGGAGATCAGGATCGCCACCAGGCCGGCCACCAGCGAGGCGATGGCATCGCTGGCCTCGCGCAGCTGCGGGCGCCGGTCGGTCAGCTGGGACACCACGCCGATCAGCAGGCCGATCAGCGTGGCGGTGCCGATGTCCAGCCACGGCAGCCGCCACAGCCCGGCCACGCCGCCGGCGGCCAGGCCATAGGCCAGGATCTGCATCAGGCGGAAACCGCGGGTGGGTAGCTGGTCCAGCGCCCGCAATGCGGCATGGCCCTCGGCCAGGCTCATCTGGCCGCCGGCCACCGCGTCGGCGATGCGGTCGGCCTCGCTGAGCTTGTACAGATCGTTCTCGCCCGGCGCCAGGCGGATCACGCGGGTGGTGTCGCTGGCCCCCAGCGCACGCTTGGGATCGCTGAAGCTCAGGATCATGCCGGTCGGGTTGGACCAGGGCTCGCAGTCCAGCCCCAGCTGCGCCGACAGGGCCAGGATGCTGCCCTCCAGGCGCTGGGCGGTGGTGCCGTAGCGATGCAGGCGCGCGGCGATCTCGCAGACAAAGGCGATGCGCTGGGCGTAGGTGGCGGGCGCGGGAGGACGGGACATCGACACGGCTTCGGGAGTTGACGCCTAGTGTAGGCGGGGGCGCGCGTTCTCCTACACTGATGGGCTGCTCCTTTCGCGACCGCGTGCCCATGCCGCTTCCCTGCTTGCCATGAACATCGGTCTGGGCGAAGCCATGGCGCTGGGCAGCGCGGCGACCTGGGCGTTCGGGGTGATCCTGGCCCGGCAGCTGGGTCGTGCCCTGCCGCCGCCGACGCTGAACCTGTTCAAGAACGGCCTGGTGCTGCTGGCGCTGACGCCGCTGGCGCTGGTCTCCACCCATGGCCAGCTGCCCAGCCTGGGCACCGGTGCGCTGCTGCTGACGCTGGCCAGCGGGATCATGGGCATCGCCGTGGCCGACACGCTGTACTTCCGCGCGCTCAACGAACTGGGCGCCGGGCGCATGGGCGTGGTCGGCAACCTCTACAGCCCGCTGGTGCTGCTGATGGGCTATGCGTTTCTGGGCGAGCGGCTGGGCCCGTGGCAGTGGCTGGGTTTCGCGCTGGTGGCGGGCGGCGTGCTGCTGATCGCGCGGCCGTCGGCACAGTGGCAGACCCCGCCGACCCATGCGCTGCGCGGGGTGCTGATCGGTGCGGCGTCGATCGCGCTCATGGCCGTGTCGATCGTGATGCTCAAGCGCGTGCTGGAGGCGCACTCGCTGCTGTGGATCACCCTGCTGCGCTTGCTCGGCGCCGTGGCCGGCCTGCTGGTCCTGGCGGCGTGGCCGCGCACGCGCGTGCATTTCCGCTTCGATCCCGGCCCGGTGCCGTGGGGCCGGCTGGTGCTGGCGGCGCTGTGCGGACAGGGCCTGTCGATGGTGCTGTGGCTGGGCGGCTACAAGTACGCGCCGGCGGCGGTGGCGGCGATCCTCAACGAGTCGGCCTCTGTCTTTTTGGTCATCCTGGGCGCGCTGTGGCTGCGCGAACCGCTGGACCGGCGGGCCCTGGTCGGCGTGACCCTGACCTTCACCGGCATAGCCTGTATGCTCGCCGCCAGACCGCCATGACCACGCCCGCCCCGACACAGCCCGAGGTCCGCATCGACCCGGCCGAGCCCACGCGGGCCCGGTTGCTGGGCAACTGGACGCTGGCCTGTGCCCTGGACGTGGGGCGCCAGCTCACCGCGATCCCCGCCGAGGCGCAGACGCTGGATGCCACCGGGGTGTCGCGGCTGGATTCGGCCGGCGTACTGGCGCTGCTGCGCTACGCCAGCCGCAACCAGCTTCCGCTCGAGAACCTCCTGTTCCGCCAGGACCACCAGGCGCTGGTGTCCAGCATCGAGGACGTGGTCGACGACCGGCCCAGGAAGAAGCGCGACTACGGCTTCCTGGCCGCGCTGGCGCGCCTGGGCTACCAGGTCCAGCAGAACGGCCGGGCGATCATGTCACTGGTCAGCTTCACCGGCGAGAACCTGGTCAAGCTGATGCGCATCGTGCACGAGCCGCACCGCCTGCGCCTGACGTCCACCGTGCACCACATGGAACAGGTCGGCCTGGACGCGGTGCCGCTGGTGGCGCTGCTGTCCTATCTGGTCGGCGCGGTGATCGCGTTCCTGGGCTCGACGATCCTGCGCGACTTCGGCGCGCAGATCTACGTGGTCGAGCTGGTCTCGATCGCCACCCTGCGCGAGCTGGCGCCGCTGATGACCGCGATCGTGGTGGCCGGCCGCACCGCCAGTTCGTTCACCGCCCAGATCGGCGCGATGAAGAGCCGCGAAGAGGTCGATGCGATCCGCACCCTCGGCCTGGACCCGATCGACCTGCTGGTGATCCCGCGACTGCTCGCGCTGCTGTTCACCCTGCCGCTGCTGACTTTCGTGGCGATGATGGCCGGCCTGGCCGGCGGCGTGACGGTCGGCGCCTTCGACCTCAACATCCCGCCGCAGATGTATCTGGCGCGCCTGCACGACACGATCGAACTGCGGCACATGCTGGTGGGGCTGGTGAAGGTGCCGGTGTTCGCCATGGTGATCGGCCTGATCGGCTGCCTGGAAGGCATGCAGGTACAGGGCACGGCGCAGTCGGTGGGCGAGCGCACCACCTCCAGTGTGGTGCAGACGATCTCGCTGGTGATCGTGATCGACGCCTTCGCCGCGCTGTGGTTCATGCAGGTGGGCTGGTGAACGCGCTCGCCGCCACGCCCGCGCCTGACGATGCGCAACAGGACGGGCAGGACGAGACCGACGCGGTCATCCGCGTGCGCGGGCTGGTCAACCGTTTCGGCGCGCAGACTGTGCACGACGGGCTGGACCTGACCGTGCGGCGCGGCGAGATCATCGGCATCGTCGGCGGCTCGGGCACCGGCAAGTCGGTGCTGATGCGCAGCATCCTGGGGCTGCAGATCCCCGAGGCGGGCCAGATCGAGGTGCTGGGCGAGGACGCGCGCCACGGCGGCCGCGCCGCGCGCCAGCGCATCGAGCGCAATACCGGCGTGCTGTTCCAGGATGGCGCGCTGTTCTCCTCGCTGACCGTGGGCGAGAACGTGCAGGTGCCGCTGAAGGAACACCACCCCGAGCTGCCCGAGACCTTCCGCTACGAGCTGGCCCTGCTGAAGGTGAAGCTGGCCGGCCTGCCGGCCGACACGGTCAACAAGCTGCCCTCGCAGCTGTCCGGCGGCATGCGCAAGCGCGCCGGCATCGCCCGCGCGCTGGCGCTGGACCCGCCGCTGCTGTTCCTGGACGAGCCCACCGCCGGCCTGGATCCGATCGGCGCGGCCGCATTCGACACGCTGATCAAGACCCTGCAGGAAGCCCTGGGCCTGACCGTGTTCATCATCACCCACGACCTGGACACCCTGTACGCTATCTGCGACCGCGTGGCGGTGCTGGCGGACAGGAAGGTGGTGGTCAATGCGCCACTGTCCGAGGTCGAGCGGTTCGACCATCCGTGGGTGCAGGAGTACTTCCACGGGCCGCGCGCCCGGGCCGCGCGCGATGCGCGTTAACGACTAGCGGAGCACCGGATTTGGAGACCAAGGCCAATTACGTCCTGATCGGCGCCTTCACCATCATCGTGGGGATCGGCCTGCTGCTGTTCGGGCTGTGGGCGGCCAAGTACTCGTCCGAGCGCAGCTTCCAGGCCTATCAGGTGGTGTTCCGCGAGGCCGTCACCGGCCTGAGCGTGGGCAGCCCGGTGCAGTACAACGGCATCGCGGTCGGCTCGATCACCAAGCTCTCGCTGGCGCCCAACGACCCCAGCCAGGTCATCGCCCAGCTGCGGCTGGATTCCAGTACCCCGGTCAAGACCGACACCACCGCCAAGCTGGCCATTACCAGCCTGACCGGCCCCTCGATCATCCAGCTCAGCGGCGGCTCGCCGCAGTCGCGCGCCCTGACCGACGTGGACAAGCGCGACGTGCCGGTGATCCGCACCAGCCCCTCGGCGCTGCAGAACATCACCGACACGGCCAACCGCATCGTCGAGAAGCTCGACCAGGTGCTCAGCGACAAGAACGTGGCGGCCATCTCCTCCACGCTGCAGAACCTGCAGTCGATCAGCGGCGACATCTCCAACCGCGAGGCCGGCGTGCAGGCGCTGCTGGTGTCCGCGCGCGACGCGGCGCAGAACCTGGACCGCACCCTGACCACCGCCAACGGCACGCTCAGCGACCTGGACCGCCACGTGGTGCAGCAGCTGCCGGCCACGCTGGCCAAGCTGGACGCGGCCCTGGCCAAGCTCGACTCGGCCGCAGGCAACGCCGACGCGATCCTCGGCGAGAACCGCCAGGCCATCAACAGCTTCGCCAACGACGGCCTGGGCCAGCTCGGGCCCACGCTGGGCGAGCTGCGCGGCCTGATCCGCGACCTGCGCCAGGTCAGCGACCGGCTGGAAGGCAACCCCGCGCGCTACCTGCTTGGCCGCGACGCACCCAAGGAGTTCGAACCCAAATGAAGGCGCCGCTGCTGTTCCTGACACTGGCCTCGACCCTGGTCCTGGCGGGCTGCTCGTCCCTGCTGGGCGGCGGCGCCCGCACGCCGACCACCATCTACGCACCGCCGGTGCAGGTGACGCCCGATCCGGCCTGGCCGCAGGTGGCGGCCTCGATCGTGGTGACCAAGCCGACCGCGCCGCGCCTGCTCGACAGCGCGCGCATCGCCGTGCGCCCGAGCCCGGACGAACTGCAGGTCTACAAGGGCGCCGCCTGGGCGCAGAGCGCCACCAGCATGCTGGAGGATGCGGTGCTGCGCGCCCTCGAGGACAGCCGCAAGACCGCCGGCGTGGGCAGCGCCGAATCCGGCATCCACGGCACCTACAAGCTGCTACTGGACGTGCGCCGCTTCGAAGCGGACTACGCCGGCGGCGCCACGCCGGCGGCCACGCTGGTGGTCAATGCCAAGCTGGTGCGCAACCTCGACCAGAGCGTGCTCGCCTCGCGCACCTTCAGCGTCGCCCAGCCGGCCGCCGGCACCGACATCGCCCAGGTGGTGCCCGCCTTCGACCAGGCGCTGGCGCAGCTCACCGGCCAGATCGCCGGCTGGACGCTGACCACCGCCGCCGCGCAGCCGGCCACGCCGCCGCGCGCCGCCCCGCAGATCCGCTGAAAGCGCCCGCCGCGTCCCGCGCGGCCTTCAACGTCGCAGCGGCTGGATGTGGCGGAAGGTGAGGTTGAGGCGCGGCCCCACCGGCTTGGCGGTGCGCGGCAGCGCATGCTGCCAGTCGCGCTGGCAGGCCCCGCGCATCACCAGCAGGCTACCCGGCTCGAGCACCAGCGCCTGCTTGACCGCATGGTCGTCGCGCCGGCGCAGCACGAAGCGCCGCGCCGCCCCCAGGCTGAGCGAGGCGATCACCGGCTCGGCGCCCAGTTCCGGCTCGTCGTCGCTGTGCCAGCCCATCGCATCGCGCCCATCGCGGTACAGGTTGGCCAGCACACTGTTGAACGGCACGCCCAGCTCCCCGCGCAGGCGATCGCGCAGCGCCGCCAGCGCTTCCGTCCACGGATGCGGCGCGAAGGTCTGCCCCGAATACCGGTACACCGCCTGCGCATCGCCGATCCAGCAGCTCAGCCGCGGCGAATCCACCCAGCGCCCGAACAGGCGGATGCGGTGGATGGACCAGGGAAGGGTTTCGCTCAGCTGCTGCTGCAGTGCCCACGCGTCATCGGGAGCGAGCCAGTGCGCGCGCAGTGCCAGCATCGCGTCGTTGCGTGTCATCCCAAGCCTGCGGGTGCCTGCCAGCGTCGATTCTGGGATCATTTGAGCATGAGTATTTCATCATCCGGCGACGCGCGCTCCAGACTATTCATCTTTCTGCGCGCGGTTTTTCGCCGCCTACCGCTTTCGACGCATTCGCGCGACGTATTGCGCAACCGGTTCCTGGAACGTTTCCCACGCATCCGGCCAGAGTTACCTCGTGCACATGCGGCCGCGGTCGGGACAGGGGTGCCGCTTCGAGCCCCGGGTTCGTCGGATCAACCTGCCATTGGCCATGTTCCGCAACGCTCGGGCGCCATGCCCGAGGCGCGCCCAGCCCGCTTGGTCGCTTTTTATCTTCCGCAGTTCCATCCCATTCCAGAGAACGACAGATGGTGGGGCACGGGCTTTACAGAATGGCGCAACACAGCTCGCGCGCTTCCGCAGTTCGAAGGTCATTCCCAACCGCGCGTGCCAGCAGATCTCGGCTACTACGATCTACGCAGTGCACAGGTGCTGCGCGCGCAGGCAGCGCTCGCCCAGTCCTATGGCATTGAAGGATTCTGCAGCTACTTCTACTGGTTTGCGGGCCACGTCCTGCTGGAGGCGCCACTGCGCAACTGGCTGGAACACGAGGATATCGCGCTGCCGCTGTGCCTGTGTTGGGCCAACGAGAACTGGACTCGCACCTGGAGCGGACGCGGACAGGACGTATTGATTGGCCAACGGCACAGTGCCGCGGACGACCTGGCCTTCATCGCCTACATCGCCCCCTACCTTCGCGACCCGCGCTACCTACGCATCGACGGGAGGCCGATGCTGCTGGTGTATCGCCCTGGCCTGTTGCCCGACGCGGCCGCCACCGCCGAGCGCTGGCGCCACTGGTGTCGGGAAAATGGCGTCGGCGAGCTGCATTTGGCCTACGTACAATCGTTCGAGCGCCCCACGCCGGAGAGTATCGGCTTCGATGCCGCAGTGGAGTTTCCTCCGAACCTGACCAGTTTGCCGACACTCGCGCCGGCCCAGACGCTGCTCAATCCCGACTATGCGGGCGAGATCCTCGACTGGCGCGTGCTAGCACGCAATGCCATCGATCGCGATGAGCCAGGATACCTGCTTTATCCAGGCGTCAACCCTGGTTGGGACAACGAACCCCGCCGCCCGAGCCGGGGGAGAAGCTTGTTGCACGCCTCGCCGCGCGGTTATCGCGACTGGCTGCGCCGCGCGATCCAGCGCGTCCAGTCGCGACCGGCTTCGCAACGCCTGGTCTTCGTCAACGCATGGAACGAATGGGCAGAGGGCGCAGTGCTGGAGCCGGACGCAAGGCTGGGCCACGCTTGGCTTGATGCCACCCGCCAGGCCCTGCATCCTGCGAAGTCATCCTCGCCATCCCCTGTCGCGATCATCCACGCGTTCTATCCGGAAGTACTCCGGGAAATTCTGGAGGCCTTGCTGGCTTCCACGCTGCAATGGAGGGTCATCGTCACAACTTCCGCGGAGAAGCTGGATGCGGTGAATGCCGTGATCGCGTCCAGCGCCATGGGCTGCGAAGTGCGTGTGTACGAGAACCGGGGCCGTGACATCCTGCCCTTCCTCCATGTGGCAGACGCCTTACTCAATGAAGGCGTGGACGTCGTGCTCAAACTGCACACCAAGCGCTCTGTCCACCGACGGGACGGGGCGCAATGGCGACAGGAAGTGATCGATCGGCTGACAAGTCCCGCGCGAGCCTCGATTATCCTTGACGCCTACCGGAAGAATCCTCGATTAGGCCTGGTCGCGCCGGAAGGGCACACACCACGGCTTTCGTTTTACTGGGGCGCCAATGCCGACAGCGTGGCCAGGCTGGCGAGCGTGATCGGAATTCCACCCGTCGACGTCGAAGAGGATCGCTTCATCGCCGGCTCAATGTTCTGGACCAGGCTTGAGGCACTTCGCCCGCTGCTTGATGCGCATCTCGATACTTGGAGATTCGAGCGCGAAGTGGGTCAGGTTGATGGAACAACGGCGCATGCCATCGAGCGACTGACCATCGTGGTGGCCAAAGCGGCCGGATACGCCACGCTGACGGCATCGACCGTGGCCGGTGATCATGAACCCGACCCGGACGCCCATTACAGCTACGCTCAACCCAGCTGATGCAGCCCGGGCGCGGTTCACCTGATGTCGAAACGCGCGCCGGTCTTCTCCGCGATCTCCTCGCGGCTCACCCCATCGGCCAGCTCCACCAGCTTCAGCCCCTCGGCGGTGACGTCGAACACGCCCAGGTCGGTGATGATGCGGTCGACCACGGCCACGCCGGTCAGGGGCAGGTCGCACTCGGGCAGCAGCTTGTGGCTGCCGTCCTTGGCCACGTGCTCCATCAGCACCACCACGCGCTTGACGCCGGCGACCAGGTCCATCGCCCCGCCCATGCCCTTGACCATCTTGCCGGGCACCATCCAGTTGGCCAGGTCGCCCCGCTCGCTGACCTGCATCGCGCCCAGGATGGCCAGGTCGATGTGGCCGCCGCGGATCATGGCGAACGAGTCGTGGCTGCCGAAGAAGCTGGCGCCCGGCCGCGCGGTCACGGTCTGCTTGCCGGCGTTGATCAGGTCGGCATCCACCTCGTCCTCGCTCGGGAACGGGCCGATGCCCAGCAGACCGTTCTCGGACTGCAGCCACACGTCCACGCCCTCGGGAATGTAGTTGGCCACCAGCGTGGGCAGACCAATGCCGAGGTTGACGTACATGCCGTCGGCCAGCTCCTGCGCGGCGCGCGCGGCCATCTGTTCGCGGGTCCAGGCCATCACTTGTCTCCTGCGGCACGCACGGTGCGCTGTTCGATGCGCTTCTCAGGATGCGCGTTCAGGACCAGGCGGTCGACGTAGATGCCCGGCAGGTGCACCTGGTCGGGATCGAAGCTGCCGACCTCGACGATCTCCTCGACCTCGGCCACGCACACCTGCCCGGCCATGGCGCAGGCGGGGTTGAAGTTGCGCGCGGTCTTGCGGAACAGCAGGTTGCCGGCGGTGTCGGCCTTCCAGGCCTTGATCAGGGCCACGTCGGCGCGCAGCGCGGTCTCCAGCACGTAGTGCTTGCCGTCGAACTCCCGGGTCTCCTTGCCCTGCGCGATCACGGTGCCGTAGCCGGTGGCGGTGAAGAACGCCGGGATGCCCGCGCCGCCGGCGCGCAGGCGCTCGGCCAGCGTGCCCTGCGGGTTGAATTCCAGCTCCAGTTCGCCGGACAGGAACTGCCGCTCGAACTCCTTGTTCTCGCCCACGTAGGACGAAATCATCTTGCGGATCTGGCGCGTCGCCAGCAGCTGCCCCAGGCCGAAGCCGTCGACGCCGGCGTTGTTGGAGATCACGGTGAGGTCACGCACGCCAGTGTCGCGCAGCGCGGCGATCAGCGCCTCGGGGATACCGCACAGGCCGAAGCCGCCGACGGCCAGGGTCTGGCCGTCCGCCACCACACCATCGAGCGCCGCCTGCGCGCTCTCATACACCTTGCCGCGCGTCGGGGGCGCTGAAGACGTCGGGGCCATCGCGATATCCGTCGGTAGAGAGGGCTGAAATTCTAGCGGACTCTCCCCTCCCGCTGCCTACTGCACCTTCGTCCGTGCGCCACGGCGCGGCAAACGGCCTCGCCACCGCGGGGCGGCCGATGCCGCGCAACATCGAGATGGCCTCCGGCCGGCCTGATCGCCGCAGGCCCGGGACGCGCGCCCTCAGAAGCGGAACGTCATGAACCCACCGAAGAACGTGGCGTCGCCGTAACCGGCATCCTCCATCGCCGCCGCGGCCAGGAAGCGCTCGGCGCGGGCGGTGAACGCCACATAGCGGCTGACCTTCCACGTGGCGTTGAGTCGCAGCAGGTCGCCGATGCGCTTGCCGTCGGTCCGCTGCGTGCCGGCATAGGCGGTCCCGGCGCCGCTGTAGATGGCGTCATCGGTGTTCTGGCGCCACATGCGCTGGTACTGCAGCTGCACGCTGGTGGTCCTGCCCGGCGCGAACTGGAACATCGGCGCGAAGGCCATGTAGTTGGTACTGCCGAACCAGGTCGCCCAGCTGTGGTACGGCCCGCTGCCGAACAGGATGGAGCTGTTGCGGAGCGTGCCGCTGCCGTAGGCGCCGCCGCCGGAGCTGAGATCGGCATGGAAGCCGACCTGCGGCGCCCAACCGGAGCCGGACAGTTTCCAGGTGAAGATCGAGTACGCCGAGTAGGCGCGCAGGTCGCGGTCGCCGAAGTCGCCGGTCTGATACATCGCGGCGGTGTCGAAGGTCAGGGCGCCCTGGGTGCCCCAGAAATGGACGCCGAAGTAGTCGCGCGTTTCCCTGGCGACCTTGCCGCCCCAGGCCTTGTTGTCGTCGCGGGCATGGAACCAGAACGGCTCCAGGTACAGCCCGCTGCCCGCCAGCCGGAAGCCGGCCAGTGCGCCGCTGAAGCGCCTGCTCGACAGCGTGCCATCGTCGAAGTAGCCGCCCTGCTGATCGACGTAGCGGTAATCGAACACGTCCAGCCGCGCGTCCGCGCCGATCGCCCACGCACGCACGCCGTCGAAGGTCACGCGTGTGTTGGAGTTCTCGCGCGTGGTGGCCAGCCACTGCGGGCCATCCTGGAAATCCTGGCGACCCACGCGCATGCCGACCTCGGCATCGGCCCACTTGCCGGTCAGGTCGACGAAAGCCTGCTGCAGGAACGCGTCGTCGCGCTGCGACGCCGGGAAGCTGGTGACGTTGCGGCCGTCGTAACCGCCGTGCGCCAGCTCGGTGAACGCACGGACGTGCTCACCCACGTGCAGGTCCGCGCCGAGGAAGGCGCGATACAGCCACGGCGACTGCGAGGCCGCGCCCTCGCGCAGGCCGATGGCGCTGTAATAGTCGCCGCGGAAGCGCTGCTCCATGCTCACGCTCAGATAGGTGTCGCCACTTTCGTTGAACGGGATGTACTTGAGCCCGTCGAACAGCCCGGTGCGCTTGGCAGGATCGCGCAGCGCGGTCCAGTCCTCCACATAGCGCGACATCCAGCTGTCGGCGCCGGTCTTGCCGCCCCATCCCTGCGCGGCCAGCGGATAGCCGGCGTCCTGGCTGGCCATCTGCGCCTGCGCGGCGGGGATGCCCGCAGACAGGGCCATGGTGACCAGGACGGCGATCTTGCACTTGCGCATGGCGCGCCCCCTCCCGAAGGTGTTCATGCGACGCGGTCGGCTGTGCCGCGCCAGTCCTGGCGGCCGGTGATCAGGGCCTGCAGGTCCAGCGTGTCCTCACCGGGAATGCGGATGCGCTTGTACTTCATCTCCGGCGCATCGACCGGGATGGTGGCGTCCAGTCCCATCTTGGCGCCCACGCCATCGTCGGTGGACGGATCGAGCTTGGAGCCCTGGCTGTTGCCGATCACCACCAGATCGCGATCGGCCTGGAAGCGCGTGGCCACCGCCCACTCGACTTCCTGCGGGTCATGGATGTCCACGTCGGTGTCGACCACCACCACATGCTTGATGTCGTAGTGCGCGGCGAACGCGCCGAGGATGACGTTCTTGCCCTCGCCGTTCTGGCGCTTGTCCAGCTTGACGTACAGGTGATAGCGGCCGACGCCGCCCAGCGCCAGATGCACATCGCGCACCCCGGGAAAGCTGCGCTGCAGCTCGTTGAGGATCGTGGCCTCGCGCGGGATCGCGCCCAGCAGCAGATGTTCCAGGCCGCCGCCGACGATGGTGTGGAACACCGCATCGCGGCGATGGGTGATCGCATCGACCTCGATCACGTGACGACGCGCGCGCTCGCCATAGTACTGCGGGAACTCGCCGAACGGCCCTTCCTCCTCGCGCTCCTCGGCCAGCAGCCGGCCCTCGATGACGATCTCGGCCTGCGCCGGCACGCGCACCTCGTTGGTGGTGCACTTGACCACCTCCAGCGCCTGGCCGTGCAGGGCCCCGGCGATCTCCAGTTCGTCATGGTCCACCGGCACGATCGCCTGCGAGGACAGCAGCGTGGCCGGGTCCACGCCGATGGCGATGGCCATCTGCAGCGGCTTGCCGTCCTTCTCGGCCATGCGGTAGTAGTGGTCGGTGTGGCGCGGCAGCAGCAACACGCCGATGCGGTTCTTGCCGCTGATCTGGCAGCGGTGGATGGCGACGTTCTGGATGCCGGTTTCCGGGCTGCGCGAGATCAGCAGGCCGGCGGTGATGTAGGCGCCGCTGTCGTGTTCGTTGTGGGTGGGAATCGGCAGCTGCCTGAGCAGATCGATCTCGGTGTGCACCACTTCCTGTGCGGGGGCATCGCCGACTTCCCTCCACGGAATCGGGTTGGACGCGGCATGCTGGAAGCGCGCCAGCAACTCGTCCTGCGCCACGCCCAGGGCTTCGGCCATCCAGCCGCGGTCGGACACGATGCCGGAGATCACCGGAATCGCATGCTCACCGTCGGGCCTGGGAAAGAACGTGGCCTGGCGCCCGTCCAGCTTGTGCGCGACCGCCGCGATCTCGTGCCGCAGCCTGAGCCCGTCGCGGGCCACGGCCAGTTCGCCGCGCGCGGACAGGCGGTCCAGCCACTGGCGCAGCGACAGCGCACCGTGCGTGTTGCTGGATCTTGGATTGGAATCAGCCATGGTTGCCTCCATCGGTCAGCCGCACGCCAGGAGCTGCGCGCGTCGTGTGGGAACACCGGCACGTGCCGGCAAGGAGTCGCGAACGGACCGCACGGCGCGATGCCGGGGCGATCGCGCGCGGTCTAAAGCGTCCTGCCGCGCGTCTCGGGGATGACCACCGCGCCGATCAGGTAGATCAGGCCGATCGCACCGGTGAACACCGCCAGCACCGTGGGGATCTGCGCGGGCGTGGCGCTGGCCAGGGACACGAAGGTCGGCATGGTTCCGCCGAGGGCGAAGCCGATGTTCCAGCTCAGGCCGGTGCCGCTGGCGCGCAGATCGGTGGAGAAGCGCTCGTTGAGAAAGATCATGATCGGCGCGATCGCCGCGCCGCCGATCAGCGAGATCGCCACCGCGTACAACAGCACCGTGTCGACCGAACCGGCCGCACCGCTCACGCCATGGAACAGCAGCGGCAGGCCGACCAGCGCGGCCAGGCCGGCGACGATGAAACTCGGCTTGCGCCCGACCTTGTCGCTGAGCCAGCCGAAGAACAGCGCGCTGACGATCACCGCCACCGAGCCCCACATCAGGATGTGCGAGCTCTCCCCATGCGGCACCTTGGCCACCAGGTTGAGCAGGGTCGGCAGATAGCCCGAAGTCAGGTAATAGGTCGCGCCGCCGCCGAAGGTGATCAGCAGGTTGACCAGCATGACCTTGCGGTACTCGCGACCGAACACGCGCCGCAGCGGCGAGACCTTGGGCGCGGCGGCCACCTTGCCGCTGGCCTTGGCCTCCTGCAGCTGCTTCCAGACCGGCGATTCCTCGAGGAACTTGAACATGATCAGGCCAAAGGCCGTGCTGATCAGGCCGGTGAAGAACATGAAGCGCCAGCCCCACTGGTCGAACTGCGCATCGGGGAAGATGCCCGACAGCACGAAGTAGGCGAAGGAGGCCATCAGCGCGCCGATGCCGGCACCGGCGCCGCCGACCAGGCCCGACACCAGGCCGCGATACCGCGGCGGGATCGACTCGGTGCCGATGGTGTGGGTGGAGGCGACAATGCCGCCGACGAACAGGCCCTGCACCACGCGCAGCACCAGGAACAGCACCGGCGCCAGGAGGCCGACCTGCTCGATGGTCGGCAGCACGCCGAAGGCCGCGGTGGCCAGGCCGACGCCGACCATCGCCACCATCAGCGCCAGCTTGCGCCCCTTGCGATCCGCGTAGGCACCGAAGATGGCCGAACCCAGCGGGCGCACCAGCAGCGCCACCGCGAACGAGGCATAGACCGCCGCCAGCGACAGGGTGGGCGTGTGCGAGGGGAAGAACAGCCGGCCGACGATCGGGGCGACATAGAGCAGCAGGAACAGGTCGAACAGATCCAGCGCCCACCCGAAAGTGGAGGCGAAGGCCGCAAGCAGCACCTTGCGCGGTGGAATGGGCGCAGCCGCCCCCGTCGCCCCGCCTGGCGAGGTCGTGGTTCCGCTCATGTTTCCCCTCCTCGGAAATGGATGAACGTTGCTTGCGTTGTGGCCGAGCGCGGCGAAGCCGCATCGGCGTCGCGCCTGGCGACGATGGCCAGCCCGACGCGCGCACCCCGGAAGGGGCAACGGCCGCAGCCTCGCCCAGGCAGTCGATAATTCCAAATAATGAATTTAGATATGATCCATCAGATTTTCTGACCTCATTCCCGGAGGGGGCGATGGACCTGCGACAGATCAACTACTTCCTGGCGCTGTACGAAGAGGGCAGCGTCACGCGCGCGGCGCAGCGCATGAACGTGGTCCAGCCCGCGCTGTCGATGCAGATCGCCAAGCTGGAGCGCGAGCTGGAGCAGAAGCTGTTCGAACGCACGCCCAAGCGCATGGTGCCGACCGCCGCCGGCCGCACGCTGCACCGGCTGGTGACGCCGATCCAGCGCGACCTGGCCGCGGCGATGACGCACATGGCCAACCTGTCGGGCACGGTGTCCGGCGAGGTCTCCATCGGCGTGCTGTCCTCGGTCACGCGCAGCGTGATTCCCGGCGTGCTGATGGCCTACTCGGCCGACTATCCCGACGTGCGGATCTCCATCGCCGATGGCTACTCGCAGACCTTCATCGAATGGGTCAACGCCGGCCGCCTGGACGTGGCGGTGATCAACCGGCCGGCGCGCCGCCTGGGGCTGGAGATGATCCCGCTGCTGGAGGAGGAGATGGTGCTGGTCGGCGCGCGCGGCAACGCTCCGCCGAAGATCCGCTCGCTCGGCGATGTGGCCGCGCTGAAGCTGGTGCTGCCGTCCAAGCGCCACGGCCTGCGCGCCGAGCTGGAGCGCCACATGGCCGGGCTCACCGTCGAACTGGAACCGCAGCTGGAGATCGACTCGACCGACTCGATCGCCGACCTGGTCGCGCGCAGCGACTGGTTCACCGTGCTGCCCAGCATCGCCGTGCACCGGCAGCTGCTGGATGGCTCGCTGACGGGCTACTCGATCGGCCGCTCGCGCATCACCCGCCATCTGGTCGTCATCCACCAGGCGCGGCATCCGCTGGGGCCGGCGGCGATGCTGCTGGTCGAGCGCCTGCGGGAGGCGCTGCACGACACGCGCGAGGCCCTGGACCCGATCCTCATCAGATCCTCTGATAAAAAAAATAAAGACTGATTATTAGACTTGATGCCGAGCCCGCGCTAGCGTCGCCCTCGGGAGTGGCGCGCCGTCCGCGGGCGCGCCGCCGCCGAGCCCCGATTTCCTCCGGGCGCGGCGATCGGGAGGCGCGGTGGGATGCAGCGCGCTCGGCGCGGCCGCGGGCCGGTGCCGTCCCGCGCGGGAGGTCCCGCCACAGACGCGTCCGGATCGTCGTGCGCCATGCACCCAGGACGCTTCCGTGACCCGTTCCCCCGCCATGCACTGGATCGACGGCAAGGCCGTCGGCACCGCCTTCCTTCCCAGCCAGGACCCGGCCAACGGCCAGGTCCTCGGCGAGTACGCCGATGGTGGCGCCGCCGAGGCGCAGGCCGCCATCGACGCGGCGCGCCACGCCTTCGACCAGGGCGCCTGGGCCGCCTCGCCGCGCCTGCGCCAGCGCGTGCTGCTGGACTGGGCCGCCGCCCTGCAGGCACGCGCGGGCGAACTGGCCGAACTGCTGACGCTCGAGAACGGCAAAGTCATCGCGCAGTCGCGCGGCGAGGTGGCCGGCGCGATCTCCGAGATCGAGTACTACGCCGGCCTGGCGCGCCACATTCCCGGCCACGTGCTGGAGCCCGAGCCCGGCGTGCTGTCCACCGTGCTGCGCGAGCCGGCCGGCGTGGCCGGCATCATCGTGCCGTGGAACGCGCCGGCGGTGCTGCTGGTGCGCGCGCTCGGCCCGGCGCTGGCCGCCGGCTGCACGGTGGTGGTCAAGCCCGCCGCGCAGACCACCCTGTTCAACGCCGCGATCCTGGCCCCGCTGCTGCGGCATCCGCAGCTGCCGGCCGGCGTGGTCAACGTCTTCAGCGAGGCCGGCAGCGCGGGCGCTTCGCTGCTGGCCACCTCGCACGCGGTGGACGTGATCTGCTTCACCGGCTCGACCGCGGTGGGCAAGACCATCATGCGCAACGCCGCCGACAGCATGAAGAAGCTCTCGCTCGAGCTCGGTGGCAACTCGGCCTGCCTGGTGTTCCCGGATGCGGACCTGGATGCGGTCGCGCCGAAGCTGGCCGCGGCCGCGACCATCCTCTCCGGCCAGCAGTGCACCGCGGCGCGGCGCGTGCTGGTGCACCAGAGCAGGCTCTCGGAGATGAAGCAGGCCCTGACCGGTGCGCTGGAGGCCCTGCGCCTGGGTCCCGGCATCGACCCGGCCTCGCAGATCGGCCCGCTGATCGACCGGCGTTCGCGCGATGCGGTGGCCGCCCAGGTCGCCCAGGCCTGCGAGGAGGCCGACCAGGTGCTGCTGCGCGGCGGCGTGCCCGAAGGCGCGCTGGCCGAAGGCGCGTTCTTCAAGCCCGCGCTGGTGTATCACCGCGACAGCGGCGCCGGCTTCGTCCAGGACGAGATCTTCGGCCCGTTCCTGGTGCTGGAGTCGTTCGAGGACGAGGCCGAGGCCATCGCGCGGGCCAACCACACCGTGTTCGGCCTGTCGGCCAGCGTGTGGACGCACGACGGTGCGCGCGCCCTGCGCGTGGCGCGTGCCCTGCGCAACGGCACGGTGTGGATCAACGAGCACAACCGGCTGCTGGCCGAGGTGGAGACCGGCGGCTATCGCCAGAGCGGCCTGGGCCGTCTGCATGGCTACGACGCCCTGGCCGACTTCACCGAAATCAAGCACATCTACCAGGCGCCCGGCGTGGCCGGCGCCACGCCGTGATGGCCGACTCAGGAGACAAGCCGATGCGCGCAGACCCGCAGCAGAACCCGCCGCTCATCGTCGGCATCTCCGGCGCCAGTGGCGTGATCTACGGTGTGCGCCTGCTGCAGATGCTCAAGGCGCTGCGGATCCCTTCGCATCTGGTGATGTCCAGGTCCGCCGAGATCACCATCGCCCACGAGACCGACCTGAAGATCGCCGAGGTCAAGGCGCTGGCCACGCAGGTCCATGCGCACCAGGACATCGCCGCCGCGATCTCCTCCGGCTCGTTCCGCACGCGCGGCATGATCGTCGCCCCCTGCTCGATGCGCTCGATGTCCGAGATCGCCACCGGCGTGACCTCCAGCCTGCTCACCCGCGCCGCCGACGTGGTGCTGAAGGAGCGCCGCCGGCTGGTGCTGATGGTGCGCGAGACGCCGCTGCACACCGGCCACCTGCGCAGCATGACCCAGCTCTCGGAGATGGGGGCGATCATCGCGCCGCCGGTGCCGGCCTTCTATGCCCGCCCCGACTCGATCGATGCGATGGTCGACCATACGGTGGGACGGGTGCTGGATCTGTTCGAGATCGAGACCGGGACGGTGAAGCGGTGGCGGCAGGGGGTGGATGCGGAGGCGGAGCGGTAGGTCTGCGGCCAGCGCTTCCGGGTGGGTGAGGAGGCGCGTGTCCGTTGAAGCGCGGCGCAGGCGAAGAGCGAAGGCGCAGGATTCCCGCGTTCGCGGGAATGACGAGCTGGGGTTCTGCTTCGGCCTTGTGTGTTCTTCGGCCTCACACGTTCCTGCGCATGCCATCCGCGATCTTCTCCGCGATCATGATCGTGGGGATGTTCGTGTTGGCCGAGGGCAGGCGCGGCATCACCGACGCGTCGGCGACATAGAGGCTGTCCACCCCGATCACCTTGCCGCTCGGATCCACGACCGCATCCGGATCGTCCGCGCGGCCCAGGCGACAGGTGCCGCTCGCGTGCCACACGCCGAACACATTGGCGCGCACGAACGCCTCCAGCCGCGCGTCGTCGCTCAGCACCGACTCGAGTGAACGCCCTCCGTTCATCACCCGCCGCAGCACCTGCTGGCGCAGCGACGCCGGCACGTCCAGCAGCGCGCCCAGTACGCCGGTCAGCAGCGCGTTGCGGCGCGTGACCGCGCTGAGTTTCTTGATCGCCGGGGTGAAGCCGGCCGGGAACAGGTCATCGATGTTCGGATTGAGGGCCTCGCACACGACCAGCCGCACCAGTTGGCGCACGCCGTGCATCATCCGCCGCAGGTCGGCCGGCGCGGAGAGCAGGTTGAGATCGACCTTCGGATAATCGTCGGGCGAGGCCGAGACCAGCTGCACGCGCCCCTGCGACAGCGGCTGGTTGCACCACAGGAAGAACAGGCTCAGGCGCTGACCCAGCGCGTGCCAGCCGGCGCGCGCCGAGGCGGTGAGGTACATGTCCGATGCGCTGCCGCCTTCGATGCCCGAGCTGTAGCGCATGGCCACGAAGCTGGCGCGGCGATAGCTGGCCGGCAGGCGCAGGGCGCGCGGCAGATACTGGCACAGCGTCAGCGACGGATGATCGCGCAGGTTGCGGCCCACACCGGGGCGGTGGGCGACGACCGGGATGCCGAGCGCGGCCAGCGCCTGGCCGTCACCGATGCCTGCGCGCATCAGCAGCGCCGGCGACTGCAGCGCACCGGCGGTCAGGCTCACGCGCCCGGCCCGCGCCTCCTCGCGCACGCCGTCGCGCTCCAGCTCGACCCCGACCACGCGCTGGCCCTCGAACTTCAGGCCGACCACGCGCGTGCCGGCGCGGATCTCCAGATTGCGTCGCGCCCGCACGCCGGCATCGAGGTAGCCGATCGCGCTGGACACGCGCCGGTCGTGCTGGTTGGAGAACGCCGGCGGGAACAGCCCGTCCTCGAAGTCGCCGTTCTGGTCCAGCCGCATGGACAGACCGCTTGCCGACAGCGCCTGCGCCACCGCGGCGGCATACGGCGGAAACGCCTGCGGCCGGATGCGGCGGATCGGGATCGGGCCGTCGTGACCGTGCAACGGGCCGTCGCAGTCGAGGTCGCGCTCGAGCTTGCGGAAGTACGGCAGCACGCCGTGCCAGTTCCAACCCTCGGCACCCAGCGCGGCCCAGGCGTCGTAGTCGCGTGGCAGGCCGCGATTGGCCGCCTGCACGTTGATCGACGACCCGCCGCCCATCACCCGCGCCTGCTCGTAGGCGCGCGACAGCACGCGCCCATCGGCAGCGTGCGTGGTCGCGGCCGACAGCCCCGGCCAGAGGTAGCGCTCGCCGTGGAACAGCGCCATCGGATAGCTGTCCAGCAGCGCCGCGGGCACCTGGCCCGGCGGCGTATCGATGCCGGCCTCGACCAGCAGCACGCGACGGGCGGGGTGGGCGGAGAGCCGGTTGGCCAGCACGCAGCCGGCCGAGCCACCGCCCACGATCACGTCATCGAACACTTGCGTCATTTCCCCACCCTACGCGGCCGGCGCCCGGGGCACCGGTCGAAAAAGAACCACGCGACGCACGCACGTGACGACCGCCGGCACGACGCGCCTGCGGCCAGCACCGGTGCGTGGCCGCGCTCAGCTGCCCCGGAAGTTCGGCTTGCGCTTGGCGTGGAAGGCCTCGACGCCCTCACGGAAGTCGTCCGAGCTGCGCAGGCGGCTGTAGCAATGACCTTCCAGCTCGATGGCGATGGACAGCGAGGCATCCTCGGTGTCGTTGAGCAGCTTCTTGGCGGTGCGCTGGGCCAGCGGCGAGAAGCCGATCAGTTCCTTGACCAGCGCATCGGTGGCCGCTTCCAGGTCGCCGTCGGCGACCAGCTCGGTGGCGATGCCCCAGTCGTAGGCCTGCTGCGCCTTGATGCGCCTGGAGCGCATGACGATGTCCTTGGTGCGGGTGATGCCGACGATCTTCTGCAGGCGCGCCGACCCGCCCGAGCCCGGGATCTGGCCGAGCTTCTGCTCCGGCAGCGCGTATTCGACGGTCTCGGAGACGATGCGGAAATCGCAGGCCAGCGAGATCTCGAAGCCCACGCCGAAGGTGTAGCCGCGATTGGCGGCGATGACCGGCTTGCCGGCGCGCGCCGGGGCGGCGATGTTCCAGGCCAGGTGCGAGACATGCTCCGGCGAGGCCTCCAGGAAACCCATGATGTAGCCGCCGGAGGAGAAGTGCTCCCCCTCGGCGCGCAACACGATCACGCGCACGCGCTCGTCGGCGTCGAGCCGTTCGAACGCCAGGCGCAGCGCGTCGCGCTGGTCCATGCTGATGGTGTTGAACGGCGCGCGGTCCAGCACGATGTCGCCGCGCTGCGCGTCGGGGTCGACTTCGATGCGGAAGCCGTCGAGGGTTTCGATGGTCTTGGACATGGGGTTCTGCCTCGTGGGTAGGGGGGAAGTGGAACTCAAGGAGCCGGGACGTATTCGCCCGCGGTGAGCTTGCGGCGCAGCAGCTTGCCGACCGGCGACTTGGGGATGTCCTGCACGAACACGAAGTTGCGCGGGCGCTTGAAGTTGGCCAGCTTGGAGTCGCGGCACCAGGCGTCGAGCTCTTCCGTGGTGACCGGCGCGCTGGCCTTGATGAAGGCAGTAACCACACTGCCCCAGCGCTCGTCGGGCAGGCCGACCACGGCCACCTCATCGACCTTGGGATGCAGCGAGAGATGGCTCTCGATCTCCACCGGCGAGACGTTCTCGCCGCCGGAAATGATCATGTCGTCGACGCGGCCGGTGACGAACAGGTCGCCCTCCTCGTCCACATAGCCGGTATCGCCGGTGAAGTACCAGCCGTTGCGCAGCGCCTTGGCGTCTGCGTCCGGGCGGCGCCAGTAGCCTTCGAAGGCCTCGTCGCCGGCCAGCAGCGCGATGATCTGGCCTTCCTCGTTGACCGCGGCGCGCTCCTCGCCCGTGCTCGCCTCCAGCTTGACCACGCGGACCATCTGATTGATGCCCGAGCGTCCGGCGCTGCCCGGCTTGCCGGCCGCGTCGTCCTCGATGGTGAAGGTGTAGACCTCGGAGGAGCCGTAATGGTTGACGAACAGGTCCGGATTGAACGCCTCGTCGAGCTTCTTGAGCAGGCCATCGGTCATCGACGCGCCCGCATAGCCGAGCTTGCGCACCGAGGACACATCCGTCCCAGCGAAGTCCGGGTGGTGGACCACGTCGTGGTACAGCGTGGGCACCAGATAGAGGTTGTCGATCTTCTCCTGGGCGATCAGCGCCAGCGCGCGGGCCGCGTCGAACTTGGGCAGGCAGACGAACACGCCGTTGATGATCGCGCTGGCCAGCAGCGAGCGCACGCCCATCGTGTGGTACAGCGGCATCACCCCCAGGGTGCGCTCGCCGTTGCCGTAGCGGTTCTGCGCGACATGGGCGATGGCCGCGGCGCGCTCGGCGCGGTGGCGGCGCGGCACGCCCTTGGGCTTGGAGGTGGTGCCCGAGGTGTAGAGCATCAGCGACCAGTCCTCGGCCGTGGCCCGTGGCGTGGCCGGCGGCGCGTCCGTGGCCAGCCAGCTGGCGAAGCGCTGCGCGCCGGGACGGTCGATGTCCAGGGTCACGTGCAGCACCGATTCGTCCAGGCCGGCGGCGGCGATCGACCTGGAGGGCGCGTCCTCGTACACGATCACGCGCGCCTCGGCGTCGTGCACGCAGAAGCCCACATCCTCGGCGGTGGCGCGCCAGTTGAGCGGGGTCAGGATCACGCCGGCGAACTGGCAGGCCCAGTGCAGCGTGGCCGCCTCCCAGCGGTTGCGCAGCACGCTGACCACATGGTCGCCGTGGCGCACGCCGGCGGCTTCCAGCGCGGCGACGACCGAGGAGATGGCCCGGTACCAGGCCGCGTAGGTCAGGCGCGTGTCGCCATCGACGATGGCCAGGGCTTTGGGGTCGCGTTCGACGCTGGCCAGGAAACTGGTGCCGAGATCAAGCATGTGCGCGTTCCTCTTTCAACCGCTGCTGCGCGTGCAGGGCGGCCTTGATGATGGTGGCGTAGCCGGTGCACCGGCACAGATGGCCGGAGAGCATCTCCTTGAGTTCGTCCTCGCTGGCGTCGGGCGATGCGCGCAGGAAGCCGTCCAGCGACATCAGGATCCCGGGCGTGCAGAAGCCGCACTGCAGGCCGTGGTGCGCGCGGAAGGCCTCCTGCAGCACGCCCAGCGTGTGGCCACCGTCGGGCGAGAGCCCTTCGACGGTCTGTACCTGCGCGCCGTCGCTCTGCACGGCCAGCGCCAGGCACGAACGCGCCGGCACGCCGTCGATCAGCACGGTGCAGGCGCCGCACACGCCGTGTTCGCAGCCCACATGGGTGCCGGTGGCGCCCAGCTCGTGGCGCAGGAAGTCGGACAACAGCGTGCGCGGCTCGGCCAGCCCCTCGACCCGGCGGCCGTTGAGCGTGAGGCTGACGGTGTGGCGCAGGCTGGCGATCAGTTTCGGCATCGCAGGGCCTCCTCGATGGTCTCGCGGCCCAGGCGGCGCACCAGCTCACGGCGATAGCGCGCCGTGGCGTGCAGATCGTCGCGGGCGTCCAGGTCCCAGGCGTACTGGTTGAGGGCGTCGTCGAAGTCCGACGCGCCCGGCAGCGGCAGTTCGCGCACGGTGGGGACGTCGGCCACACCGCCCACGCCAAGGCGCACGGAATGTTCGGTGGCGACCGCGGCGCAGGCGACGATGGCGAAATCGCCATGCCGGCGCCCCACTTCGCGGAAGGCATAGCCGACGCCCGGTTGCGCGGCGGGGAAGGTGACCGACTCGATCAGCTCGGTGTCGCCGCGCGCGGTGGCCATCATGCCGACGAAGAACTCCGCGGCCGGGATGGAGCGCGCCTTCCTGCGCTGGCGCAGCTGCAGCGTGCCGCCCAGGGTGAGCAGGCACAGCGGCTGCTCGGCGCTGGGATCTGCATGGGCGATCGAGCCGACCACGGTGCCGCGGTTACGCGTCTGCGCATGGCCGACCCAGGGCAGCGCCCTGGCCAGCAGCGGCAGGCGCGGATCGCGTGCGGTCCATTCCAGCAGCGCCGCCTGGCGCACGCCGGCGCCGATGCGGATGCCGGCGGCGGTGGCCTCGATCCTGGCCAGCGATTCGACATGCATGACGTCCACCAGCAGCGCCGGCTTGGCCAGGCGCATGCTCAGCATCGGCACCAGCGACTGGCCGCCGGCGATGATGCGCGCCTGGTCGCCGTGCTCGTGCAGCTGGGCCAGCACGTCCTCGCGCGATTCGGCGCGGAGGTAGTCGAACGGCGCCGGCTTCACAGGCCCACTCCGAACCTGCGCAGCACGCGCTTGAACCATCCGGCGATACCGCCGCTGCCGCCGCCGGCCTTCGTGGCCAGGCCGTCGAACAGCTGGCCGATCACCACCTTGGCCGCGCCGTCCAGCAGGCGCCCGCCGATCGAGGCGACCTTGCCGCCGATGACGACTTCGTAGCGGTAGTGGATCTCGGTCTCGCCCGGCGACGGTTCCTTCAGGGTCACCGCGCCGCTGCCGTTGCCGAAGCCCAGCGCACCGGTGGTGGTGCCCTTGAGGGTGAGCGATTCGGGCTCGTCGAGGTCGTGCAGGCCGACCCTGGCCTTGTAGCGGCCCTTGACCGGGCCGATGCCGAGCGTGACGTCGGCGGTGAACTCGGTCGGCGAGGGCCGCTCGATGCCGTGCGCGCCGGGGATCACCGAGGCCAGCGTGTCCGGATCCAGCAGCATGTCCCACACCCGCTGGCGCGGCGCGGCGACCCTGGCCACGCCCTCGCCGGTGAGCTTGCGCTCGCCCGGCTTGGCCGGCGGCGCGGCCTTTTTGGCCAACGGGCGCGAGGGCGGGGTTTCATCGCCGTGCAGATGCAGCGCCAGGCGCGCGGGCAGCAGCGGCAGTTCGACATCGGCGATCGACAGCGCGTCGGCCACCGCATTGGCCAGGCATACCGGCGTGGACATGCAGTTGCCCTCGCCCACGCCCTTGGCGCCCAGCGGCGTGTACGGCGAGGGCGTCTCGTGATGCAGGATCAGCGGCGGGACCACTTCCATCGCGGTCGGCACCAGGTAGTCGGCGAAGGTGCCGGACAGGAAGCTGCCATCGGCGCCGTAGCTGTGCTCCTCGTACAGCGCCGCGCCCAGCGCATGCGCGTAGCCGCCGTTGACCTGTCCTTCGACCATGCCCGGATGCAGGATGCGGCCGCAGTCGTGCATGGTCACGTACTTGTCGATGCGTACCTGCGCGGTGTCGCGGTCGATCTCCACGCCGCAGAAGTCGAAGATGAAGCCGTGGCACAGCGAGCTGTTGACCCCATCCTGCGCATCAGGCGCGGTGAGCTGCGGCGGCGTCCAGAACGCAGTCTCGCGGATCGCATGGTCCACCTCGTCCGGCAGCGTGCCCGGTGCCCAATGGCTGGATGAGGCCACGCGCGCGAAGGGCAGCGGCCTGGCATCGCCGCCCTTGTGCCGCAGCGTGCCGTCGACGAATTCGATCTGCTGCCATTCGCAGCCGAGCTGGGCGGCTGCGATCCTGGCCAGCTTCTCGCGCAGGCGCATTGCGGCGATGTGCGCCGCGCCTGCGACCGCGGCGGCGAAGCGGCTGGAATAGTTGCCCGAGGCGATCGACCAGGCATCGCGCGCGGTGTCCATCTCGGTCACCACGCGGATGTCGCGCGGGGTCAGGCCGAAGGCATCGGCCACCACCTGCGCGAGCACCGTGCGATGGCCCTGCCCCTGCGGCACCGAGGCCGCGTGCACGCTGACCGAGCCGACCGCGTCGATCTGGATGGTCGCGGTGGCCTGGGCGCCGTTCTTCGGCCCGGCCTTGGCGCGCTGCTCGGGCGTGAGCACCGCGGTGATGTAGCCCATGTTGGACACGCTGGGCTCGACCGCGGCGGTGAAGCCGATGCCGTAGTGGCGGCCTTCGGCGCGCGCGGCATCGCGGCGTGCGATCAGCTCGGCCAGGCCGCCCTCCTCGACCGCACGGTCCACCGCGGTGCGGTAGTCGCCCGAATCCAGCAGCGCCCCGGTGGCGGTGCGATACGGGAACGCCTCGGCCGGCACCAGGTTGCGGCGGATGACCTCGAGCGGATCGAGGCCGAGTTCGATGGCGATGCGCTGCATCAGCCGTTCCAGCGCGAAGTACACCTGCGGACCGCCGAAGCCGCGGTTCAGGCCGGTCGGCATCTTGTTGGTCAGCACCACGCGGTTGCGGATCGACACGTGCGCGATCGCGTAGGCGCCGGTCATGTTGCCGTGCATGCGGTACAGCGTGGCCGGCTCCGGCGCACGCAGGTGCGCGCCGCAGTCCTCCAGCTGGTCCCAGGCCAGCGCGCGCACGCGGCCATCGGCGTCGACCGCCGCCGCCAGCGTCGTGTCGCGGTTGGTCGCGCAGACCGAGGCCGACAGGTGTTCCAGCCGGTCCTCGACCCACTTCACCGGGCACTGGGCCACGCGCGCGGCGGCGGCGATCAGCACGATGTAGGGAAAGATGCCCTGCTTGATGCCATAGCTGCCGCCGGACTCGGGCGGCGTGCGCAGGCGCAGGCGGTTGCCCGGCACCTTCAGCGCCCGCGAGATCACCGCGTGGATGCTGAAAGGGCCCTGGAAGTTGGCCAGCACGTCGTAGCCGTCGATGCCCGGGTCGTACTCGGCCAGCACGCCATAGCATTCGATCGGCGTGCAGCTGTTGCGCGGATAGCGCACGTCCACCGACACGCGATGGGCGGCCTGTGCGAAGGCGGTCTCAGGATCGCCGTAGCGGAAGGACCGCTCGCTGGCGATATTGCCGCCCAGGCCCTCGTGCAGCACCGGCGCATCGGGTGCGATGGCCAGCTGCGGATCGACCACCGCGTCCAGCGCCTCGTACTCGACCTCGATCAGCTCCATCGCGTCCTCGGCCAGGTAGCGGTCGCGCGCCACCACGACCGCGACCGGCTCGCCGACATAGCGCACGCGATCGGTGGCGATGGGCCAGCATTCGATCGGCGCCTTGACGCCGACCACCAGGCTGGTGGTCAGCCGCTGGATGTCAGCCCCCGTCAGCACCGCACAGACGCCCGGCAGGGCCCGCGCCTTGTCGACATCCACGCGCAACACGCGCGCATGGCCATGCGGCGAGCGCAGGATCGCCGCATGCTGGGTGCGCGGCGGCGTGCCGAGATCGTCGAAGTAGCGGCCGCGCCCGCTCAGCAGGGCGGCGTCTTCCACGCGCGGCAGGGACCGGCCGGTCCACTGACCGGGCGCCAGCGCTTCATCGTGCGAGAGGGTGTCGGCCTGCGTCATCGTGTTCCGTGTTCCAGCTTCACGCCCGCCGCCACCCGGCCCTTGTCGCGGAAGGGATGGCTGAGGGCCATGACCACCAGGGGAATCGCCAGGGCGACATAGGCGTTGTCGATGCCGAACGGATTGCCGGCCAGATACCAGCCGATGGTCACGAACAGCGACAGCACGATGCTGGCCAGCGCACCGCGCGGCGAACCGAAGCGCGGCGCATAGAAGGCGATCAGCAGCAGGACCGCCAGCGTGGCGCGCAGCGACTTGGCCAGGAAGGTGACGTTGAGCACCTCGGTGGAGGCCACCGCCAGCGGGATCGGGATCAGCCCGACCACGATCGTGGCGATGCGCACGAAACGCAGCGCGCTGGCCTCGTCGGTCTTGTCGCGCTGGAAGAACCGCGCGTAGAAGTCCTTGTAGATCAGCGTGGCCGTGCCCATGCTCAGCGCCGAAATCGTGCCGAACAGCGATCCGGCCAGACCCGCCACCACCAGGCCGGCCATGAAGTCGTTCATCGACGCGACCAGGGTCGGGAAGGCCTGCAGCGCGTTGATGTTGGGGAACAGCAGCACGCAACACATGCCGACGATCGCCGCGGCGATGCCGAAGGGCACGATCAGCAGGGCCGAATAGAAGCTGGCCGCGCGTGCGCGCCGGCCGTCGGGCACGGTCGCGATTGCCTGCACTACGTACTGGGTGGCCAGCACCGCGCCGACCCCGGCCACCATCCACGCGCCGATCTGGCCCCAGCCCACGCCGGTCAAGCTGAACATGCTGGCCGGCAGCTGCGCGTGCAGCTGCTCGTAGCCGCCGACCCTGGACAGGGCATAACCCAGCGCGATGGCGATGCCCAGGTACTTGACCATCGCGTGCAGCACGTTGGTGTAGATCACAGAGCGCATGCCGCCCAGGCTGACGTACAGCACCCCGATCACGCCGACGATCACGATCGCCAGGGTGCGGTCGATCTTGAGCAGCCCGGCCAGCACCGCCCCGCCGCTGGTGTAGACCGAGATCGCCACGATCTGCAGGGCGAAGATCATGATCACCGAGGTCGCAAAGCGCACCGGCTCCCCGTAGGTGCGCGCCATCGCGCCGGAGATGGTGTTCTCCTGCATGTCCTTGAAGCGCCGGGCCATCAGGAAGGCGAACAGGACGAAGCCCACGCCGAGCGCGGCCAAATTCCAGGCCGAGGAAATGCCCTGCTTGTAGGCGGCCTGCGCGGTGCCCACGCTGGCGGTGGTGCCGATGAACTCGCTCATCAGCAGGAAGCCGATGAGGATCGCCGGGAAGTTGCTGCCGCCACTGGTGAAGCTGTGCGCGGTCTTGGCATAGCGCCGTGCCCAGAAACTGATCGCGGCCAGCGCCAGCATGTAGCCGCCGACGATGGCGATGAGGGTGAGGTTCATGCGCGCGCTCCGGGCGAGGTGGCCGGGTGCGGCGCGTGGTGTCGGTTCTGCTTGTTCATCGACCTGCCCCTCCCAGGGCGCGTGGTGACGCTGCGGATCGCGTGGATGGTGGTAAGCGAAGACATCGGATCAGGAGTTGGCCGCGCGGCCTCCTGCGCGGGCTTCTTCGGGCGTGCGCACGCCGGCCTGGGCCAGCGCGATCCTGAATTCCTCTTGGAACAGCGCGGCCACGTGCGCCGCGCCGGCCGGACCGGCGGCGCCGTGACCCCACAGGAAGGCGCGGCCGGCCAGCGCGGCGTGGGCACCGCAGCGCAGCGCGCGCAGTACGTCCACGCCATGACGCAGACCGCCGTCGACCAGGACCGTGGCGTGCTGGCCGATGCGTTCGACGATGGCCGGCAACGCCTCCAGCGCGGCCGGTGAGGCGTCGAACTGGCGGCCGCCGTGGTTGGACACCAGCACGCCGTCCATGCCGATCGACAGCGCGGTCTGGGCGTCGTCCGGATGCAGCACGCCCTTGACCACCATGGCGTGCGGCCAGGCGTCGCGGATGCGCACCAGCGCGTCCCAGGTCATCGGGCCGGCCATCTGCTGGAAGACATAGGTCGCCAGCTGCTGGACGCTTGGCGCCTGGCCCACGTAGGGCAGGAAGTTGCCGAAGCGCGGCTGGCCGTGGCGCAGCAGGTCCAGCGCCCAGCGCGGCGCGCGCAGCACGTCCAGTACGGTGCGCGGGCGCGGCTTGAACGGCACCACCAGTCCGTTGCGCACGTCACCCGAGCGCTTGGCCCGCACCGGCACGTCCAGTGTCACCACCAGCACCCTGGCGCCTGCGCGCGCCGCGCGCCGGACCAGGTCGAGCGAGACGCGGTGATCGTCCGCGGGCACGGCGTAGAGCTGGAACCAGAACACGTCCGGCGCGATCCGGCCGATGCGTTCGATGGTCGAGTTGCCCACCGAGGAATAGACGTAGGGCACCCGCGCGGCCTGCGCGGCCGCGGCCAGCGATTCGTCCGCGCCGGCGCGCAGCAGGCCGGCCAGGCCCATCGGCGCCACGCCCAGCGGCATGGCGTAGCGCTGCCCGAACAGGGTCACGCCGGGGTCGACGTTGCGCACGTCCAGGCCATAGCGCGGCACGATCTGGCAGGCGTCCAGCGCGGCGCGATTGCGACGCAGGCATACGTCGTCGCCCAGGCCGCCGGCGACGAAGTCGCGCGCGAAGCGCGGCGCGCGCCGGCCCGCGGCGCGCTCCAGGTCGTCGATGGTGGGATAGCGACGACGCAGCGCGGCGGCCGCGCCGCTCAGGCCGCCGGTGCCCCAGCCGCGCACAGGGGACGTGTCCGCTTCGCGCATCCGGGACGACATCGCGATGGCCGGCTCAGTACTCACAGATCACGTTGACCAGCGCCTGGCGCCCGCCACGGACCGCGGCCACCGCCTGCGCCAAGGCCGCCGGCAGATCGTCGGCGCGCTCCACGCGCAGGCCCAGGCCGCCGCTGGCTTCCACGGCATGCTCGAAGCGCGGCGAAGGCGAGAGCTCGGCCAGCATGCGGTGCGCGTCGCCGGCGGCATGGCCATCGCGGTACATCGCCTTGGTCGAGTTGCGCACGGCGCCGTACAGCGCATTGTTGAAGACCACCGTCAGCACCGGCAGCGCGTGCGCCTCGCCGACCCAGTGACAGGCGGTGGGATTGGCGAACATGTAGGCGCCATCGCCCAGCGTGGCCACCACCAGCCTGTCCGGCGCGGCCAGCTTGGCGCCCAGCGCCGCGCCCAGGCCCCAGCCCAGTCCGCCGGCGGGACTCAGGCCGAAGTAGGTGTTGGGCCGGGTCTGCGGGCACTGCGGCTGGCGCAGCGGATACTCGTTGACGATGATCGCGTCCTCGCCGACGGCCTCGGCGATGCAGGCGCTGATCCATTCCGGGGTGATCGCGCCCTCCGGCCTGGCCGCTGCCTGCGCCCACTGGGCGCGTAGCGCGTCGGTGCGTCGGACGCAGGCCTCGGTGCGCGCCTGCACGACCTGGGACGCGATGCCGCCGGCTTCGTCCAGCGCCTGCGTCAGGGCCTGCAGCAGCGCCGCGGTCGTGCCGGACAGCGCCAGATCGGTGCGGAAGCTGCGCATCGGATAGCGCACGTAGGCGGGATCCTCCCCCAGGTGCGCGACGCGGCAATCGGCCGGCGGCGCCTGCACCGCGGGCACCCAGGGCACATCGCAGTCCAGCGCCAGGATCAGGTCGGCCTGGGCCACCAGCGGCGCCGGGTCGTAGCCGGCGAACAGCGGATGCTCGGCCGAGATGTTCTGGAAGCGCGGGTGAAACACCGTCACCGGGATGCCGAAGCGCTCGGCGAAGGCCGACAGCGCGGCGAAGCCGGCCTCGGTGCGGCCGGCGCTGGCGGTCACGATCAGCGGACGCTGCGCCTGGCGCAGCCAGCCGGCCAGCGTGGCGATGTCATCCGGATCAGGGCGCGGGGCGGCCGGCGGCTTCAGCGGCTGCGGCGCGACCGCGTGCGCGCCGACCGCCTCGGCCAGCACATCGCGCGGCAGGGTCACGTAGGTCGGGCCGCGCGGCGAGGTCATCGCCACCTGCAGCGCGCGCTGCACGATCTCGCCAGCCTGCTCGGGCAGATGCAGTTCGTAGTCCCACTTGACCGCTTCGCGGATCATGCCGGCCTGGTCGAACATCTCCTGCGCCCAGTGGATGTAGCGCGTGCGCGTGCCGTGGCGGCCTCGTTCGGAGTACGGCGAACGCCCGGCGAACAGCAGCACCGGCGTCTGGTCGCGGCTGGCATCGAGCGCGGCGTTGATGGTGTTGGCCGTGCCGACATTGACGTGGACCATCACCGCCTGCGGCTGGCCATCGATCATGTAGCTGCCGTGCGCCATGGCGACCGCGACGTTCTCGTGCGGAATGACCATCGGCCGGGGGCTGGGCGTGCCTTCCCGCATCGCACGGGCGAAGGCCTCGGCGATCGGCGGGAAATCGGTGCCGCCATTGGCGAAGAAGTAGCGCACGCCGGCCCTGGCCAGGGCCTGGACGAACAGGTCGGCGGCACTGTCGACGCGCGACCGTGCTTCCGCCTTCGCGGTTCCGTCGGACATCACACCCTCCCGGTGTCGGCGCACGCCTGGCGCGCCTGTGGTGGTGCCTCGGCGGTCGCGAACGATCGCGGCGCCGGGCGATTGCGACCGACTCTACAAAGTGCGACTCGATCAGAACAAGTAATGATTAATTATTGAATCCATCATCATCGATGATGTCGCTGCGGGCCGCCGATGCGATTCGCGCCAGACCGCGCACAGGAAGGCCAGGATGCGCCCATGGCGATTTCTCCGCACTCGTTATTGCGGCGGCCGAGGTTCACGCGGCGCTGGCCGGTGGGCCACGAGCCGGCTGGCGCGAACACGCTGGTGCTTCCGCACCGGTCGCTGGGCTGCGTCCGCTGTGATGCATCTCTCAACCGCAGCCCTGCGCGGCCATATGGCGGCCCACGCCTGCGGCCGAGCCGGCGCCTGGCCGCCATCGCCGCGCACGCAACGAGGTCTCAGGACTCATCCGTCGTCCCGTCGGCCGCGTGCCCGCGGCCCTGCAGAACGTCCGGCCACGGACGACGCGTCGCCCTGGCTGGCACCACGCGTCCTTTCCTTTCGGCCCGTTACACTCCCCGCCCCCCAAATCTTCTCAAGGACTCCCGCCCATGGCGCTACCCGCATTCAAGGCCTACGACATCCGCGGTCGCGTGCCCGACGAGTTGGACGAGGACCTGGCCCGCCGCATCGGCGTGGCGCTGGCCGACATGCTGGACGCAGGGCCGGTGGTGCTGGGCCATGACGTGCGCCTGACCAGCGCCGGGCTGCAGGACGCGCTGTCCGCGGGCCTGCGCGCGAAGGGCCGCGAGGTGATCGACATCGGCCTGTGCGGCACCGAGGAAGTCTATTTCCAGACCGATCACCTCAAGGCCGCCGGCGGCGTGATGGTCACCGCCAGCCACAACCCGATGGACTACAACGGCATGAAGCTGGTGCGCGAGCAGGCCCGCCCGATCAGTTCGGACACCGGCCTGTTCGACATCCGCGACAAGGCCGAGGCCGACACCGCGCCGGCCACCGCGCCGACCGCCAGGGAAGAACACCGCCCGGACAAGTCGGCCTACATCCAGCACCTGCTGAGCTACATCAAGCCCGACGCGCTCAAGCCGCTCAAGGTGGTGGTGAACGCCGGCAACGGCGGCGCCGGCGCCATCGTCGACCTGCTCGCCCCGCACCTGCCGCTCGAGTTCATCCGCATCCATCACGAGCCCGACGGCCACTTCCCCAACGGCATCCCCAACCCGCTGCTGCCGGAGAACCGCGCCGCCACCGCCGATGCGGTCAAGCAGCACGGCGCCGACTTCGGCATCGCCTGGGACGGCGACTTCGACCGCTGCTTCTTCTTCGACGAGCACGGCCAGTTCATCGAGGGCTATTACCTGGTCGGCCTGCTGGCCCAGGCGATCCTGAAGAAGCAGCCCGGCGGCAAGGTCGTCCACGACCCGCGCCTGACCTGGAACACCGTCGAGATGGTCGAGGCCGCCGGCGGCGTGCCGGTGCTGTGCAAGAGCGGACACGCCTTCATCAAGGAGAAGATGCGCGCCGAGAACGCCGTGTACGGCGGCGAGATGAGCGCCCACCACTACTTCCGCGAATTCGCCTACGCCGACTCGGGCATGATCCCGTGGCTGCTGATCGCCGAGCTGGTGTCCACCTCGGGCCGCTCGCTGGGCGACTGGGTCGCCGACCGCGTCGCCAAGTTCCCGTGCAGCGGCGAGATCAACTTCAAGGTCAGCGACGCCAAGGCCGCCGTGCAGCGCGTGATGGACCACTACGCCGACCTCAAGCCGCAGCTGGACTACACCGACGGCACCAGCGCCGACTTCGGCGACTGGCGCGTCAACATCCGCAGCTCCAACACCGAGCCGCTGCTGCGCCTGAACGTGGAAACCCGCGGCGACGCCGTACTGCTGAAGCAGAAGACCGACGAGATCTCTGCGCTGCTGCAGGGGTGAAACACCGGGCGTGAGAAGTGAGCGGCATGCGCCGCTCACTTCTTACGCTGCCGCGCCGATCCTTGACCTAGTTGTCGCCGAACAGGTCGCGCGTATAGACCTTGTCGGCGACATCGTCCAGCGCAGGCGCCATGCGATTGCTGATGATCACGTCGGCCTCGCGCTTGAACGCGTCCAGATCGTTGACCACGCGCGAGCGGAAGAACTCGGCCTCGCTCAGCGTGGGCTCGTACACGATCACCTCCACACCCTTGGCCTTGAGCCGCTTCATCACGCCCTGAATGCTGGACGCGCGGAAGTTGTCCGAGCCGGCCTTCATGATCAGCCGGTAGATGCCGACCACGCGCGGCTTGCGCTTGAGCACGTCGGCGGCGATGAAGTCCTTGCGCGTGGTGTTGGAGTCGACGATGGCGCGGATCAGGTTCTGCGGCACGCTCTGGTAGTTGGCCAGCAGCTGCTTGGTGTCCTTGGGCAGGCAGTAGCCGCCATAGCCGAAGGATGGATTGTTGTAGTGCGAGCCGATGCGCGGATCCAGGCAGATGCCTTCGATGATCTGCCGGCTGTCCAGGCCATGGGTCACCGCATACGTGTCCAGCTCGTTGAAGTAGGACACGCGCATGGCCAGATAGGTATTGGCGAACAGTTTGATCGCCTCGGCCTCGGTCGGCTCGGTGAACAGCACCGGCACGTCCTGCTTGAGCGCGCCTTCCTTGAGCAGACCGGCGAACACCTCCGCGCGCGGCGAGCGCTCGCCGACGATGATCCGCGAGGGATACAGGTTGTCGTACAGCGCCTTGCCTTCGCGCAGGAACTCGGGCGAGAACAGGATGTTGTCCGTCCCGAACTGCTGGCGCACCTTCTCGGTATAGCCCACCGGCACGGTCGACTTGATCACCATGGTCGCGGCCGGGTTGATCTTGAGCACCTGGGCGATCACCGCCTCGATCGAGCGGGTGTTGAAGTAGTTGGTATCGGGGTCGTAGTCGGTCGGCGTGGCGATGATGACGAACTGCGCGTCGGTGTAGGCCTCGACCGGATCAAGGGTCGCCTTGAAGTTCAGTCCGCCCTGCGCCAGCGCGGCTTCCAGTTCGGCATCGACGATGGGCGAGCGGCCCTGATTGATCAGCTCGACCTTGGACGGCACGATGTCCAGCGCCACCACCTCATGGTGCCGCGCCAGCAACACGCCATTGGACAGGCCAACATAGCCGGTACCGGCCACCGCAATCTTCATGAATCGCAACCTCGTGGGGGATGGAAGCCCGCCTACGATACGACACGGCGCCATAACCGCCGATGGCTTGGGTCCACGAATACGGTCTGTTTTCGGAGGCCGCGGCGCAAAGCGCCGCAGCCGTCACGAAAGCCTCAGGCCAGTTCGGCGATGACCCGGTCGAGCGCGGCTTCCCACGACGGCAGGTCAATGCCGAAATCGTGGCGCAAGGTTGTCGTGTCCAGGCAGGAGTAGGCCGGGCGGCGCGCCGGGGTCGGATACGCGGAGGTCGGGATCGCCACCACCCGTGGCGCGCGCGGCAGCAGGCCGGCCGCCACGGCGCGCGCGAAGATCGCCTCGGCAAAGCCATGCCAGCTGGTCTGGCCCACCGCGGTCAGATGCCAGGTGCCCGAAGCCTTCGATTCCTGCCGCAGCACCTGCGCGGTGACATCGGCGATCAGCGCCGCCGAGGTGGGCGTGCCGATCTGGTCGGCCACCACCCGCAGCTCATCGCGCTGCGCGCCGACGCGCAGCATGGTCAGCAGGAAGTTCTTGCCATGCGAGGCGTAGACCCAGGCGGTGCGGAAGATCAGGTGCTGCCCGCCGGCGGCGCGGATCGCTTCCTCTCCCGCCAGCTTGCTGGCCCCGTACACACCCAGTGGCGCGGTCGGTGCATCGACAGCGTAAGGCACGGTGCCCTGACCATCGAACACGTAGTCGGTCGAGTAGTGCACCAGCGGCACGCCATGCGCGGCGCACCAGCGCGCCAAGGCGCCGGGCGACTCCGCATTGGCGCGAAACGCCGCATCGCGATCCTCCTCGGCCTTGTCGACGGCCGTGTACGCCGCGGCGTTGACCACGACGACCGGCGCAACGCGATCCAGCAGCGCCGGCAGGCTGCCGGGCCGATCGAAATCGGCGACTTCGCATGCCGCACCGTCTTCCAGCGTGCCGCTGCGCGTAGTGCAGACCACTTCGCCCAGCGGCGCCAGCGCACGGCGCAGCTCACGGCCGACCTGGCCGTTGGCGCCCAGCAGCAGGATCGTCACGGCGTGTAGACCGGCAGCCGCGCCTGCGGTACGTCGGCGAGCAGCGGGGCGGCTGCGTCCTTGTCGGACAGGTTCGGCGAGCCGATCGGCCAGTCGATGCCGATGGCCGGATCGTCCCAGCGCACGCCCGCGTCGGCAGCCTTGTCGTAGACGTTGGTGCACATGTAGCTGAAGAGTGCGCGTTCGGAGAGCACGGCAAAGCCGTGCGCGAAGCCCTCCGGGATCCAGAACTGGCGTTTGTTCTGCGCGCTCAGCACCACGGCGGCCCATTGGCCAAACGTGGGCGAGCCATGGCGCACATCGACGGCCACGTCGTAAACCTCGCCTTCCAGCACGCTGACCAGCTTGCCCTGCGGATTGGGCCACTGGTAGTGCAGGCCGCGCAGCACGCCCTTGGAAGAGGAGGAAACATTGCTCTGCACGAAGCGGTCGGGCAGACCGAGCTCGCCATAGCGCGCGGCGTTCCAGGTTTCCATGAAGAAGCCGCGCTCATCGCCGAACACGGCCGGCTCGATGATGGTGCAGCCCGGAAGAGACGACTCGATCAGTTTCAAACCACTTCTCCTCGGACGGCCAGCTCATGCAGATAGCGGCCGTAGTCGTTTTTCAGCAACGGCGCCGCCAGGCGTTCCAGCTGCGCGGCGTCGATCCAGCCGTTTCCGAACGCGATCTCCTCCGGGCAGCAGACCTGCAGGCCCTGCCGCTGCTGGATGGTCTCGATGAAGTTGGAAGCCTCGTGCAAGGACTTGTGCGTGCCGGTGTCCAGCCAGGCGTAGCCGCGGCCCAGCGCTTCCAGGTGCAGCTGCCCGGCCTCCAGATAGCGGCGATTGAGGTCGGTGATCTCAAGCTCGCCACGCGGCGAGGGCTTCAGCGACGCCGCATGTTCGGGCGCGTGGCCGTCGTAGAAGTACAGCCCCGTCACCGCGTAGTGGGAGCGCGGCTTGGTCGGCTTCTCCTCGATGTCGATCACCTTGCCGCTGGCATCGAATTCGGCCACGCCGTAGCGCTCCGGGTCGTTGACCCAATAGCCGAACACCGTTGCGCCTTCACGGCGCGCGTCCGCGCGCCTGAGTGTCTCGGTCAGGCCATGGCCGTGGAAGATGTTGTCGCCCAGTACCAGGCAGCTCGGCTTGCCGCCCACGAAGTCGCGGCCGATCGTATAGGCCTGGGCCAGGCCATCGGGACTGGGCTGGACGGCGTACTGGATCTCCATGCCCCACTGCGCCCCATCACCCAGCAGCTGCTGGAACAGCGCCTGCTCGTGCGGGGTGTTGATGACCAGCACTTCCCGGATGCCCGCCAGCATCAGCACGCTCAGCGGGTAGTAGATCATCGGCTTGTCGTACACCGGCAGCAGCTGCTTGCTGACGCCCTTAGTGATCGGATACAGCCGCGTGCCCGAGCCGCCGGCGAGGATGATGCCGCGACGCGCATCCTTCGCGACGGACCTCGCATCCATGCGCGGACTCCTCAGCGAAGTGGTCATTGCACACCTCCGATGCGCTCGAGCCGGTAGCTGCCGTCGAGCACGCCGTTGACCCAGTCCTGATTGGCCAGGTACCAGTCCACCGTCTGCGCAATGCCTTGCTCGAAGGTGTGGCGCGGTTCCCAGCCCAGCTCGTTCTTCAGCTTCGAAGCGTCGATCGCGTAGCGGCGATCATGGCCCGGTCGATCCGTGACATGGGTGATCTGACTGCTGCGCGGCTGGCCGTCCTCGCGCGGTCGGCGCTGATCCAGCAGCGCGCAGATGGCCTTGACGACCTCGATGTTCTGCTTTTCCGAGTTGCCGCCGACGTTATAGGTCTCGCCCACGCGTCCCTTGGCCAGGACCGTCCGGATCGCCTCGCAGTGATCGGACACGAACAGCCAGTCGCGCACCTGCTTGCCATCGCCGTACACCGGCAGCGGCTCGCCGGCCAGCGCCTTGGCGATCACCAGGGGGATGAGCTTCTCGGGGAAGTGATACGGGCCGTAGTTGTTGGAGCAGTTGGTGGTCAGCACCGGCAGCCCATAGGTATGGTGAAACGCACGCACCAGGTGGTCGGAGGCCGCCTTGGACGCCGAATAGGGCGAGTTGGGCGCATACGGCGTTTCTTCCGTGAACTTGCCGGTCTCGCCCAGCGTGCCGTAGACCTCGTCGGTGGACACATGCAGGAAGCGGAACGCCTCAGCGCGCGTGGCCGGCAGGCCCTTCCAGTAGTCGCGCACGGCTTCCAGCAGACCGAGCGTGCCCACCACATTGGTCTGGATGAACGCACCGGGCCCGTCGATGGAGCGGTCGACATGGCTCTCGGCCGCGAAGTTCAGTACCGCATCGGGCTGATGCTCCGCCAGCAGCGCAGACACCAGCGCGCCATCGCCGATATCGCCGCGGACGAACACGTGGCCCGGGTTGCCCTCCAGCGAGGCCAGGGTCCGGAGATTGCCGGCATAGGTCAGCGCGTCGAGGTTGACGACCTTGCCCCCCCTGGCAACCGCCTCGAGGACGAAGTTCCCGCCGATGAAACCCGCTCCTCCGGTGACCAACCACGTCTGTCCCACTGATGTCTCCTGATCATGCATGAGGGCCACCTTTGGCGGCAGCGCGAAAGGATAGAGCGTGTCGGGCATGCTCCGTGAACAGGACGGTCATCGAGACCGGACTTCGGCGCCTGCGAACCATACGCTGTCGCACGGTCACGCTCGCCCGGCTAGAATCGCAAATCAAGCCCCGCGCCAGCCGACGCGGCCGGGCCATCCGCATCCCGTGTCAGAAGGACTCGCTTTCACGATGAAGATTCTCGTCGCCTACAAGCGCGTGGTGGACTACAACGTGCGCATCCAGGTCAAGCCGGACAACTCCGGCGTGGTGACCGAGGGCGTCAAGCTCTCCCCCAACCCCTTCGATGAGATCGCCCTGGAGGAGGCCTTGCGCCTGCGCGACAAGGGCGTGGCCACCGAAGTGGTCGTGGCGACCATCGCCCCGGCCGACGCGGCCGCGCACCTGCGCAACGGCCTGGCCATGGGCGCCAACCGCGCCGTGCACGTGGTCGCCGACGGCCCGGTCTCGCCGCTGACCGCGGCGCGCACCCTGCTCAAGCTGATCGAGAAGGAGCAGCCGGACGTGGTGATCCTGGGCAAGCAGGCCATCGATGACGACGCCAGCCAGACCGGCCAGATGCTGGCCACGCTGTGGGGCCGCCCGCAGGCCACCTTCGCCTCCAAGGTCGAGATCGCCGACGGCAAGGCCACGGTGACCCGCGAGGTCGATGCCGGCCTGGAAACGCTGGAAGTCGACCTGCCGGCCGTGATCACCACCGACCTGCGCCTCAACGAGCCGCGCTTCATCAAGCTGCCGGACATCATGAAGGCCAAGTCCAAGCCGTTGGAGACCCTCCCTTTCGCCGACCTCGGCGTGGAAGCGGGCGCGGAGCTGAAGGTGACCCACTACGCCGCCCCGCCCAAGCGCAGCCGTGGCGTGATGGTCAAGGATGCCGCCGAACTGGTCGCCGCACTGAAGCAGAAGGGCCTGCTCTAAGGCTGTCTGTCGTTTCCGCGAACGCGGGAACACAGAGCCTTTCGCCGCCCATCCCCCCATGGATTCCCGCCGCGGCGGGAATGACGAAACAGGAATCCGCACATGTCCAAAGTCCTCGTCATCGCCGAACACCTGGACGGCGTGCTCAACGCCTCCACCGCCAAGACCGTCAGTGCCGCCGCCGCGCTCAAGCCCGAGGCGCTCGACGTGGCCGTGCTAGCCGCCGATCCGACCGCCGTCGCCGAGGCCGCGGCCAGGATCGCCGGCGTCACCAAGGTGCTGACCGTCGCCAATCCGGCCAACGAACACGCCATCGGCCAGGTGCTCGCGCCGCAGATCGCCGCGCTCGCCGCCGGCTATACCCATGTGTTCGGCCCCTCGACCACCTTCGGCAAGGATCTGATGCCGTGCGTGGCCGCGTTGCTGGGCGTGGCCCAGGTCTCGGACCTGATCACCGTCGAAGGCGAGCACACCTTCACCCGCCCGATCTACGCCGGCAACGCCATCATCACCGTCGAGGCCGATCCCGGGCAGACCGTCGTGGCGACCGTGCGCACCGCCTCCTGGCCGGAAGCCGCGCAGGGCGGCAGCGCCCCCGTCGAAGCCGCCAGCGTCGAGGCGAGCCTGCCGACCCACACCCGCTTCGTCGGCCTGGCGGCCGGCAAGTCCGACCGTCCCGACCTGCAGTCGGCCCGGCGCGTGGTCTCCGGCGGCCGCGGCGTGGGATCGAAGGAGAACTTCGAGATCATCTACAAGCTGGCCGACAAGCTCGGTGCCGCCGTGGGCGCCTCGCGCGCCGCGGTCGACGCCGGCTACGTCCCCAACGAACTCCAGGTCGGCCAGACCGGCAAGATCATCGCCCCGGAGCTGTACGTGGCCATCGGCATCTCCGGCGCCATCCAGCATCTGACCGGCATCAAGGACGCCGGCACCATCGTGGCGATCAACAAGGACGCCGACGCCCCGATCTTCGAGATCGCGGATATCGGGCTGGTGGGGGATCTGTTTGCGCTGCTGCCGGAGCTTGAAAACAGCTTGTAGCGTTGTGATCAGCGGGCCGCCCCAGTTGCACCCCCGACCCCAGCTTGCCAACTTCTCGGTCAGAGCGCGAGGCGATAACGCATGCCTGATCGGGGAAAAGGCTGCCGATGAGGCGCGACGCCTACGCCGCGATGCAAGTCGGGGGAGCAGCGGCAACTCCAACTCGAGTTGATGCAGCACTTGCGCATGGATGACCAATCGATTGCATGCATGACACACGGCATCGAACCCGGCGACGCCCTGCGGGCGTCTCCCGACTAGGTACGTGGTCCGTGATGCGACCGGCAAGCTGAGAGCCCCTGATCAACCCAGAGCCCCTTATCATGTGGCGAGGACAGGGTTCGCGGTCAATGCCGTAATCCTGGCCGGGCCATCGTCTCCACAGGAGAAACGACAGCCGGGAATTAAAACCGCATGCTGCATTCGATTCTCAAGCCCTCCATGTCCTCGCGCGAGCCGCTCAACCCACCACATTGCGTGAGCCACCGCACAACACTCTCTCAGGAATAGTTAGACTCATGAACACAATCAAGAATGCCGTTGCGCTGCTGGCGCTGGGCGGACTGCTCGCTGGTTGCCTTGACAAGACCGGAACTGGCTCTGAAACGGCCACCGCGACGTCGCAGCCCGCACAAACCGATCCAAGTGCCATCAATGCTCCGATTCCGGCGGAAGCCTATGGAGTAAAGCTGTCGGTAACCGACGCACCCAGCGTGGCCGCCGATGGCAAGAGCGCCACCTATCAAGTGCGGATAGAGAATGACGGGACCGCCCCCGTCTATGGCGCGGGTACGAATCCAGTCAATCTCGGCATCATCATCCTTGGTTCCGACAACACGATTGATGGACCAGGCGGCACCCGCGAGTTCATCCGCGTGCCGTTGCCATTGCTGCCGCCCGGCCAAGCTGCCACCGTTGTTGCGACCATTCCCGTGGATGCGAGGATCGATGGCAAAACCTTGCGTTTCGCGACCGTGCAGGAAGGGGTTGCCTGGCACGATTCGAGCAATACCGTGGACGCGGGTCCGTTCCATATTGCCGATGGCAAGTTCGCCGACGCTCCCGCAGCGAAGTAGTCTAACTGACTTGACCCGCAGAAGCGCCGGACCCGCAGCGGGCGGGCTCTGGTGCTTCTGCGTTTCGGAATATATGCCTGATGGAAACAACGCCCCCCTCTCTCTGTATTGACCTCGACGGGACGCTGCTTCACACGGATCTCCTACACGAATCCATTCTCGCCCTACTTTCGCGCAATCCGCTCTACCTGTTCCTGCTGCCATGGTGGTTGCTGAAGGGAAAGGCCAGATTCAAGCGGGAGATCGCCAGTAGGGTCGTGATTGCACCTGAAACGCTGCCCTATGACAGCCGCGTGCTCGAACTGCTGCAGACCACATCGCAGCGACCACGCGTCCTGTGTACAGCGTCCGACCAGCTTCTTGCTGGCCCGATCGCCCAGTACTTGGGCCTGTTCGAGGAAGTGCTGGCCAGCGACGGGAAAACCAATCTTGGTGGCGGCGCAAAGGCTGCCGCACTGGTTCGACTCTATGGCGAACGCGGGTTCGATTACGCCGGGAACGCGCCCGTGGACGTGAAGGTATGGATGCATGCACGCGGCGCGCTAGTGGTCAACGCATCGAACGGCGTCGCGCGATCCGCCTCTGCGGCTACTGCCGAGAACGTGATCGCGCATTTTCCAACAGCCAAGCGCGGCGCTCGCGTTTGGGCTAAGGCAATGCGCCTCCATCAATGGCTCAAGAATCTTCTGGTCCTCGTTCCGCTGCTGGCGTCACACCTGTTCCTCAACGTGGAAGCGGTAGCCCGAAGCTTTGGCGCTTTTGTTGCCTTTGGCCTTTGCGCCTCCGGCACCTACCTGCTCAATGACCTGCTCGACCTGACACCCGATCGCCTGCACCCGCGCAAACGCACACGGCCTTTCGCCGCGGGCACGCTGCCGGTCAAGTACGGACTGCTCGCAATGCCCACCTTGGTGCTGGCCAGCTTTGTGCTCGCGCTCGCCATCAACCCTGCATTCGCGCTGGCCCTGCTGGCTTACTGCGCGATGACCTTGGCCTATTCGTTCAAGCTCAAGCGCATCGTCATGATCGACGTCGTGCTACTGGCTGCCCTCTACACAATTCGCATCATCGCAGGCACGTTCGCAATAGGCCAGGAACTAACATTTTGGTTGCTGGCCTTCTCAATGTTCATTTTTCTCAGCCTGGCCCTACTCAAGCGCTACACCGAACTCGACGTGGTGCGCGTCGGCGGCAAGCAGAAGGCGGCTGGACGCGGCTATGGCACCGCCGATCTGCCATTGTTGCAATCGCTAGGCGCATCCGCGGGCTATACTTCGGTGATGGTGCTGGCGTTGTACATAAACAGTCCCGCAAGTCTGAAGCTTTACACGCGGCCGCAGGTATTGTGGCTGTTGTGCCCGCTGTTGCTCTACTGGATCAGCCGTGCCTGGATTGTGGCCCATCGCGGGCGCATGCATGACGATCCCGTCGTGTTCGCCGCCACCGATCGCGGCAGCCAAATCATCGGCTTGGTATGCATGAGCGTTGCACTCGCCGCACTTTAGTGTCCACATCAGGGGGCGATACTACGCATCGACTTGGAAGCAATCAAGATAGATCGATTGAACCAATCAATCAGAAGGATGCCCCACTCCGATTGCTGATTGCCCAAAATTACCGCAGGCCAAACCTTCTTGAAGCACTGGCCAGATCGAAGATCTATCCATTGGCACGAGCATTATCCAACATCATCGCCTCTTGAAGTTCATAGAACTTCCGCACTGGGTATATATCCAGAGTCCGCGCGCGGATATTTTCACGACTAAAGCCACTCCCACTTAACACCATCCGCTCCATCGCCCGGGCCAATTCAACCGAATCTCCAACCGGAACGACCTCGCCATTGCCAGTATTCTCGACGATGGTACGCACCCCGGGCAAATCAGAAGCGATCACTCTCGCACCACTTTGCATCGCCTCAAGCTGAACCATCCCGAAGGCCTCGTAGCGATTGACACTTGGCAGAACAAGGACATCGATCTTTGAATAAAAGAGCTGGAGCTCATGTTCGCTTACGCGCCCGAGCACCTCCACCGCCGGGCCCAGCGCATCGATGGCGCCATGGATCTTATCCATGACCCCACCGCCGGCAACGTTGTGAGTATCGCCCACCAAAATGAGGCGGACACGACTTCCATGCTTGGCGTAGAGGCCCGCGAAAGCTTCCAGCAGAATAGGAAGTCCTTTTTCTTCAACAAAGCGGCCAACGAACCCAAAGCAGAATACGCCGTCCGCAGGCTCGTGCCGTTCGTGCCACGGCATCTCCTTCATCGGAGCCAGTACTTCATGCTGCTTTCCACGCGTCGCCGAGAGCCATGCGGAAGACATGGCATAGTCATGTGTAAGCACCCCCACATCGCGAGCGCGCTGTGTAGCAAGCCAACTTGATAACCGCGTAACATTAACTGCAAATAGATCGACAAGACCTCCGACCACCGCCATATCACATTGATAGTTCACCACCAACTTGCGCCTCGGAACCATAAGTGACAGCAGGCCAGACTCAAGCATCGGAGTATGAAGGTTAACCACATCATGCTTACGCGCGAGGTGATTGAACAGTGCCACGAATCTCCAACTCAACACTCCCTTGTGTAAGCGAGCGAAAACAGGAGCGCGGATCACGCGCACGCCGTTGATTTGTTCTTTATCCGGCAGAGACTCATCATGTTGGGTAGTCAATACTGTCACCTGATGCCGCCCAGCCAGATCCTCGGCGAGCATTCTGGCAAACTCGGTCACACCGCTCATGTACGGCGTGTAATAGCTGAGGACAATGAGAATCTTCATGCTCAGCTGGCACTCACCAGAATTACGCCAAGTACGATAAGACCGATGCCGATCATGCGCAGCTGGCTGATGTGCTCCCCCAAGAACAGCACGGCAAGTACCGGCGTCACAACATAGGTCAAGGCAATCATCGGCTGCAATTTGGTCAACGGCATAAATTTCAGCAGCACTACCCACGAAACAAGGGGAATGATCTGCATGACCATCCCCAACAAGAGCGCAGGATTGGTCAAGATGGTCTTTAGTGCCACCGCCAGCCCTTCCGAATAAATCACCCGCCCTGCGCCGGCCTTCAGTAGCACGGTGCCGCAAGCGCCAAGTAGCACCAGCGCAAAAACCAGTAATGTCTGCATTCTCTAGAATTCTCGGCTTTCAACGAAACGTGAAACTTCTACTTGACGCACGTTGTTCTTACACGAGCAACCTTGGCGAAAAGTTTGCGATCGTCGGAAGATAATCCAGCTTCTTTGGGCGAGATGGGGTTCCAGCCGGCTTGAATCACAGTTCGCGACCAGCCAGCCGGAATCGCAAATTCCAGTTGCCCGTCCTTGGCGGGCATGCTCTCCCGCTTGCCCTCCTGAGTGATCGTGATCTGCGCATCGTGTGGCGGCATGAAATAGCTTACGTCGAGTGTTACTTTTGCTGGGCACTCATCGCGAGCCACGCTCTCAATCTCGAATTGCTGATGCGTCCAGCAGTGGGCCAATTCGCAATCATACCATCCATTGCCTGCCACCGATGCGCCGGGAGCTCGCAAAAGGTCAACCAGATCGTACTCCTTGAAGCTGCTTACCGAAGAATCTGGATACAAGAAGGGTGAACTCGCCCCGAGTTCGGACTTCAATCTTAGCAGCCAGCGGGGATAACCAGAAGAAGCGAAGCTATCCGAGACGATATTCCGCAGATAGCCACCACGCAGCAGATTATCCCGTAGATCCGGCATTGCGATGAGAGCGCCTCTCATGCGAATCAGAAAACCGGCGTAATGGTCCTTTTGAAACCTCTCGACTGATATCGCACCCGAATCGTCGATAAGAACAGTATCGCGCTGACCGATCGACGCTACGCCATCCTCGAAGTCGCGGCTAAGCCCGTGCAACCCGATATTATCGCGGAGAAGATGGTAACTGCGCGCAGCAAACGCGGCCGCACAAAAGAGCAACAGAGCAAGCACCAGAAGCCCGATGCAAAATCGCACAACGGCAGACGCACTGCCCCCCCTGTAGCCCCGATATGTACAGAGCACAGCCGTCCACAGTGCCAGCATGTATGCACATGGGCCCACCATTTGGATTATCTTATGCTCACCGTACGCATAATGACGAAGCTCGATATAAGCGACCAGTGCGAGGATCAGAAGCGAAAGCGAAATCACATAGAATCTCGCACGAGGAACCAAGGCGCTTGCACCTACTACCGCTATCGAGCAAAAGAGTCCGACAGCAAGCTGACTCTGCGTTACCGCCGGATCGGCACCTAACAACACCCCTGCGAAGGGAGCTGCGACCCAGGCCCATGGTGCCGTATTCAAGTACCAGCCGGCCCATTGCCCCCCTTGGGCCAAGGCGCTAATTGCCTTGAACGAGCCATACAACTCGAACAGCACCACGTTCAAGCCCGCAGAAATGACGATTATAGATACCGCCCCACCTATAAATATGTGGCGAAAATTCCTCGCTCTGAACGCGTCAGCAGCAACGCCAATAGCGGTAATGCAGCAAGCTGGAGCAAGAGCCTCACCATAAACGTGGCCTACAATGGAAGATGCGATGCCCAGCAGGACTGCCCGCTTGACCGGAGTCAGGAGCGGAGAAACTGCAAGTCCGAGCACGCAGGACAGCGCAAGTCCACCGAGCGCAGTTCCCAGATTGGCATTGGAGACCGCACCCCAGACGCCAGGTGAGAAAAGGACCAGATTCGCAGCGATAGCCGCACCGATGAGCATGAGCAGCTGACGCACACTCGAAACCGCGGAGCCCGCGCACCAAGTCCACATCGCGGCCATCGGAAGCAGAACTCCGAGGGAAATGAGGATGTAAACATCATTCGCCGCTCCCAATTTGGAACGGCCAGCCGCGACTGCAAGCAGCGCGTAGCTCCCATTTCGATAGCCTATGCAATCGTTTCCTATATAAACAGCACCTTGCAGGCAATTGCCAAGCTTCCACACATCTTGCACTTCGGGCGAACCGACTCGCAACGGGTGATTCCAGGACCAGAGCGCCCCTTCGTAATAGTAAATGGAATCGTGATTGGCAGCCTCCAATAGCCACCACGCGCTTGCGCCGAATATTCTGGCTATGATTAATCCAGAAAGAACGACTGCGAGAATCGCAATCAGGCCAGGAACGGCAACGCGACGCGGGGAAGCCCGAAGCCAGATCAAGCGGCCGGCACCAAATATGCCAGCCACCATGAGAATTTCATGGACATGCCTTGCGGAAGTCCAGAGGCTGGCATTGAGCAGCAATAGAAATACAGCCAAGATTGCGGCCGCGCCGTTCGACGCGAGGTGAGGATGCACCTTATCCCCGTCCGCAAGCAAGAGCCTTCTTGGCAGAAATAGACTTGCGGTTGAAAGGAGCAAGAATGCAGCTGTAGCCGCACCGATAATTGCAGCCATAGGTGATCCCAAGAGCCCGTAAGTAAATATCAAACCAGTCTGTCGAGAGTTCTACCCTTGCCCGCAGAGCATCCAGCGCAAAGTTTCGTCCAGATCTACCTCCCCCAACCTTTCGAACAACCTCTCAAGGCGTGACGGATTCCCCTTGAGCTCTCTTACTTCGCCAGTTCTCACGAAAGCGGGGTTGACCTTCAGCTCGATGCGATGGCCGGTAATTTCTTCGCATAAAGCCACGACTTCGCGCAACGAGTACTGTTTCCCTGTGCAGACGTTGTAGGTGTTCCCAATCGCAGCGGGTGTCTCGATCAGGCGTCGGTAGATCTGCGCCACCATGCGCACGTCATTGAACTCCCGCCAGACGTCAAGATTGCCCAGTTCGATCACATCATCTCTGCGCTTGAAGTGATCAACGATCTTGGGAATGAGGAAGTTTCCAGCCTGGCCCACACCCGTGTAGTTGAAGGGCCGCGCAACCACCAATGGCAGCCGGTCCTTCCACAGGCTGGCCATATACTCCATCGCCAGCTTGCTGACCGCGTAGTCATTGGCCGGCTCCGCCCGGGTATCTTCGTCCAGCATTCCACTAGCGGCATTGCCATACACGTTTGCGCTGCTGGCCAGCAGCACGCATTGCGGCACATTTCCCGATGCCGCTATGGCACTTAGCAAGTTGCGAGTGCCGATCAGGTTGACCTTGTAGAAATCATCGACATTGCCATGTGCAACGAAGGCCAGCGCCGCCAGATGCACGACCGCATCGGGCCGTATCAGTGCCAGCACGTCATTGAGACCCGCCGCATCCAGCAGATCCACCTGATGGTAGTTCTTCGAGGGCTCCTCAGCCGAATGGCTGCCAATGCCGACCACGCGCCAGCCGTGGGCCTGCAACTCGCTCCGGACGTAGCGGCCGGTAAAGCCCGCCACGCCCGTCACAAGCGCGACTTTTCCGGGAGCGCCCATCAGAATGAGGCGCCGATCTCGTTACGGTCCAGGTCCGCCTGAACCATCATGGCGCACAGGTCTTCCAGGGAAGTCTTGGGCTCCCAACCAAGCTGCTGCTTCGCCTTGGCCGGATCACCGATCAGCAGATCAACCTCGGCGGGACGATAGAACTTCGGGTTGATCCGCAGTACGGTCTTGCCGGAATCCGTGTCGACGGCAGTCTCGCCCTCATCCTTGCCCTGGAACTCGACATTGATGCCGGCGTTCCTGAAGGCCAACTCAACAAAGTAGCGGATCGGCACCGTGCGGTTGGTGCCAAGCACGTACGTATCCGGCATGTCGACCTGCAACATGCGCCACATGCCTTCCACATATTCCTTGGCAAAACCCCAATCGCGCTTGGCGTCCAGATTACCCAGCTCGAGGACATCGAGCTTGCCCAGTTTGATCTTCGCGACCGCGTCGCTGATCTTGCGAGTCACGAACTCGCGCCCACGCAGTGGCGATTCATGATTGAACAGGATACCGCTGCAGCCGAAGATGTCGTAGCTCTCGCGGTAGTTGACCGTCATCCAGTGCGCGTACAGCTTGGCTACGCCGTATGGACTGCGCGGATAGAAAGGCGTGCTTTCGACCTGCGGGATGGCCTGCACCTTCCCGAACATTTCCGAAGTCGAAGCCTGGTAAAAGCGGATCTTCGGGTTGACGATGCGAATAGCCTCGAGCAGGTACAGCGGCCCGATGCCGGTGATCTGCGCGGTGGTGTGCGGCTGGTCGAAAGACACACCGACAAAGCTCTGCGCGGCCAGGTTGTAAACCTCGGTGGCACCCGTGCTTTCCAGGAGCCGGATACTTGAACCCAAGTCGGTCAGGTCATACTCGACCAGGTGGAGCGACGGGTGGTTCTCGATGCCCAGCTCCTGGATACGCCAAAAGTTGACCGAACTGGTGCGGCGATAGGTGCCATAGACGACATAGTCCTTTTCCAGCAGCAGCTGCGCCAGATAGGCGCCGTCCTGGCCGGAAATTCCCGTGATGATTGCGATCTTGCTCATTGCTTCTCCATAGATTTTTTCTGTCACCGTAAGCCCGCGAGCCTTACCCGACCTGCTCGACTACCGGCGCACTGAAGGGCGGGACATCATCCAGCCCGTCTGTCTCTTCCGTTCCGATGTCGCACAACACGATGCGCTCCAACTGGACATCGGCACCAGCCTCCACAAACATGCGTATCTCAATGTTGCTGACCGCACGATCAAGGTCGAACTCCAGTTTTAACGGGAACGCACGCGCATCGGCGGAAGCCTGTTCGAGATCGAACTCCTGCCGCGCGTGCGTCGCTTCGCCACCACTGCTGCACACGTCAACCCAGCCACGCGCACAGCCGGCACCGAACAACTCCACTTCGTAGTGGCCGGCCTGCAACGGCAAATACGGGCCATAGAACAAGTAGCCACGTTCACCGGTGGAAACCACGCGTCCCTGCACAAGCCTACCGACTTGGGTGTGGAAGCGATAGTCATACGCGTTGAAGATGCGCCGCGGCCCCGGGCGCCATTGGTGCGTCCAGCGCTGTTCAGTGATGACTTCGATCAGCTGCGCAGAAGCCTGTGACCAGGTCAGCCACTTGATTCCCGAGGGCGACGGCACCTGGCCGCAGGCATCCAGTTCGACCCATTGGTCCACAGCGGCGGCGATTGCCAGGGGCTCGCTGCCGTGGAAGTAGACCGCATGGTCGCCGGCCACTTCGCGGAACACGGGCAGATCACGAATGATGAGCGGCAAGCCGTGGTGCGCCGCTTCGATCAGAGGCAACCCGAACCCCTCACCCTCGGATGGATTGAGCAGGGCCGACGCCCGCCGGTAGGCGGCCTGCAACAGATCGTCGCCGGCCTTCTCGAACCAGAACAGGCGCCTGCCCCGCATCGGGTGCGACCTCAGCCGTTCGACGAGCGACTCCGTCAACCATCCCGGCTTGCCGATGATCACAAGATTGACATCGGCGTCGCGCTCCCAAAGCAACTCAAACGCTGCAAGCGCCTGCGCATGTCCCTTCCTCGGCTCGACGGTGCCGACCATGAGGAAGGTGCGGCGCTCACCAAGAGCATCGAACTCCGTGCGATGCGCACCGGCCGTCGCGACGGCCTGCTCGGCAACCGCCGGTTCAGCCCAGTCCGCCCCGAGGTGGAACCACCCTATCCGGAGCGCGCGTAGGCGTTCGGGCTGGGATTGATTCAGCCAGTACTCGAACTCGTCCGCGACGGACCGGGAAATGCAGACGATGCCATCGGCGACAACGGCGATTGCCTCATACCAAGACCTAAAATAAGGCAGCAGATGAGGCTCGAAGCAATCCGAACGTAGCACGGGGAGCAGGTCATACACCACGAAATGCAGCTTGACTCCCCGATCGCGCAAGCGTTTGAAGACACCCAGGTGACTTGGCACCAGATGAGCGATCAGATCCAGCCCCAGAAAAACGTCTCCGCTGCGCATGTCAACCGCTTCGTCCGGCGGCAAAGACTCGCCCTGAAGATAGCGCTTGCTGCAATAGGAACGCGCGTAATGGATGACGCCCGCGTCATTCATGTACACGGGTTCCACCACATACCCGGGCGGTGCTGAAGTAATGAGCTCGTCAAGCACATGGCGCACCACCCGCTGGATTCCAGTCCCCGCGTCATGGATCGCTAGGTTTGAAATATCCACGAACCATCGCGGCATCTGGCCGAGGCGTGGTTGCTGTGCAGCTAGCGATCCGGCTACAGCCAGCCAGTCCTGTTGGCTGGATGCTGCAGCAGCCGGACTCTCACGCAGCGCTACGACCATGGCTTCGACTTCATCGCGCCAGCGATTGGCCACTGCGGAAGGGTAGATGACCTGGCTTTCGCCCAGTGCAGCCAATGCCGATGGCGGCACCAACGCATCCAGCACGTCACCACGGAAGCCACCCAAAATCGCCTGACGCGCACCAGCGCACCCGGAGGCGCGGCAAACCAGCTCGACCACCAGGCCTCGGTCCGTTCGCGACAGCACCTCCAACGCCTGTCCCGGCGACGGGCTCGAAAGCATCAGGTCGGCCGCCTTGGCACTGGCCAGCTTCAGCGCAGCGGCGCCCTTAGCGCCGCTCTTGACGTCGATCCGGGAAGACGTGGGCCGCGCCAAGGCCCGCACACCAGAAGCGGCGACCGATTGGCGCTCAGTACCCTTGATGCTCCACACCGCCTCGATACTGTCAAGCGCGCGGCGGGCTGATTCCTCCCACGAAAAGCGCTTGGACTGACGCACAGCGTGATCGAGAAACCGTCGGCGGAAATCGTAGTCGGTCAACGCCATCTGCATCGCGGCAGTGATCGCGCCATCGTCCTTGGGATCGAACAAGGCCTCCCGAAAGCCGATAACTTCGGGAAGGCTGGAGGAATCGGAACCGATCACCACCGCTCCGCTGCTCATGGCTTCAAGCGCCGGCAGGCCGAAGCCCTCCTGCAGGGAGGCAAACACGTACAACGCGCACAGGTTGTAGAGCTTCACCAGATCCTCGTCGGGCACGAACCCGGCAAAGACCACGTCTTGATCGTCCAGACCGGATTGCTGCACAACGCTCTGCAGCGCGGATTTTTCCGGCGCTGGCGCCCCACCGACGATGACCAACTGGTGCGAGTCGCGCAGTTCCCGGGGGAGCCGCGCGAAAGCTCGGATCAGTGCTGCGATGTTCTTGCGGGCATCAAATCCGCCTGCGTACAGGATGAACGCCTTGCCGATACCGTACCGCACCATCAGGCCTCCCCTGTGCAGCTCCGCATCCGGAAGGCGACGGAAGATGGCATCGGCGGCGCCAGAAATGTCGGACACCGACGCGTCCAGGGGAGATAGTAGCTGCGTCGCCTCATCACAGGAAAATGCGGAAATCCCCAGCAACTGGTCCGCGTGCCTGAGATAGGCCAGTTTCTCCATGTACCAGGATTTGATCCTGGGGTCGGCCAGGTACGCCTCTTGGTGACTCAAGGGAATCAAGTCGTATAGCGTGACCGCGGTGAGCCAGGGCTCGTTCCGCGAAATCGTGCAGGTGACATTGTCAGCCACGCCCTCGAACAGGCTCGCGACGTGCACCACGTCCGGGTTCAGGCGACGCAATGCATCCAACCGCAGCAGCTCGGAAGCGCGACGGCGAAAAGCATTGTCTGGGTGGATGAATGCGCTTGAATCCAAGCCGTGCCAGACCACGATGTCCCGGTCCGGCACCAGATGCTCAAAATGTTTACGCATCGATTCGATCGACTCGCTCATCGCCGCATTGAGCAGCAGCGAGAATCGATGTCCCCTTGGATTGGCCGCCATGGCCTTCGCTAACGCCAAGGAATAGCGGCCGATGCCACGCCTTCCGCTTTCCGGAGACTGGCATGCCTGTAGATCAAGCACGATATGCAGATGCTCCCCCTTCATTTCAGTCCAGCACTCCTCTATTTCTTCCCTGTGATCCTCTGGGTCAGCCGGTAGATCCGCGCAGCCTGCCAATCCAACGTCTCGAGTGCGATGGGCTGCGAAGCCTCCTGTGGCGCGCCAGCGACGGAACCAAAGAGAAACAAGCGCCCCTTGTTTATCAGTAGGGAATTCTTGCCGATGACCTTCACGACCGCATGTCGCAACCAGCCCCATCGAGCGACACCGCGAAGCATGGGTCGGCACGCGCGTGCAGGCCATCTCAAGCATTGGTAGGCCGCAACGGCGCAAGCGCGCGAACCCACGCGACTGAGTCGCTTTGCCGCACGCAATGGCTTGGTCAGGCGCCAGGAAGTGCTTGCGTGAAGCGCGCTGATGCCAGCCTGCAGGCGCAAAGCTTCCGCCCGCATGTTCTCGTGCGCGGCTCGTTCGACCACCAAAGCGGCTTCACGCCGATCGTTCTCATCACGCAGGAACTCCAACGCCTGCAGCAACCGGCTGCGTTCGCTCGAATCGATCCTCGCGGCCTCGTTCAGATGGGCGCGATGCTCGGCGCCCTGCATTTCCAGCTGTTCGTTACGAGCCTGCAAGTGCGCAATGGCTTCCAGCAGGCGATTCCGCTCGCTCGATGAGTGACTGCTGATCTCTTCCAACTGGCGACGATGCTCGACGAGAGCCGCCTCGCGCCGCTCGTTCTCCGCCTGCAGGAAAGCCACCGTCTCCAGCAGACGGCTGAGCTCGCCCGCCATCTGCACCCCGACTTCCTCCAACTGGCGGCGATAATCGACCAGGGCCTCCTCGCGCCGCTCGTTCTCTGCCTGCAGGAAGGCTACTGTCTCCAGCAGGCGGCCACGCTCGCCGGAGGCTTGACCACCCGCCTCTTCCAACTGGCGGCGATGTTCGACCAGCGCGGCCTCGCGCCGCTCGTTCTCCGCCTGCAGGAAGGCCACAGTCTCCAGCAGTTGGCCACGCTCGGCGGACTCGGCGGCGCCCGCACTCTCGAGCAGCTTTCGATACTCGACCAGAGCAAGTTCGCGCCGTTCGTTCTCCGATTGAAGAAAGGCGATCGCTTCATGCAGACGACTGCGCTCTGCCGATTCCTTCGCGTCGGACTGCTGGAGCGATTGGCGCAAATGCACCAATGCCTCTTCACGCCGTTCGTTCTCGCTGCGCAGGAATTCGATGGCCTGCAGTAGTGGCGCCTGTCCACTCGCAATCTCGCGTGCAACCTGCGCCTCTTTTTCCTGGAGGGCAGATCGCAGCGCGTTGGCCTCAGCGCCAATCTGTTCAGACTCCCGGGCAAGCCGTTCTACCTGCGCTCGAAGAAGTGCGACGAACGGCTGAGAAGCGGTTCCATTGAGCGCGAAATCATCGAATACATTGGGAGGGACGGCAAACCTCTCCAACAGGTCCAGATGGCTTTCGGAAACGTAGAAGCGGTTCAGACCATCGAAATACGCAAACCGATAGCCGCGAGCCAGCACCAAGGGCTCCCAGTCTTCATACATCGGAGTCGGAGATCGCGGGAGTGTGCTCTCGATCACCAGTACCCATGGGCGCACCGCGCAGTCTCTCCAACTATCAAGGACTGCCTGTTCCGCCCCCTCAACGTCGACCTTCATCCAATGAATGTCGCCCCCGACCGCCATCTCCTCCAGGACCGCCGCGAGAGATACCACCGGTACACTTCGCTCCACCTCGTTGAAACCCGACCGGACATGAGCCTCGGCGATCGCGGACTGCATGGTGGACAGTCCTGTCTCCGGAAACTCATGAAAATTCAGTAGCTCACCGTTACCGATTGCCGCGGCAAGTACCGTTTCATCCGGCCTGGCCAGACGCAGCGCCTCGGAGTACATCACGGTCGGCTCGACATGCCAGCCGCGCCACCCCGCGTCATAAAACGCCTTGCTGACCGAATCAATCACCGGGTCTTGCGCACCGATGTCCAAATATCGGCCGCGCTCGACACCAGCCAAGGCGCGCCACAGCATTACGTCCTCGAAGTTCTGGGCATAGGAGATGAAAGTCATGTGCCACTCAACGACTGCTGGGAAGCGCTCGACGCCTCAACCCCCGAACGGGTGATATCGAAGCTGACGGGCAAGAAACTGCTTCCTATGAAAAGCGGGTGGTCCGCGTTGATGACATCGAACACCAACGCATTGTCCGTCCACTCGTAGTTGTCAGTCAGGTGCGTGTCGCTACTCACCAACGCAGGCGAAAAGGAATACGAGCCAGGGCCGATGTTGCATTCGAAGTGCAGAACGAACTCGACCACCTCGCCTTCGGAGAGGTGCTCCAGTCGCTGATGCGTGTGCCAGGTATTGGTACCCCACAGAACATGTCCATGTCGATCACGCAACATCTGGCCGAGTACGAGCACCGGCAATGCAGCCTCGATGCCGACCTCGGTCACCAGTTTGAGCCGTTGCCCGACCCGGGCAAGCTTCACTTCCTCGCCAGTCCCTTCATCGATCAGCCGCAAGCTGCGCACCAGCGCCTCGCCGGTGCCGCTGCGCGTATACAGCCACCCATCTCTGTTCCGGCGCTGCTCGACACTAAGGCTCTCGTTCTCCTTCGCCGCTATTAAAGCGTTATAATAGTCGGCCACCTCGTCCGGCAAGCCATCCTTGAGGACACCGCCATTCGCCAAGAGAATGGCACGGTCACACAGCGTTCGCACGCTGTCCATGCTGTGGCTGACGAACAACAACGTGCTGCCTTCGCGCTTGAACTGCCTGATGCGTTCGAAGCTCTTGTGCTGGAAGTAGCTGTCGCCCACGCTCAGTGCTTCATCGATGATGAGCACGTCTGGACGCCACGCAGTGACGACCGCGAATGCCACCCGCATCTGCATGCCGCTTGAATAGGTCCTGGTCGGCTGGTCGAAATATTCCCCCACCTCTGCGAACGCTTCGATCGCAGGCATTGCCGCCACAATTTCTTCTTGACTGTATCCCATCAAACCGGCGGCGTGCACTGCGTTTTCACGCCCTGTCAGGTCCGAATTGAATCCCATCCCCAGTTCGAGAATCGCGGCGATGCGTCCGCCACGCCGAACGGCGCCCTCGGTCGGCTGCGCGGTTCCCGTGATCATCTTCAGCAGCGTGCTCTTACCAGCGCCGTTCTGCCCAATGATGCCAACGGCTTCCCCAGGCTCAACCTTGAAGCTCACATCTCGCAGCACCCAGTGCTCTTCGGCGGGGGCGACCTTGAGGCCAAACCAAGACAGGACGCGCGCCCATTCGCTACGCCAGGTGCGGTACGCCTTGCCAACATTGCTGACAACCAAGTGCCCACTCATAGCGCGTCCACCATCTCTGGCGAGGCCCGGCGAAACATCATCAACGCCACCAGCAGCAGGGCAATGGAAACACCAGCCAACACTGCGAGGTCCCCAAACAGGGGCGGCTTCCCGTAGACCATGACGTTCTGGTAACTCGTAATCAACGAACAAAGCGGATTCACGCGAAACCACCGCTGCGTTGCCTCAGGCAGGATATTAATGTTGTAAACAACGGGCGTTAGCCAGAATAGCGCCTGCAGGACCACCGGGACGACCTGGCCGATATCGCGCATGAAGACATTCAGGACCCCGAGAATCAGGCCAACTCCCATGGACAGCAGCAATGTCACCAGGATGAGCAGAGGGAGCCAGAAGACCTGAGCATTCGGAAGGTGCCCCAGCGACGCAAATACAACGGAAATCGCGATCAGCAGCAGCAAGTTGGTCACGAGCGTCGTGCCTGCTGCGATAAGCGGCAAACATATTCGCGGGAATGCCATCTTCTTCATCAAGTTCCCACTCTCGATGAATAGCCCCAGACACTTGCCAATCGTTTCCGAGAACAAGGTCCAACCGAGCGTTCCAGCCATCAGGTAAAGCGCATACGCGTATTTGTTGTTGATGCCTGGCAGCTTGGCCGAAAGCACCTCGGACAGGATAATCGCGAAGATCAATACCTGAGCTAACGGATGGATGATCATCCATAAGCCTCCAAGCTTGCTGCGGATGAACCGCAGCCTCAAATCATTCTTGATGGACGATAAAATGAAGTTACGATAACGCCAAGCGGCTAGAAACATGTTCTTCATGCCGCATCTCCCGCACGTTGTTTCGTTATATTATTGCCCATACCGGCGAGCTCCTGTAGCCGTGCTCCAATTAGTCGGGCCGCCAGCATCCCTGAATTGGAACGCTGGATATCCAGCGACGCCTTCGCGCTCACCGAATCAACCAAACCCCGATCATGAACTAGCCTTCGCATATGCGCGGCGGCCTGTTCGATATCAGGCTCGGCCCACCAGGCGCCCGCGCCGACCGGATAATCAGTGGCCCTTACCGGCGCCATCCTGAAAGAAACCGGGAAACTGTTGGACTCGTCCATGAAATCCAGATTTCCTGACCAAGCGGTGCCGATGACGGGCTTGCCGATCGCCATGCATTCAGCCAGTCCCAGGCCAAAGCCTTCCGCCCGATGCAGCGACACGTAGGCGTCGCAGCAACGTTGCAGTGCATGTATATGCGCGCGCTCAATCACCTCGTCGCGAACGATGATGCGCGGGTCGGCCGCCGCTTCGTTGAGAAGGCGACGAAACCAGTCTTGGTGGCGATACCCGTTGCTCGATTTAACCAACAGGCGTACATCGTCCCGCTCCTTCGGAAATGCTCGCATGAATGCGGCGATAGCGGCATAGGGATTCTTGCGCTCGATCCAGGAATTGAAATCGAACGCCACTAGAAAGATGAACTTGCCTTCCTCAAGCCCAAAGTCCACCCGCTGCAGACCGCTGTCGGTGATGGCTGCAAGTGGCTGCGGCACGCGCAGGATCGGCTTATCAGTGACCCTGGAGAATGCGTTTTCGATGAAGCGGGTAGCCACCATGATCTCGTCGACCAGGCCGATCGCGGGAAGCCAGGAATCAGGTACGCGCTCAAGTTCCCAGAACCAGCAGGCGATCAGGTGCTTGCCCACCAGACGCTCAGCGCCCACGAATTCCAGCGCGGCCTTCAAGTAATCCGGATTGACGAAAATGATGTTGACCTGATGGGGCAGATCCTCGCCGATCCAAGGATCCAGACTATGGTCGTCCCAGCCGTGCGGCAAGCCAAGATCGATATCGAACAGTCGCACGGGTATCCCGGCTTCGATCAGTGCGCGTGCGTACATGCGCGCGCTTTCACCCAGGCCAAATTGCCCATGTATGTAGCCAAGAATGTTGACACCCGGCCCGACGGCCAGCTGAGGCAGCGAAATGTGCTCGGCGAAGGATGTAGGCAATGAACGGTTCCACGCGGATGTCCGCGGAAAACGTGCATCGGCCGCGGACGGCGCCGCCAGCAACCGCGCCGCCGCCACGCGCCAGGACAGCGGCAGCTTCCTGTAAAGCAATCCTAATCCGCTGCTCTGCCGGATCCATGCAGACAAGTTGAGCAGAAAAAGGCCCCTCGGCCCACGCCGGCGAACACTGTTCACCGCCAGCCCTCCAACGCCTTGGCGCTCACGTCAGCACGAGCTCCAGGTCCTGACGCAAATCCCCCACCTCCTCCACCCCCACACTCAACCGCACCAACCCGTCGGTGATGCCCAGGCGCGCGCGGCGCTCGGCGGGGATGGAGGCGTGGGTCATCAGGGCGGGGACGTTGACCAGGCTTTCGACGCCGCCGAGGGATTCGGCCAGGGTGAACAGCCGGGTGCGCTCGCAGAAGGACTTGGCCGCGGCCGCGCCGCCCTTGAGTTCGAAGGAGATGATGCCGCCGAAGCCGGACATCTGCCTGGCGGCCAGGGCGTGCTGGGGGTGCGTGGTCAGGCCGGGGTAGATCACCTGGGCGACGGCGTCCTGGGTCTGCAGCCACTGCGCCAGGGCCAAGGCGTTGTCGCAGTGGGCCTTCATGCGCAGGTGCAGCGTCTTCAGGCCACGCAGGGCCAGGAAGCTGTCGAACGGGCCCTGCACCGCGCCGGCGGAGTTCTGCAGGAAGGCCAGTTGCTCGGCTAGTTCGGCGTCGTCCCCAACCACGGCCACGCCGCCGACCATGTCCGAGTGGCCGTTGAGGTATTTGGTGGCCGAATGCACCACCAGGTGCGCGCCCAGGGTGAGCGGGCGCTGCAGCATCGGCGAGGCGAAGGTGTTGTCAACCACCACCTTCAGGCCGCGCCTGCGGGCGACCTCCGCGATCGCGGCGATGTCCACGATCTTGAGCATCGGGTTGGTGGGGGTTTCGATCCACACCAGCCTGGTTTTCGGCGTGATGGCCGCCTCGAACGCCGCCACGTCGGTCAGGTCGACGAAGCTGAAATCCAGCCCGGCGCTGCGCTTGCGCACGCGCTCGAACAGGCGGTAGCTGCCGCCGTACAGGTCGTCCATGGCGATGACATGGTCGCCACTGTCCAGCAGCTCCAGCACGGTCGCGGTGGCGGCCATGCCCGAGGCGAAGGCGAAGCCGCGGCTCCCACCTTCCAGCGCCGCGATACAGCGCTCATAGGCGAAGCGGGTCGGGTTCTGCGTGCGGCTGTATTCGAAGCCGCTGTGCTGGCCCGGGCTCGGCTGGGCGTAGGTGGACGTGGCGTAGATGGGCGGCATCACCGCCCCGGTGCTGGGGTCGGGCGCCTGCCCGCCGTGGATGGCGAGCGTCGCCAAAGCCAGGCTGCTGTCGCCGTCCTGGCTCCCGCGGGTATGGTCGGACATGGGGGACTTCTTCAAAGAGCGAGGGGAATTCTAGCAGTGCCGTCACGCACGGGGGCGCGACGCATTCATGAACGACAGGCTGAACGCGGCGCCGTTCACTGCACGCGCCGGCGCAGATAGTTGAGCAGGTCGATGCGGGTGATGAGCCCCAGGAACTGCTCGCCCTGCATCACGATCGCCACCTGGCCGCGATCGAACACCGGCAGCAGCGCCTCGATCGGCGAGGCCACGTCCAGCCGCTCCAGTTTGCTGACCATCGCGGTGGCGACCGGGTCGCCGAAGCGCGCTTCGTCGCCATACACGTGCAGCAGCACGTCGGACTCGTCGATGATGCCGACCAGCTTCTCGCCCTCCATCACCGGCAGCTGCGAGACGTCGTAGAGCTTCATGCGCTGGTAGGCGGTGGTCAGCAGGTCGGTGGGGGCGACCACCACCGTGTCCTTCTGGCTGTACGGGCGCAGGATCAGGTCACGCAGGTCGCCGTGCTGGGGGCGTTCGATGAAGCCGTTGTCCAGCATCCAGTAGTCGTTGTACATCTTGGACAGGTACTTGTTGCCGGTGTCGCAGACGAACACCAGCACGCGCTTGGGCGTGGTCTGCTCGCGGCAGTAGCGCAGCGCGGCGGCCAGCAGCGTGCCGGTCGAGGAACCGCCCAGGATCCCTTCCTTGGCCAGCAGCTCGCGCGCGGTCAGGAAGCTCTCCTTGTCCGGGATCGCATAGGCCTTCTTGACCCGGCTGAAATCGGAGATGCCGGGCAGGAAGTCCTCGCCGATGCCTTCCACCAGCCAGCTGCCGGACTTCTCGCTCAGCGTGCCTTCGTTGATGTACTCGGTCAGGATCGAGCCGACCGGGTCGGCCAGCACCAGTTCGGTGTCCGGCGAGGCCTTGGCGAAGGCGCGCGACAGGCCGGTCATCGTGCCCGAGCTGCCGCAGCCGAACACGATCGCATCCAGCCGGCCGTCCATCTGCTCCAGGATCTCCGGGCCGGTACCGAACTCATGCGCGGCCGGGTTGTCCGGGTTGCCGAACTGGTTGATGAAGTAGGCGCCCGGGGTCTCGCTGGCGATGCGCGCGGCCAGGTCCTGGTAGTACTCCGGATGCCCCTTGGCCACGTCCGAGCGGGTCAGCACCACCTCGGCGCCCATGGCCTTGAGGTTGAAGATCTTCTCCCGGCTCATCTTGTCCGGCACCACCAGGATCAGGCGGTAGCCCTTCTGCTGGGCCACCAGCGCCAGGCCCAGGCCGGTATTGCCCGCGGTGCCCTCGACCAGGGTCGCGCCCGGCTTGAGGTCGCCGCGCGCCTCGGCCGCGCCGATCATCGACAGGCCGATGCGGTCCTTGATCGAGCCGCCGGGGTTGGCGCTCTCAAGCTTCAGGTACAGCTCGCACACACCGGTGTCCAGGTGCTGGGCCTTGACGATGGGGGTGCGGCCGATCAGTTCGAGGACCGAGGAATGGATCGCCATGCGGGCGCGACGCTCGTGATGAGGGGCAGGCGATTATGGCATCGCCACCGCAACGGGCCGTTCAGTTCCGGTCGTGCCCAAGGGCGGAAACGGAAGCGGCGGCCACCAGGGCCGCCGCGGGGGCTACAAATTGCGCGGGTGCCGGCGTCCGACGAGGAAGTCACCGGCACCCGCGACTGCGAACTCGCGTCAGTGGGGGGCGGATTCGTACTTGCGCTGGAGGCGCTGCTTGGCCAGGAGCTTCTCGCGCTTCATCTGGCCCAGGGTGACGTCGTCGATGGGCAACACACCCAGCTCGGCGTCCATGACCTTCTTGTTGAGCTTGCGGTGGCGCTCGTAGAGCTCCTTGAACTCGGGATCGATCTTGATCAGGGCCTCGATTTCGGACTGCGGCTGCTCTTCAAACATGGGCATTCTCCTTCAGCGGAAATACGAACGCCCCGGCCGGGGGACGGCGCAGGGCGTGGCGTGGAGGAAGCGCGGATCGATGCACCAACGCCCGGACGGGGCGTGCACAGCGGTCTGGATTGGGTCGGGCATCGGCTTCATCGGCGCGGCGTCTCCGTCAATCCAGGAGGTCTTCAGCGGCCCCCTGGGGATACGACCCTACTCCTGCCTTCCGGGGGCGACAAGCACCGCTCGGCGGATGCAGACAGGTCCAGGTCGGCTTGGCGAAGACCACCGCCCGGACAACCGGGACCGGAACCGCAGATTCATATAAATGACTGATTTTTAATGGGAATCACGGCGCGACGATGGCCGCGGCGGCCTGCGTCTTGCTGGCCCCCTTGCCGCCGCCGTCGGTGACCCGGGCCTTGGCCACGCCGGCCGCGATCAGGGCCGTCCGCAGGGCCGCCGAACGGCCCGCGCCAAGCTGCTTGTCGCCATAGCCCACCACGCGCAGCTTGGTGCCCTTGGTGGCGTCCATGTAGGCCGCCAGCGCCTGTACGGCGGACTTGCCGGCCGCCGACAGGGTCGCCTTGCCGTCCTGGAACATGGTCGGCGGCAGTACGAAGGTCTCCGCCCCGTCGGCACCGAAGCTGGACTTGGGCAGCTTGGCGCCGGAGACCAGTTCGGCCTCCTGGCGGGCCAGCGCGGCGTCCTTCTGCCGGGCCGCGACCAGCTTGGCCTGCTGGGCGGAGGTGGCGGTGGAGATCACCTCCTGCACCTGTTCGGCCTGTGCGGCCGCCTCGGCCTCGGCCTGCTGGCGCACGCGCTCGGCTTCCTCGGCCTGGATCTGCTGCTGCACGCGCAGGCGCTCGGCCTCCTGCCGGGCGCGGGCGGTCTCGCGGCGGCTGGCCTCCAGCAGCAGGTCGTTGCGGGTGCGGTCCAGGGTGTCGACCTGGCGGCCGATGGCGCCGTTTTGCGCGGCCACTTCGGCGATCTCCACCCGGCGCTGGGCGATGTACAGCAGCGCATCGCGCTCGCTGCGCTTGGAATCGGCGTAGCGGGCGATGGCCTGGACCGCCTGCAGGCGCTCGTAAGCGCCCTGCTCGCGCAGGTCCGGGTTGGCGTCCAGCGCGTTCAGGCGGCCGTTGAGCTGGGCCACGACCTCGTCGTCGGCGGCCAGCGCCGGCGCCGCCAGGCCCAGCGCCAGGGCAAGCAGCAGGCTGCGGGACAGGGAGCGGTTCATGGCGTGCCTCCCGGCGCGGCGGAGGGAAGCGTGGGCAGTGCGTCCTGCGGCGGCAGCGGCGGCAGCGGCGCCGGGGGCGGCGCGGGCGGGGCCGGCGGCGGGGCGGCCAGCACCTTCTGCAGGCGATCGATCTCGGACTGCTCCTGCGCCAGGCGCGCCTGGACGGCGGCCTGGGCGCTGCGGGCCCGCGCCAGGTCGGCGTCGGCCTGCGCCTGCTGGGCCAGCAGCGGGACCTGCTTGCGGCCGCTGCGCGATTCACCCAGGGCCTGTGCCTGGGAGATCTTGTCGCGCGCGGCCTGGATCAGGTCGGGCGCGTACTGGTCGGCATCGGCGTCGCTGGCGCGCTGCACCGCGGCCTGGGCGGCGGCCAGTTCGGCCACGCCCACGTCCTGCGCCTGCGCGGCGCCGCCGAGTGCGAGGAAGGCCAAGCCGGTCACGCACAGCCGCCTGGAGAATTGTGCGAAGCTACGAATCATCTTGATGGCCGCGGCGTTCTAGGGGAAATCCGCGGCCATTGTCGTCAAGCACATAGCGCACTTGCAATGGACGTGCAGGCGCCAAGCCAGCGGGGACTCATCAATGGACATCGGCTATTTCCTCAAGCTGATGACGGAAAAGAACGCGTCGGACATGTTCCTGACCACCGGCGCGCCCGTCTACATCAAGATCGAAGGCAGGCTCTACCCCCTTGGCAACACCGGCCTGCCGCCGGGCATGGTCAAGAAAATCGCCTATTCGCTGATGGACGAGGGCCAGGTGCCGCAGTTCGAGCGCGACCTGGAGCTCAACATGGCCGTGGCCCTGGCCGAGGCCGGGCGCTTCCGCGTCAATGTATTCAAGCAGCGCGGCGAGGTGGGCATGGTCATCCGCGCCATCCGCAGCAAGATCCCCTCGATCGAGGAGCTGCAGCTGCCGGAGGTGCTCAAGGACATCATCATGACCCCGCGTGGGCTGGTGCTGCTGGTCGGCTCGACCGGCTCGGGCAAGTCGACCTCGCTGGCCTCGATGATCGACTACCGCAACTCCAGCACCACCGGGCACATCCTCACCATCGAGGATCCGATCGAATACCTGCACCGGCACAAGCAGTCCATCGTCAACCAGCGTGAGGTCGGCCTGGACACCCACGCCTTCCACAACGCGCTGAAGAACGCCATGCGCGAGGCGCCGGACGTGATCCTGATCGGCGAGATCCTGGATGCGACCACCATGGAGGCGGCCATCGCCTTCGCCGAGACCGGCCACCTGTGCCTGGCCACGCTGCACTCCAACAACGCCGACCAGACCATCGAGCGCATCCTCAACTTCTTCCCCGAGACCGCGCACAAGAACGTGCTGATGAACCTGGCGCTCAACCTGCGCGCCGTGGTCTCCCAGCGCCTGGTCAAGGGCGTGGACGGGCGCCGGCTTCCGGCCGCCGAGGTCCTGCTCAACACCCCGGTGATCCGCGACCTGCTGCGCCGCGGCCAGATCCATGAGATCAAGCAGGCCATGGAGGAGTCGCTGGAGGAAGGCATGGAGTCCTTCGACCAGTGCCTGTTCCGCATGGCCAAGGAAGGCAAGATCAGCCAGGAGGAGGCGCTGCGTGCCGCCGATTCGCGCGATGGCCTGGCGCTGAAGTTCCGCCTGTCCGAGGGCGCTTCGGGCGAGCACGACCCCTACGCCGACCTCTACGAAAGCAGCTCGTCCTCGACGATCACGCACGGCTTCGGCTGAGGCCTGGCACGGCCAAGTGTGGGAGCCGCCATGGCGGCGACAGGGCTTTACCGGTAGAGCCCCATCGCCGCCATGGCGGCTCCCACGCCAGATCTTTCAGGCATCCGCAGGCTCAGGCCTCCAGCGGCGCCGGCCCGGGCGCGTCGGGCTGGCGCTCGGGGCTGGCGTGGATGAAGGCCGGCAGCGCCAGGCAGGCCTGCTCGATGCGGGCGATGACCGGATAGGGCGACAGGTCCACCCCGAAGCGGCGCGCGTTGTACAGCTGCGGGATCAGGCAGCAGTCGGCCAGGCCGGGCGCCTCGCCGTGGCAGTAGGTGCCGGTGACCAGGTCGTCGGCCAGCAGGGTCTCCATCGCCTGCAACCCCTCGCTCACCCAGTGCCGCACCCAGGCCTCGCGCTCGACCGGTGGCACGCGCCATTCCTCGTCGAAGAAGCGCAGCACGCGCAGGTTGCCCAGGGGGTGGATGTCGCAGGCCACCAGCTGCGCCAACGCCCGCACGCGGGCGCGATCGCGGGCGCTGGACGGCATCAGTGGCCGCTCCGGCCAGCTTTCGTCCAGGTACTCCAGGATCGCCAGCGACTGGCGCAGCACCCGCTTGCCGTGCATCAGCGTGGGTACCAGGTGCTGCGGGTTGAGCCGCGCGTAGTCGGGCTGGTGCTGCTGGCCGCCGTCGCGCACCAGGTGCACCGGCTCCAGGTCGTAGGGCAGGCCCTTGAGGTTCAGTCCGATGCGGACCCGGTAGGCGGCGCTGGAGCGCCAGTAGGAATACAGCCGCAGACGATCCGACACGCGCAGAACCTCACTCTGTTTCGCAGCCGGCCTCCCCCATGGTGGCCGGAACCTTCCATTGTCGCGCGCGTGGACGCCGAATGCCCGCGCGGGGGGCGCCCTCCGGGCGGGCCGCGTCGAGCCGGCAACAGCCGCCAGGGCCAGCCCGCGCCCCGCAGCGGGGCTTTGCGCGCCAACCCCAGGGGCCGCCCCCGGGTGCGGTGATGGAGCCGGGCCCTAGGCCTGGCGTTCGACCCGTTGCTCGATCGCGCCGAAGACCGAGGCGCCGTCGCGCCCGATCATCTCGATGCGCACCGTATCGCCGAACGCCAGGAACGGCGTGCTCGCCTGCCCGTCGCGCAGGGCTTCCACCACGCGCTGCTCGGCCAGGCACGACGCGCCCTTGCCGATGTCGTGGTTGGCGATGGTGCCCGAGCCGACCAGCGTGCCGGCCACCAGCGGCCGGGTCCGCGCGGCGTGCGCGATCAGCTGGGCGAAGTCGAACTGCATGTCCACCCCGGCCTCGGGCTCGCCGAACCAGGCGCCGTTGAGCTGGGTGCGCATGGCCAGGTGCAGCTTGCGCCCGGCCCAGGCCTCGCCCAGTTCGTCGGGGGTGACCAGCACCGGCGAGAGCGCCGAGCGCGGCTTGGACTGCAGAAAGCCGAAGCCCTTGGCCAGTTCGGCCGGGATCAGGTTGCGCAGGGACACATCGTTGACCAGGCCGACCAGCTGGATGTGCTCGCCGGCGCGGGCCGCGTCCACGCCCATGGGCACGTCGTCGGTGACCACCACCACTTCGGCCTCCAGGTCGATGCCGAAGTCCTCGCTGGCCACGCGGATCGGCTCATGCGGACCAAGAAAGCCGGCACTGGTGGCCTGGTACATCAGCGGATCGGTGTAGAAGCTCTCCGGCACCTGCGCGCCGCGCGCCTGGCGCACGCGCTCGACATGGGCCAGGTAGGCGCTGCCGTCGAGGAATTCATAGGCGCGCGGCAGCGGCGCGGCCAGCGCGGCCATGTCCAGCGCGAACGCGCCGTCGGCCTGGTCCGTTTCCAGCGCCTGCGCCAGCGCCCGCAGGCGCGGGGCAAGCGTCGACCAGTCCTCCAGCGCACGCTGCAGCGTCGGGGCGATGCCGACGGCGCGCACCGCGCGCGACAGGTCACGCGAGACCACGATCAGCGTGCCATCGCGGCCGCCTTCCTTCAACGAACCCAGCTTCATCCCCGCCCTCCGCGGCTGCCGCAATGAGATTGTTGCGATTGTAACCAGTCAGGCCGCAGGCGCGCTCAGTCCTCGCCCTGGAACGCGCCGGCGCGGTAGGTCAGCACCAGCGTGTCGCGGTGTCCGGCCTCGCCGAGCGGCTGGATCGGGGTGGACTCGTGGATCACCCGCGCATCGTCCAGCAGCAGCGCAGACCAGGGCTGGGCCAGGGTGAAGCGCTGGCCGTGCGTGCCCTCGGCCTCGAACACCCGCGTCTCGCCGCCCTTGATGTCCACCCGGTCCACCAGCAGCACGACCACGAAGTCCACACCGTCGCGATGCGCGCCCTCGGGCGTGGGCCGGCCGATGCCGTCAGTGGTGTCGATGCGGAACTGGTGCGCCTCGATGAACCAGCGCGACTGCCCGCGCAGTTGGGCGAACAGCCGGCCGAAGCCTGCGATCAGCCGCGACCACGCCGGCAGCGCCAGAGTCCGCGGATCGACCGGCTCGAACCAGCGGTGCATGCCGCCATGCAGGGCGTTGTAGTCCTCCGACTGCCAGTGCGCGCGGTGCGGCGCCAGCGTCAGCGTCTCGCCTTCCTGCACGAAGCAGGCGTGGCGGCGGCGGCGATAGCGGCCGCCATCGCGGAGGTAGGTGTCCACCGCCAGGTCCTCCCAGCCGGGCGCGAGCGCGGCCAGCGCCGCTTCATCGCAGCCGGTGACGGTGCCCACCGCCGCACGGTCCAGCACGGCGTAGCCGTCCAGGCGCATGCGCTCGAGCGCCTCGGCGGCCGGGGTCAGGGGAGGATTCGGGGAAACACGCATGGCGGGCGCCGTAAGGGGAAGCGGCGGCGCAGGCGGCCGCGAACAGCCGGAAATTCTACACGCCGGCCGCGCACCGGCCCTCGCGTCGGCGCAATGCGAACGAGTGCGGGGCACGGGCGCCATCCGTCGCCCGGCGGCGGATCGCAGGCAAGAAAAAACCCGCCATGAAGGCGGGTTCTTCTTGAAGATGGCAGCCCCGGAAGGATTCGAACCTCCGAATGCCTGAGTCAGAGTCAGGTGCCTTACCGCTTGGCGACGGGGCTATGGTGCAGCTGGGCGGCGAAGTATACGAACCACGCCGCCCAGGGTAAAGCGTAAAACGATCAGCGCTTGGAGAACTGCGTGGCGCGACGCGCCTTGTGCAGGCCGACCTTCTTGCGCTCGACTTCGCGCGCATCGCGGGTCATGAAACCGGCCTTGCGCAGCTCGGACTTCAGGGTCTCGTCGTACTCGACCAGCGCGCGGGCGATGCCCAGGCGGATCGCGCCGGCCTGGCCGGTGGTGCCACCGCCGGCGGCGGTCACGACGATGTCGAAGCTCTCGGTGTTCTTGGTCAGCTCCAGCGGCTGGCGCACGATCATGCGCGCGGTCTCACGGCCGAAGAACTCGTCCAGCGGACGGTCGTTGACGGTGATCTTGCCCGAGCCCTTGCGCAGGAACACGCGGGCGGTGGAGGACTTGCGACGGCCGGTGCCGTAGTTCTGAGTGATAGCCATGATTAGATGTCCAGGACCTGCGGCTGCTGTGCGGCGTGCGGATGGTTGGAACCGGCGTAGACCTTCAGCTTGCGGTACATGGCGCGGCCCAGCGGGCCCTTCGGCAGCATGCCCTTGACGGCGGTCTCGATCACGCGTTCCGGATGACGCTCCAGCGCCTGCTGCAGGGTCTCGGTCTTCAGGTTGCCGATGTAGCCGGTGAAGCGGTGGTACTTCTTGTCGGTGAGCTTCTTGCCGGTGACGGCGATCTTCTCGGCGTTGATGACCACCAGGTAGTCGCCAGTGTCGACGTGCGGGGTGTAGACCGGCTTGTGCTTGCCACGCAGGCGGCGGGCCAGCTCGGAGGACAGACGGCCCAGCGTTTTGCCGGAGGCGTCGACGAGGTACCAGTCGCGCTGGACGGTCTCGTTCTTTGCGGTGAACGTGCTCATGGAAGAAGCTCTTGTGTTTGGTCGGGCGGATTGCGCGGCCGGCGGCAGCCAGGCGCGGAACTTTGCCACGCGTTGTGAAGGGTGAAACGGAAGGCGCGAGATTGTACGGACGCAGGCCAGGCATTGCAAGTGGCGGCCCGCAGCGGTTGGCATCCGGGCCCGGTGAGGGGGAACATGTCCTCCACGGCCGCCTGCCGCGGCGCTTCCGGACCGACTCGCCCCGCCATGACCCCCACCCGCCTGTATTCGCCGCTGGACCGTGTGCTGGACGAAGCCCAGCGCGCGCTGGAGACCACGCTGGGCAGCCCATCGGCCCAGCGCGCCTATCCCGCGGCCGAGACGCCCGAGATCGCCCTGGACCCGGCCGAGCGCCGCCACGCCGCCGGGCTGATGCGCATCAACCATGTCGGCGAGGTCTGCGCGCAGGCCCTGTACTCGGGCCAGGCCGCCGTGGCGCGCGACCCGGCCACCCGCGCCCACCTGCGCGAGGCCGCGCAGGAGGAGACCGACCACCTGGCCTGGTGCGCGCGGCGCCTGCGCGAACTGGACAGCCGGCCCAGCCTGCTCAATCCGCTGTGGTACTCGGGCAGCTACGCCATCGGCGCGCTGGCGGGGCTGCGCGGCGACGGCTGGAACCTGGGCTTCGTGGTCGAGACCGAGCGCCAGGTCGAGGCGCACCTGGACGAGCACCTGGACATCCTGCCGCCGGCCGACCTGCGCAGCCGCGATGTGCTGCGGGTGATGAAGGCCGACGAGGCGCGCCACGCCGACCAGGCCGAGGGTGCCGGCGCCCGGGTCCTGCCCTTCCCGATCCCCGCCGTGATGCAGTTCGCCTCGCAGGTGATGAAGACGGTGGCTTACCGGCTCTGAGCGAACACAGCCGGGCGCCAGGCGCTCACCGCCCGTCATGGGCGCAGCCGCTGCCTGGGTGCAGCCCCGGAGCTTTTGAGGCAAGAGCGGCAGCGAGCCGATCCGGCTGCCGCCTCGCAGACAGCGAAGCAGCTCCGTGGGAGCCGCCATGGCGGCGATGAGGCGTTACCGGGAAAGCCATTCGCCGCCGTGGCGGCTCCCACCACCCAGCGCGCTGCCTCGCAGGCCCGGTTAGGACGCCAGCTTCAGGCCGACGACGCCGGCCACGATCAGGCCGATGCAGGCCAGCCGCGCCGGCGAGGCCGATTCCGCGAACAGCAGCATGCCCGCCACCGCCACGCCGGTGGCGCCGATGCCGGTCCACACCGCGTAGGCCGTGCCGACCGGGATGCCCTTCATCGCCTGGGTCATCAGCCAAAGGCTGGCGCCAGCGGCCAGCATCGTGCCCACGCTCGGCCACAGCCGGGTGAAGCCTTCGGTGTATTTCAGGCCCATGGCGAAGCAGATTTCCAGCAGGCCGGCGGCCAGCAGATAGACCCAGGACATGGCGGGTTCTCCTTTGCATCCAACTACGGTGTGAGGCGCGCAGGGCCGTAAAAAACGAAACGGCCCGGGCGCGAGCCCGGACCGTCGTCGGTCATCCTGCGGCGCGGCCTGGAGGGCCGCGGGCGGGTCGTCCCGCCTTGAGTTCAGGACTTTACGTCAGGCCCGTGCAACCGGACCTGACCCGCGCCTCATTCGGCCAGGTTGCGGCCGTGGAAGAGTTCCTCGATCTCGCGCTTGAGCAGGCTCTCGATCTTCATGCGCTCCTTGAACGAGAGATTGCGCGCCTTCTCCTCGAACAGGTACTGGTCCAGGTCGAAGTCGGTCAGGTGCATCTTGGTGTGGAAGATGTTTTCCTGGTAGACGTTGACGTCGATCATCTCGTAGCGCGACTTGATGTTCTTGGCCATGAAGTCCTGGATCGAGTTGATCTTGTGATCGATGTAGTGCTTCTTGCCCTTGATGTCGCGGGTGAAGCCACGGACGCGGTAGTCCATGATCACGATGTCCGACTCGAACGACTCGATCAGGTAGTTCAACGCCTTCAGCGGCGAGATCACGCCGCAGGTGGCCACGTCGATGTCCGCGCGGAAGGTCGCGATGCCGGCCTGCGGATGCGTTTCCGGATAGGTGTGGACGGTGATGTGGCTCTTGTCCAGGTGCGCGACCACCGCGTCGGAGATCACTTCCTTGCCAGCCTGCTTCTTGTCGATCACCGGTTCCTCGGAAATGAGGATGGTGACCGACGCCCCCTGCGGGTCGTAGTCCTGGCGCGCGACGTTGAGGATGTTGGCGCCGATGATCTCGGCCACATCCGTCAGGATCTGGGTCAGGCGGTCGGCGTTGTACTCTTCATCGATGTACTCGATGTAGCGCTGGCGCTCGTCCTCGGACACGGCATAGCAGACGTCGTAGATGTTGAAGCTCAGCGCCTTGGTGAGGTTGTTGAAGCCCTGCAGCCTCAGACGCGGCAGTGGTTTGACCACGGCAGTGGGACCTGTGAAGGAAACGGGTGAAGGGGCGAATTATGGGGCAAATGCCCTGACGGTGAAATGACACCGCACCGCGGATTGCCGTGGGCGCGGCATTCAGACTAAGCTCGCCGACATTCGCTTGAGTCCAAGAGCCGACATGAAAGCTGGTCTTCCACCGAGCCTGACCCGTTCACCGGCCGGCGCGCTGACCCCGGATCTGACGACCATCGAGTCGTTCCTGTCCAACAGCCACCGCCGCCGCTATCCCGCCCGGGCCGACGTCTTCCGCCCCGGCGACCCGGCCGGGACACTGTATTACGTGGTCAGCGGCTCGGTCAGCATCCTGGCCGAGGAGGACGAGGACCGCGAGCTGGTGCTGGGCTATTTCGGCCCCGGCGAGTTCGTCGGCGAGATGGGCCTGTTCATCGAGTCGGACAAGCGCGAGGTGGTGCTGCGCACCCGCACGCAGTGCGAACTGGCCGAGATCAGCTATGAGCGGCTGCACCAGCTGTTCGGTGGCCAGCTGGCCTCGGACGCGGCCAAGCTGCTGTTCGCCATAGGCACCCAGCTCTCGCGGCGCCTGCTGGACACCAGCCGCAAGGCCAGCCGACTGGCCTTCCTGGATGTGACCGACCGCATCATCCGCACCCTGCACGACCTGGCCCACGAGCCGGAGGCCATGAGCCATCCGCAGGGCACCCAGCTGCGCGTCTCCCGCCAGGAGCTGGCGCGCCTGGTCGGCTGCTCGCGCGAGATGGCCGGCCGGGTGCTGAAGAAGCTGCAGGCCGACGGCCTGCTGCATGCCCGTGGCAAGACCGTCGTGCTGTACGGGACGCGCTGAGCCCTTCGGGATTCGGGATTCGGGATTCGGGATTCGGGATTCGGGATTCGGGATTCGGGATTCGGATCGCAGTGTTGGCCCGGCGGGGCGAGACTGCCATCGGTCTTGTGGGCGGTAAGGTCGCGTTCGCTTTTGGCGGTGTCGGTCGCGCGATGATCGTGGCCGGGACGCCGCCACGCTGGAGTGCCTGCGTCTCGCTCCCCTGCCCTGCGAGACCGTGATGCGCCTTGCCATTCCGATGCTGCTGGCGTTGCTGTGCGTGGCGCTGCCGGCGCCACGTGCGCGGGCGGACGAGGCCTTCGCCCAGCTCGGGCGCGGGGTCAACATCCTCGGCTACGACCCGATGTGGAACGATCCGGCCCAGGCGCGCTTTCGCCCGCCGCTGTACCGCACGATCCGCGACGGCGGCTTCCGCACGGTACGGGTCAATCTGCAGGCCTTCGCCCACATGGACGCGGACAACCGCCTGGACCCGGCCTGGCTGCGGACGCTGGACGCGGTGGTCGCGCAGGCCACGGCGGCGGGCCTCAACGTGATCCTGGACGAACACGACTTCCACCCCTGCGCCGCCGACGCGGCCGTGTGCCGGGCCAGGCTGCTGGCGTTCTGGAGCCAGGTCGCCCCGCGCTACCGCCAGGCGCCGTCCTCGGTGCTGTTCGAGATCCTCAACGAGCCCAACGGCCAGATGACCAGCGAGGCGTGGAACGCGCTACTGCGCGATGCGCTGGGCATCATCCGCCGCGACAACCCGACGCGCACGGTGGTGATCGGCCCGGCCAGCAGCAACGCCTACACGGCGCTGGACCGTCTGAGCCTGCCCGATGACGACCCGCATCTTCTGGTCACCGTGCACTACTACAACCCGTTCCGTTTCACCCACCAGGGCGCGTCGTGGGCGCCGGCGGACATCCGCGACCACACCGGCGTGCGCTGGGGCAGCGCGGCCGACCGGGCCAAGCTCTACCACGAGTTCGACCGCATCGCGGCCTGGGCGCAGGCGCATCACCGGCCGGTACTGCTGGGCGAGTTCGGCACTTACGAGCAGGCGCCGGCGGACGACCGCCTGGCCTGGACGGTGGCCGTGGTCAACGCCGCGGAGAAGCGGCATTTCGCCTGGGCGTATTGGGAATTCGAGGGCAGCTTCGGCGCCTACGACATCGACCGTGGCCAGTGGAACGCGCCACTGCACCACGCCCTGGTGGGCAGCGACAGCGCCTACGCGGGCGCTGGCGGCTGACCGCGCCCCGCGGATCGCGGCGATACGGGAGACGAACGCCGCTGCGCGGACGGGGCCGCGAGCGTCAGGCGCCGGTCGCGTCGCCGCCGCGGTCCTGGCAGCCCCAGTTGAGGATCGGCGTGCCCGCCGGCAGCACGCGGCGGAACACGTCCACCGCGCTGTGCTTGGGATTGACCACCACCGGCCGCCGCGCGGCCTTGAGCAGCGGCAGGTCGGCCTTGCTGTCGCTGTAGGCCACGGCGATCTCGCCATAGCCCTGTTCGCGCAGCATGCGCATCTTCTCTTCGTGGTGGCAGTGGCGGCGGGCGGCCACGGCACCGAACCTGGGCCCGACCACGGTGCCGATCACCGGCACGTCCTGGTGGGCGACGAAGGACAGGATCGCGCGGGCCAGCTCCGGCGGCGCGCCGGTGGCCACCACCACCCGGTCGCCGGCGGCGCGATGGGCGGCGAAGACCTCCAGGGCGACCGGCAGCAGCCGCGCCCGCATCTGCGCGCGGTTGGCCTCGACGTAGCGATCGATCAGGGCATCCAGGTCGCGGCGGCGGCGCAGGCCGAAGGTGGCGATCCAGACATAGCCGGAAATGCCACGCCGGCGGGTGGGCAGCATCGCCACCAGCGGCCCCAGCAGCGGAGTCAGCGCCAGTGCGACGGCCGTGCGCAGCCAGCTGCGCCGGATCAGCCAGGCGAACAAATGGCTGCCCGAGTCGCCGTCATACAGAGTGTGGTCGAAGTCGAACACCACCACCGGCGCGTCGGCGGCCGGCGCCGGATGCGGCCCGGGCGCGCTCATGCGGCGAAGAACAGCTGGCGCAGCGACTCGCCCGGTTCGGGCGTGCGCATGAAAGTCTCGCCGACCAGGAACGCGTGCACGCCCTGCCCGCGCATCGTCGCCACATCGTCGGCGGTGACGATGCCGCTCTCGGTCACCAGGATGCGGTCGCGCGGCACGGCGTGGCGCATGTCCAGGGTATTGCGCAGCGACACCTCGAAGGTGCGCAGGTTGCGGTTGTTGATGCCCAGCAGCGGCGCCGGCACCTGCAGCGCGCGTTCGAGCTCGTCGATGTCGTGCACCTCGACCAGCACGTCCATGTCCAGGCGCATGGCCAGGTCGGCCAGCGACACCAGCTGGTCGTCGTCCAGCGCCGCGACGATCAGCAGGATGCAGTCGGCGCCCAGCACGCGCGCCTCGTACACCTGGTAGGGATCGATGGTGAAATCCTTGCGCAGCACCGGCAGGGTGCAGGCCTCGCGCGCCTGCTGCAGGTAGGCGTCGGCGCCCTGGAAGAAATCCACATCGGTCAGCACCGACAGGCAGCTGGCGCCGCCGAACTCGTAGCTCACCGCGATCTCGGCCGGATCGAAGTCGGGGCGGATCACCCCCTTGGACGGACTGGCCTTCTTGACCTCGGCGATCACGCCCGGCTCGCCGGCGGCGATGGCCCGGCGCAGCGCATCGGCGAAGCCGCGCACGGGCGAGGCGTCGCGCGCGCGCGCGATCAGATCGTCCAGCGGGACCTGCGCGCTGCGCGCGGCGATTTCCTCGCGCTTGCGGGCCAGGATGGTGTCGAGGATGTCGCTCATGGTGTCTTGTGCATGCCGGATGCGGCGCGGCTGGAGGGGAATTGTCGCATTGTCGTCCGTCGCGGGCCTGACCCGGCGGTCAGGGGCCGCCGTAGGCGCGCTCGACCCGCGCGATCCGCAGTTCGAAATGGCGGTACCAGTCGCGGCGGCCGGTGGCACGCACCGCGGCATGCTCGGCATGGGCACGCCAGGCGGCGATGGCGGCTTCGCTGTCCCAGTAGGAGATGGTGATGCCGAAGCCATCGGCGCCGCGCGCCGATTCCACGCCCAGGAAACCGGGCTGCTGGCGCGCCAGTTCGACCATGCGCGCAGCCGCTTCGCCGTAGGCGGCGTCGCCACCCGCGCTGCGACGCGACGAAAAGGCCACCGACCAGTACGGCGGCTCGGGCAGCGTGGCGAAGGCGGCGTCGCTCACGACAGCGCGCGGGTGAAGTCCACGTACTGGCGCAGCCTGTCGGCGGCGCGGCCGTCGGCGATGGCGGCGCGCGCGGCGTCGATGCCGGCGGCGATCGAGTCGCTCACCCCGGCCACGTACAGCGCCGCGCCGGCGTTGTAGGCGACGATGTCCAGCGCCGGACCGGGCTCGCCGGCCAGCACGGCGCGCAGCATCGCGATGGACTGCGCGGGCCCGTCCACCCGGAGGTTGCGGCTGGCCGACATGGCGATGCCGAAGTCCTCCGGATGCAGCTCGTACTCGCGCACCTGGCCGTCGCGCAGTTCGCCGACCAGCGTGCCGGCACCGAGCGAGAGCTCGTCCATGCCGTCGCGTCCCCACACCACCAGCGCGCGCTCGGCGCCGAGCTCCTGCAGCACCCGCGCCTGGATACCGACCAGGTCGGGGTGGAACACGCCCATCAGGATGTTCGGCGCGCCGGCCGGGTTGGTCAGCGGCCCCAGGATGTTGAAGATGGTCCGCACGCCCATTTCCCTGCGCACCGGCGCGACCACCTTCATCGCCGGGTGGTGGATGGGCGCGAACATGAAGCCGATGCCGGTGGCGGCGATGGCCTGGGCGACCTGCTCGGGCTGCAGTTCGATGCGGGCCCCCAGCGCCTCCAGCGCGTCGGCGCTGCCGGACTTGGACGAGACGCTGCGGTTGCCGTGCTTGGCGACCTTGGCGCCGGCCGCGGCGGCGACGAACATCGCGCAGGTCGAGATGTTGAACGTGTGCGAACCATCGCCGCCGGTGCCGACGATATCGACCATGTGCGTGCGATCGGCCACCTCGACCGCGCGCGAGAACTCGCGCATGACCGTGGCCGCGCCGGCGATCTCGCCGATGGTTTCCTTCTTCACCCGCAGGCCGGTGATGATGGCGGCGGTCATCAGCGGCGATACCTCGCCCCGCATGACCTGGCGCATCAGCACGACCATCTCGTCGAAGAAGATCTCGCGATGCTCGATGGTGCGCTGCAGGGCCTCCTGCGCGGTGATCGTCATGCGCTGCGCTCCAGGAAGTTCTTCAGCAGCGCGTGGCCGTGCTGGGTCAGGATGGACTCGGGGTGGAACTGCACCCCTTCCACCGGGAACTCGCGGTGGCGCAGGCCCATGATCTCCTCGATCGAGCCGTCCTCGTTCTCGGTCCAGGCGGTGACCTCCAGCGCGGGCGGCAGCGTGGTCTTGTCCACGACCAGCGAGTGGTAGCGCGTGGCCTCGTAGCGGTCCGGCAGGCCGGCGAAGACGCCGCGGCCTTCGTGGCGGATCGGCGAGACCTTGCCGTGCATGATTCGGCCGGCGCGGATGACATCGCCGCCGTAGGCCTGGCCGATGCTCTGATGGCCCAGGCACACGCCCAGGATCGGCGTGGTCGCCCCCAGCCGCTCGATCACCTCCAGCGACACGCCGGCCTCGTTGGGCGTGCAGGGCCCTGGCGAGATCACGATCCGCTGCGGCGCCATCTTCGCGATCCGGTCCACGTCCAGCGCATCGTTGCGCACCACCTCCACCTCGGCGCCCAGCGACTGCAGGTACTGCACGAGGTTGTAGGTGAAGCTGTCGTAGTTGTCGATCATCAGCAGCATGGCGGTGTACTCACTGCGCGATCAGGAAGACCGCATAGACGTTTTCGGAAAGGGTGAGGGTGCCGGCTTCGAGCGATTCGCCGTCGGCCGGGCGCAGCGTTGGGTCCACCCGCGCGCCGACGTCGGCCGAAGGCGGCGGTGGTGCCGGCGGGAACGGCGATTCCGGGCTTCGCCAGGTCCCGGCCTGGATGCCGTAGCTGAAGGAGGGCGCCACGTCGGAGATGGTGTACAGGCCGGACAATCTGACGCCGTAGGCTTTTGCCAGCCCTTCGGCCGCCTGTCGCGATTGCGCGGCCGCTTCGCCCTTCAAGGTCGCGCGCAGCGCGGCCTCGTCGCGGTAGCCGGGCGTGATGCCCGAGAGCTGCAGGAACTCGCTGGTCTTCAATTCGCCGAGGAAGGCCCGGGTGTCTTCCAGCGTGCCGAAGGCCACCGCCAGTCTGCGCGTGACTTCCGTGCCCTTGAACACCTCGCGCCCCGCTTCGTACGCATGCGCTGGCTTGATTTCCATCGTGGCCGCCTGGATCGAGCCGGGCAAGGCATGGTGGCGATGGAAGGCCGCCAGCACGCCGCTCGCATCGGCCTGCACCTTGCCGCGCGCGATCTCAGGCGACGGATCGACCCGCTCGAGCGTCACCACCACGCCGAAGCGATCCGGGCTGACCGCGCGATGCGCCTCTCCCTTGACCAGCAGATGCGGCTGCGCGGGCAGGCTGTTGATCTGCGCGGATGCGACCACGGGAAACAACAGGGCCAGCAGTATCCAGCGACGTTTCATCGCACCGCTCCTGCATGGGGCAACAGGCCGGCCAACGGCCTGTCGGATGATCCAGGCGTGTTCATCGCAGCAGGCGCGCCACTTCGGCGATCAGCGCCTCCACCGCCTCCGTGCGGGTGGCCCAGGAAGTGACGAAGCGGATCACGGCGTGGCTGTCGCTGTACGGGGACCAGCGCTCGAAGGCGGTGAGGCGGGCCAGCGCTTCGATCTGCGCATGCGTCAGCACCGGGAAGATCTGGTTGGTCGGCGAGTCGATCAGCATCTGGGCGCCGGCCGCCTTCAAGCCCGACTGCAGGCGCTGGGCCATCGCGTTGGCGTGGGCGCCAAGTTCGACGAACAGGTCGTCCTCGAACAGCGCCTCGAACTGGCAGCCCACGACCATGCCCTTGGCCAGCATCGCGCCGCGCTGCTTGATCAGGTAGCGCAGGTCGGCCTGCAGCGCCGGCTCGACCACCACCAGCGCCTCGCCCAGCAGGGCGCCGTTCTTGGTGCCGCCGATGTAGAAGGCGTGGGTGAGCGCGGCGATCTCGGCCAGGCCCAGGTCGTCGCCCGCGGCGGCCAGCGCGCAGCCCAGGCGCGCGCCGTCCAGGAACAGCAGCAGGCCGCATTCGTCGCAGAGGTCTCGCAGCGCCTGCAGCTCGGCGCGGGTGTACAGCGTGCCCAGCTCGGTGGTGTGCGAGACATACACCAGGCGCGGCTTGACCATGTGCTCGCTGGTGTTGGCGGCCAGCAGGCCGCGCACGGCGTCCACGGTGAGCTTGCCTTCCACATGCGGGGCGACCAGCACCTTGTGGCCGGTGGCCTCGATCGCGCCGGTTTCGTGCGTGGCCACGTGGCCGGTGTCCACCGCGATCACGGCTTCGTGCGGGCGCAGGAAGGCGGAAATGGCCAGCAGGTTGGTCTGCGTGCCACCGGCCAGGAAATGCACCTGCGCCTGCGGCTGTCCACAGCGCGCGCGGATCAATTCGGCCGCGCGCAGGCTGTGCCGATCCAGGCCGTAGCCGGTGTTCTGCTCGGCGCTGGCCTGGGTCAGCGCCTGCAGCAGCCGTGGATGCGCGCCTTCGCTGTAGTCGTTGCGGAACGAGGCCAGTTTGGTCATGCCGTTACCGTCCATCACAGCCCCTTGGCGGCCTGCGCGACCGCGCGGAACAGGGCGCGGCCCTTGTTCATCGTTTCCTTCCACTCCAGGTCCGGGTCGGAGTCGTAGACCACCCCGCCGCCGGCCTGCACGTACAGGTGGCCGTCCTGGATGACGGCGGTGCGGATGGCGATGGCCGTGTCGGCATCGCCGTGCCAGCCGATGTAGCCGACGGCGCCGGAATAGACGTTGCGCTTGACCGGCTCGAGTTCGGCGATGACTTCCAGCGCGCGGATCTTCGGCGCGCCGCTGACGGTGCCGGCCGGGAAGGTCGCGCGCAGCACGTCGGCGTAGCTCAGCCCCTGCTTCAGCTTGCCGGTGACCTCGCTGACGATGTGCATGACGTGGCTGTAGCGCTCGATCACGAACTGCTCGCCCACCTCCACCGTGCCGGGTTCGGCCACGCGGCCGACATCATTGCGGCCCAGGTCGATCAGCATCACGTGCTCGGCGCGCTCCTTCGGATCGGCCAGCAGCTCGGCCTCCATCGCCGCGTCCTCTTCGGGCGTGTGGCCGCGGCGGCGCGTGCCGGCGATCGGACGCACGGTGACGGTGTCGCCCTGCAGGCGCGCCAGGATCTCCGGCGAGGAGCCGACCACCTGGGTGCCGCCGACATCGATGAAGTACATGTACGGCGACGGGTTGAGCGCGCGCAGCGCGCGGTACACGTCGACCGGACGCGCGCGGAACGGCACGCGCAGGCGCTGGCTGGGCACGACCTGGAAGATGTCGCCGGCGCGCACGTATTCCTGCGCGGTGCGGACCACGGCGTGGTACTCCTCGCGGGTGAACGAGGAGCGGAAATCGCCTTCGTCGATCGCATCGGACAGCTGCGTCTGCGGATAGCCGGCGCCGGCCTGGCGCAGGCGGTGCGCCAGTTCGTCCAGGCGGCGGTTGGCCCTGGCCCACGCCTGCGGCTGGGCCGGATCGGCGTGGACGATCAGGTACAGCCGGCCCTTGAGGTTGTCGAACACCGCCAGCTCCTCGGAGAGCATCAGCAGGATCTCGGGGGTGTTCAGTTCGTCGGGCTTGTCCACCGCCAGGCGCGGTTCGATGTAGCCGATGCACTCGAAGCCGAACCAGCCCACCAGCCCGCCGGTGAAACCGGGCAGGCCCTCGAACCTGGGCACCGAATGGGCCGCGCGCAGCGCCTCGACCTCCGCCAGCGGATCGGCGACATGGCGGGAGTCGACCAGCTCGCCGTAGTCGCGCGTTTCCAGCGTATGGCCGCGCACCGCGTACACGCGCCGCGCCGGCAGGCCGATGATCGAATAGCGACCGAAGCGTTCGCCGCCCTCGACCGATTCGAACAGATAGGTATAGGGGCCGTCGGCGAGCTTGAGGTAGACCGAGAGCGGCGTGTCCAGGTCGGACAGCACTTCACGGACGACGGGGATGCGGGTGTGGCCTTCAGCAGCGTGCTGCTGGAACTGCTCTGCGGTGATCAAGAGGACATTCCTTACCGGACGCGGGGGCGGGACGGACGACGGCAACAGGCCACCATCGCCACGCGCGGCGAGCGGAAAGGGAGGAACGCTTGGTCGTCACGGCGGGCACGGGCGGTACTTTACCGCACTGCGGCAGGCGCGCAACGCGCCTGCGCCGGGGCCCGCATGGAACAATGCCCGCCGGATCCTGATCCTTTCCCCACCGCGAGCCGCCTCATGTCCGACCTGCCCGCCCTGCCCGCCACGCCGCCGGGCCGCTACGTCCACTACAAGGGCGGCCGCTACGAGGTGCTCGGCGCGGTGCGCCACAGCGAGACGCTCGAGCCGCTGGTGCTCTACCGCGCCCTGTACGGCGAAGGCGGGCTGTGGGTGCGGCCGCACGCGATGTTCTTTTCCGAGGTGGACATCGACGGCGTGCGCCAGCCGCGCTTCCGGCGCCTCGAAGAGGCGGCGTGAGCGCAGCGGCGATCGCGCCGTAGCGCTGTAACCCGGTGACGACGCGCGCGTCAGGGCACGCGTGCCGGCGACCGTGAAGGACCTGGCGCCTGCGACCGGCGCGCATTGACGGCGCCGGCCTAAAAGAGAACAATTCTCATCAGCCACGCCCGTCGTGTGTTCGCTGTTCCGCTCGAACCCCAGGCCAGCCTCCCATCCGCCTGCCGCCCTGGCGCAGGCCGATTCATGCCTCTGCTCAACGGGATGCCTGATGTCTTGCCCTGCCTGCGTGTCGATGCCACCCGGTCCCTGTCCTGCGCGCGCGCCCTGCCTGCACGCCGTTGAGATCGGGCGGCTATGAGCGCGGCCTCCGCGCGCGGCGGCGCCGCTTCCGCATCTGGATTCCGTCGCCCCTGGGTGGGCGTGCTCTCGCGCAGCCTGGCGGCGATCTTCGGCGGCTATGCACTGGCCGCCAGCACCGGCGCGTTCCTGGCGGTGGCGCTGCCGATCGCGCGCAGCCAGGCGGTGCTGACCGGCATGCTGCTGGCCATCCTGGTCTGCGCCTGCGCGGCGCTGTGGGCGTTCGCCGCGGCCAGCGCCTGGAAGGCCTGGGCCGGCATCCTGGTCCCGACCGCGCTGATGGCCCTGACCACCTGGCTGATGAAGGCGGGGGCATGAATCACGGGCAGGACGACCGTCGCCCGCGACCCGGTCGCCTGGCGCGCGGTGCGGCGGGTCGCGCGCCATGAAGCAGGGCTTCCGCCAGTCGATGGCCTGGCTGCACACCTGGACCGGTCTGCTGGTGAGCTGGTTGCTGCTGCTGATCTTCATGGGCGGCACGGCCAGCTATTACCGCGAGGAGATCAGCCGCTGGATGCGTCCGGAGCTGTCGCGCACGCTGGTGCCGCCCGGACAGGCCGCGGCCAGCGCACTGGCCTACCTGCAGCGCGAGGCGCCGAACGCCGACTACTGGAACGTCACGCTGCCCGACGCGCGCAACCCGGCGCTGGACATGTACTGGATGAACCCGGCCGGCGAAGGCGCGGGCAACGACCGCGCCGCGCGCCGCGCGCGCTTCGGCCAGGCCACCGTCGATGCGGCCACCGGCGAGGCCTCGACGGTGCGCGACACGCGCGGCGGCGAGTTCTTCTACCGGCTGCACTTCGACCTGTACGCGATCCCGGTGCTGTGGGCGCGCTACATCGTCGGCTTCTGCGCGATGTTCATGCTGGTGGCAATCATCACCGGGGTGATCACGCACAAGAAGATCTTCAAGGACTTCTTCACCTTCCGCCCGCGCAAGGGCCAGCGTTCGTGGCTGGACTTCCACAACGTCAGCGCGGTGATGGCCCTGCCCTACCACCTGGTGATCACCTATACCGGCATCGTCACGCTGATGGCGATGTACCTGCCGATCGGCATCAAGGTGGCCTATCCGGAAGGGGAGCAGGCCTTCTACACCGAATCCTTCAGCGACCTGCCCGAAGCCGGCCCGGCCACCGGCAGGCCGGGCGTGCGCAAGCCGGTGGCCGAACTGCTGGCCGATGCGCGCCTGGCGCTGGGCGGCGCGCCGGTGGCCAGCTTCCGCATCGACCATCCCGGCGATGTGGCGCAGACCTTCAGCGCCTACCAGCGCACCGACCAGCGGCTGTCCTACGAGGCGCCGTCCGTGCGCCTGGACGCGGCCAGCGGCCGGCTCATCGCGCGCAGCGCCAGCCCCGGCGGCGCCTCGGACACGCGCGGGGTGCTGTACGGCCTGCACATCGCGCGCTTCGCCGATGCCGGGCTGCGCCTGCTGCTGTTCTGCTCGGGCCTGCTGGGGTGCCTGATGGTGGCCAGCGGCGCGGTGCTGTGGGGCATCAAGGAGCGGACCAAGCACGCCAAGTCGGGCAAGGTCGGCTTCGGCCTGCGCCTGGTCGATGCGCTGAACATCGGCGCGGTCGGCGGGCTGCCGATCGCGTTCGCCAGCTACTTCTGGGCCAACCGGCTGCTGCCGCTGCAGCTGGAGGCGCGGCCGGACATGGAGGCGCGGGTGTTCTTCATCGCCTGGGCGCTTGCCCTGCTGGCGGGCTTCGTCTGGCCGCGCCGGCAGACCTGGGCCTGGCTGCTGTACGTGGGCGCGGGGCTGTTCGCCCTGATCCCGCTGCTCAACGCGGCAACCACCCACATCCATCTGGGCGTGACCCTGCGCGAGGGCGACTGGGCGCTGGCGGGCGTCGATCTGGTGACCTGCCTGCTCGGCCTGGCGCTGGCGGTGTGCGGCTGGCGGATGCAGCACTGGACGCCGCCGGTGTCGGCGGCGGAGAAGCGCCGCCGTCAGGCGCCGCCGCCGCAGGCCCCGGCCACCGAAGGCGGCGCAGCATGAGCCTGCTGGCGATCGCGCTGGCCTTCAGCGGCTTGGTCGCGCTGTGCCTGGGCATGGAGAAGCATCAGCTGGAGCTGCACGGCGCCGCGCACGCGGCTGTGCGCCGGCGCTGGGCGTGGCTGGGGGGGGCGCTGGTGACCGCGTCCTTCGCCTGCGCAGTCAGCGCGCGCGGCTGGGGCATCGGACCGATCCTGTGGCTGGTGGCGATGACGCTCTCGGGCGTGCTCATCACCTTCGGCCTGCTGCCCTACCGCCCGCACTGGGTGAAGCCGGGCGCGGTGCTGCTGCCGCTGGTGGCGCTGGCGGGACTGCTGGCCGGCTGAGCACGGCGCCGAGGCAAAGCCCCGGCGTTCGTCGGTGCGTGAACAGCGCCACCGATCTGCGTTCAGCGGGTCGTTGGCGGCGCGCCAGCGTCTACCAGGTATCCGCCGACATGCCGGCCGAGCGGCCACGGTGCCGGCGGCGCTGGCGGTACAGGGCCTGGTCGGCCAGCTCCAGGGTCTGCTCGAGCGTGACCCCGACGGCCCGGATGGCCGCGCCCTTGGAGAAGCCGATCGGCGCCTGGTCGCCGTCGGCCCGCACCCGCGCCATCCAGGCCTCCAGGCTGGCCGGATCCTGGTCCGGCAGCAGCACCGCGAACTCGTCGCCGCCCAGCCGCACCACCACGCCCTCGCTGCCGGCATGACGGCGCAGGAACTCGGCGAACGCCACCAGCACGGCATCGCCGCGCCGGTGGCCGTGGGCATCGTTGACCTGCTTGAAGTGGTCCAGGTCGACCGCCACGCAGCCGACCACGCGGTCCTGCCAGCGGGCTTCCAGCTCGTAGAGGTAGCGCCGGTTGAAGCAGTCGGTCAGCGGGTCGCGGAAGGAGTGGTCGCGCAGCACGCGTGCCTGGGCGATCTGGACGGTGACGTCCTGGGCGTAGCCCAGCACGTAGGGCTCGCCCTCTTCGGTGTCGACCACGTTGTGGTAGTCCCAGTAGCGCAGGCTGCCGTCGCGCGCGATCAGTTCCAGCGTGCCCGAGGCGCTGCCGTCGCGGAACACCCGTTCCAGGTATTCGTGGAACTGCGCCTGGCGCTGGGGCCGGATCCGCTCGGTCAGGCGATGGCCCAGGACATCGGTCAGTTCGATGCCCAGCGAGCGTGCGCTGGCCGGGTTGGCGCTGAGGATCGTGCCCTGGGCGTCGTGGGTGCAGATCAGCCCGAGGCTGGATTCGAACAGCTTGCGGAACCGGCGCTCGCTGGTCTCCAGCGCCTGCACGGCCCTGCGTCGCAGGGTCACGTCCTGGAAGGCGCCGACCAGCTTGCGCTGGCCATCGATCATTTCCAGCCGGCCGATCGAACGCACCCAGATCCGGCGGCCGGCACGCGTGACCAGCGGCAGCTCCACGTCCCACACGCCATGGTCCTCGGTCGCGCGACGCACCGCCGCGCGCAGGGTCTGCCGCGCCTGTTCGGGATACAGCGCGAGCGACTCGTCGATGCTGGACGGCCCGAGGCCCGGCGGCACGTCGTGGATGCGGCAGGTCTGATCGGACCACTGCACGCGCCCGGTATCCAGGTTGACTTCGAAGCCGCCCACGCCGGCGGCGCGGCCGGTGCGCTCAAGGAACGCCTCGCTGTCGCGCAGGCGGCGTTCGAGCATGGTGCTGCGCTGCAGGGACGTGGACAGCTCCAGCGCGCTGCGGGTCACCGTCTCCTGGCTGCGCAGCAGCTGGGCGCGCAGCTCCAGGGCGGCCGCCGCGGCGCGCGCCAGCTGCTCCAGCGCGGTGCGCTGGGACGGCTCGAGTTGACGCGGCACGGTGTCGAACACGCATAGCGTGCCGACCCGGTGGCCGCTGGTCAGGGTCAGCGGCGCGCCGGCGTAGAAGCGCACGTACGGCGCGCCGACCACGGTCTCGAAGCGCGAGAAGCGCACGTCGCGCCGGGCATCGCGCACCTCCAGCAGCTTGTCGCTGCGGATCGCGTAGTCGCAGAAGGCGGTCGTGCGCGGGGTCGACTCCAGCCCCGGCAAGCCGTGGTTGGACTTGACCCATTGCCGGTCCTGCTCGATCAGGGTGATCAGGGCCACCGGCGAGGCGGTCAGTTCGGCCGCGGCGCGGGTCAGCGCGTCGAACAGCGGCTCGGGCGAGCTGTCCAGCGCCCGCAGGTCCATCAGGCGCCGCAGGCGTTCGCTCTCGTAGTCCTGTTCTTGCTCGGCCATGGCTCTTCGCTGGGCGCCAGGACAGGGGGGTCTGGCGCGCGGGATTCTCTCGCATCTTCCGCAGCCGCGGGTGTGAGGACGGGCGAACCGGCGCACAGTTTGCGTGCGCCGCCAGCGCGTTACTCCACGGTCACGGCCTTGGCCAGATTGCGCGGCTTGTCCACGTCGGTGCCGCGCGCCAGGGCGGTGTGATAGGCCAGCAGCTGCACCGGAATGGTGTGCACCACCGGACTGAGCAGGCCGGTATGGCGCGGGGTGCGGATCACGTGCACGCCCGCGGACTCGCTGAAGTGGCTGTCCTGGTCGGCGAACACGAACAACTCGCCGCCGCGGGCGCGCACTTCCTGCATGTTCGACTTGACCTTCTCCAGCAGGCGGTCGTTGGGGGCGATGAACACCACCGGGATGGTGTCGTCCACCAGCGCCAGCGGGCCGTGCTTGAGCTCGCCGGCGGGATAGGCCTCGGCGTGGATGTAGGAGATCTCCTTGAGCTTGAGCGCGCCTTCCAGCGCGATCGGGTAGCTCAGGCCGCGGCCCAGGAACAGCGCGTTGTCCCGGCGCGCGAAGCGTTCGGCCCAGGCGGCGATCTGCGGCTCCAGGTTGAGCGCGTGCTGCACGCTGCCGGGCAGGTGGCGCAGCTGTTCCAGGTACTGGGCCTCGTCCTCGTCGCCGACCTTGCCGTGCAGCCGGCCCAGCACCACGGCCAGCTGGAACAGCGCGGCCAGCTGGGTGGTGAAGGCCTTGGTCGAGGCCACACCGATCTCGGCGCCGGCGCGGGTGTAGCAGACCAGCTCGCTGGCGCGCGGGATGGCGCTCTCGGGCACGTTGCAGATCGACAGCGTGTGCGTATGGCCCAGCGACTTGGCGTACTTGAGCGCCTCCATGGTGTCCAGGGTCTCGCCGGACTGGGAGATGGTGACCACCAGATGGCGCGGGTCCGCATAGGCGGCGCGGTAGCGGTACTCGCTGGCGATCTCCACGCTGCACGGCAGCCCGGCGATGGCCTCGATCCAGTAGCGGGCGGTCATGCCGGCGTAGTAGCTGGTGCCGCAGGCCAGGATCTGCACGCCGGTGATGCCGGCCAGCACCTCGCCGGCGCGTGGGCCGAACAGGCTGGCCGGGAAGCCGCCGGCATCGATCGCGGCCTCGATGGTGTCGCCCAGCGCGCGCGGCTGCTCGTGGATCTCCTTCTGCATGAAGTGCCGGTACGGGCCCAGCTCCAGCGAGGCCAGCGAGACATCCGAGACGTGCACCTGGCGCTGCACCGGCGCGTCGGCGGCGTCGAACACCGTCACGCCCTGGCGGGTCACATCGACGGTATCGCCCTCCTCCAGGAAGATCACCTGGCGCGTGGCCTGGAGGATGGCCGACACGTCGGAGGCGACGAAGTTCTCGCCCTCGCCCAGGCCTACCAGCAGCGGGCAGCCCATGCGCGCGGCGACCAGCCGGCCGGGCTCGTCGCGCGACACCACGGCCAGTGCGTAGGCGCCGGTGAGTTCCTTGACCGCGGCCTGCAGCGCGGCCAGCAGGTCCAGGCCCTGGCGCTGGTGGTGATGGATGAGGTGGGCGATGACCTCGGTGTCGGTCTGCGATTCGAACACGTACCCCAGGGCGGCCAGCTTCTCGCGCTGGGCCTCGTGGTTCTCGATGATGCCGTTGTGGACCAGGGCCAGCGCGCCGTGGCTGATGTGCGGATGGGCGTTGGCCTCGGTCACGCCCCCATGGGTGGCCCAGCGGGTGTGGCCGATGCCCAGCCGGGCGCTGAAGTGCTCGGCGCGCGCGGCGGCCTCCATCTCGGCCACCCGCCCGGTGCGCCGCACGCGGCGGACCTCACCCTCGACCACGGCGATCCCCGCCGAGTCGTAGCCGCGGTATTCCAGGCGCTTGAGGCCCTCGATCAGGACAGGGACCACATCGCGATCCGCGATCGCGCCGACGATGCCGCACATGGGTGGATCCTTTGCCTTTCTGCCGTGGGAGAGCCCGTCCAGTTTACAGGGCGGACCTGAGCGGCTTCTGGCGCCGAATGACGCACACGGACACAGCGACGGAAGCGCGCTTCTCCCTTTCGCGTAGCGAAGGAGCAGGCTGAGAGGGACGACCCCCTTCAGGCTCCCCGCGAAGAGAGCCCCCTCCCCAGGCCTGCCCCTCGGCCTCCTGCCAAAGGGAGGGGCACGCCCTGTCCGCCCGGACAACCCGAGTGTCCGCCCGGACACTGTCCGCGGCGTGGACGCCTTGTATTTCAATCACTTGCAGTTGGCACGCGCCCTGCGTGGAGGAGCACAGTTCCCAGCAGGCGTGCCCCGTGTCCATGCAGCAGACCGACAACCCCTTCCGCATCCGCGATACCGCCGCCCAGGACGTGGTGGTGGACACCGGCAAGGGCCTGCGCTGGAAGCGCTGGGGCCTGATCGGCGGCGGCGTGGCGGTGCTGGCCGCCGCCCTGGTCTGGGTGGTGCTGGGCTGGGCCGCGGGCGGGCGCTCGTTCGACGCCAGCCGGGTGCGCATCGCCACGGTCACCCGCGGCGACCTGGTGCGCGACCTGGCCGCCGACGGCCGCGTCATCACCGCCAACAGCCCCACCCTGTACGCCATCGACGGCGGCACGGTCAGCCTGAAGGTGGTGGCCGGCGACGTGGTCAAGAAGGGCGACGCGCTGGCGGTGATCGACAGCCCGGCCCTGCGCAGCAAGCTGGCCCAGGAGGAGTCCACCCTGGCCGGCATGCAGGCCGAGGCCAGCCGCGCCACGCTGGACGTGGCCAAGGCGCGCTCGGAGGCGAGCAAGCTGGTGGACCAGGGCAAGATCGACCGCCAGGGCGCCGCGCGCGACGTCGAGCGCTACCAGCGCGCCTTCGATGCCGGCGCGCTGCCGCAGGTGGAGCTGGCCAAGGCCCAGGACACCCTGACCAAGACCGAGATCGAACTGCAGCACGCCCAGGAGGACGCCTCGCTCAAGCAGCAGGCCGCGCAACTGGATGCGCGCAACAAGCAGCTGCTGGCCCAGCGCCAGGAGGCGGTGGTGGAGGAACTGCAGCGCCAGGTCGACGCGCTCACCCTGCGCGCGCCCTTCGACGGCCAGGTCGGCCAGGTGCAGATCGCCCAGGGCACCAACGTGGCGATCAACGCACCGATCCTCTCGGTGGTGGACCTGTCCAAGTTCGAGGTCGAAATCAAGGTGCCCGAGAGCTTCGCCCGCGACCTGGCCATCGGCGTGCCGGCGCAGCTGACCTCCGGCAGCGGCGAACCCTTCCCCGGCAAGATCTCGGCCGTCTCGCCCGAGGTCGTCGCCGGCGAGGTCACCGCACGCGTGCGCTTCGACGGCCAGCAGCCGCCGGGCCTGCGCCAGAGCCAGCGCATGAGCGCGCGCATCCTGCTGGACACGCGCAAGAACGTGCTCAAGGTCGAACGCGGTCCGTTCGTCGAGCAGTCCGGCGGCCGCTACGCCTACGTCATGGACGGCTCCAGCGCCCAGCGCCAGCCGGTGCAGCTGGGCGTGTCGAGCCTGTCGGAAACCGAAATCCTCTCCGGCCTGAAGGAAGGCGACCGCGTCGTCGTCTCCGGCGCCGACCAGTTCGGCGATGCACCGCGGGTGACGGTGCATTAGAGGAACGACGGGGAGGAACGAGGAACGCGCGCAGGCCGCTTCGCTTCGCTCGCCCGGTCCCTCCCCCTTGCTCCGCCCCCCGCTTCACCACGCGTTCCTCTCTCTCCTCTCCACTCGTTCCCAAAGAAGGACTCCGCCATGCTCGAAATGCACGCCGTCTCCAAGGTCTTCCGCACCGAGCAGGTGCAGACCCACGCCCTGCGCTCGCTGGACCTGCACGTGAAGGAAGGCGAATTCGTCGCCGTCACCGGGCCGTCCGGCTCGGGTAAGACCACCTTCCTCAACATCGCCGGCCTGCTGGAGACCTTCACCTCCGGCACCTACCGCCTGGACGGCGAGGACGTGAGCCATCTCAACGACAACGCGCGCAGCAAGCTGCGCAACCAGAAGATCGGTTTCATCTTCCAGAGCTTCAACCTGATCCCCGACCTCAACCTGTTCGACAACGTCGATGTGCCGCTGCGCTACCGCGGCATGGCCGCGGCCGAACGCAGGCAGCGCATCACCGAGTCGCTGGAGCGCGTAGGCCTGGGCTCGCGCATGAAGCACTACCCGGCCGAACTGTCCGGCGGTCAGCAGCAGCGCGCCGCCATCGCCCGCGCCCTGGCCGGCAGCCCGCGCCTGCTGCTGGCCGACGAACCGACCGGCAACCTGGACTCGCAGATGGCCCGCGGCGTGATGGAGCTGCTGGAGGAGATCAACGCCGCCGGCAGCACCATCGTCATGGTCACCCACGACCCGGAGCTGGCTGCGCGCGCCCAGCGCAACGTGCACATCGTCGATGGCCAGGCCACCGACCTGGTGCGCGAGGCGACGCTGGCATCCAATGCCGCGCCCAGCGCGTCGGCGCAGGCCTGAGCCCCAGGGCCCGCGGCGATGTTCGGCTACTACCTGGCCCTGGCGCTGCGCAGCCTGCGCCGCAACCCGGTGCTGACCGGGTTGATGGTGCTGTCCATCGCCGTGGGGATCGGCGCGGCGATGACCACGCTGACGGTCATGCGCCTGCTCTCGGGCGATCCGCTGCCCGGGCGCAGCGGCCAGATCTTCTATCCCCAGGTGGATGCCTCGCCCAGCGAGAAGCCCAAGCGCAGTCCTTACGACATGCTGGACTACACCTCGGCGATGGACCTGTGGCGGGCCAAGCGCGCCGATCGCCAGGCGCTGGTGGTGGAAAGCCAAGTCAAGCTGCAGGCGCCGCAGGCCGGCCAGCCGCCGCTGATGACCCAGATGCTGGCCACGCACGCCGACTTCTTCCCCATGTTCGCGGTCCCCTTCGCCCATGGCAGTGGCTGGAGCGCAGAGGATGACGCCAGGCGCGCCCGCGTGGCGGTGATCTCCCACGACCTCAACGTCAAGCTGTTCGGTGGCCGCGACAGCGTCGGCCAGATGCTGCGCGTGCGCGACGGCGAGGTGCGCATCGTCGGCGTGCTGGCGCCCTGGCGGCCCTCGCCCCTGTTCTACCGGGTGGCCGGCGGCAAGTTCTCCCAGGGCGATACGGCCGACTTCTACGGACGCACGCAGGATGTCTTCCTGCCGTTCGAGACCGGGCTCGAACTCAACGACGGCCACTTCAACCAGTTCACCTGCTGGGGCATGCCCGAGGTCCCCGGCCACCTGCAGAACACGCCCTGCGTCTGGCTGCAGCTGTGGGTCGAGCTGGACACGCCGGCCAAGGTGGCGTCCTACCGTCGCTTCGTGGCCGACTACGCCAGCCAGCAGCAGGCGCTGGGACGCGTGCGCCAGCCGCAGCTCGCGCGCGTGCTGTCGCTGATGGACTGGCTGGACGAGAACCGCGTGGTGCCGCGCGACGCGCGCCTGCAGACCTGGTTCGCCCTGGCCTTCCTGACCATCTGCCTGTTCAACACGGTGGGACTGCTGCTGGCCAAGTTCCTGCGGCGTGGCGGCGAGATCGGCGTGCGGCGTGCGCTGGGCGCTTCCAAGGGCGCGATCTTCGCCCAGTGCCTGGCAGAAGCCGCGGTCATCGGGCTGGCCGGCGGGATCGGCGGACTGCTGCTGACGCTGATCGGCGTCGGCCTGATCCGAGGCCAGCCGGTGGCCTATGCCGACCTGGTCCATCTGGACGTGCCGATGTTCCTGCTGACCTTCGCCCTGGCCGTGTTCGCCAGCATCCTGGCCGGCCTGCTGCCCGCCCTGCGCGCCAGCCGAATCGCACCGGCCATGCAGTTGAAGGCGCTTTGAGGAGTCGCCCTTGGACATCAAGCCCATCCTTTCCGCCCTCTCCCGCCACCGCGTCGCTTCGGTGCTGATCGCCATGGAGATCGCGCTGGCCTGTGCGGTGCTGTGCAACGCGATCTTCCTGGTCTCCGCGCGGCTGGATCTGATGCGGCTGAACAGCGGGATTCCCGAGGGCGCGCTGGCCACGGTGGCGTTCTCCGGATGCGACGGCTGCGGCGCCGCCGACGTCAACGGCAGAGCCGTGGCGGCCCTGGCGGCCATCCCGGGCGTCAGCGCCGTCGGGGTCGCCAACACCGTGCCATTCGGGCAGCGCGCAGGCTATGCGGGGATCAACCTCGACCGGGAAGGCAATCACTTCGGCGGTGTGCTGCACTTCTACAAGTTCGACGCCGGCGCGATCGCCGCGCTCGGTCTGGTGCCATCGCAGGGCGACAGGTTCGCGCCCGACGATTTCCGGACCATCGGCCAGGAAGATTTCCTGCCCGCCGATGGTCAGGTCTGGATCACGCAAGCGCTGGCCGATCATCTCTGGCCTGGCCAGGCGGCGTTGGGACGCGAGTTCTGGATGAGCGACTCGCACTTCCGCGTCAAGGGCGTCCTGCCGCACCTGGCGGTGACCGATCCGGGCCGTAGCGAGGAGGGCCTGGCGGGGGCCGAGTGGTCGGTCGCGGTGCCGGTCACGCGCGATGCGCTGCTGGGTCGCTATGTGGTGCGCGCCGATCCGCGCGACCTGCCGCGCGTCGCCTTGGCCGCGCGCGATGCGCTGGCGCGCGCGGTGCCCGAGGCGGTGGTCGATCAGGCCGAGAGCGCGCCGGTCTCCTCGCTGCGGGAGAAGTACTTCCAGACCGACCGCGCCATGGCCGGGCTGCTGGTGGCCGTGATCGCCGCGATGCTGCTGGTGACCGCGCTAGGCATCGTCGGGCTGGCCAGCTTCTGGGTGGCCCAGCGCACCAAGCAGATCGGCATCCGCCGCGCGCTGGGCGCCACGCGCACGGACATCCTGCGCTACTTCCAGACCGAGAACTTCCTGCTGGCCAGCGCCGGCATCGCGCTGGGCATGTTGCTGGCCTACGGCGGCAACCTGCTGCTGATGAAGTACTTCGAACTGGCGCGCCTGCCGCTGGCCTACCTGCCCGTCGGCGCCTTGCTGCTGTGGATCGTCGGCCAGCTGGCCGTGCTGGGGCCCGCACTGCGCGCCGCCTCGATTCCGCCCGTCGTCGCCACCCGCGCTGCCTGACGCCCGAGGATCGCCATGCTCGCCTACTACTTCAACCTGGCCCTGCGCAGCTTCAGACGCAACAAGGTGCTGACCGCGCTGATGGTGCTGGCCATCGCGATGGGGATCGGCGCCACCATGACGACGCTGACGGTGTTCCACGTGCTGTCGGGCGACCCGATCCCCGCCAAGAGCGACCGGCTGTTCATCGTCCAGCTCGATCCGGAGCCGGTGGCGAACTACAAGCCCGGCGAAGAACCGGAAGAGCAGCTGACGCGCTTCGATGCCGAGGAACTGCTGCGGCAGGGCAAGGCCAAGCGCCAGGCGCTGATGACCGGCGGCGGCACGGTGGTGCAGGCGGCGGGCAGCAGCCTCAAGCCGTTCGTGATCGACACGCGCTGGAACTCGGCGGATTTCTTCCCGATGTTCGAGGTGCCGTTCCTGTACGGCCACGGCTGGAGCGCGGCGGACGATCAGGGCCGCGCGCGTGTGGCCGTGCTCTCCAAAAAGCTCAACGACAAGCTGTTCGGCGGCGCCGACAGCACCGGCAGGACGATCCGCCTGGGCGACCACGACTTCCGCATCGTCGGGGTCACCGACGACTGGGCGCCGCAGCCGCACTTCTACGACCTCAACGTCGGCAGTTACGGCAGCGATGAGCAGCTGTTCGCGCCGTACTCCACCGCCATCGAGCTGAAGCTCTGGGGCAACGGCACCACCAACTGCTTCGGCAAGAACCCCACCAACGATCCGCGCGACCTCAACGCGCCCTGCGTCTGGACGCAGTACTGGGTGGAACTGGAGAACTCCGCGCAGGCCGGCGACTTCAAGGCCTACCTGGACAACTACTCGCGCGAGCAGAAGGCGGCCGGCCGCTTCGAGCGCGAGCCGAACACGCGCCTGCGCGACGTGATGCAGTGGCTGGATTACAACCACGTGGTGCCGGGCGATGTGCGGCTGCAGCTGTGGCTCGCGTTCGGCTTCCTGATGGTCTGCCTGCTCAACACCGTCGGCCTGCTGCTGGCCAAGTTCCTGCGCCGCAGCGGCGAGATCGGCGTGCGTCGCGCGCTGGGCGCCAGTCGCGCCGAGGTCTTCAAGCAATGCCTGGTGGAAGCCGGAACCATCGGCCTGGCGGGCGCGGTGCTTGGCCTCGGCGTGGCCGAGCTGGGCCTGTGGGCGGTGCGCCATCGCCCGACCCAGTACGCGGCGCTGGCGCAGCTGGACGGCACGATGCTGCTGCTGACCTTCGTCCTGGCCCTGCTCGCCAGCCTGCTCGCGGGCCTGCTGCCGGCCTGGCGCGCGATGCAGATCACACCCGCGGTGCAGCTCAAGACGCAATGAGACAGGAGTGACACTCCACCGCCACGCATCGCCCCACGCGCCCCACCCACTCACGCCTCGCGGCAAGAGGATCCCATGGAAATCCGCCCCATCTTCTCGGCCCTGCGCCGGCACAAGACCGCCGCCGCGCTGATCGTGCTCGAGATCGCGGTGAGCTGCGCCATCGTGTGCAATGCGCTGTTCCTGATTGCCCAGCGCGTCGACAACCTGAACCTGCCCAGCGGGATCGCCGAGGACCAGCTGCTGCATATCCGCCTGAGCGGGGTCGGCAAGGACGACAACGCCGACGCGCGCACCGAGGAAGACCTGGCGGCCCTGCGCGCCATCCCCGGCGTCGTCGCCGTCACCACCAGCAACCAGCTGCCTTTCCGCAATGGCTCGTCGAACAGCGGGCTCAGCCTCAGCCCCGAGCAGGTGGACAACACGCTCAACGCGGCCGCCTACCGCGTCGGCCGCGACGCGATCAAGACCTTCGGACTGAAACTCGTCGCGGGGCGTGACTTCAACGCTGACGAATACCTGCTGGGCAGTGAGCTGAACAAGCCGGACATCGATTTCAGCAAGGTGGCCGCGTCCATCATCGTCAGCAGCGCGACGGCCAAGAAGCTGTTCCCGAATGCGCCGGCCGTCGGCAAGACGGTGTACATGTCGCAGACGCCGCTGCACATCGTCGGCGTGGTCGAGACCCTCACCCGCCCGACCTTGAATGGCGGCAACCGCACCTACTCGATGCTGCTGCCGATCCGCGACAACTACAACAGCATGGGCCGCTACATCATCCGCGTCAGCGACCCCTCGCGGCGCGACGAGGTGATGAAGGCCGCCCTGGCGACGCTGGACAGGATCGACAGCAGCCGCCTGGTGCTGAACAACGAGACCTACCAGGACGTGCGCGCGGATTACTTCAGCGCCGACCGCGACATGATCGGCCTGCTGGGCGTGGTCTGCGCCGCGCTGCTGCTGGTCACCGCGCTGGGCATCATCGGCCTGGCCAGCTTCTGGGTGGCCCAGCGCACGCGCCAGATCGGCGTGCGCCGCGCGCTGGGCGCCACGCGGGCGCAGATCCTGCGCTACTTCCAGGTGGAGAACTTCCTGCTGGTCGGCATGGGCATCGCCCTGGGGATGCTGCTGGCCTATGCGCTCAATCAACTGCTGATGAGCCGCTACGAGCTGCCGCGCCTGCCGCTGGCCTACCTGCCCGCCGGCGCGATGGTGCTGTGGCTGCTCGGCCAGGTGGCCGTGCTGTGGCCCGCCCGTCGCGCCGCGGCCGTACCGCCCGCCATCGCCACCCGCAGCGCCTGACCATCCGGAGCCCCCATGTTCGCCTACTACTTCAATCTGGCCCTGCGCAGCTTCAGGCGCAACAAGGTGCTGACCGCGCTGATGGTGCTGGCCATCGCCTTGGGCATCGGCGTATCGATGACCACGCTGACGGTGTTCCACGTGCTGTCGGGCGACCCGATCCCGGGCAAGAGCGACCGGCTGTTCTACGCGCAGCTGGACCCGTTTCCGATCGACGGCTACACGCCCGGGGACGAGCCGCAGACCGACATGAGCCGTTACGACGCCGAGACGCTGCTGGCGCAGAAGCGCGCCAAGCGCCAGGCCATGATGACCGGCGGCAGCATCACCGTCCAACCGCAAGGGACGGCGATCAAGCCCTTCGTCCTCAGCGCGCGCTATACCTCGGCCGACTTCTTCGCGATGTTCGAGGTGCCCTTCGTCTACGGCCGCGGCTGGTCCGCGCAGGACGATAGCGGCCAGGCCCGTGTGGTGGTGATCGCGCGAACGTTGAACGACAAGCTGTTCGGCGGCGCCGACAGCACCGGCAAGACGCTGCGCCTGGACGGACACGACTTCCAGATCGTCGGCGTGATCGACACCTGGGATCCGCAGCCGCTGTTCTACGACCTCGCCGTGGCGACCTACGGCACCCATGAGCAGGTCTTCGAGCCGTTCCAGACCGCCATGGGTCTGCACCAGTCGCGCAGCGGCAACATGAACTGCTACGGCGACAACGTCACCGCCGACGCCACCGCACGCGAGGCGCCGTGCGCCTTCGTGCAGTACTGGGTGGAGCTGGAGCGCGCCTCGCAGGCGGCCGACTTCAAGACCTATCTGGACCAGTACTCGCAGCAGCAGAAGGACGCCGGCCGCTACCAGCGCCCGCCCAACACGCGGCTGCGCGATGTCATGGACTGGCTGGATTACCAGCAGGCGGTGCCGGGCGATGTGCGCCTGCAGCTGTGGCTGGCGCTGGCGTTCCTGCTGGTCTGCCTGGTCAACACCGTCGGCCTGCTGCTGGCCAAGTTCCTGCGTCGCAGCGGCGAGATCGGCGTGCGCCGCGCGCTGGGCGCCAGCCGCACGGAAGTCTTCAAACAGTGCCTGGTCGAGGCCGGCAGCATCGGGCTGGTCGGCGGCGTGATCGGCCTGGGCCTGGCGGAACTGGGCCTGTGGGTGGTCCGCCATCGGCCCACGCAGTACGCCGAGCTGGCGCACCTGGACGGATCGATGCTGCTGCTGACCTTCGTGCTGGCGCTGCTGTCCAGCCTGCTGGCCGGCGCGCTGCCGGCCTGGCGCGCGATGCAGATCACGCCTGCCGTGCAGTTGAAAACACAGTAGGCGAGGACAGCGTGGAGAGAAAAGAGACACCAAGGCGAGCACCGCCAGCCGTTCCTCCGCCGGACGCTTCGCGGCCCCGCACGCGCCTGTCGCTTCCTCCCGCTCGTTCCCCGTTCCTCCCCGCTCGTTCCTAGCTCCAGGACTCCCATGGAAATCCGCCCCATCCTGTCCACCCTGCGCCGCCACAAGACCGCCGCCGCGCTGATCGTGGTGGAGATCGCGCTGACCTGCGCGATCATCTGCAACGCGCTGTTCATCGTCGGCCAGCGCTGGGAGGCGCTGCGCGAGACCAGCGGGGTCGACGAGCAGCAGCTGGTCACGGTCTCGCTCAGTGGCGTGGGCCCACAGACCGACGTCGATGCACTGACCCAGCAGGACCTGGGCGCGCTGCGCGCGATCCCCGGCGTGGCCAGCGTGGCGCTGGTCAATCAGCTGCCGTTCCGCCGCGGCTCCAACAACTCCTCGCTTGCCACGCAACCGGATCAGAAGATTCCCACCCTCAGCGCGGCCTTCTACACCGGCGCCGAGGGCACGCTGAAGACCCTGGGCCTGCGCCTGGCGGCGGGACGCGACTTCGCGGCGGACGAATACATGGACTGGTCCGAGCTGATGAAGCAGGTGGACGGCAACAACGGCGTGCCGCTGCGCACGATGCCGCTGATCGTGTCGCGCGAGGCGGCCAACAAGCTGTTCCCGGGCGAGAGCGCGGTCGGCCACAAGGTCTACATGGCCAACGTGCCGATGCTGATCGTCGGCGTAGTCGAGCGATTGCGCCGGCCCAACACGGTCAATGGCGACACCGGCTACTCGATGCTGATTCCGGTGCGCACGCCCTACGAAAACGGCGGTCTGTACGTGCTGCGGGTCCGCGACCCGGCCCAGCGTGCGCCGATCCTGCGTCAGGCGGTCGCCGCGCTCGAGCGCGTGGCCAGCAACCGCCTGATCATGGACAGCAAGACCTACGAGGAATGGCGCAGCGACTACATGAGCAAGGACCGCGACATGATGGGCCTGCTGCTGGCGCTGTGCGCGCTGCTGTTGCTGGTCACCGCGCTGGGCATCATCGGCCTGGCCAGCTTCTGGGTGGCCCAGCGCACGCGCCAGATCGGCGTGCGCCGCGCGCTGGGCGCGACCAAGGGCCAGATCCTGCGTTACTTCCAGACCGAGAACTTCCTGCTGGTCACCCTGGGCATCGTGCTGGGCATGGGCCTGGCCTATGCGCTCAACCAGTTGCTGATGCGCCATTACGAGCTGCCGCGACTGCCGCTGTGGTACCTGCCCGTCGGCGCGCTGCTGCTGTGGGCACTGGGCCAGCTGGCCGTGCTGTGGCCCGCGCGCCGGGCGGCGGCCGTGCCGCCGGCCATCGCCACCCGCAGCGCCTGACCTGTCCGGAACGCCCATGTTCGCCTACTACTTCACCCTGGCCCTGCGCAGCTTCAGGCGCACCAAGGTCCTGACCGCGCTGATGGTGCTGGCCATCGCGCTGGGCATCGGTGCATCGATGACGATGCTGACGGTGCTGCACAACCTCTCCGGCGACCCGCTGCCCTCGCGCAGTGACGTGCTCTACCACCCGCAGGTCGATCCGCGCCCGGCGCGCCTGGCCGGCGCCGACCCGGAGCCGCCGGACGATCTGGCCTGGCAGGACGCGCTCAACCTGTACGCGCTGCCGGGCGCCAGCCGGCGCGTGCTGACCAGCGCCAACTGGCTGCCGACGCGGCTGGACGCGGCCGGCAGCCCGCTGACGATGCGCGACACGCGCGCGGCCACGGCCGACCTGTTCGCCATGTTCGACATTCCCTTCGTCTACGGATCGGGCTGGTCGCAGGCCGACGACGAGAAGCGCGCGCAAGTGGTGGTGATCACCCGCTCGCTCAACGATGCGCTGTTCGGCGGCGCCGACAGCGTCGGGCGCACGCTGGTGATCGCCACGCGCAACTTCCGCGTGGTCGGCGTGATCGAGAACTGGAACCCGCAGCCGCGCTTCTACGATCTCAACTCCAGCACCTTCGGCAAGGCCGCGCAGCTGTACATGCCGTTCTTCACCTGGCTGGAGCTGCCCCAGGACTACGGCTACGGGCCGATGGCCTGCTGGGGCCAGGGCAGCACCGGGCTGCACGATCCCAAGGCGCCGAACTGCACCTGGGCGCAGTTCTGGGTGCAGCTGGACGACGCGGCGCAGGCGTCGGCCTATCGCCGGGCGCTGGAGAACTACAGCGCCCAGCAGCGCCAGCTGGGGCGTTTCGAACGCGCCCCCAACGTGCGCCTGCGCGGCCTGGTGGACTGGCTGGATTACAAGCGCGTGGTGCCGGCGACGGTGCGCATGCAGACCTGGATCGCCTTCGGCGTGCTGCTGGTGTGCCTGGTCAACGCGGTGGGACTGCTGGTCTCCAAGTTCATGCGCAAGGCCGGCGAGGTGGGCGTGCGCCGGGCGCTCGGCGCCAGCCGCCGCGCGGTGTTCGCCCAGTGCATGACCGAGTCGGCGCTGATCGGCGCGCTGGGCGGCGCGGCCGGCCTGCCCCTGGCCTGGCTTGGCCTGTGGCTGGTGCGGCAGCAGCCCATGAGCTACGCCGCTTCGGTGCATCTGGATCCGCAGATGCTGCTCGTGGCGCTGATGGTGGCCGTCGGCGCGGCCGTGCTGGCCGGCGTGTGGCCGGCCTGGCGGGCCTCACGCATCGCCCCCGCCCTGCAGGTGAAATCGCTATGAGCCCCTTCGAGACCGTCCGCCCCATCCTCAGCGCGCTGCGCAGCCACCGCGCCGCCGCCCTGCTGCTGGCGCTGGAAATCGCCCTGACCCTGGCGGTGCTGTGCAACCTGGTGTTCATCGTTTCGGGCAATCTGCAGCGCGCGCGCACGCCGACCGGCGTCCCCGAGTCCGACATCGCCCTGATCCAGAGCATCGGCGTGATCGGCGCGGACAACCCCGGCACCGCCGGCAGCAACCTGGCCACGCTGCAGTCGGTGCCAGGCGTGCTGTCGGCGGCCTACGGCGGGCCGCCGCTCTGGCGCGTGGACCGCATCGGCCTGTTCGACAGCGCCGATGCGCAGCAGCCGCTGGCGCAGGCGTATGTATTCGCCGGCAGCCAGGGACTCAACCGCACGCTGGGAGTGCGCATCGTCGAAGGCCGGGACATCGAGGACGCCGAACTGCCCGGCGTGGCCGAACTGGCCGGTGATCCTGCCTCCACGCCTTCGGCCAGCCGGCAGATGCCGGCCCTGCTGACCGCGCCCTTGGCCAGGAAGCTGTTCCCGGGCCAGGCGGCAATCGGCCAGATCCTGCACGCGAACATCTTCGACACGCCGATCAATCTGCGCGTGGTCGGCGTGATGGCGCCGGTGCGCGCGGCGATCACCGGGCGCGCCGAGGACGCCGACGCGGTGCTGACCGAGTTCCGCGTGGCCGGCGAGGGCCTGGGCGGCGGCTACATGATCCGCAGCCAGCCCGGCCAGCTGGCGCAGGTGCTGCCGCTGGCGGCCCGCGCCATGCAGCAGGCCAATCCCGGGCATGTGCAGCAGCGCGTGGTGCCCATGACCAGCCTGCGCGAGGAGCAGTTCCGCAACGATACGGCCACCAACCGCATGCTGCTGACGATCATGGGCATCCTGCTGACGGTCACCGCGCTGGGCGTGGGCGGCCTGGCCAGCTTCTGGGTGCAGCAGCGCACCAAGCAGATCGGCATCCGTCGCGCGCTGGGCGCCACCCGCAACGACATCCTGCGCTACTTCCAGCTGGAGAACTTCCTGATCGTGGGCGGCGGCGTGGCGATCGGCGCGCTGCTGGCCTTCGTGCTCAACCAGTGGCTGATGCAGCACTACGAACTGGACCGCCTCGACGTGAAGACCGTCCTGGCCGGCGTGGTGGCGGTCTGCCTGCTGGGCCAGCTGGCCGTCCTCGGACCGGCCCTGCGCGCCGCCTCCATTCCGCCCGTTGTCGCCACCCGCAGCGCCTGACCCTCCGGAGAGCCCATGTTCGCCTACTACTTCAACCTGGCCCTGCGCAGCTTCAGGCGCAACAAGGTCCTGACCGCGCTGATGGTGCTGGCCGTGGCGCTGGGCATCGGGGCGTCGATGACCACGCTGACGGTGTTTCACATCCTGTCGGGCAACCCGATTCCCGCCAAGAGCGACAAGCTGTTCTACGTGCAGATGGACCCGCGGCCGATGGCCGGCTACAAGCCCGGTGGCGATCCGCTGGATCAGATGACCCGCTTCGACGCCGAGACGCTGCTGCGCGACAAGCGCGCCGACCGTCAGGCGGTGATGAGCGCGGGCAACGTGGCGATCGAGCCGGATACGCCCGGGCTGACGCCGTTCGTGCTGGAGGCGCGCTTCACCTCGGCCGACTTCTTCCCGATGTTCGACGTGCCCGTCGTGCAGGGCCGGGCGTGGACGGGCGAGGACGATGCGGCGCGGGCGCGGGTGGTGCTGCTGTCCAGCGCGCTGGCGCAGAAGCTGTTCGGGAACGCCGATCCGACCGGACGCACGCTGCAGCTGGGCAAGACCGCCTTCCGCGTGATCGGTGTGGTCGGCGACTGGAACCCCAACCCGCGCTTCTACGACCTCACCAACGGCCGCTACAACGGCGAGCCGGAGGAGATCTACGTGCCGTTCTCCACCTCGCGCGATCTGCACTGGGGCAGCACCGGCAACATGAACTGCTGGGGCGATGGCGACGACAAGGATCCGGAAGGCGCCACCGGCCCGAACCAGCCGTGCGCCTGGCTGCAGTACTGGGCACAGCTGGACACGCCGCAGAAGGTCGCCGACTACCGCGCTTATCTGACCAACTACTCCGACCGCCAGCACGCGGCTGGCCGCTTCCAGCGGCCCACCAACGTGCGCCTGAGTGATGTGATGACCTGGCTGGACTTCAACCAGGTCGTGCCCAGCGACGTGCGCCTGCAGGCCTGGCTGGCGCTGGGCTTCCTGGGCGTGTGCCTGCTCAACACCGTCGGGCTGCTGCTGGCCAAGTTCCTGCGCCGCGGCGGCGAGGTCGGCGTGCGCCGCGCACTGGGCGCCACGCGCAGGGACATCTTCCTGCAGTGCCTGATCGAGGCCGGCACCGTCGGCCTGGCCGGCGGCGTGCTGGGCCTGGGGCTGGCGACGCTGGGCCTGTGGGCGGTACGCCATCAGCCGACCGACTACGCAGACCTGGCCCACCTCGACCTGCCAATGCTGCTGGCGACCTTCGTCCTGGCGATCGTCAGCAGCCTCATCGCCGGCGTCCTGCCCGCCTGGCGGGCGATGCAGGTCACCCCTGCCATCCAGCTGAAAACGCAGTGAGGCAGGAGTGAGCGCGGAGCAGTGAGACGCGAGCAAGGCAACGGCCAGACGCTCCGAATTCCTCTTCTACCGCTCACTCCTCACTTCTCACCACTCACTTCCCGCACAGGCCTCCCATGGACATCCGCCCCATCCTCTCCACGCTGCTGCGCCACAAGACCGCCGCCGCCCTGATCGTGCTGGAGATCGCGCTGAGCTGCGCCATCGTGTGCAACGCGCTGTTCCTGATCGGCAATCGGCTCGACCATATGCAGCGGCCCAGTGGGTTCGACGAGACGCATCTGGTGTTCGTGAAGGCTAACGGCATCACCAAGGACGAGGAGGCCAAGGCCGTCACCCGGGCCGACCTGGACGGCCTGAGGGCCATTCCCGGCGTGGATTCGGCCACCGTGGTCAATCAGATCCCGTTCGGAAGCTCGGTGTGGATGAGCGGCATCAAGCTGCGCCCGGAGCAGGAGGACTCGACCCTCAGTTCGACCAATTACATGGTGTCCGAAGACGGGCTCAAGACCCTCGGCCTGCGGCTGCTGGAAGGCCGCGATTTCGCCGCGTCGGAGTACGTGGACGACGGCGACGGCTGGATTCCGTCGGTGATCGTCAGCAAGGCGCTGGCCCAGCGCCTGTTCCCCGATCAGGGCGCGGTCGGCCAGTCAATCTACGTCTTCGGCAACAAGCCGCACCGGATCGTCGGCATCGTCGAGCATCTGCCCAGGCCACGCGACGGCGGCGCCTCGGCGGCCGAGTACGACATGAGCATGCTGTTCCCCGCGCGCGTCAGCTACAGCGATGGCGGCACCTATGCCCTGCGCGTGGGCGACCCGGCGCGGCGCGCGGCGGTGCTGGAGCAGGCCAAGCAGGTCATCGCCTCGCACGGACCCACCCGCATCATCAGCAAAGGCGGCACCGGCACGATGGAAGACAAGCGTGCGCGCTACTACCGCAACGACCGCGCCATGGCCTGGCTGCTGGTGGCGGTAAGCGCGGCGCTGCTGGTGGTCACCGCGCTGGGCATCGTCGGCCTGGCCAGCTTCTGGGTGGCCCAGCGCACCCGCCAGATCGGCGTGCGCCGCGCCCTGGGCGCGACCAAGGGACAGATCCTGCGCTACTTCCAGACCGAGAACTTCATCCTGGCCACCCTCGGCATCGTGCTCGGCATGGTGCTGGCCTACGCCATCAACCAGCTGCTGATGAGCAAGTACGAGCTGCCGCGCCTGCCGCTGAGCTACCTGCCGGTGGGCGCGGTGCTGCTGTGGCTGCTGGGACAGATCGCCGTGCTCTGGCCCGCGCGCCGCGCCGCGGCCGTGCCGCCGGCCATCGCCACGCGCTCGGCGTGATGCCGGCGCACCGCATGTCACGAGGAGTCCGAACGTGATCGCCTACTACCTCCGCCTGGCCCTGCGCAGCCTGCGCCGCACGCCGGTGATGACCGCGCTGATGGTCTGCGCCATCGGCCTGGGCATCGGTGCGAGCATGACCATGCTGACCGTCCTGCACGTCATGACGCAGGATCCGATTCCGTCCAAGAGCGGCGTGCTGTTCTATCCCACGCTCGATCCGCTGCCGTCGGACTACCAGACGAGCACCTGGGGCAACCCGGCCGACAACCTGACCTGGCCCGATGCGATGGCCCTGCTGCGCCAGGGCAAGCCCGCGCGCCAGGCCGTCATGGCCGGCGGCGGGCTGCTGGTCTGGCCGCTGGATGCGGCCGGGCGTCCCACCGAACACGGCGGGCGCTACACCACCTGGCAGTTCTTCGACCTGTTCGGCGTGCCGCTGGAGCACGGCGGCGGCTGGACCGCGGCGGACGATGCCCAGCAGGCCCGCGTCGTGGTGCTGGGACGCGACCTGGCGATGAAGCTGTTCGGCAGCACCGACGTGGTGGGCCGCAGCGTGCGCCTGAAAGACACCGCCTTCCGCATCGTGGGCGTCGCCGCGCCCTGGTCGCCGCAGCCGCGCTTCTATGTGGACCTGGGCGGCGGCCGCTCCTTCGGCGAGGCCGACGACTTCTTCCTTCCGCTGTCCACGGCGATGGGGTTGCAGTTCGACATCTCGGGCAACCGGTCCAGCTGGGCCGAGACCGACATGCAGGACAAGCTGCGCTCGCCCAGCATGACCTGGCTGCAGATGTGGGTGGAACTGGACACGCCGCAGCAGGTCGCCGACTACCGGCGCTTCCTGCACGACTACGCGGCCCAGGAGCATGCCAGCGGCCGCTTCCAGCGCGATCCCGACACCGCGAGGCTGTATCCGCTGATGGACTGGCTGGGCCACAAGAAGCTGGTGCCGTCCGAGGTGCAGCTGCAGCTGTGGCTGGCGATCGGCTTCCTGGTGGTGTGCCTGGTCAACATCGTCGCGCTGCTGCTGGCCAAGTTCCTGCGCCGCGGCGGCGAGGTCGGCGTGCGCCGCGCGCTCGGCGCGCGTGCATCCGACATCCTGCTGCAGCTGGGCTGCGAGGCGGCGCTGATCGGCGTGGCCGGCGGCGTGCTGGGGACCGTCCTGGCCCAGCTCGGCCTGTGGAGCGTGCGCCGTCGCCCCGACGGCTATGCCCGCATCGCGCAGATGGACGCCAGCATGCTGATGGCCTCCGTCGCGCTGGCCATCCTCGCCACGCTGCTGGCCGGCCTGATCCCGGCGTGGCGCGCCAGCCGCATCTCCCCCGCCCTGCAGATCAAGGCAGTCTGACATGGCCCTGCCGCTCAAGCCCATCCTTTCCGCGCTGCGCCACCATCGCCTGACCGCGGCGCTGCTGACGCTGCAGGTCGCGCTGACCTGCGCCATCGTCATCAACGCCGGCTTCCTGCTGGTCGAACGCATCCAACGCATCGACACCGCTTCGGGCCTGGTGGAGGACGAGCTGTCGGTGGTGAGCGCGCGCGGCCTGGACGAATCGGCCAATGCCGCCGCGCAGCAGCGCACCGACCTGGCGGCGCTGCGGGCCCTGGACGGCGTCAAGGCCGCCGCGGCGATCAACGGCGGCAGCCTGCCGCTGTCGAGCAACATCGACATGTCCGGCGCCTGCGCTTCCCAGGCCGATTTCGACCGGGCCAAGGCCGCCCGCGACACCCGCGGCATCGCCGGCTGCATCTCGATGTCGCTCTACAGCGGGTCGGACGGCATGCTCGAAGCGCTGGGGCTGCGCCTGCTGGCCGGCCGCGACTTCACCGCCGCCGAGCGCGAGGCCGACAAGATCACCGCCGTGATCGTCTCGCGCACCCTGGCCCAGCGCCTGTGGCCCGGGGAAAGCCCGGTGGGCAAGCAGCTCTACGGCTTCGAGGGCCCCGTCCCCGTCGTGGGCATGATCGCCGACATCCTCAGCCCGGTGCTGGGCATCGGCGTGGACGATCACATGGTGATGCTGACCGCGCGCAACCGCGCGGAGATCTCCAGCACTTACGTCCTGCGCAGCGCGCCGCAGGATCGCCAGCGCGTCATGCACGCCGCCGCGGCCGCACTGGACAAGGCCGGGCCTGTCAGGCTGATCCCGGAGGACGGGCAGCGGACGTATAGCCAGATCCGCCGCAACTACTTCCAGCGCGATACCACCATGCTCGGCCTGCTGCTCGCCTCGTCGCTGGCGCTGCTGTTCGTCACCGCGCTGGGCATCGGCGGACTGGCGAACTTCTGGGTCGGCCAGCGCACGCGGCAGATCGGCATCCGCCGGGCCGTGGGCGCCACGCGGCGCGACATCCTGCGCCACTTCCAGACCGAGAACTTCCTGATCGTCGGCGCCGGCGTGGTGCTGGGCATGCTGCTGGCCTACGGCCTGAACCAGTTGCTGATGCGCCAGTACGAACTGGACCGCCTGCCGCTGTTCTACCTGCCCATCGGCGCCGCCGTGCTGTGGGCGCTGGGTCAGCTCGCCGTGCTCGGCCCCGCGCTGCGCGCCACGCGCGTGCCGCCAGCCATCGGCACACGGGGCGGCTGAGCCGTGCCCATCCCGAGGAGAACCTGACCATGCCACGCCCTGTCCTGCTCGCCCTGTTGCTGGCCAGCGCCGCGCCCGCGGCGCTCGCCGTCGCTCCGACCGACCGTTCCAGCCACCACGAAAGTCATCTGCGCGTCGACGACAGCTCGCTCACCTGGGACAGCGATGGTCGCAGGCTGGCCCTGCGGGACGCCGCCGATGGTGTTCGCGTCGTGGAGGCCAACACCCTGCGCATGCAGCCGGGCGATGTGGTGACCCGGGTCGGCGAGACGCCAGTGCACGATGTGCGGCAGTGGCTCGCCGCCCTGCGCGCTCGCCCGGGCCTCAGCGTGGCCCTGCAGGTCCGCGGGGGCGACGGCCGCACGCGCGTGGTGCAGCTCTCCGGCGGCGAGACCGCCGACCTGGCGCCGCCACCGCCACCGCGGCCGCCGTTGCCGCCACCCCCGCCTCTGGCCCCGGCGCCGATCCGCTGATGTGCCGATGTCCCACGCAGCGCGTGTCCATTCCGCAGGTCCGGCCGCGATGCACCCCGCGCGGTAAGCTGCATACGATCTGGTCCCTGGCAGGAGTCCGACAATGAAGAGCGTCACCCTGGGCGCGTTGCTGGCCCTCGCGTCGAGCCTGCCGGCCGGCATGGCCGCCGCGCAGGCGCCCTCCCTGCAGGACACCATCGCCGCACTGGATGCGCAGGTGTTCGACGCGTTCAACCGCTGCCAGGATCCGGCGCAGCTGGCGCGCCACGCGGCGTACTTCGATCCGGCCGTGGAGTTCTATCACGACACCGGCGGGGTGACCTGGACCCGTGATGCGATGCTGGCCAACACCAAGCAATACGCCTGTGGCCACTACACGCGCCAGCTGGTGGCGGGCAGCCTGAAGGTCTATCCGGTCAAGGATTTCGGCGCCATCGAACAGGGCCAGCACCGCTTCTGCCAGGCCGGATCGCAGCAATGCGAAGGGCTGGCGGACTTCGTCATTGTCTGGCGCCAGCAGGACGGGCAGTGGACCATCACCCGTGTACTGAGCTACGGGCACCGCAGCCAGTGAGCCATGCCATGATCTGGCCCCGTTCCCCTGACCGGACCGCGCCGATGCGTCTTCCTGCTTCCCTGCTGCTGGCGGCTGCCCTGTGCGCCCTGCCATGGCATGTCGCCGCGCAGGCCGCGCCCGACCAGGGCGTGCTGATCTCGCAGGACACGCTGGATGGCTACACCGGCCGCTACCTCACGCCCGACAGGCTGGCGCTGCGCGTATGGCGCGAGGGCGGCGTGCTGAAGCTGCAGCCCGACTGCGGCACGCCCACGACGCTGATCGCCGATTCGGAGACCACGTTCCATACGAGCGGCGGGACCGCGCGCGTGGAGTTCGCCTTCGACGCGGCCGACCAGGTCAGCCACCTGCTGCTGGTCCAGGGCGGCGCCACGGTCAAGGCCTTAAGACAGCAATGAGTGGCGAGGCGGGAGGAAAGAGTCAAAGCACCCGTCCCTCGCTCCCGCCCTTGCTCGCTGCGCATTCCTCCAAGCTCACTGCCCGCTCCACCTCATGCCGACCCTGCTGATCATCGACGACAACCCGGCCGTGGCCACGGCGCTGAACGTGCTGTTCTCGCTGCACGACATCGCCACGCTGCACGCGTCCACGCCGGATGAGGGCCTTGCATTGCTGGAACGCGAGGCGGTGGACCTGGTGATCCAGGACATGAACTTCTCCGCCGACACCACCAGCGGCGAGGAAGGCCAGGCGCTGTTCGCGCAGATCCGCGCGCGCCATCCCGATCTGCCGGTGGTGCTGCTGACCGCGTGGACGCACCTGGAAGCGGCGGTGGAACTGGTCAAGGCCGGCGCGGCCGATTACATGGGCAAGCCCTGGGACGACCGCCGCCTGCTGGCCACGGTCAACACGCTGCTGGAACTGTCCGAGGCGCGCGCCGAACTGGACCGCCGCCGCGCGCGTGACCGCCTCCAGCGCACGCAACTGGAGCAGAAGTACGACCTGCGCGGCGTGGTGTTCGACGACCCGGCCAGCGAGCGCGTGCTGGCGCTGGCCTGCCAGGTGGCGCGCAGCGACCTGCCGGTGCTGATCACCGGGCCCAACGGCAGCGGCAAGGAGAAGATCGCGCAGATCGTGCAGGCCAACTCGGCGGTACGCCACGGCGCCTTCGTCACGCTCAACTGCGGTGCGCTGCCGAGCGAGTTGATCGAGGCCGAACTGTTCGGCGCCGACGCCGGCGCCTACACCGGCGCCAACAAGGCGCGCGAGGGCAAGTTCGAGGCGGCCGACGGCGGCACGCTGTTCCTGGACGAGATCGGCAACCTGCCGCTGGCCGGGCAGATGAAGCTGCTGCGCGTGCTGGAGACCGGCACGTTCGAGCGTCTGGGCTCCAACCGCGAGCGCAGCGTGCGCGTGCGCGTGATCAGCGCCACCAACGCCGACCTGCCGGCGATGATCCGCGACGGCACGTTCCGCGAGGATCTCTACTACCGCCTCAACGCGATCGAGCTGGCGCTGCCGCCGCTGGCCGAGCGCCCCGGCGACATCCTGCCCCTGGCCGCGCACTTCGCCGACAAGCCCATCGGCGAATCGGCGCGCGCCGCGCTGCTGCGCCACCCCTGGCCCGGCAACGTGCGCGAACTGCGCAACGTGATCCAGCGCGCCAGCCTGCTCAGCCCCGGCGCGCACATCGAGGCGGCCGACCTGAACCTGCCGGCCGCCGCCGCGCCCATGCGCGCCCACGCGCCGGCCCACGAGCCGGACCGGGCGCAGATCGAAGCGGCCATCGCCCGCGCCGGCGGCGTCATCGCCCAGGCCGCCAGCGAACTGGGCCTGAGCCGCCAGGCGCTGTACCGGCGCATGGAGCGCCACGGCATCAAGACCCCGACATGAAGCACTCGCTCGCCGGCCGCCTGCTGCTGTGGCTGATCCCGCTGGGCGTGGCGGCCATCGCGTTGCCGCTGACGCTGCGGCGGTGGCTCGACGACGACTGGCTGGTGGGCATGATCAGCGCCGCGATCCTGCTGCCGCTGGCGGCGTGGATGCTGCACCAGGCGCTGGCGCCGGTGCAGTCGCTGTTCCGCGCGCTGTCCGGCTCGGTCAACAGCTATCGCGACGGGGAGTTCAACTTCGGCATCCACTGGCAGGGCCACGACGAACTGGCCGGCCTGGTGACCTCGCACGAGGAACTGGGCCAGGTGCTGCGCAGCCAGCGCCAGGGTCTGGCCCAGCGCGAGCTGCTGCTGGACAGCATGGTCCAGCACTCGCCGGTGGCGATGCTGCTGCTGGCGCCCGGCGGCGATGGCGGCCTGCGCGTGGTGTTCGCAAACCTGGCCGCGCGCACGCTGCTCTACGGTGGCCGCCGCATGGAAGGCCAGCCGTTCGATCCGCTGCTGCAGCAGGCCCAGCCCGAGCTGGTCGAGGCCCTGCAGCGCGGCGGCGACAGCCTCTTCGCCGTGCCGGCCGACGAGGAAGGCGGCGAGGAGCAGATCTATCACCTGGCGCGGCGCCGCTTCCAGCTCAATGGCCGCCAGCAGGAGCTGCTGCAGCTCTGGCGCCTGACCACCGAACTGCGCCGCCAGGAAGTGCAGACCTGGAAGAAGGTCATCCGCGTGATCAGCCACGAGCTCAACAATTCGCTGGCGCCGGTGGCCTCGCTGGCGCACTCGGGCGGCGAACTGGTGCGGCGGGGACGCCACGACCAGCTCGAACACGTGTTCGCCACCATCGAGGAGCGCGCGCGGCATCTGGAGGAGTTCATCCGCGGCTATGCGCGCTTCGCCAAGCTGCCGCAGCCGCAGAAGCAGCCGGTCGAGTGGGCGGCCTTCCTGCGCGGGCTGCAGCAGCAGATCGGCTTCACCATCGAGGGCCACGCCCAGGACACGCACAGCAGGATCGACCCGGCGCAGTTCGGCCAGGCCCTGCTCAACCTGGTCAAGAACGCGCACGAGTCCGGCGGCGATCCGGCGCAGGTCACCGTGCGCGTGCTGCCGCTGGGCGGCCAGGTGCGCGTGGAAGTGCTGGACCGCGGCAGCGGCATGAACGAGGCCGTGCTGCAGAACGCGCTGGTACCGTTCTACTCGACCAAGCGCAACGGCACCGGCCTGGGCCTGGCGCTGACCCGCGAGATCATCGAGGCCCACGACGGCCGCATCGCCCTGCACAACCGCGAGGGCGGCGGCCTGTGCGTGACCCTGCACCTGCCCACCACCTGATCGGCGGGATGTGCGGCCGGATCGGTGTGGGAGCCGCCATGGCGGCGATGAGGCTTTACCGATAAAGCCCAATCGCCGCCCTGGGTCGAAAGGGCCGCAACGGCGACTCCTGCCTAGACCCTCAGCGTCCCCCGGCGTACGCCGTGCAGTCCACTTCCAGCAGCGCCTTCATCGGCAGCGCGCTTACCGCCATCGCGCTGCGCGCCGGCAGCCGTTCGGGCTTGAAGGCCGCGGTATAGATGGCATTGAACGCAGACCAGTTGGCCATGTCGGTGATCATGACCGTACAGCGCGCCACATCGTCCATCGACCGACCGGCGCGCTGCAGCGCCTTGGCCACGTTGGCCATGGTGTTGCGCGCCTGCGCGTCGAAATCCTCCGGCAGCTTGCCCTCCCCATCGACGCCCAGCTGGCCGGAGACGTACACCGTATCGCCCGCGCGCACTGCCGCCGCATAGGGCGCCTTGCTGCCGGGGGGGCTGAAGTACTCGAGGTCCGCGGCGGGCGCGGCATGCGCGAACAGGGACAGGGACAGGGACAGGGACAGGGACAGGGACAGCAGCACGGTGCTGCAGGGCAGGAGGAAGAAGCGCGTCATGGAGCGGATTCCAGGCAGGAGAGCGGAAGATGCGGACGCAGGCGCCGCGTGATGGCCCCTGCTCTCGCACCGCGTTGCGCGCAACGCCTCCCCTTGAGCGCCCAGCGAACTTACCCGCCTTGCCCGCGCAGGACCAGTGCCGCCCGGGGCGAGCAGCGCGTGGGAAGCGTGGGGAGTGATGACGGCCGCCGGCTCGGCCGCTCAGCCGGCGGGCAGCGGACAGCGCATCGCCACCCGTAGAGGCATCGGGAAGCCGAGCGCGGCCTCCTGCCGCAGCGTCGCGCGCAGCTGCGGCCCCCACTGCGCGGGCGGCAGCTCGACGAAGCCTTCGCTGGCGTAGAAGGGCGCATTCCACGGCACGTCACGCAGCGTGGTCAGCAGCATGCACGGAAAGCCGGCCGCCGTCGCAGCAGCGCGCGCGTGCCGCAGCAGCGCGCGACCGTGGCCACGGCGCGCATGGCACGGGTCCACGTCCATCTGCTGCACGTGGAAGCCCTCGTCCAGCCGCCCGCCGAGCAGGTAACCGGCGCAGGCGCCCTCCTCGTCCAGCGCCACCCAGAGCTGACCGCGCGCGAGCCCGTCGCGCAGGACGTCCAGATCCAGCGCGTGCGCCGCGAACACGGCCTGCGCCACATGCCCCTCCAGCAGCGCACCGGCGCGGCGTTCGATCTCGGGCAGCAGCGCCAGCTCCTGCGCGCGCGCCGCGCGGACGCAGCTGGCCACGGCTTACTTGCGCTTGACCGGGCGCGTCCAGCCTTCGAGCGTCTGCTGGCGGGCGCGGGCGAGGGTCAGCTCGCCGGCCGGCGCATCGCGGGTGATGACCGAGCCGGCGCCCAGCGTGGCGCCATCGCCGATGGAGATCGGCGCCACCAGCGCGCTGTTGCTGCCGACGAACACGTTGTCGCCGATGGTGGTGGTGAACTTGTTCACCCCGTCGTAGTTGCAGGTGATGACGCCCGCGCCGACGTTGGTGCGGCTGCCGATGACCGTATCGCCCAGGTAGCTGAGGTGGTTGGCCTTGGTCCCCACGCCCAGCACGGCATTCTTGGTCTCCACGAAGTTGCCGACATGGACACCGTCGGCCAGCACCGTGCCCGGCCGCAGCCGCGCGAACGGACCGATCTGCACCGCGCCCTCGGTGGTCACGCCTTCGAGATCGCAATGCGCACGCACCTCGGTGCCCGGACCGAGCTTGACGTTCTTCAGCCGCACGAACGGGCCGATCTGCACGCCATCGCCCAGTTCGACCTCGCCTTCCAGCACCACGTCCACGTCGATCTGCACGTCCAGGCCCACGCGCACGGTGCCGCGCTGGTCCACGCGCGCCGGATCGAGCAGCCGCGCGCCGGCCAGGCACAGGGCCTTGGCCTGGCGCATCTGCCAGGTGCGCTCCAGCTGCGCGAGCTGCCACGGGTCGTTGGCGCCCTCGGCCTCCAGCGGGTCGGACACCAGCACCATCTCGGCCGGAGTGAACTCGGCCGCGGCCATGCCGAAGATGTCGGTGAGGTAGTACTCGCCCTGCGCGTTGTCGTTGGACAGCTGCGCCAGCCAGCGGTGCAGCGCGGTCGATTCGGCGGTGACGATGCCGGTGTTGATGGTGCGGATGCGGCGCTGCTCGTCGTCGGCGTCCTTGTGCTCGACGATGGCGCCGACCTTGCCGTTGGCGTCGCGCACGATGCGGCCATAGCCGCTCGGATCGTCCGGCTCGGCCACGAGCACCGCCAGGCGTCCCGGCGCGTGCAGCAGGCGCAGCAGCGTCTCGGCGCGGATCAGCGGCACATCGCCGTAGAGCACCAGTACCGTGGCCGCGTCGGGCACCTGCTCCATCGCCTGCTGCACGGCATGGCCGGTGCCCAGGCGCACGGCCTGTTCGGCCCACTGCAGGTCGGGCTGGTCGGCGAACGCCTCGCGCACCGCCTCGCCACCGTGGCCGTAGACCACGTGGATCGCCTCGGGCTGGAGCGCGCGCGCGGTGTCGATCACGTGCGCCAGCATCGGCCGCCCCGCGACCGGCTGCAGCACCTTGGGCCGCACCGACCGCATGCGCTTGCCCTCGCCGGCGGCCAGGATGATCACGTGCAGGGGAAGCGTCATGGGAGTCCCTTACGCCCGCCACGGGGCTTTCAAACAGCCTGTTAGCATAGCCGAGCGCCTCGCGCGCCCCACAAGGACATCTGCGATACGTGAACAGGAAGATCGAAAGCGCACTGGTCTGGCTTGGACCCGTGCTGCTGTTGTTGGGCTTCTGCCTGCATCACCTCTGGACGCAATGGCCTTCGGGCCGCTTCGCTGAACTGGTCGCCATCGCCCTGGCCGCGCTGGGCTTGGCCAAACTGCTGCAGCGCCTGGCCGGTGGATCGTTGGCCACCTGGCTGGCGGCGATCTGGTGCCTGGCCCTGCTGTTGTTCGCCGGTCCAATCCCTGTCCTGGCAACGGCGCTGTTCTTCCTCTCGCTGGCGGCGCTGGGTGGGTTGCTGTGTCCCTCACAGCCACTGCCGCTGCAGGTCCTGCTGGGCGCGCTGATGTCAGCCGGGATGATCGGCTGGCTGCTGCCGCTCCCCCTCCACTCTGGCTGGAGCTATGGCGTCCTGTGTGCCGGCCTGATCGTTTGGCGGCGCAAGCACCTGCGCATCCAGCTACGCACAACCGCCGCGGCATGGACCGCGGCGGTCGCGGCCTCTCCCGGCAGCGCGGCCTTCGGGATCGTGGCGCTCGGCCTGGCCACGACTCCGGCCTGGCTGCCAACGCTGCAGTTCGATGACCTGGCCTACCACCTGCGCCTGCCGTGGCAGCTGCAGCAGCAGGGCTTCTATGCTGCGGCGCCTGAGCATCAGGTCTGGGCGCTCGCCCCCTGGGCCGCGGACATCCTGCAGGCGATTCCGCAGCTGATCGCGCATCAGGAGGCCCGCGGGCCCGTCAACGCGGTCTGGATCGTGTTGTTGGGCGGTGGCCTCTGGCGGATCGGTGGCAACCTTGGCGTGCCACCGCAGGCGCGCTGGCTGACGGTGGCGCTCGCCGCGAGCTTGCCACTGACCGCGGCATTGGCCGCCAGCATGCAGACCGAGTTGTTGACCGCGGCAGCGCTGGTCTGGATGGCGGCCCTGGTGACTCAGCCACGTAGCGCGGGCCTGCGCTTCTGGCTCGCCCTGGCCGTCCTGGCGGGAGGGCTCGCGGAACTGAAACTGGTCGCCTTGGCCATGGCGGCGGTGATGGTGATCTGGGCATTGGCCCGGCATCGCTGGCCTTCGCCGGCTCGCGGCCTGATCGCCTTGCTCGTCGGTGCCGCGATCGCCGGCTCCAGTTACACCTACGGGTGGCTGCTGGCCGGAAATCCGCTGCTTCCGCTGTTCAACAGCGTTTTCAGGTCCCCCTACTTCGCCCATCAGGACTTCAGCGATCCGCGCTGGCAGACCGGCTTCCACCCCGACCTGATCTGGAACCTCACCTTCTCCACCCACGAGTACCTCGAGGGTTACGACGGCGCGGCAGGCTTCCTGCTGATCGGCCTGTGCGGCGTCTGGCTTGTGGCGCTCCTGCGCAGGGAGACCCGCTCGCTGGCCTGGGTGGCCACGCTGCTGCTCCTGCTGCCGCTCATCCCCATGCAGTACGTTCGCTATGCGTACCCTGGCATGGTGCTGCTTTGCGTATCGCTCGTCGCCGCTCTTTTCCTGACACTTCGTGGGCGACCTCCGCTGGTCCTGGTGATCGCGCTGTGCGTGCTCAACATCAGCTTCCAGGCGAACGCCAACTGGATGCTGCGCAATGGCGCGCTCAAGCAGACCATCAAGACCGCCGGACGGGATCTGCCGCTGATGAAGCGCTACGCACCCCAGCGCGCGCTGGCGGTGTCGATCCGCGATGCCGGCGAAGAACAAGGCAACGTGCTGGTCGTTGGCGAAAGCGCGCCGTTCTTCGCAGAGTTCGGAATCTACGGCCGCTCGGTCAGCTGGTACGCCCCCTCCCTGCACACGCTGGCGGCTGAGGCGAACCGGGACGACACAGGCCTGGCCTGGTCGAAACTCCTGCGCCAGCAGCATGTTCGCCATGTGCTCGTCGACGCGCCGCCTGCGCCAGCGCTCTCCCACGCGCTACGCCTGCTGGGCGCCACGCGTCGGGAAACGGTCGGCGAAACCGCGTGGTGGTCGATCCCCGCAGCACCAGAAACAAGCCAATAAGCGACAGGGCCAGCCATCGTCTCCGCGACCACCAAAGGTCGAAGCGCACGCCCCACGCCCGGTGATGCGAGCGGACGAGGGGTTTCTCCCTGGCTATCATGGCGGCCCCACTCCACACTCCAGGCCCGTGTCACTTCTTCGTCAAGGCGGTAGCTACGTCGTGGTCGGGCTGGCCCAGCTCATCCTGGACTGGAGCGTCTTCGTCGCGCTGAGCGCGTTCGGCCTGCCGGCGGTGCCGGCCAACCTGGCCGGGCGTGTGGCGGGCGCGATGCTGGGGTTCTGGCTCAACGGGCGCTACACCTTCGCCTCGCGCGAGGGCGGGGCGCGGCTGGGATGGTCGCGGTTCGCGCGCTTTCTGGCGGTGTGGATCCCCGCCACGGTGCTCAGCACCTGGCTGATCGTGCTGGTGGAGCAGCGCCTGGGACTGCAGCTGGCGTGGTTGGCCAAGCCGCTGGTGGAAGGCGTGCTGGCCGTGCTGACCTTCGCCGCCAGCCGCTATGTGATCTATCGCTGAAGCCGCGTCGCTTGGTTGGAGCTGGCGTGGCTGACCGAGCCGCTGAGCCGCTAAGCCGCTGATGGAAGGTGGCTGGCGATGCTGACCTCCACCGCTAGTTGCTCGCTGAAGAGCGTCGCTTCAGGTGGAAGCCGCCATGGCGATGATGAGGCCTTCCCTGAAAACTTTCCCGGGTAAAGCCCCATCATCGCCATGGCGGCTCCCACCAAACGTGGGCAGCCCCGCTCCCACAACGCGAAACGCCGGCTTGCGCCGGCGTTTCGCATTTCGCGTCTGCGGCCCAGGCCGGGCCGCCCGAGCGCTCAGTGCTTGAGCGTCTTGCGCAGGCGCTCGAGGGCCTGCAGCTGGACCACCGCTTCCATCAGCTTGCGCTGGGCCTCGGCCAGGTCCTCGGTCTCGCCGCGGTTGGCCAGCACGCGCTCGGCCTCGTCCTTGGCCGCCTTGACCGCGGCCTCGTCGATGTCCTGCGCGCGGATGGCGGTATCGGCCAGCACGGTCACCACCTGCGGCTGGACCTCCAGGATCCCGCCGGAAATGGCGAAGTCCAGCTGCTCGCCCGACGGCGTGGTCACCACGACCTTGCCCGCCTTCAGGCGCGTGATCAGCGGCGCGTGCTTGGGCGCGATGCCCAGCTCGCCCAGCTCACCGGTGGCGACCACCAGGGTGGCTTCCCCGTGGTAGATCTCCTGCTCGGCGCTGACGATGTCGCAACGGATGGTGCTCATGGTTACCTCGCTAGTGCGAGGCGGGATTGGGGATTCGGGATTGGGGATTGGGTAAAGCGGCCGCGCCGCTTCGTCCTCATTCCCACGCCCTTCTCCTCGATACCGCCTTGCAAATCCCTAATCCCGAATCCCGAATCCCAGCCCTTAAGCCTTCTCAGCCAGCTTCTTGGCCTTTTCCACGGCCTCGTCGATGCCGCCGACCATGTAGAAGGCCTGCTCGGGCAGGTGGTCGTACTCGCCGTCCAGGATGCCCTTGAAGCCGCGGATGGTGTCCTTCAGCGCCACGTACTTGCCCGGGGCACCGGTGAACACTTCGGCCACGTGGAAGGGCTGGCTGAAGAAGCGCTCGATCTTGCGCGCGCGCGAGACGGCCTGCTTGTCTTCCTCGGACAGCTCGTCCATGCCCAGGATGGCGATGATGTCCTTCAGTTCCTTGTACTTCTGCAGCGTGGACTGCACGCGACGGGCGACGTCGTAGTGCTCGGCGCCCACCACCAGCGGATCCAGCTGGCGGCTGGTGGAGTCCAGCGGGTCCACGGCCGGGTAGATGCCCAGCGAGGCGATCTGGCGGCTCAGGGTGACAGTGGAGTCCAGGTGCGCGAAGGTGGTCGCCGGCGAGGGGTCGGTCAGGTCGTCCGCGGGCACGTACACGGCCTGGATCGAGGTGATCGAGCCGGACTTGGTCGAGGTGATGCGCTCCTGCAGCACGCCCATTTCCTCGGCCAGCGTGGGCTGGTAGCCCACCGCCGACGGCATGCGGCCCAGCAGCGCCGACACTTCGGTACCGGCCAGCGTGTAGCGGTAGATGTTGTCGACGAACAGCAGCACGTCCTTGCCCTTGCCCGAGGCGTCCTTCTCGTCGCGGAAGTACTCGGCCATGGTCAGGCCGGTCAGGGCCACGCGCAGACGGTTGCCCGGCGGCTCGTTCATCTGGCCGTAGACCATCGCCACCTTGTCCAGGACGTTGGAGTCCTTCATCTCGTGGTAGAAGTCGTTGCCCTCGCGGGTCCGCTCGCCCACGCCGGCGAACACGGACAGGCCGCTGTGCGCCTTGGCGATGTTGTTGATCAGCTCCATCATGTTGACGGTCTTGCCGACGCCGGCGCCGCCGAACAGGCCGACCTTGCCGCCCTTGGCGAACGGGCACATCAGGTCGATGACCTTGATGCCGGTCTCCAGCAGTTCGGTGGAGGAGGACTGGTCCTCGTAGGACGGGGCGGCGCGGTGGATCTCCCAGCTGTCGCTGCCCTCGACCGGGCCGGCCTCGTCGATCGGGCGCCCCAGCACGTCCATGATGCGGCCCAGCGTGGCGCTGCCGACCGGCACGGAGATCGCCTTGCCGGTGTTGGTGGCCACCAGGTTGCGCTTGAGGCCATCGGTGGAACCCAGTGCGATGGTGCGGACCACGCCGTCGCCCAGCTGCTGCTGCACTTCCAGCGTGATCTCGGTGTTGTCCACCTTCAGCGCGTCGTACACCTTCGGCACTTCGCCGCGCGGGAATTCGACGTCGACGACCGCGCCGATGATCTGAACGATCTTGCCCTGACTCATTTTGCTGCTCCGGTTAGCTTTATTTCTGTCCGGATGGCCTGCGCCATCCCTTGGGTTTCGTGATTGGGGATTCGGGATTCGGGAGTGGCGAAAGCGCGCTGCGCTGCTCTTGCCGATCCCGCATCTCCAATCCCGAATCCCGGCACTTACACAGCGGCCGCGCCGCCGACGATCTCGGAGATTTCCTGGGTGATCGCCGCCTGGCGGGCCTTGTTGTAGGACAGCTGCAGGGTGCCAATCAGCTTGCTGGCGTTGTCGCTGGCGGCCTTCATCGCCACCATGCGCGCGGCATGCTCGGAGGCCACGTTCTCCAGCACCGCCTGGTACACCAGCGACTCGACGTAGCGCACCAGCACGTGCTCGAGCACGGTCTTGGCGTCGGGTTCGTAGATGTAGTCCCAGTCGTGCTTGGCGACCTCACCCTCGGCTTCCGGCAGCGGCAGCAGCTGGTCGAAGGAGGCCTTCTGCGACATCGTGTTGACGAAGTGGTTGTAGACCAGGAAGACGCGGTCGACCTTGCCCGACTCGTAGGCCTCCAGCATCACCTTGACCACGCCGATCAGCTGCTCCACGTGCGGCACGTCGCCCAGGTGGCTCAGGCTGCCGACCATGTCGACCTTGAGGCGGCGGAAGAACACCGAGGCCTTCTGGCCGATGGTGACCACGTCGACCTGCGCGCCCTTGTCCTGCCACTGGCGCATTTCGCCCAGGGTCTTGCGGAACAGGTTGTTGTTCAGGCCGCCGGCCAGGCCGCGGTCGGAGGACACGATGATGTAGCCGACGCGCTCGACCTTCTCGCGCTCCACCAGGTAGGGGTGCTGGAAGTCGGTGTTGGCCTGGGCCAGATGGCTGATGACCTGGCGCATCGCCCGCGCGTACGGGCGCGAGGTCTTCATGCGGTCCTGGGCGCGGCGGATCTTCGCGGCCGAGACCATCTCCAGGGCGCGCGTCACCTTGCGGGTGTTCTGCACGCTCTTGATCTTGTTCTTGATTTCGCGTCCGCCTGCCATTACTCGCTCCGCTCGTGGGATTCGGGAATCGGGAATCGGGATTGGCCGAAGCCACCCGCATCCCGCTCCTGCGAATCCCTAATGCCTAATCCCCAATCCCGGCCGCTGCTTACCAGCTACCGGTCTGCTTGAACTCTGCGATGCCCTGCTTGAAGACGCCTTCGATCTCGCCGTCCCAGGCACCGGTGCCGTTGATCTTGTCCAGCAGCGCGCCCTGGGTGTTGGTGAAGTGCGCATGCAGGCCGGCTTCGAAGGCCAGCAGCTTGTTCACCGGCACGTCGTCCAGGTAGCCCTCGTTGACCGCGTAGATGGACAGCGCCTGCAGGGCGATGGACATCGGCGCGTACTGCTTCTGCTTCATCAGCTCGGTCACGCGCTGACCGCGCTCGAGCTGCTTGCGGGTGGCTTCGTCCAGGTCCGAGGCGAACTGCGCGAACGCCGCCAGCTCACGGTACTGCGCCAGCGAGATGCGGATGCCGCCGGAGAGCTTCTTGATGATCTTGGTCTGGGCGGCGCCACCGACGCGCGAGACCGAGATACCGGCGTTGACCGCCGGGCGGATGCCGGCGTTGAACAGGTCGGTCTCCAGGAAGATCTGGCCGTCGGTGATCGAGATCACGTTGGTCGGCACGAACGCCGAGACGTCGCCGGCCTGGGTCTCGATGATCGGCAGCGCGGTCAGCGAACCGGTCTTGCCCTTGACCTCACCCTTGGTGAACTGCTCGACGTAGTCCTCGGACACGCGGCAGGCGCGCTCCAGCAGGCGCGAGTGCAGGTAGAACACGTCGCCCGGGTAGGCTTCGCGACCCGGCGGGCGCTTGAGCAGCAGCGAAATCTGGCGATAGGCCACGGCCTGCTTGGACAGGTCGTCGTACACGATCAGCGCGTCCTGGCCGCGATCCAGGAAGTACTCGCCCATGGTGCAGCCGGAGTAGGCGCTGATGTACTGCATCGCGGCCGACTCGGAGGCGGTGGCGGCCACCACGATGGTGTGGGCCAGCGCGCCGTTCTCCTCGAGCTTGCGCACGATGTTGGCCACCGTCGAGGCCTTCTGGCCGATGGCAACGTACACGCACTTGATGCCCGAGTCCTTCTGGTTGATCACCGCGTCGATGGCCATCGCGGTCTTGCCGGTCTGGCGGTCGCCGATGATCAGCTCGCGCTGGCCGCGGCCGATCGGGATCATGGCGTCGACCGACTTGTAACCGGTCTGCACCGGCTCGTCGACCGACTTGCGCCAGATCACGCCCGGGGCCACGCGCTCGACCGGCGCGGTCTGCGCGGTGTTGATCGGGCCCTTGCCGTCGATCGGCTCGCCCAGCGCGTTGACCACGCGACCCAGCAGCTCGGGGCCGACCGGCACTTCCAGGATGCGGCCGGTGGTCTTGGCCACGTCGCCTTCGCGCAGGTGCTCGTAGTCGCCCAGCACCACGGCGCCGACCGAGTCGCGCTCCAGGTTCAGGGCCAGGGCAAAGGTGGGCGTGCCCTCACCGGCGGGCGGCAGCTCGATCATTTCGCCCTGCATCACGTCGGCCAGGCCGAAGATGCGCACGATGCCGTCGGACACGCTGGTCACGGTGCCTTCGTTGCGCGACTCGGCGGCCAGCTTGACCTGCTCGATGCGGGTCTTGATGAGGTCGCTGATTTCAGAGGGGTTGAGCGTGGTGGCCATGATGGGTTTCCTTGTGCAGCCGGTGCGCGGCTGCGGATAAATGAAAGCGTGTGCCTGTCGCCAGCCGGCCGCTTCGCGTGCCGGCGGCGCCTGGAATCAGCCCGCCAGCGCCGTCTGCAGGCGCGCCAGCTTGCCCTTGAGCGAACCATCGATGACCACGTCGCCGGCATCGATGACGGCGCCGCCGATCAGCGAGGCGTCCACCTCGGTGGTCACCTCGACCTGGCGGCCGAAACGCTTGGCCAGGGCGGCCTTGATCACGTCCAGCTCGCCCGGCGGCAGTTCGGCCGCCGAGGTCACCCGCGCCAGCACGACATGCTCGGCCTGCGCGCGCAGCTGTTCGTAGAGCGCGGCGATCTCGGGCAGCAGCGCCAGGCGGCCGGCATCGGCCAGCACGCCCAGAAAGCGCGCGAATTCCTCGCCCGCGCCTTCGGGGGCCAGCAGCGCCAGGGCCTGCTCGCGGGTCAGCTGCGGATTGGGCAGCAGCGCGGCGACCTGCGGATCGGCCGCGACCTGGGCGGAGAAGCCCAGCGCCTGCGACCACGCCGGCAGCTGCTGCGCATCCTGCGCCGCGCCGAAGGCGGCGCGGGCGTAGGGGCGGGCGAGCGTGATGGACTGACTCATGATCGGATCATCCGCCTTAGATCTGCGCGGCCAGTTCGTCCAGCAGCGCCTTGTGGGCGGCCGGATCGATCTCGCGGTGCAGCAGCTTCTCGGCGCCGCTCACGGCCAGCACGGACACCTGCTTGCGCAGATCCTCGCGGGCGCGGTTGGCGGCGGCGGCGATCTCTTCCTGGGCCAGTTCCTTCTGCCGGTTCGCCTCGGCGATCGCCTCGTTGCGGGCGGCCTCGACGATCTGGTTGGCGCGGGCATGTGCCTGGTCGATGATCTCGTTGGCCTTGACGCGTGCGTCCTTGAGGGCCTCGTTGGCCTTCTCCTGCGCCTGCGCCAGGTCCTTCTGGCTGCGGTCTGCAGCGGCCAGGCCCTCGGCGATCTTCTTCTGCCGTTCTTCAAGCGCCGCGTTCAGCGGCGGCCAGATGAACTTCATCGTGAACACAATCAGGATCACGAAGGAAAGCATCTGGCCGAAGAAGGTCATGTTGACGTTCATGACGTGTCCTCAACGGATTTCGTTCAACCCGCCATGCGTAGGTGCCTGGCGGGCGTTGCCTGGCGGTTCACCTCATGGCGAACCGCGTGCCGGCTGATTAGCCGGCAGCCTGCTGGACAGCGGTCAGCAGCGGGTTGGCGATACCGAAGTACAGCGCGATGGCCAGGCCGATGATGAACGCGGCGTCGATCAGGCCGGCCAGCAGGAACATGCGGCCCTGCAGCACCGGGATCAGCTCCGGCTGACGGGCGGCCGATTCCAGGAACTTGGAACCCATGATGGCGATGCCCAGGCAGGCACCCAGGGCGCCCAGGCCGATGATGAGGCCGATGGCGATGGCGGTCATGCCCTGCAGGTGTGCGATGAATTCCATGAAAACTCTCCAGCGATTGGTTGGTTAGTACGAAAGGGTGAAACGAAAAACGGACGAAGCGGCTTGTTCAGTGGCCTTCACGCGCACCGGCGATGTAGACGACGGTGAGGATCATGAAGATGAAAGCCTGCAGCAGGATGATCAGGATGTGGAAGATGCCCCAGGCCGCGTTGGCGATCACGCCCGGCAGGAAGGTCACCCAGCCGCTCATCAGGCCGGCGATCAGCATGAACACCAGCTCGCCACCGTACATGTTGCCGAACAACCGCATGGCCAGCGAGATCGGCTTGACCAGCCACTCGATGATGTTCATGGCCAGGTTGACCGGCGCCAGGACGATCGCCCCGATGCCGTGCGCGTGGAACGGCGCGGTCAGCAGCTCCTTGCCGAAGCCGAAGCCGCCCTTGGCCGCCAGCGCGTGGCCGATCAGGATGAAGAACACGGTGACCGACAGGGCCAGCGTGGTGTTCAGGTCGGCCGTGGGGACCAGTCGGAAGTAGGTGTGGTGCGCCGCTTCGGCGCCCGCGGTATGGGTGATGAGGAACGACGGCAGATCCAGCGGGATCAGGTCCATCGTGTTCATGAAGACCACCCACATGAAGATGGTCAGCGCCAGCGGCGTCACCGAGTTGCGGTTGCCGTGGTAGGTGTCCTTGACCTGGCCGTCGACGAATTCCATGACCAGCTCGACGAAGGCCTGGCCCTTGGACGGCACGCCGGCGGTGGCGCGGCGAGCGAAGAACGCGAACCAGGCCACAAAAATCAGGCCCAGCGTCAGCGCGATCAGCCAGCTGTCGAAATGGAACGTGCCGCCCAGCGCCTGGCCGGCGTTGTGGCCCAGGTGATGGGTGATGTATTCGGTCAGACCGCCCGAATTGTTGGCTTCACTCACGTGGCAACACCTTTGCGTTGGATCAGATTGGCCAGCACCATGCCCAGCGCGGCCCCGACAAGTCCGGTGATCAGCGCCAGGCCCGGCAACCGAAATCCGGCCAGACCCGCCACCAGCACCAGCAGTACCACTCCCCACTTCGCCGCCACCCCCATCAGCAGTCGCGCGAACGCGACGCCGGCCGGAGCGATCCCGCCGCCCAGCGCCACTTTCGCGGCAGCCCAGGAGCCTGCGGTGAAACCCAGCCCGCCATACAGCGCCCCGAGGGCGTGTTGCGGCGAGTGTGCCAGCCAGGCCAGCGCGACCAACACGGCGGCGGCAGCCTGCCAGGCTGTCGCCCGCTGTGCCAGTTGCCGACCCGTGTCTACGGAGTTCAGCACGTGCGTTGGCCTTGTGGGGTGCGAGAGACGGTGAGTTCGAGTGGCCCCGTCAAGCCGCGAAAGTATAGCAGCGCGGCCATTTTCGCGACAACCTTCAAAAGTCTGATTTGTCTACGAAAAACCTGTCGGTTCGCTCATCTCGCGGCGGGCGCCGCGCTGGAAGCGTTTCCGCAGCACGGCGCGCGCGTGCGCCCTGGCGGGAACTTTCCAGGAGCCCGCCGGTCAATGGCAGGCGAGGTCTGCGACCCACTTCCTCGTCGATGCTCTGTCGCAGACCTTCCCGAGCCCCGGCGCGCGCGTCGGGGCTCTTTTGTTGCCCACCGGGTCGCCATGTGGCTTCGAGCGACACGCGCCGGGCCGTCGGATGAGCGCGATCGCGAACTGCAGGGCATTGCGGCCCGGGAGTCGGCCGTCACACGCTTTGCGCATGAATGAACCTGGCAGTCTCATTTCTTCACTAGCCGTGCACCGGTTCGCGTGCAGCGTGTGCGCACCTGGGCCGGACGTCACCGGCGTTACATTCGATCGCAGAGAGAGCTCTCATGAAAGCCACCCCCTCCCTGGCCTTGGCAGGCCTGTCCCTCGCCCTGCTGGGCACCCTCGCCGCGCCGGCCAGCGCGCAGCAGAACAACGACACCTTCACCCTGCGCGTGGGCGCGATGAACGCCGACGGCGACGCCACCCTGCGCGGCAGCGCCGAGGGCTTCGGCCAGAGCGTGAGCGGCAAGCGCGACTTCGACTTCGGCAGCGCCGAGGTGTCCCCGCGCGTGGATGGCGTGTGGCACATCAGCAACCGCAACCGCCTGATCTTCGACTACTTCCGCTACGAGAAGGACAACAAGCAGACCCTGTCCGAGGACATCTCCTACCAGGGCAACACGGTGCCGAGCGGCAGCTTCGTCAAGCTGGACTCGCGCTTCCAGCTGGCCAGCCTGATCTATGACTTCTCGGTCGTGGAGACCGACAAGTTCTCCCTGGGCCTGGAACTGGGCGCCGAGTGGGCCAAGCTGGACGCCAAGGCCACCGCCGACGCCGGCACGCTGGGCCGCTACCGCGAGACCTGGAAGGAAGACGGCGTTGCCCCCGTGGTCGGCGTGCGCTTCACCGCCACCCCGGGCGATCGCTGGCTGATCAACGTGCAGGGCCAGTACCTGGACGCGAACTGGGGCAACTTCGACTACGACGGCAAGATCAAGCGCGCCAACGCCACGGTCGAGTACAAGTTCACCCAGAACTTCGGCGTGTTCGCCGGCTACGACTGGTTCAAGATCAACTACAGCGAGCCCTACACCTCCGGCGACATCACCGGCCGCGCCGGCCTGGACCTGGAGTTCAAGGGCCCGACGGTGGGTCTGACGTTCGCGTTCTAACGCGCTTCAACGCGATGCGCGCTGAAGCCCCAAGGTTTGCTACGCAAACCTTGGGCCCCGGCTTATACGTCTCCAGATCCCCGCGCCTTCGGCGCGCCCCCTTGACTCAAGGGGGTAGCGCTTCAACGCGCAACGCGCGCTGAAGCCCCAAAGTTTGCTTTGCAAACTTCGGGCCCCGGCTTATGAGTCACCAGATCCCCGCGCCTTCGGCGCGCCCCCTTGACTCAAGGGGGCTCTCCTTTCGGGGCGTGGGTCGGGGCTTGATGAGAGGCCTGGTTCGCGACACAAAAAAGCCCCGGCATGCCGGGGCTTTTTCTTTGGTCAAATTGCGCGCGGGTCTGGAGCTGCCGACGAAACTCCTAGCGTCATTCACGCGAGCGGAAATCCAGGACTTTCACGCGAAGCCCCATAGCCCGACATCGTCGCTCCCGCGATCGCGGGAGCGACGGATGCCGCTTACTTCTTCTTCGGGATGTAGAGGTCGGTGATCGTGCCGTCGTAGACCTCGGCGGCCATGCCGACCGATTCGCTCAGGGTCGGATGGGCGTGGATGGTGTGACCGATGTCCTCGGCCTCGGCGCCCATCTCGATCGCCAGGCCGATCTCGGCCAGCAGGTCGCCGGCATGCACGCCGACGATGCCGCCGCCGACGATGCGGTGCGTGTCCTCGTCGAAGATCAGCTTGGTGAAACCTTCTGTGCGGCCGATGCCGATGGCGCGGCCGCTGGCCGCCCATGGGAACTTGGCCACGCCGACCTTCAGCCCCTTGGCCTTGGCCTCGGTTTCGGTGACGCCGACCCAGGCGATTTCCGGGTTCGTATAGGCCACCGACGGGATCACGCGGGCCACCCACTCCTTCTTCTCGCCTGCGGCGACTTCGGCCGCCAGCTTGCCCTCGTGCGTGGCCTTGTGGGCCAGCATCGGGTTCCCGACGATGTCGCCGATGGCGAAGATGTGCGGCACGTTGGTGCGCATCTGCGGGTCGACCGGGATGAAACCACGGTCGGTGACCTGCACGCCGGCCTTGTCCGCGCCGATCTTCTTGCCGTTGGGCGCACGGCCCACGGCCACCAGCACGCGGTCCCAGGTGCCGGATTCCAGATCGGGCTTGGCGCCCTCGGTGGCCGACTCGAAGGTCACGGTGATGCCCTTCTTCTCGGCCTTGACGCCGGCGGCCTTGGTCTTCAGATGCACCACCACGCCCTGCTTCTTCAGGCGGTCGGCCAGCGGCTTGACCAGGTCCTTGTCGGCGCCCGGCATCAGCTGGTCCATGAACTCGACCACGGTCACCTGGCTGCCCAGCGCGCTGTACACGGTGGCCATTTCCAGGCCGATGATGCCGCCGCCGACCACGAGCAGGGACTTGGGCACTTCGGCCAGTCCCAGCGCGTCGGTGGAATCCATCACGCGCTTGTCTTCCCACGGGAAGTTCGGCAGCTTCACCGCCTGGCTGCCCGCGGCGATGATGCACTGCTCGAAGCGCAGCAGCTGGGTCTTGCCGTCGCCGCCGACGATCTCGATCTCGTTGGCGGACACGAAGGTGCCCACGCCCTGGACCACGCGCACCTTGCGCTGCTTGGCCATGCCGGCCAGGCCCTTGGTCAGCGTGCCGACGACCTTGTCCTTGTAGCTGCGCAGCTTGTCCAGGTGGATCTTGGGCGCGGCGAACTCGATGCCGCACTCCTCGGCGTGGGCAGCCTCGTCGATGACGTTAGCCGAATGCAGCAGCGCCTTGGACGGGATGCAGCCGACGTTGAGGCACACGCCGCCCAGGCTGGCGTAGCGCTCGATCAGCACCGTATCCAGGCCCAGATCCGCGGCGCGGAACGCGGCGGTGTAGCCGCCGGGGCCGGAGCCCAGCACTACGATGCGGCATTCGATGTCGGCCTGGCGGCCGGTGCCGGCCGCGGCCTTCGGCGCTGGCGCGCCTGCGGCCGGCGCGGGCGACGGGTTGGCCGGCGCGGCGCGTGGGGCGTCTGCCGGCGCGGCCGCCGCCTCGCCTTCCAGCACCACCACCAGGTCGCCCTGGTTGACCTTGTCGCCGACCTTGACCTTGATCTCCTTGACCTTGCCGGCGGCCGAGGACGGCACTTCCAGCGTGGCCTTGTCCGATTCCAGGGTCAGCAGGCCCTGCTCCTTGGCCACCGTGTCGCCGACGGCGACCAGCACCTCGATCACCGGCACGTCGGAGAAGTCGCCGATGTCGGGCACCTTCACCTCGATGGGGCCGGCGGCCGGCGCGGGCGCGGCGGCTTCGGGCTTGGACTCGACCTTCTCGGCCTTGGGCGCTTCGGCCTTGGCCGGCGCGGCCGGCGGGGGCGCGGCGGGGGCCGGCGCGGCGGCGGCTTCGCCCGCGGCTTCCAGCACCACGACGACGCTGCCCTGCGAGACCTTGTCACCGACCTTGATCTTGATCTCCTTCACCACGCCGTCGGCCGAGGACGGCACTTCCAGCGTGGCCTTGTCCGATTCCAGCGTGGCCAGGCCCTGTTCCTTGGTCACGGTGTCGCCGACCGAGACCAGCACCTCGATCACCGGCACGTCGGAAAAATCGCCGATGTCCGGCACCTTCACTTCAATGGTGTTCGCCATGCGCGCAGCCTCCGGTTACAGCAGGACCCGGCGCATGTCGCCGAGCACCTTGGCCAGATCAGCGGTGAAGCGCGCGGCCAGCGCGCCATCGATCACGCGGTGGTCGTAGCTCAGCGACAGCGGCAGCATCAGCCGCGGCTGGAACGCCTTGCCGTCCCACACCGGCTGGATGCTCGACTTGGACACGCCCAGGATCGCCACCTCCGGCGCGTTGACGATCGGGGTGAAGGCCGTGCCGCCGATGCCGCCCAGCGAGGAGATCGAGAAGCAGCCGCCGGTCATCTCGGCCGGGCCGAGCTTGCCCTCGCGCGCCTTCTTGGCCAGCTCGCCGGTCTCGGTGGCGATGTCGTTGACGCCCTTCTTGTCCACGTCGCGAATCACCGGCACCACCAGCCCGTTGGGCGTGTCGGCGGCGAAGCCGATGTGAAAGTACTTCTTCAGCGTCAGGTTCTCGCCGGTCGCGTCCAGCGAAGCGTTGAAGGTCGGATACTTCTTCAGCAGCGCGGCGCTGGCCTTGATCAGGAACGCCAGCATGGTCAGCTTGACGCCGGACTTGGACTTCTCCGCCTCCTTGTTGAGCGTCACGCGCAGGTCTTCCAGATCGGTGATGTCGGCCGAGTCGAACTGGGTGACGTGCGGGATCATGGCCCAGTTGCGCGCCAGGTTGGCGCCGGAGATCTTCTGGATGCGCGAGAGCGGCTTGACCTCGGTCTCGCCGAACTTGGCGAAGTCCACCTTCGGCCAGGGCAGCAGGCTCAAGCCATTGCCGCCACCGGCGGCCGGCGCGGCGGCGCCCGCTGCGGTCGCGGCGCCGGCCCCGGACAGGGCCTGCTTGACGAAGCCCTGCACGTCCTCGCGGGTGATGCGGCCCTTGCGCGCGCTGCCGCTGACCTGGGTCAGGTCCACGCCCAGCTCGCGGGCGAACAGGCGCACAGCCGGGCTGGCGTGCGGCACCTTGTCGGGCATCACGCGCGAGGCGTCGAAGCTCACCGGCGGGGTGCTGGTCGGCGGCGACGGCGGCTCGGCCTGGCCGGCGGTGGCGCCGGAGGCGGTGCGCGACTGGGCCTGGGCGATCTCGCGCTGGGTCAGCTTGTCCGGCGTGGTGCCGGCGGTATCGACCGGCTCGACCGGCACATCGGGCTCGACCGGCTTGGCCGGCGACGGCGCCGCCTTGGGCGCCTCGGCGGGCTTGGCCTCGGCCTTGGGCGCGTCGCCCTCGCCGGCCGGCTCGATCAGGGCCACGACCGACCCTTCGGAGAGGGTGTCGCCGACCTTGACCTTGAGTTCCTTGACCACGCCGCCGAAGGCGGCCGGCACTTCCAGGGTGGCCTTGTCCGATTCCAGGGTGATCAGCCCCTGGTCCTTCTGCACCGTGTCCCCGACGGACACCAGCACCTCGATCACGGGCACGTCGCTGTAGTCGCCGATATCGGGGACGCGCGCTTCCTGGGCTTGAGCCATCTTGGGGAACTCCGAAGGATTGGGTGGGACGGGCCGGGCATTGTACGTCCGCAGGGGGGCGCGCCAAGCTTGGCGGATGGTCGTAGCCGAAATTCTGTCAGCGATTGACGAGATATCGTCTTATGCGCCCGATTTCGGCTCGATGAGGGTCCAACACCGCCCGTTCACCCCGGGTTGAGAACAATGCGGGCCGTCGTTTGCACGTTGAAGACGCCCCGCGGATCGCGCCGCCCCATGGCCACCACCGTTCCCAACCGTTTCCCGAGTCCGCCCGCCCTGGGCCAGAACTGCGCGCTGTTCCTGGACGTGGATGGCACCCTGCTGGAATTTCGCGACGACCCCGAGTCGGTCCGTCTGCCGGAAGGCGGCCTGGACACGATCACGCGCCTGGCCGCGGCGCTGGACGGTGCGCTGGCGGTGGTCAGCGGCCGCCCGCTGCAGGCGCTGGACCGGGTGTTCGCGCCGCTCACGCTGCCGGCGGCGGGCATGCACGGGCAGGAACTGCGCGGCGCGCCCCAGGTGACGCGCACGGTCCCGGTTGAGGCCCTGGCGGCCCTGCGTCGCGAGGCCAGCGTGCTGGCGCATCGCTATCCCGGCGTGCGCATCGAGGACAAGGGCAGCAATATCGCCCTGCACTGGCGCGCCGCGCCACGCGCGGCAGAGCCGCTGCGCGCGCTGGCCGCCCGGCATCTGCCGCAGCTGGCGGGATATCGCCTGCAACCCGGCGACCACGTGCTGGAACTGGTACCCAGCGATGTGGACAAGGGCCGCGCAGTGCGTAGGCTGCTCGAACAGCCGCCGTTCGCCGGGCGTACCCCGGTCTTCGTCGGCGACGACCTGACCGACGAGTATGGGTTCGAGGCCGCCAACAGCGCCGGCGGCTGGAGCGTGCTGGTCGGCCGTCGCGCCAACAGCCATGCGATGTACGCGCTGCCCGACGTGGCCGCCGTGCACGCCTGGCTGCAGGCTAGCCTGCGGCACGCATGATGGCGTAGCGGGCTCGGCCCGCTCCGCCACACCGCAATGCTCACTGGTTCCTTCCTCCCCACTTCGCAGCACCCCCACGGAGACCGCATGCGTCAACCCAACCTGGACATGGGCGTGATCGGCAATGGCAGCTTTGGCGCCCTGATCGACAAGCAGGGCCGCGTGGTCTGGAGCTGCATGCCCGCCTTCGATGGCGACCCGGCGTTCTGCGCGCTGCTGGGACCGAAGGACCAGGCCGGCGGCGACTTCGCGGTGGAACTGGAGGACCTGGCCTCCAGCGAACAGCACTACCTCACCAACACCGCGATCCTGCGCACCGTGCTGCGCGACGCGCACGGCAACGCGCTGGAGATCATCGACTTCGCCCCGCGCTGGCGCGAGAACCAGCGCTTCTACCGCCCGGTCAGCATCATCCGCCAGATCCGCCCGCTCACCGGCAACCCGCGCATCCGCGTGCGCGCCCGGCCGCTGGCCGACTGGGGCGCGCGCAAGCCCGAATCGACCTGGGGCAGCAACCACGTGCGCTGGCTGCTGCCCGAGTTCACCCTGCGCCTGACCACCGACGTGCCGGTGCGCTTCATCCGCGAGGAAACCGCCTTCGTCCTCAACCACCCGGTGCACCTGGTGCTGGGCGCGGACGAATCGCTGCGCCGTTCGCTGCCTGGCTACGTGCGCGAGGCCCAGGAGAACACCCACCACTACTGGGCCGAATGGGTGCGCTACCTGTCCATCCCGCTGGACTGGCAGGACGCGGTGATCCGCAGCGCCATCACCCTGAAGCTGTGCCAGTACGAGGACAGCGGCGGCATCATCGCGGCGATGACCACCTCCATTCCGGAGGCGCCGGACACGCCGCGCAACTGGGACTACCGCTATTGCTGGCTGCGCGATGCCGGCTTCGTGGTGCGCGCGCTCAACCGCCTGGGCGCCACGCGCACGATGGAGCAGTTCATCGGCTACATCTTCAACATCGCCACCCACGACGGCACGCTGCAGCCGATGTACGGCATCAACTTCGAGGTGGAGCTGCACGAGCACGAGGTCCCCAGCCTGGCCGGCTACCGCGGCATGGGGCCGGTGCGGCGCGGCAACCTGGCCTGGATCCAGAAGCAGCACGACGTGTACGGCTCGGTGGTGCTGGCCTCGACCCAGCTGTTCTTCGACCAGCGCCTGGTCGATCCGGGCGACCGCCATACCTTCGAGCGGCTCGAACCGTTGGGCGAGCGCGCCTTCGCGCTGTACGACGTGCCCGACGCGGGGCTGTGGGAGTTCCGCGGCCGCGCCGAGGTGCATACCTACACCAGCGTGATGTGCTGGGCCGCCTGTGATCGCCTGGCCAAGATCGCCGAGCGCCTGGAGCTGCCCGAACGCGCCGCGCACTGGCGCGCGCGCGCCGACACCATCCGCGCCACCACGCTCGAACGCGCCTGGCGCGCGGACCTTGGCTGGTTCAGCGCCTCGTTCGAAAGCGACTACCTGGACGCCTCGCTGCTGCTGCTGGCCGACGTGGGCTTCATCGCGGCCGACGACCCCAGGTTCGTCGGCACCGTCGAGGCCATCGGCCGCACGCTGAAGAAGGGCGACGCGCTGTTCCGCTATGTGGCGCCGGACGACTTCGGCGAGCCGGAGACCAGCTTCACCATCTGCACCTTCTGGTACATCGACGCGCTGGCGGCGATGGGCCGCAAGGACGAGGCGCGGGCGATGTTCGAGCGCATCCTGGCGCGCCGCAACCACGTCGGCCTGCTCTCGGAGGACCTGACCTTCGACGACGGCGAGGCCTGGGGCAACTTCCCGCAGACCTATTCGCACGTGGGCCTGATCACCGCGGCCATGCGCCTGTCGCGCTCGTGGCAGGAGGCCTCGTGAGCCGGCTGGTCGTCGTCTCCAACCGCGTCGCCCTGCCCGGCCAGCCGCAGACCGGCGGCCTGGCCACGGGCCTGCGCGCGGCGCTGACCGAGCGCGGCGGCGTGTGGTTCGGCTGGAGCGGCAAGGTCACGCGCGAGCCCAGCGGCAAGCTGCACGAACAGCGCGAGGGCGACATCACCTTCGTCACCATGGACCTGGACCGCGCCGACCACGACGCCTACTACACCGGCTTCGCCAACGGTTCACTGTGGCCGCTGCTGCACTTCCGCCTGGACCTGGTCGACTACGACCGCAGCAAGCGCGAGGGCTACGCGCGCGTCAACGCGCTGTTCGCCGACAAGCTGGCGCCGCTGCTTAAGGACAGTGACACCGTCTGGATCCACGACTACCACCTGATTCCGCTGGCCTCGCTGCTGCGCGAACGTGGCGTCGGCTGCAGGATCGGCTTCTTCCTGCACACGCCGATGCCCTCGGCCGACCTGATCGTGGCCCTGCCCGATCACCAGGGGATCTTCAGCACGCTCTACGCCTACGACCTGATCGGCTTCCACACCCGGCGCGACGTGGAGCGCTACCAGGCCTATGTGCGCCTGTTCGCCGGCGGCAAGGTGCTCGGCCAGGACCTGATCGAGGCTCCCGACGGGCGCCGCGTGCGCACCGGCGACTTTCCGATCAGCATCGATACCGGGCTGATCGCCCAGCAGGCCCGCGCCGCGGCCAACAAGGCGCCGGTGCGCGCGCTGCGCGAGAGCCTGCGCGGCCGCGAGCTGGCCATCGGCGTGGACCGGCTGGATTATTCCAAGGGCCTGCCCGAGCGCTTCAACGGGTTCGAGCGCTACCTGCAGCGGCACAAGGCCCAGCGCGGCAGCCTGACCTTCCTGCAGATCGCGCCGGTCTCGCGCGGCGAGGTCGCCGAGTACCGCCTGCTGCGCGGCCAGCTCGAACAGATCGCCGGCCACGTCAACGGCACCTACGCCGAAGCCGACTGGACCCCGATCCGCTACGTCAACCAGAACTACACCCACGCCACGCTGACCGGCTTCTACCGCATGGCCCGCGTCGGCCTGGTCACCCCCCTGCGCGATGGCATGAACCTGGTCGCCAAGGAATACGTGGCGGCCCAGGACCCCGAGGACCCGGGCGTGCTGGTGCTGTCGATCCTGGCCGGCGCGGCCGACGAGCTGGGCCAGGCGCTGATCGTCAATCCGCACGACCTGGACGGCGTGGCCGACGCGATCGCCACGGCCGCCGCGATGCCCAAGGCCGAGCGCATCGAGCGCTGGCGGGCGATGTTCGCGCATCTGCAGAAGCACGATATTTCCGAGTGGCGGCGGCGCTATCTGGAGGCGCTGGAGCAGGGGTGAGGGACCGCGATGGGAGGCGGCGTCATGGTGCCCCCTCAGGTTGACGGGCTGGACGTCTGAAGGGCGGGAGTTCAGCGCTCATGCCTTCAGGCGCTCCCAAGTATCTAAAGTTCGAAGCTGGAGCCTCCCTCACCTCCGAGAGGAGCGGAGCCTGCCGGATTGCGACGCAACGCTCTGCCAGCTCTCCGCACTTGCCGGCGGACGGCACACTCGCAACCACCTGTCCCTCCCTGCACGCTGGGCGGCATGAAGCCACGGCCAGCGATTGGAGGAGGGATAGAGGCTTTGCCGATATCAACGGCGATGCACCCTATGGCCGCTCCGGCGAAAGCGGGAACCCATGGACTTCTGGAACAGGCGCGCCCAACGCGCCGGCATCGCGTTTTCGCGGACGATGTGCTGACGGGGACGACAGTTTCAGCATGCTGACACGGCGTGGAACCTGCAGCTCGTCGTATGTCCTTACGACGACGGCGCATCTGCGTCTCTGCGCAAATCGTTGCCGAAACCGTCACCCAGGCTGAACGCCGCCATTCAAAATCGCATCGCCTGCGCGTGAAGAAATCCGCCGGGATTTAACACTTTTCTACACCACGCCTAGCGCTGCGCGTTGACGCGCATCCAACAAGATGAAGCGCTGCTGTGCGTGAGCCTGAACCACGTCTGCCGTGCAGGGAATCGTTCATTCGGGCGCGCCTACGTTGTGCGCCGTCCCGCCAACGAGCGGGCCCCACAAGACAAGAACGAAGAGGAAGTCCCCATGAAGTCGATCCGTTTGGTTGGCCTGGCCCTGGTGCCGCTGCTCGCCGCCCCGCCGGTCTTTGCGCAGGAAGCCGTCAACGATTCCACGCCGCACGGCGTGGCCACCAACAGCACTACCGGCGGCGACGCTGACGCGGCGTTCAAGCGCTGGGCCGTGGTCGGCAGCGCCACGATGCTGCAGCCGTCCTCGCGTCCGCTGAAGGGCACCAGCCTCGACGTCGATGGCGACACCGCGCCGACGATCAGCGCCAGCTTCTACGCCACCCCCAACATCGCCGTCGAACTGTGGGGCGCGGCTGACAAGTTCAAGCACGACGTCAGCGACAACGCCGGCAAGATCGGCAGCGTCGACCAGCTGCCGATCGCGCTGAGCGCGCAGTACCACTTCGGCACCCCGGACCAGGTGTTCCGTCCGTTCGTGGGCGTGGGCTACTACCAGTCCAACTTCAGCAACGAGAACCTCGGCAGCGTCCCCGGCGCGCACGTGGGCATCGAAGACGCCAAGGGCGCCATCGGCACCGTCGGCGTCGACATGAACATCAACCCGACCTGGTTCGCCCGCTTCGACGCCCGCTACCTCGACGGTTCGCCGGACCTGACCGTCAACGGCAAGAGCAGCGGCGAGTCGCTGGATCTGAACCCGTGGACGGTCGGCTTCGGTATCGGCGCGCGCTTCTGATCCAAGGCGTCGGTGACATCGCAACCGACAACGCGGCGGCCCTCAGGGGCCGCCGCTTTTTTGTGTGTTTCCGCCAAGGTCCGGGATAGGCAACGCACTTCGCCAACCGGCCTCGACCCGGCCGAGTCGAGCTCCTGCGCATGGAGCAGGACTTCTTTCGACCCGAAGCCAGTCATCAAGACACGCGAGGCAGCGGTCCGGCGGGCGGTGGCCGCGGCAAGCGAGGCAGGAGCCGAGCGCCCGACTCACGGCAGGATGCCCTGAGGGAGGGAAAAGCGGCCACCGCCCGCCGGACCTCTGCCCCTCCAAAGCCAAGAAACATCCGCAGCCCGTCACTCGACGCTCGGAAGAAGAGTTTCTATTTGCAGGACACCCCGGCGCTCACCGCGCCTTCGCGCAAGCGTGGTCAGCATCCTGCGGTAACGAACCATCTGGAGAACCCCATGCCCACCCTGCGCCTGCGCGTGACCGGCGACGATGCCTCCACCCTGCAGCTGACCGATGCGCTGGAGTCGATCGAAGGCATCGAACACATCGAGGAGATCGAGGACCTGATGCCGCACGGGGACGACGACGACTCCAGTTCGGCCGGCCTGAGCGACGACATGGCGTCGAGCTATGCGGTGATCGAGGTCGAGGCGCCCAACGACGAAGGCGTGCGCCGCGTGCGCGAGGTCGCCGAACGCGTGGCCTTCGTCACCGGCGCGGTGATCGAGGTGCTCAACGAGGAAGACGAGCCGTACTGAGTCCGGCCCTGACGGCGCCGCCGCGCTGCGCTACCCTTTGCGCCTTCTTTTCCCGCGCAAGGTGCCCATGCCCTCCTTCGACGTCGTTTCCGAGGTCAATTCCCACGAGTTGACCAACGCGGTCGACCAAGCCAACCGCGAGTTGTCCAACCGCTTCGACTTCAAGGGCGTGGACGCGAAGTTCGTGCTGGAGGACGGCGTCATCACCCAGTCGGCGCCGAGCGATTTCCAGCTCAAGCAGATGGAGGACATCCTGCGCGCGCGTCTGATCGCCCGTGGCATCGATGCGCGCTGCCTGGAGTTCGGCGAGGTGGAGAGCAACCTGGCCGGCGCGCGCCAGAAGATCACCGTCAAGCAGGGCATCGAGCAGAAGCTGGCCAAGCAGATCGCCGCGAAGATCAAGGAATCCAAGATCAAGGTCGATACCCAGATCAACGGCGACAAGCTGCGCGTCAACGGCAAGAAGCGCGACGACCTGCAGGAGACCATCGCGCTGCTGAAGCAGCACGAGTTCGAGCAGCCGCTGCAGTTCGACAATTTCCGCGACTAGTCCGCCCGCATGTCCGACCAGCCCACCGCCACCCTGCACGACCCGCTCGCCGACACCCGCCGCTGGCTGGAGCGCGCGGTGATCGGGCTGAACCTGTGTCCGTTCGCCAAAGCGGTGTACGTCAAGCAGCAGGTGCGCATGGTGCTCAGCGATGCCACCACGCCCGAGGCGCTGCTGGAACAGCTGATGGAGGAACTGGTGCTGCTGCGGGAAACCCCGGCCGAGCTCATCGACACCACGCTGATCGTGCATCCGGACGTGCTGACCGACTTCCTGGACTACAACGACTTCCTCGACAACGCCGACATGGCGGTCGAACAGCTGGATCTGCAGGGCATCCTGCAGGTGGCCAGCTTCCACCCGGATTACCAGTTCGCCGGCGCCGCCCCGGACGATGTGTCTAACTACACCAACCGCTCGCCGTGGCCGACGCTGCACCTGCTGCGCGAGGACAGCGTCGAGCGCGCGGTGGCCGCCTTTCCCGATCCGGACGTGATCGTGGAGCGCAACATCGCCACGCTCGACGGCCTGGGCGTGGAAGGCTGGCGCCGCCTGCTGGACGACTGAGCGCGGCGCACACGCGCCGCAGATGCGGGTGCGCGGAGACTGGGGCGCCATCGCCACCGGAACGCCGACATGCCGCTGACCCCGCCGATCACAGCCTGGAATCCCGCGCCGCTGGCCGGCCGCGTGGTGATGATCACCGGCGGCGCGCAGGGCATCGGGCGCGGCATCGCGCAGGCCGTGCTCGGCGCGGGCGGCCGTGTGGCGATCGGCGACCTGGATGACGAAGCCGGCAAGGCCAGCCTGGCCGAGTGGGCCCGTGGGGACGATGCCTTCTTCAAGCGCCTGGATGTGGCCAGCGAACGCAGCGTGGCTGCATTCGTGGCCGCGGCCCTGAAGCGCTTCGGCCGGCTGGACGGGCTGGTCAACAACGCCGGGCCGCCCGACCCGCACGTGCCGCCGCTGGACATGCTGGACCTGGCGCAATGGAACCAGCGCCTGGCCAGCCTGCACGGCGCTTTCCTGTGCAGCCGGCACGCGCTGCCGGCGCTGCGTATCCATGGCGAGGGCGCCATCGTCAACATCGCCTCGACCCGCGCGCACCAGTCCGAGCCGCACAGCGAGGCCTACGCCGCGGCCAAGGGCGGGCTGGTCGCCTTCACCCATGCGCTGGCCTTGAGCGAAGGCCCGCGCGTACGGGTCAACGCGATCAGCCCGGGCTGGATCGCCACCGAGGCCTGGCGCGGCCCTTCGCGCCGGCGTGCGCCCAGGCTTTCCAAGGCCGATCACGCCCAGCATCCGGCCGGGCGCGTGGGCACCCCAGAGGACATCGGCGCGCTGGCCGTGCAGCTGCTGGCGCCGACGCTGTCCGGCTTCGTCACCGGACAGGAATTCATCGTCGACGGCGGGATGACGCGCAAGATGCAGTACGCCTGAAGCGGCGCGCCGCCTGCTTCACGCGGCGGCTTCCAGTTCGGCGATCCGCGCTTCCACGACCGCGATCTCTTCCTGCAGCTGCGCCAGGCGGGTGCGCAGCTGCGGCAGTTCCAGGTCCTCGACCGGCTTGGCCGCGGGTTTGGGCCGCTTCTTGGCATCGCGCACGCGCTTGGCGGCTTCCTTCAGCTCCTGCGCGCCGCCCTGCGCCGCGGCCTGTTGCTCCTGCGCCGGCAAGGTGGCGACCACGGCGGCGGCGTTGATTGACAGCTCGCCCGCGCGTACCGCGGCGATGACCTCGGGCGCGGCCTGCTTCTGGATCCTCTCGATCGCCGCGACCTGGCTGTTGCTGAGCTTGGCGGCCCGGGCGAGCTCCTCGCGCGTGGGCAGCATCGCCGCGGTCACCGCCGGCGCGGCGGAGGCCGGCGCGCTGGTGTCCCACGGCGGAGCCCCGGCGTCGCCTTCGCCGGCGGGTTCCTGCGCCGCCGGCGCGGGCGCGGCCTGGCGCGAACGTTCGAGCAGGATGTCGCGACGGCGCAGTGCCAGCACGCCGCGCTGGAAGTCCGACACGCTGCGTCGCCCCAGGTGCTGGTCGATCATCCACAGGTGCACGTCTTCCATCGAGGTGAAGCGCGTGTGCTGCACGGTGTTGAAGGGCAGCCCGTGCTTCTGGCAGATGCCATAGCGGTTGTGGCCATCGACCAGCACATCGCCCCACAGCACCAGCGCGTCGCGGCAGCCTTCGGCCAGCAGGCTCTGCTCCAGCGCGGCGTACTCGTCGGGCGTGAGCGGATCGATGTAGGCCTTGAGGTCTTCTCTGACGACGATGTTCATGCGGCTGCCGGGCGTGCGGGGGGGCGGCATTGTAGGCAGCCGGGACGCGCACGTCGCCCTTGCATTGCAGGCGGTTTGCGTGCGGCGTCAGGCACCGGCCAGCCGCGCTTCCAGCAGGCGCTGGGCATCGGTGAGCGAGGCCACGATGCGGTGGCCTCGCGCGCGCAGGGCCTCGTCCGGCATCACCAGATCGGGCACCTGGATCACCGTCATGCCCGCGGCCAGCGCGGCGGTGACGCCGGCCGGCGAATCCTCCAGCGCCAGGCAGCGCACCGGGTCGGCGCCCAGGCGCTGCGCGGCCAGCAGATAGATGTCCGGCGCCGGCTTGGGCCGGCTCACGTCATTGCCCGCGGTCACCGCGTCGAAGTACGCCAGCAGGCCCGCGCTCTGCAGCTTGCGTGGCGCCAGCGGCCGCCGCGTGGAGGTCGCCACGCCGCGCGGAATGCCCTGCTGTTGCAGCCACTGCAGCAGCGCCACGATGCCGGGCCGCAGCGGCACGCCGGCCTCGACTTCCTCGTGGTACAGCACGTGGCACCGCGCCAGCAGCGCTTCGATCTGGCCTTCGTCCAGGCGCTCGCGCAGGATCGCCTTGCAGGCGGCCGTGCTGTGCCCGACCATGCGCAGCCAGTAGTCGTCCTCGATCTGGAAGCCCGCCTCGCGCGCGGCCTGGCTCCAGCAGCGCAGCGAGGCGCGCTCGCTGTCCAGCATCAGCCCGTCCATGTCGAAGATCACCGCCTCGGGCAGGAAGGGCAGCGCGGCCACGTCGGCCTTCATGCCCTGTTCCCCGCGAACAGCGTGGCGAGGTCGACCGCGTCCAGCGCGCGCCACTGGCCTTCGGGCAGATCGCCCAGCGCCAGTCCGCCGATGCGGCTGCGATGCAGGGCCGCGACGTGGTTGCCGACTGCGGCGAACATGCGCCGCACCTGGTGGTAGCGGCCCTCGTGCAGGGTTAGGCGCACCTGACGCGGGGCGATGACCTCCAGTTCGGCCGGCAGCAGCGGCTTGGGGTCCGATTCCAGCTGCAGCGTGCCGCTGGCGAAGGTCTGCGCTTCGTCGCCGCGCAGGTCCTGCGCCAGCGTGGCCTCGTAGACCTTCGGCAGCTGCGCCTTGGGCGAGATGATCCGGTGCAGCAGGCCGCCGTCATCGGTGAGCAGCAGCAGGCCGCTGGTGTCCTTGTCGAGCCGGCCCACGGTGGACAGCGCCGGGTCGCGCCGGCGCCAGCGCGCGGGCAGCAGGTCGTAGACCAGGCGTCCGGTGTCCTTGGTCGAACAGGTGTAGCCGACCGGCTTGTGCAGCAGCACGCACAGGCCCGGCGCGGGATCGAGCGGCTCCCCGTCAATGCGGATGGCGTCGTGCTCGACCGGATCGTCGGTGTAGAGCACCTCGCCGACCGCATCGGTGACGCGGCCCTCACGGAACAACGCCTGCACCTGCTTGCGGCTGCCATAGCCGAGATTGGCGATGTGACGCACGATCTTCATGCGCGCGCGCCGGTGGCGGCGATGACCTTGAAGCCGGCGCTCTCGGCGGCCACGCGCACCTGTTCGAAACGCGCTTCCAGCACGGCCTCGTACGGCAGATGCCGGTTGGCGACCAGCCACAGCTGGCCATTGCGGTTCAGCGAGGAGGCCGCCACCTCGATGAAGCGCCGGCCGATGTCCGGCCGCTCGCCGCGCGCCAGCGCATGGAACGGCGGATTGCTGACGATGAGGTCGTACTTCCTCGGCAGGCCGGCAGCCACGTCGTGCCAGTGGAAGCCCAGCGCCACGCGCGCGGCGTGCGGCGCCAGGTTCCGTTCGGCCAGCGCCAGCGCCCGCTGCTCGGCCTCAAACAGGTCCAGCGAGGCAATCCCCGCGCACCGCGTCAGCAGCGCATCGGCCAGGAAGCCCCAGCCGGACCCCAGATCGGCCGCGCTGCCGCGCAGGTTCGCCGGCAGCGCATCGGCCAGCAGCTGCGAGGCGGGATCGATCCGGTCCCAGGCGAACACGCCCGGTCGGCTCTGGAAACGCCCACCGAGGATGGGGCGCACGCCATCCAGCTGCCGCCATTGCTCCAGCAATGCCGCATCGTGCGATCCGTGCAGCGGCGGGCTCCAGAACACCCGGCAGTGATGCTTGGCGATCGAGCCGCCCAGCCCGGTCAACCGCGCCAGATCCTTCTCGACCGACCTGGCGCCTTCGTCGTTGGCCACGCTGGCCACCACCTGTCCCCCTGGGCCGCAGCGCGAGACCGCGTGTGCCAGCAGTGCGCGCATCTCTTCCTTCTGCCGCGGCGGCAGCAGCAGCACCAGCGGGGCCGTTTCGCTGGCCGCATCTTCGTTGGCCCCAACTTCGAACCCGTCCCGCTGCAGCGCATCGAAGACAGGCCTGAAGGTCTGGGTGCAGCGCAGCGTCAGCCCGAGGCCCCGCAGAGCCGCGCCGGGGCGGGCGCGCAGGAACAGTGTCCGACCGGCCTTGCCGGTGAGGCGGTTCGCGCTCAGCGCGTGCGCGAGCGCCTCAAGAGGAAGATCAGGGGTCGCCAAGGGAAAGAACGCAAAAGCTCGGCCAGGGAGGCGACATTTTAGATCGAATGCATCCGATAGGACGGGCGATGGTCTCATCGCCCCGCCTTGGGTCTCACAGAACACTGGCCCGCTTGGCGGTCGAAAGGCCGTCACGAACGCGTTGTAGGCGAGCGCAGGGCGTGCCCTTCATCCCAGTATTGCGCGGTCGCATCAGACCTAAGGCATGAGCAGATTCCGGATGCATTCGGGTAGCGCTTGAGCTTGCAACTGGGCCGGTGCTACCTTCGCGGCCACATCGCGACTGTCTAGGGATGGATCATGAAGATCAAAGCAAGCACGCTGACGTCCGCCGTCGTCCTGCTGTGCGCAACCGCTTCGCCGGTCATGGCGCAGCAGGTCACCATTTTCGACCTGGCCGATACCAACAAGGACGGTTACGTCGACAAGGCTGAGGACGAAGCGGCCAATCTGAAGAGCTTCAAGCGCTATGACACCGACGGCGATGGCCGCCTGTCCCAGGCGGAAATGGCCGCCAAGTTCAAGGGACTGCCGGCCTCCGAGGTTGCTCGGGGCGTCACCGCCAATCTGTCGTTGATGGATACCGACAAGGATGGCGCCATTTCCTGGGAAGAGTTCAAGCGCTGGTACTCGGCCAAAATGTTCGATGGCCTGGACCAGGACCACGATGGGCGCCTGTCCAAGAGCGAGTTCATTCTCAACGAGAATGCCCCCTGAGTCAGTGCGGGGCCACAAGGTCACGACGCAAAAAGAGCCCCATGCGGGGCTCTTTTTTACTCGGCGGAATGGTTAATGGCTGCCAGGCGAGTCCTTGGCCGCTTTGCCATTGCCTTTCCAGCTGCCGGGCTGCCGGCCAATTGGACACACAGCCTCGTATGCCAGAAAGCCTTTCCAGTCATCGTTAGTCCATGGACGCGGCTGGAACCAGCCGAAGCTGACCGGACATTGGGTGTTGCCCGGATGGGGGACCGGGCACCACGGCAGGAAATGGACGAGGAACGCCATGCCTCCCGTGTATGGATAAGTCGGGTTCCAGGCAGTGTTGCCCCAGTTACCGTTACGCTTCCAGCCCTCGGTGCAGAACACAAACGGATCGTCTTGGCGCGAATCCTTGCGGTAATTGATCGTGTTCTGCTGCGCATATGCTTGGCAGGCCAGCGGGATCAATAGCAATAGTGCCCAACGCAGCTTCATGCTTCACCTCCATGTCCGTGAACAGTGTCGCGGCCGTTAATCGCGGGTTTGGCCTACGCCAAACCAGGGGGGCCAGGCGCGATCTTATCAACTGTTTCGACACCGGCAATGGCATCCCCGACCTCTGTGACATGGCCGGGGAGTTCAAATGGCCGCGCTGTGACGACATCCACGCTTGGCCCTACACGCACCGCCTCTAGGGCCTGGATCCCTCCAAACCGCGGCCCTGGCGGTGGCGACCTACCTGTTCTTGACCTTCCGATCCCCCAGCAGCGCGCTGATCACGATGCTGGCGCCCAGCAGGGCGCCGATGAAGAACAGGATCAGCGCGATGGTGGGATAGCCGAACAGCGTGCTGGCGGTGGGGATGCGCATCATCAGCGCCGAGGCCAGGATCAGCGCGGCGGTGACCACGCCGGCGGCGACGCGGTTGGCGATCTTCTGCAGGCTCTCCATCAGGTGCGATTCTTCCAGCCCGGAGATGCGCATCTGCATCTTGTTTTCCGACAGCAGGCCCAGGATGTCCGAGACCCGGCGCGGGCCTTCGCGGGCCAGCGTCTGCAGGTCCATCAACTCGCTGGCCATGTTGGGCGAAGAGAACGACTGGCGCAGGCGGGCGCGCATGACGTGCTGCAGGTGGCCTTCGACCACGGCCTTGGCGTCCAGCTCGGGCGAGAGCGCACGGCAGACAGTGTCCAGGTTCAGCAGCGCTTTGCCCAGCATCGACAGTTCCGGCGGCGTGCGCAGGCCGCAGGCCATCGCGGTGCGCACCAGGTCCAGCACCACGCGGCCTTCGGAGGTGGTGGCGCTGTGCGCGGAATAGCGGCTGATCAGCTGGCCGATCTCGCGGTTGAAGCGCTCGCCGTCGAAGTCCTCCAGCTGGGTGCCCAGGGCGAGCATCTCGCGCGCGACCTGCTCGCCGCGGCCATCGACCGCGGCGAACAGCAGCTTGAGCAGGGTCTCGCGCTGGCCCGGCGGGACGTTGGCGACCATCCCCAGGTCGAAGATCGCCAGCCGGTTGTCCGGGGTGACGCGCAGGTTGCCCGGATGCGGATCGGCGTGGATTTCCCCGTAGATGAAGATCTGATCGAGGTAGCCGCGCAGCAGCGCCGCCGACAGCGGCTGCATGGAGTGCTCGGTGCGGCGCAGCGGCGAGATCTGGTCCACGCGCGCGCCCTGCACCAGCTCCATGGTCAGCACGCGGCGGCGGGTCAGGTCCCACACCGGGCGCGGCACCATCAGCTCCGGGTGATCCTTCAGATGGGTGGCGAAGCGCTCCAGGTTCTCCGCCTCGGCCACGTAGTCCAGCTCGGCCACCAGCGTGCGGCCGAATTCCTCCAGCCAGTCGCTGAAGCGCAGGTTGCGGCCGACCTTGGTCAGCCGATCGGCGGCGCCGGCGATCGAGCGCAGCATCGACAGGTCCGACAGCAGGCGCTGGGCCACGCCGGGCTTCTGCACCTTGACCGCCACCACCGTGCCGTCGCGCAGCACCGCGCGGTGCACCTGCGCCAGCGAGGCGGTGCCCAGGGGCTCGGGATCGAAGGTCTTGAAGATCTTGCTCAGGCGCACACCCAGCTCGGCCTCCAGCGCCACGCGGATCTGCTCGGCCGGCACCGGCGAGACGTCCTCCTGCATGCGCTCGAGCGCCACGGCATAGGCCGGCGGCACGATGTCCGGGCGCGTGGATAGCATCTGGCCCAGCTTGATGAAGGTCGGCCCGAGCGCCTCGAGGTCGCGGCTGAACTCGTCCGGGGTGCCGTCCTCGACGGTGACGGTGCTCAACAGGGCGTCCTGCGAGAACCCGGAGAACACGCCGGAGCGGCGGTACCGGAACAGGAACTTCATGATCTGCTTGCGCCGCTCCATCGCGCCCTCGCTGTGCGGGGCGGCGGACGGATCGCCGGGAGCGGACGCGGATGCTTCGGTCATGCGGGCCAGGCCTTGAGACAGGTCCACGATTGTGTGAAGGCCGCGGTCTGTGGAGGGTGAAGTGGGCGTCGGCGCTGCCTGTAAGCGCTGTGTAGGGGAGTTGTCTGTGGGAGCCGCCATGGCGGCGAGGGAGGCGCTACCGGCCAAGCCCCATCGCCGCCATGGCGGCTCCCACCGGGGCTCCGCCTTCCTGGCCGAGGCGACGCCCGCCCTACCCCTGCAGCTCGCGCAGCGTCACCGAGGGCGGGGCGTCGAGCACCTTGCGCGTGGCGATCAGGCCGGCGATCAGCGCGGCCAGCATGCCCAGCGCGCCGCCGACCAGGGCCAGCGTCCAGTTCGGCTGCCACGGCAGGTCGAACACCCGCACCGCGACCACCCCGGACAGCACCGAAGCGGCGACGGCGGCCACCAGCCCGGACAGCAGGCCGATGACGGCGAACTCCGAGGCCTGCGCGGCGCGCAGCTGGCGCCGACTGCCGCCGAGCACGCGCATCACGCCACCCTCGAGCAGGCGCTCGTCCTGGCTGGCGCTGACCGCGGCCATCAGCACCAGCAGGCCGGCCGCCAGCGAGAACCAGAACACCACCTGCACCACCGTGCTCACCTGGTCGGCGGTGCTGCGCACCTGGGTCAGCACCTGATCGATGTCGATCACCGACAGGTTGGGAAAGGCCTGCACCAGCTGCGCGGTGAAGCGCGGGTGGTCCGGCGGCACGCGCACGGCGGTGATGTGGCTGGCCGCGTAGTCCTGCAGCACGCCGGGCGAGACCAGCACAAAGAAATTGGGCTTGAAGCTTTCCCAGTCGACCTTGCGCAGGCTGGTGATCCTGCCTTCCAGCGACTGGCCGGCGATATCGAAGCTGACCGTATCGCCGACCTCCCAGCCCAGCTGTTCGGCGAAACCCTCCTCGACCGACAGTTCGGTGCCCGACGTCGGCGTCGCGCCCCAGAACCGGCCGGCGGTCACCTTGTTGTCGTCCCGCAGCGTGGCCGCCGTGGAGAGATTGAATTCGCGCTCTGCGCGGCGGCGCGCTTCCTCGTCGGCGTAGCGCGCGCCGCTGGTCGGCTGCCCGTTATGGGTCACCAGGCGGCCGCGCACCATCGGGAACAGCGTCGGCGCACCCAGCCCCTGGCTGGCGAGGAAGTCGGCCACCGGCCGTACCTGGTCGTCCTGCACGTTGATGATGAAGCGGTTGGGCGCATCGGCCTGCAGCGCCACCTGCCAGCGGTCGAGCAGGTCGGTGCGCACGAAGGTCAGCAACAGCAGCGCCATCAGCCCCAGCCCCAGCGCGGAGATCTGCGCGATGCTGGTGCCGGCGCGGCGGCTGACGTTGGCCAGGCCATAGCGCAGCGCCCCGCGCAGGCGGCCACGCAGGCGCCGCACGGCCAGGATCAGCAGCAGCGCCAGCGTGGCCAGCACCGCTAGGGTGGCGGCGATGCCGGCCAGCATCGCCAGTCCCAGCGTGGCCGAACCGGCCTGCCACCACAGCAGCGCGCCCAGCCCGGCCAGGCCGGCCAGCCCGACCAGCAGGGCGCTGGGCTCGGTGGGATCCAGATCGCGGCGCAGCACGCGCAGGGCCGGCACCCGGCGCAGTGCCAGCACCGGCGGCGCGCCGAAGGCCAGCAGCACCACCAGGCCGACGCCATAGCCACGCAAAACCGGCAGCCAGCCGGCCGGCGGGATCTGCACCTTCAACGCCTGCGCGAGCCAGCCGCCGATGCCCCACTGCAGGGCGAAGGCGATGGCCACGCCGATGGTGCAGGCGATCAGCCCCAGCAGGACCAGCTCGCCGACATGGATGCCGACCAGCCGCGACTGCTGCGCGCCCAGGCAGCGCATGACCGCCACGCCGGACAGGTGCCGCTCGCTGTGCCGGCGCGCGGCCATCGCCACGGCCACGGCCGCCAGGATCACCGACACCAGCGCGGCCAGGCCGAGGAAGCGGCTGGCGCGATCCAGCGCCGAGCGCACTTCCGGGCGCGCGTCCTGGATGGTCTCCAGGCGCTGGCCGCGGCCCAGCGCCTCACGCGCGGTGGCGGTGAAGCGCTCCACCGCGCCAGCGTCGCCGGCCACTACCAGCCGGTAGCCGATGCGGCTGCCCAGCTGCACCAGCCCGGTGGCGGGCAGGTCGTCGGCGTTGAGGAACACCTTGGGCGCGACATTGAAGTAGTCCAGCGCGGCGTCGGGTTCCTGGGTCACCAGCGCGACCAGGGTCAGCGTGGCATCACCCAGGCTGACGCGATCGCCGAGCCTGGCGCCCAGCGTGTCGGCGCCGGCGCGCGTCATCCACAGCGTGCCGCGCGCGGGGATGCCGCGGGCGGCGTGTTCGCCGGGCTTGGCCGCATCGACCAGGGTGAAGCTGCCGCGCAGTGGAAAGCCGGCGCCCAGCGCGCGCAGGTCGCCCAGCCGCAGCTGCGCGTCCTCGCCCTGCCCGACGCGGATCATGGTGTTGAGTTCGGTGGTCTGCGCGCTGCGCAGGCCGCTGGCCCTGGACGCCGCGAGGATCGCGCCGCCGATGGGCGCATCGCCGCGCACCACCACGTCGCCGCCGAGCAGGCGGTTGGCCTCGATCGCCAGCGCGCGCCCGGCGCGGTCGGTGACGAAGCCCACCGAACTCACCGCCACCACGGCCAGCACCAGCGCGGCCAGCAGGATGCGGATCTCGCCCGCGACCAGGTCGCGCCGCAGCTGGCGCCAGGCCAGGCGCAGGGTGTTCATGCGCCGGCCACCAGCACGCCGCTGTCCAGGCGCAGCACCCGCGTGCAGCGCGCGGCCAGCGCTTCGTCATGGGTGACCAGCACCAGCGTGGTGCCGGCCTGCGCGTTGAGCGCGAACAGCAATTCCTCGATGGCATGGCCGGTGCGCTGGTCAAGATTGCCGGTGGGCTCGTCGGCGAACAGCAGGGCCGGCCGGGTCACGAAGGCGCGCGCCAGCGCCACGCGCTGCTGCTCGCCGCCGGACAGCTGCCGCGGGTAGTGGCCCAGGCGCCCGGACAGGCCGACCTCGGCCAGGATGCGTTCCGCCGGCCCCTGCGGATCGGCGTCGCCGCGCAGTTCCAGCGGCAGCATGACGTTCTCCAGTGCGGTCAGCGAGGGCAGCAGCTGGAAGTTCTGGAACACGAAGCCCACCTTCTCCCCACGTACTCGCGCGCGCCCGTCCTCGTCCATCGCCGACAGCACCGCCCCATCCAGCGTGACCGTGCCACTGCTGGGCACATCCAGCCCGGCCAGCAGCGAGAGCAGCGTGCTCTTGCCCGAACCAGAGGCGCCGACGATGGCCACGGTATCGCCCGGGGCGATCTCGAAGGACACGCCATCGAGGATGGTCAGCGTGCTGCCCGGCAGCTGGACCTGCTTGCCCAGCGCCTGGACCTGCAGCACCGGCAGGCGCCGGGAAGTGAGGGAGGTGTCAGCGTGCGGCAAGGCGGCGTCGGCCATGATGAGAAGGTCTTCGGGAACGGGAAAGATGACGATGCCTTCAGCTTATGCGGCCATCGCGCGCACCATGCAATGGGCGCTGGCACTGTGCGTGCTGACATTCATGCCACCTGCGCTGGCGCAGGCGCCGGCCGGCGGCAAGACGGTGCTGGTGATGGGCGACTCCCTCTCGGCCGGCTACGGCCTGGGCCCGCGCGAAGGCTGGGTGCCGCTGACCGCGGCCAGGCTCAGCCGCGAGGCGCCCGGCTGGACGCTGGTCAACGCCAGCGTCAGCGGCGAGACCAGCGCCGGCGGCGCGGCGCGCATCGGCGCCCAGCTGCAGCGACTCAAGCCAGCGGTGGTGGTGATCGAACTGGGCGCCAACGACGGCCTGCGCGGCCTGCCGCTGGCGCAGACCAAGGCCAACCTGGACAAGATGATCCGGGCCTCGCAAGGGGCCGGGGCGAAGGTGCTGGTGCTGGGCATGCGCATGCCGCCCAACCTGGGCCGCGACTACACGCAGGGGTTCGCCGAGACGTTCAGCTCGCTGGCCAAACAGTACAAGACCGGATTCGTGCCGTTCTTCCTCGAGCCCATCGCCAGCGATCGGGCCAACTTCCAGCCCGACAACCTGCATCCCACCGCGGCGGCGCAGCCGGCGATCCGCGACCATGTCTGGCCAGCGCTGGCGCCGCTGCTGAAGTAGTCGCCGGCGTCGGTAGTTCCGTCCGTGCCGGACCGCGGCACGGAACGGTGGCGCGTCCGCGCTCATGGGACCGTCTTCGCATTTCTCCAATGTCCGCTTCATGCCTGGGAAACATCACCCCACCCATGATCGGACCGACTTCCCCCAGCGGAGCGTCCCCATGTTGCGTGCCCTGTTTGTCGGTGGCGTCGTGGACAACAGCGAAATGGATCTGGAAGGCCCCCAGCCGCCGGTCCACTACCCCGAAAACGGCCATACCGGTCATCCCCGCTATCGCCTGCATCTGGTCGGCAAGCACGCCCCGGACAACGCGGTGGTCTATGCGGTCTATGGCGCGCCGGACCTGCCTAGCGAGGAAGTCCAGAGGGTGGCCGAGGAGCGTGGCTATGCGCGGCGCTTCGAGGCTGCGCCTCAGCCGGTCGAGTAAGTCCCCGTGCCGGGCGGGGCCAAGCCCGCCCGGCACTGCTGGATCGAACCGCTTAAAAGGTGCCCAGCGGCATCACCTTGCGCACCTGGTCGAGCCACACGTATTGCGCATGCGCGGGATGGGCGATGTCGTCCAGCCGCAGGAGCGCGTTGTTGCCCTCGTTGCCGTGGTAGTCGCGGAACAGCTGCACGGTGGGGCGCACGGCGACGGTGCCGCGCAGTTCGCGCCCGTCGTCGAGGGTCAGCGCGACCCTGGCCTCGGAGGGGAGTTCGGTGACCAGGGTCTCCAGGCGCGCGATCTCGATCGGATCGGTGTGGACGCGGTCGGCAAGCTGGCTCATATGCGATGCCTGTCAGGACGGAAGGCAAAGATGCTGGCAAGCGGCGCCGTAACGGCGCGTCGAGGCCGAGGGCGTCGCGGATCGGACTTTTCCTACAGGGTGACAGGGCGGCGCCCGAGTGCGGACCGCCTCGATCCGGGAGCACGCTGACGCCTGGCATCCCCCGATGCGATGAGGTCACACCATGCAGCGTCTCCTGCTCACTGTCGCCGCGCGTGACCAGGGCTGGCAGCTCTACGAAGGCGAACACGGCCGCCAGTTCTTCGACAGGCGCGAGGACGCGCTGCACATGGCAAGGCTGGTCGCCAGCGACCTGCATCAGCAGCACGGCGTGCGCAGCGTCGTGGTGATGGACATGGCCGGGCACGAGGCCGTGCTGGTGTCGCGCCACGGCTAGGAGCCGGGGCGCAGCGCCTGCCATGCCTGAGGCCGTGGGCGCCCCGATTGGTTCGCGCGAAAGTCGCCAGGGTCCCGCGCGCGCGGGAACGACGGTAGCGGGTTTGTCGGCGGTTCCGGGTACGAACGGGAGCTGCCAAGACGCCCGCGGCGCAGTGCCGGTGAACGCGCGATTTCCCTGGCGGGGCGCTCGCTCCATGCGAGCACCGCGGCCACGCATTTGCCGCACGGGTCCGCCTCCGGCCTCCTTCGGGGGCGGATCGCGCCTGCGCTACTGCGCGATCCCGGACAGCTGGCGCAGGGCCTGCTCGAAGGTGTCCACCGGCTGGCCGCCCTGCAGCAGGTGCTGCTGGTTGAACACCAGCGAGGGGACCGCGCTGATGCCGGCCTGGCGCCACTGCGCCTCGTCCTGGCGCACGGCCTGGGCGTAGCGATCGCTGTCCAGCACCGCACGGGCCTCGTCGGCCGGCAGTCCGGCCTGCGCGGCAACCTCGGCGAGCACGGCGTGATCGGACACGTCCAGGCCTTCGGTGAAGTACGCCGTCAGCAGCGCCTGCTTGAGCCGCAGCTGCGCCTGGGCGCCGTCGCGTTCGCCGACCCAGTGCAGCAGCCGGTGCGCGTCGAAGGTGTTGAAGCTGCGGGTGCGCTTGTCCAGGTCGAAGACGAAGCCCAGTTCGGCCCCGCGCGCACGAATCGCCTCGCTGTTGGCCTTGTACTGCTGGGCGCTCATGCCGTACTTGCGCATCAGCCGCTGCTGCAGGTCTTCGCCGCCGGGGGCCAGGTCCGGGTCCAGTTCGAACGGCTGGAAATGCAGGTCCAGCTGCAGACCCTCGATGCGCCGCGCGGCGGTCAGCAGCGAGGCCAGGCCGATGGCGCACCACGGGCAGACCACGTCGGAGACGAAATCCACGCGCACCGGGCGGCCGATGCTGTCGGGTACCGCGCTCATGTCCTGCTCCTGGTCCAGGGTCGATGCGCGCATTGCAGCGCGCCCCGGCCAGCGGCTCAACGACGCCGGTGGGATGGATCGTCGCCTCAGCCGGCCGGCAGCGACTGCCGGATCTCGCCGATGCCCGCCCAGGGGTCGGCCTTGAGCCGCGCGGCCCGCTGCAGCGCCTTGTCCAGTGTGAACTGCCCCGGCGAGGTGATCCTGCCCAGGTCCTCCCAGCGCAGTGGCACGGCCACGGTCGCGTGTTCGCGCGCGCGCAGCGACCAGCTGCACACGCTGGTGTTGCCGCGCCCGTTGCGCAGCCAGTCGATGAAGATCCGTCCCTCGCGCTTGGCCTTGCTCATGGTGGCGATGTAGCGGCGCGGTTGCTGCTGGGCCATCGCATTGGCGAACGCCTCGCAGAAGCCCTTGGCCGTGTCCCAGTCCGGCCCGGGCGTGATCGGCACCACCACGTGCAGGCCCTTGCCGCCGGACAGGCGCACGAAGCTTTCCAGCCCGGCCTGGCGCAGGTTCTCGCGCACCTCGCGCGCGGCGTCCTTGGTCGCCGCCCAGGACACGCCCGGGCCGGGATCCAGGTCGAACACCAGCCGGTCCGGCCGCTCCGGCGCGGCCACGGTCGACCCCCAGGGATGCAGCTCCAGCGTATTCATCTGCACCAGCGCCAGCACGCCGGCCACGTCCTCGACGTAGAGGTAGTCCTCCTTGCCGCTCTTCTGCCGCAGCGGGATCGCATGCACGCCGGGGCCAAGCGCGGCGGCGTGATGCTTCTGGAAGAAGCACTGCCCGCCGGCACCCTCCGGACAGCGCAGCAGCGACAGCGGCCGGCCGGCCAGTTCGGGCAGCAGCAGCGGCGCGATGCGCCGGTAATAGTCGGCGACCTGGCCCTTGGTGATGCCGTCGGCCGGGTACACGACGCGCTCGGGATGGGTGATCGTCACCGTCTGCTCCGGCACGGGGTCCTGCTTGGGATCGGCCATCGACTTGTCCTCGCGCAGCCGCATGAAGGCGGCCTGGCGCAGCAGGCCCTCCTTGCCCCAGCCGCGATATGCCACCTCGGCCACCAGCTGCGGCTTGACCCAGTGCACGGAGCGCGCGTTGAACGGCACGTGCGCCGGCAGCGCCACGGCCGCCTTGTCGGTGTGCAGGGGCTTCAAGGTCTTCAACAGCGCGGTCAGCGTGGCATCGTCGAAGCCGGTGCCGACCCGGCCCACGTACCGCAGCGCGCCCTCCTGCAGACGCGCCAGCAGCAGCGAGCCGAAGCCGGTGCGCGCGCCCTTGGGCGGGGTGTAGCCGACGATGGCGAAGTCGTCGGACTGCTCGTGCTTGGTCTTGACCCAGGTGCCGCTGCGCTGGCCCACGTAGGGCGCATCGGCGCGCTTGCTGACGATGCCCTCCAGCCCGGCCTTGCCGCTGGCGGCGAAGACCTCCGGGCCGTGGCCGACCACATGCTCGCTGTAGGCGATCAGGCCGGGCCTGGGCCCGATCAACGTCTTGAGCAGCGCCTTGCGCTCGGCCAGCGGCGCGCGGCTGATGTCGACGCCGGCCACACCCGGCAGGTCGAACACCAGGTAGCGCAGCTGCGCCTTTGACGTCCCCTCGATGCTGCGCTGCAGGGCCGCGAAATCGCTGCGCCCGTCTGCGTCGATCACCACCAGCTCGCCATCCAGGCGTGCATCGTCCACCGGCAGCGCGCGCACGGCCTCGACGACGTCCGGGAAGGTGGCGTTCCAGTCCAGGCCGTTGCGCGAGCGCAGCCGCACCTGGCCGTCGACCAGATCGGCCAGCAGCCGGTAGCCGTCCCACTTGATCTCGTGCAGCCAGTCCTCCCCGTCCGGCGCCTGCGCCCGCAGCGTGCACAGCTGCGCGGCGAAGCCGGCCGGATACGGCGTATCGCGCGCGCCCTCCAGGGCCAGCGCGCGCCGCCGCACGTCGGCGCCGCGCTTGCGGCTGGCGCGCGGCGTAGACGTGCCAGGCCGCGCGGCCTTGGCGCGCGTCTTCGGCTTCGCCGGGCCGTCCGGCTTGGACCCAGCCGCATCGACCAGGTCGTCGGCCTCCGCGTCGGCCGCGTACGCATCGCTGCGCTTGATCAGCAGCCACTGCTTCTGGCGGCCCTTCATCCGCGTGCGCACCAGCTTCCAGGCGCCGCCGAGCTTGTCGCCACGCAGCACGAAGTCCAGCTTGCCCGCCGCGATCGCCTCCAGCGGATCGCCCTCGCAGGCCCAATGGCCATGGTCGAACACATCCACGTGGCCGGCGCCATAGTGGCCCTCGGGGATGTCGCCCTCGAAGGTCGCGTAGTCCAGCGGATGGTCCTCCACCTCCACCGCCAGGCGCTTCTCGCCCGGGCGCAGCGACGGGCCCTTGGGCACGGCCCAGCTCTTGAGCACGCCGTCGGCCTCCAGGCGGAAGTCGTAGTGGCGCGAGGACGCATGGTGCAGCTGCACGACGAAGATCGGCCGGTGGCGCGCGACCTTGCCATCGCCGCGCGGTTCGGGCGTCTGGTCGAAGCGGCGCTTGCGCGTGTACTCGTGCAGCGACATGCCGGTCCCCTTAGCCCGCCTTGCGCAGCGGCGCCTTCTTCGCCGCCTTCTTGGCCGGCTTGGCAGCGGACTTCCTGGCGGTCTTCTTGGCCTCCTTCTTCACCGCCTTGGTGGCCTTGGCCGGACGCTTGGCGACCTGCTCGGTGGCGGTCTTCTTGGCCGGGGTGCGCTTGTTCTCGCCCAGCGACTTCTGCAGCAGCGCCATGAAGTCGACCACGTTGGTGGCATCGCCTTCGCGCTCGTGCGCCGGCTCCTCCACCCGCGCGGTGGCGCCCTTGGCCTGGATGCGCTCGGCGATGATGGCCTGCAGGCGTTCGCGGAACTCGTCGTGGTACTCGTCCGGGTTCCACTCCCCGCTCATGGACTGGATCAGCTTGCGCGCCATCTCCATTTCCTTGGGCGAGACGCGGTAATCGCCGGCATTGCCGCTGGGCAGCTTGTAGTCGTCCGGGGCGACCAGCTCCTGCGGATAGCGCAGCAGCATCAGCACCAGCGCGTCGCCCTGCGGCAGGACCGCGCACAGGTACTGGCGGGTGCGGATCACCACCCGCGCGATACCGGCCTGGCCGGTGTCGCGCAGGGTCTCGCGCAGCAGCACGTAGCCCTTCTCGGCCTTCTTGCCCGGCACCAGGATGTAGGGCTTCTCGTAGTAGCGCACGTCGATCTGCGACGCATCGACGAAGGTCTCCACCTCGACCGACTCATGGCCCTCCGGCGCGGCGGACTTGATGTCCTCCTGCTCGACCACGACGTAGTTGCCCTTGTCATACTCGAAGGCCTTGACGATGTCCTTCCACGGCACTTCCTCGCCGGTCTCGGCATTGACGCGCTCGAAGCGGATCGGCGACTTGTCGCGCGAATCGAGCATGCGGAAGTGCAGATCGACCTTGCGCTCACCGGACATCAGCGACACCGGCACGTTGAGCAGGCCGAAGGTCAGGGTGCCGCTCCAGATCGGTCGGGCCATGACGGGTCCTTCGCACGCGGCAGGCGCCGCAAGGCCACCGAGTGTGCGAACTGCGCCCGTGGATGGATCGTGACGGGCCGCGGCGCCGGCGGCGGCTCAGTCCGCGTCGGGCAGCGCGTAGGCCAGGTCGTAGAAGTGCTGGCCGTTCTCGATGCGGATGGCCAGGGTGCCGGTGATGCCGGCCAGCGCACCGGTGCCCGACGCCGGCGCGACCTGCACTTCCAGCTGCTGGCGCTCGCCCTGCATCACGCCGCGATGCACCAGCACGAAGCTGCCGGCCTTGCCATGCAGCGTGCCGGTGACCCGCTCGATGGCCACGTACGCGGCCGAGGTGGGCACCGCGGCGCGGGCGGCCAGCATTTCGCCGACGCCGGTGGCGACCAGATCGCCGCTGAAACGCTTGTCCAGCGACAGGCGCGAGAGGCTGTTGCCATCGCCCGCATCCGCGCCGATCTCGCCCTGCGGCTGCAGCTTGACCTCGAAGGTCCCCGTGGCGTGATGCATGGCTGGCTCCTGGGCGAAAGCGGAAAAGGGCATCGGCACCACGACCGTCGCTAGCGCCAGGCCCTGTCTCATCCACCGTGCGTGCATCACGCGAGCCCCCCCGTCGACGTAGGCGGCATCCTAACCGAACCCGGAGCAGCACAACGCCGGCCAAACGCGAGGCAGGAGCGCCCGCGTGGCCGGCGCACCTTCAGCGGCACGGGCGTAGCATCGACGCATTCCCCCAAGGCGGGAGTTCCGTCATGAAACGCCCTGTTGTCCTGGCCGGCCTGATGCTGGCCGTCCTCAGCCTGCCGGCCCTGGCCGCGCGCTCCAACGTCACCGATCCCGACCTGCCGCGCGCCCTGCCCGCGCAGGGCCCGGTATCGGTGTCCTGGACCGATCCGGCGCAGTTCACCGACATCCGCAACAGCCCCAACCGCTGGGAAGCCGAGCGCGGCACCTGGGTCGCCGACCTGGCCGGCTACCTGCGTCAGGCGGCCGCCAGGCAGCTGCCTGCGGGACAGACGCTGGACGTGCGCATCACCGATATCCACCGCGCCGGCGAGTACGAGCCCTGGCACGGGCCATCGGCCGATCACATCCGCATCCTCAAGGACATCTATCCGCCGCGCCTGAGCTTCGACTACACACTGCACGATGCCAGCGGCAAGATGCTCGACCAGGGCCAGGCCAAGCTGGTGGACATGTCCTACCTGATGGGGGCCCGGCCGATGGATTCGGACCCGCTGCGTTACGAGAAGCGCATGATCGACCAGTGGACGCGCCGCCAGCTGGGCCGCGACGCCCGGGTCGCCAGCACGCCGTGAGAGACGGCGGCGCGGCGGCGGTTGAACACCGCGCGCGCCGCCGCCATCTTCCCGTCTTCTCCCTGAGACCGCAGGCCCCGCCATGTCCGATTTCGACCTGACGCCCCCCGACACCCTCCAGCGCGCCGAGCTGATCGCGGGCCTGAGCGAGGAGGAACGCCACGTCCTGCTGCAGCACGGCACCGAGGCGCCGTTCTGCGGCGCCTTCCTGGACAACAAGCTCGAAGGCGTCTACACCTGCCGCCTGTGTGGGCTGCCGCTGTTCGCCTCCAGCGCCAAGTTCGACTCGGGCACCGGCTGGCCGAGCTTCTTCAGGCCCTACGACCCGGCCCACATCAAGACCATCCGCGACACCAGCTACGGGATGATCCGCACCGAGATCACCTGCGCGCGCTGCGGCAGCCACCTGGGCCACGTCTTCCCCGACGGCCCGCCGCCGACCTACGAGCGCCATTGCCTCAACTCGGTCTCGCTGTCTTTCACCGAGGCCGGCCAGCCGCTGCCTGATCCGCTGCACCGCGGTGGCGCCGAGGCGCAGCTGGCGCAGGCGGCCTGAGCCGGCGGATCAGCGCCAGCTGAAGTCCCACCGCGTCAGGCGCCCATCGCCGTCGCGGTCGTACTGGGCCATGGCCTGTTCGGCGTAATCGATGAACTCCGCCTCGCTGATCAGCTTGTCGTAGTTCTTGTCCATGGCCTCGATGCGGGCGCGCGCCGTGCCCTCGCGGCCGATGCCGCCGGTGTTGGGATCGATCGAGGCGCGCATCTCGTCCAGGGTGACAAAGCCATCGTGGTCCAGGTCCAGGGCCGCGAAGGACACACGCGCGCCGGCATCGTATTCGGCCAGGTCCACCACCCCGTTGTGGTCGGCATCGAGCTGGTCGAACCGCGCCTGCGAGACCTGCGCCAGCACGGGCGCGGACAGGCCCAGCAGCACCAGGCCGAGCAGCGGTTCGGGGCGGAGACGGGGCATCGCGGGCGGGCCAGGCGGGATCTGGGCGTCATCGTGCCATGCCCCACGCCCGGCCGGTACGGCGGCCGCCCGGTTTTCCGGCCCGGCTATGCTGTGCGCATGAGCGTGTACGTGGACGATGCGGTCTGGCCCTGGCGCGGACGGCGCTGGGCGCACCTAATGGCCGATTCGCTGGACGAACTGCACGCCTTCGCCGCGCGCCTGGGGCTGCCGCGCCGTAGTTTCCAGGACAAGACCAGCGGCGCGCATTACGACGTCGACGCGGAGACCCGCGCCGTGGCCCTGGCACTGGGCGCAGTGGCGATCTCGCGCCACCGCGACCGCGCCCAGGTGCGCGCGGTGATCGCCCGGGCCAAGGCGCAGGGACGCGGGCTGGCCCCATAGCGGTGCCGGGCGCGCCGCCCTTGCCCAGCGTGGGCCCTCGGGCCTCGCAAGGCGGGCCAGCGACCTGGAGGCAGTTCGCGCGTTCGGCCTACACGGTCGGGGCGAAGATCCGCCCGATCCTGCGAAGCGCGCTCAGCCTGCCTCGCTGGCCAGGCGCAGGTCGAAGCCCAGCAGCTGGCTCAGCGCGCGCATGGCCTCGTCGTCGCGGCGCAGCGCCATCCAGCCGCCATAGCCGTCGGCATCGGCGTTCCAGCACCACAGCGTGTAGCCGTGCGGGCGCAGGCTGTCGTAGGCGATGGACAGCAGCTGCGGCACGTCCAGGCCGTCCATGAAGTCCTCGTCGTCGCGGTCGCCGCCCCACTCGATCTGCAGGCCGTAACGCGCGGCCAGTTCGTCGAGCGCCTCCATCGTGGCGTCGATGTCGTCCGGGCCGACGAAGAAGCCCGAGGTCCAGTCCACGATGTCGCGCAGCAGCCAGGGCAAGGGCTGATCATCGCCGGCGGCCAGGCGTTCGCGCAGCAGATCGAACTGGCGCAGCGCGGTGTCCTCATCGCCGGGGTTGATCAGCACCAGCAGGTTCCAGGCCAGCGCCTCGGGCGTGTCGGCCTCGTCCAGGTCCAGGCGATCGGCGTCGTCTTCGTAGTCGGCGGTGTTGTCGGGCATGGCGGGACTCGCTGTGCGGGAAAAGAGGCCCGGCGCACGCGGGATGCGCGCGGCCGGGCCGGCCATTATCCTGTGCGCCCTCGTTGCCCGCAGTGACCGTCCCACCATGAGCGATACCCCTCCCGACCGCCTGGCCGTCGACCCGTCCAGCCGCTTCCACGACCAGGCCGCGCTGGACCGCGGCGTCGGCGTGCGCTTCAACGGCGTCGAGCGCGACAACGTGGAGGAGTACAGCGTGTCCGAAGGCTGGATCCGGGTGCAGGTGGGCAAGTCGCTGGACCGCCGCGGCCAGCCGATGACGCTGAAGATCAAGGGCAAGGTCGAGCCGTACTTCAAGACCGAGGCGGCTTGATCGGCGCATCCCTCTTTGCCCTTGTGGCTTAAGGACTTCACCGGGACAACTCCTCGCCGCCATGGCGGCTCCTGCCGGTCGCGGCTCAGCGCTGGCGGGTTTCGAGCAGGTCCAGGTTGCGGACGAGCTTGCGCGAGACCTCTTCGGAGATCTTGCGTTCGCGCGCCAGGCGGAACAGTTCGGCGCGCTCGGCGCGCAGGCCGGCCTGGCGCATCTGGCGTTCGACCTGCTCGATCCGGCGCGCCTGCTCCGGGGCGATGTCGGCTTCGCCGCCCAGGCGGTCCACGTGGCGCTGGTAGAGCTGGCTGACGCGTTCGGCGCAGGCACCATAGAGCTCCTGCTCCTCGACCTCCTCGGCCGAGGCCACCAGCCGCTGGCGCTCGCTTTCCACCGCCGCCAGGGCGGCGCGGGCGGCGGCCTTGCGCGCCAGGTCCTCTTCCTTCTGGTCATCCTGCTCTTCGGGCAGCTGCAGGTTCTTCAGCAGCGGCGGCAGCGCCACCGAGGCGATCAGCAGCGAGACCAGGATCACCGCCGCGGCCAGGAAGATCGCCAGATCGCGGGCCGGGAACGGTGAGCCATCGCCCATCGCCAGCGGCAGGGTCAGCACGCCGGCCAGGGTGATGGCGCCGCGCACGCCGGCCAGCGAGGTCGCCACGATGATCCGCCAGTTGGGGCTGGCCCGCTCCACGCCGCGCGCGCGGTCGCGCAGGATGTTCAGGCCCAGCGACAGCCACACCCAGGCCAGACGCAGCAGGATCAGGCCCAGGCTGATGGCGGCCACGTAGACGGCCAGCCACCAGGGCTGCAGGTGGCCGGTCTCGTCGATGCTGCGGATGGCGTTGCGCACGATGCCCGGCAGCTGCTCGCCGAGCAGGGTGAAGACGATGCCGTTGAGGGTGAACTGCACCATGTCCCACACCGCCGTGCGCTGGATACGCACGCTGGCCGCGGCGCGGCCGGACAGCTCGACATAGCTCATCGTGATGCCGGCCGAGACCGCCGCCAGGATGCCCGAGGCGCTGACCGCCTCGGCCACCACGTAGGCGGCGAACGGCGTCAGCAGGCTGACCAGGATCGACGAGCCGGCCTCCTCGCCGAAGTGGCGCATGATCCAGCGCTGCAGCACGTTGATCGCCCAGGTCACGCCGATGCCGCAGCCCAGGCCGGCCAGCGCCACCCAGAGGAAGGTCAGCGAGGCGTCGGCCAGCGAGAACGCGCCGGTCAGCGCGGCGGCCACCGCGAACTGGAAGCACACCAGGCCCGAGGCGTCGTTGAGCAGCGACTCGCCTTCCAGGATGTGCATCAGGCGCTTGGGGATGGGCACGCGCGAGGCGATCGCCGACAGCGCCACCGGATCGGTGGGCGAGAGGATCGCCGCCAGGGCGAAGGCCACGGCCACCGGCATGGCCGGGATCATCCAGTGGATCAGGAAGCCCGCGCCGACCACGGTGAACACCACCAGCCCCAGCGCCAGTTCCAGGATCACCGTGCGGTCGCGGAACAGCCCCTGCTTGGGGATGCGCCAGCCGTCCAGGAACAGCAGCGGCGGCAGGAACAGCAGGAAGAACAGCTCCGGGTCCAGCTCCACGCCATGGTTGAACATCGAAATGACCGCGCCCAGCCCGATCTGCACCAGCGGCAGCGGCAGCGAGAATGGCAGGACGCGGACCAGGAAGCCGCTGGCGGCCACGGCCAGCAGCATGGCCAGGACGATTTCGATCGAGTGCATGACCGTGAACTTACCAGACCGACATGCACTGCCTGCTGATCCGGACCGGGCGATGCCTCAGGTCTTGATCTTCCAGCCGGTGCGGAACATCGCCCAGACCGCGACCAGGCACAGCGCCAAAAAGCCGCAGATCGCCGCCAGGCTGACGCCCACGTCCACGTCTGCCAGGCCGAAGAAGCTCCAGCGGAAGCCGCTGATCAGGTACACGACCGGGTTGAACAGGGTGATCTTCTGCCACACCGGCGGCAGCATCGACACCGAGTAGAACGCCCCGCCGAGGAAGGTCAGCGGGGTGACCACCATCAGCGGGATCACCTGCAGCTTCTGGAAGTCGTCGGCCCACAGCCCGATGATGAAGCCGAACAGCGAGAACGTCAGCGCGGTCAGCAGCAGGAAGGCCACCATCCACACCGGGTGCTGGATCTCGTAGGGCACGAACAGCCGTGCCGTGACCAGGATCAGCAGGCCCAGCATCAGCGACTTGGTCGCCGCCGCGCCCACGTAGCCCAGCACCACCTCCACGAACGAGACCGGCGCGGAGAGCAATTCGTAGATCGTCCCGGACCACTTGGGCATGTAGATGCCGAAGGAGGCGTTGGAGATGCTCTCGTTGAGCAGCGAGAGCATGATCAGGCCGGGGATGATGAAGGCGCCGTAGCTCACGCCTTCGACCGATCCCATGCGCGAGCCGATCGCCGCGCCGAACACCACGAAGTACAGCGAGGTCGACAGCACCGGCGAGGCGATCGACTGGGTGATGGTGCGGAAGGTGCGCGCCATCTCGAAGCGGTAGATCGCCAGCACCGCATGCCAATTCAGGCCCAGGCTCATGCGCGCGCCTCCCGCACCAGGCTGACGAAGATGTCCTCCAGCGAGGACTGCGAGGAATGCAGGTCCTTGAAGTCGATGCCCTGCTCGGCCAGGCGCCGGAGCAGCGCGGCGATGCCGGTCTCCTCGGCCTGCACATCGAAGGTATAGACCAGCTGCGTGCCGTCGGCCTGCAGCTCCAGCGGCAGGTCGGCCAGGGCGGCGGGCACGGCCTGCAGCGGCTGCTGCAGGGTCAGGGCGAGCTGCTTCTTGCCCAGCTTGCGCATCAGCGTGGCCTTGTCCTCGACCAGCACCAGGCGGCCGCCGGTGATCACGCCGATGCGGTCGGCCATTTCCTCGGCCTCTTCGATGTAATGGGTGGTCAGCACGACCGTGGTGCCGCGGTCGCGCAGCGCGCGCACCAGCTTCCACATGTCGTGGCGCAGCTCGACGTCCACGCCGGCGGTGGGCTCGTCGAGGAACAGCACGCTGGGCTCGTGCGCCAGCGCCTTGGCGATCAGCACGCGACGCTTCATACCGCCGGACAGCGCCATGATCTTGGAATCGCGCTTGTCCCACAGCGACAGATCGCGCAGGACGCGCTCCAGCAACGCCGGGTCGGCCGGCTTGCCGAACAGTCCGCGCGAGAAACGTACCGCGGCCCGCACCGTCTCGAAGGACTCGGTCGCCAGCTCCTGCGGCACCAGACCGACCAGCTTGCGCACCGCGCGATAGTCGCGCACCACATCATGCCCCTCGATCCGCACGCTCCCCTCGCCCGGACGGACGATGCCGCACAGGATGCTGATCAGCGTGGTCTTGCCGGCGCCGTTGGGGCCGAGCAGCGCGAAGATCTCGCCCTTGCGGATTTCCAGGTCGACGCCCTTGAGCGCCTGGAAACCGCCGTCGTAGGTCTTGGTCAGCCCCTGCACCGAGATGGCGGAGGTCATGATGGCTCCTGTGTTGCGAGGATGGAACGACGCGCCGTGCGCGCAGGCCGCGTAGCCTGCGGCAACCTCCGTGATCGGACAATGCAGATCCGCGCGACGCTGTGTCCGTCGGCCGAGCCGCCGCCGGCCGATTGCGTTCGACGGGATCGTCGCCATGGGCGCGCAGGCCCACGCAGCCCGGCGCACCTCGATCGAATCACGGCGCCGCGGGGCGCATGCTCACCCCGACGTCGCGCAGGCCGCGGCGCGGGCGCGCATTTGGGCGGCCTCGCGCGCGTTGCGGGTCAGCGCGGCGGCCTGCTCGAAACAGGCGCGCGCCTCATCGAGCCGGCCGAGTCGCTCGAGCAGATCGCCGCGCACCGCGGGCAGCGCCGGGTATTCGCGCAGCGCGGCCTCGTCGAGGAGCGTATCGGCCAGCGCAAGGCCGGCCTGTGCGCCCGCGGCACGGCCCAGGGCGACGGCGCGGTTGAGCTCGACGACCGGCGAGGGCGCGACCTGCGCCAGCCGCGCATACAGCCCCGCGATGCGCGGCCAGTCGGTGTCCTGGCTGCGCAGTGCGCGGGCATGGCAGGCGGCGATGGCGGCCTGCAGCGTGTACGGCGCGTCGGCGCCGCCCAGGCGCAGCGCGCGCTCCAGCGCCTGCAGTCCACGGGCGATCTGCAGCCGGTCCCAGCGCGCGCGGTCCTGCGCCTCCAGCAGCACCGGCGTGCCGTCCGGCAGGGCGCGCGCGGCGGTACGCGAGGCCTGCAGTTCCATCAGCGCGAGCAGGCCGAACGCCTCCGGCTCTCGCGGCATCAGCCCGGCCAGCACGCGCCCCAGGCGCAGCGCCTCGGCGCACAGCGCCGGCCGCATCCAGTCCTGGCCGGCGCTGGCCGAATAGCCCTCGTTGAAGATCAGGTAGAGCACGTCCAGCACCGCGTCCACACGCTCGGGCAGATCCTCGCGCGCCGGTGCTTCGAACGCCACCCGCTGCGCGGCCAGCGTGCGCTTGGCGCGCACGATGCGCTGGGCCACGGTCGCCTCCGGCTGCAGGAAGGCGCGCGCGATCTCGGCGGTGCTCAGCCCGCCGAGCAGGCGCAGGGTCAGTGCCACGCGCGAATCGGCCGGCAGTACTGGATGGCAGGCGATGAACATCAGCCGCAGCAGGTCGTCGCCGATGGCGTCGTCCAGCTGCACGGTGCTGTCAGGTCCCGCCATGACCTGGCCCTCCAGTTCGAAGGCGATGTCGGCGTGCTTGCGCTGGTGCAGCTGCCGCTGACGCAGGCGGTCGATCGCGCGGCGCTTGGCGGTGGCCATCCACCACGCGGCCGGATTGTCCGGCAGGCCTTCGCGCGGCCAGTGCTCGAGCGCGGCGACCAACGCATCCTGCGCCAGTTCCTCGGCCTGGTCGAGGTCGCGCAGCATGCGGGTCAGCACCGCCAGCACCTTGGGGGCTTCCATGCGCCACAGCGTGTCGATGGTGCGGTGGAGGTCGGCGGCCATGGTCGGCGATCAGACCACCAGCCGGCGACGCGCGCAACCGCGCCGGCGCGGTGCAGGCGCCCGCCCGGCGCGACGCCGCGCGCACCGATGCGGGGACGCGCCGCGACGTCCCCATGCGCATCCTGACCATGCCCGCGACGCCGCCACGCGCCTAGCGCCGCACGAGCGTCTTGAATCCGCCCCAGACCATGCGCTTGCCGTCGAAGGGCGGCGTCTCCGGCCCCCACCGCTTGAGGCGCGGATCGTCCATCGCGCGCTTGTTGACCCGATCGCGGTGGGCGCGCGACCTGAACACGATGTAGGCGAACACCACGACCTCGTCCGGCTTGAGCTTGACCGCCTGCGGGAACGACGTGTGCTTGCCCGGCTTGACGTCGTCGGCGATGCATTCGACGTACTGCAGCGCGCCATGGTCCATCCAGACCCTGCTGCCCACCCGCGCCATCGCGCGGTAGGCGGCCAGTCTGGCGGTCGGAACGGGAATCACGAAACCATCGACATAGGCCATGTCGGTCTCCTTCGCATCGGATCGGGATGTATCGGGTCGGGGCCGGGGTCAGACCTCGCAGCCCGGCGCAGGGACGGCCACATTGAGCATCCATGGCGTGCCGAAGCGGTCGGTGAGCATGGCGAAGCGCGGCGACCAGAAGGTCGGCCCCAGCGGCAGCTGGATCTGCGCGCCATCGGCCAGGGCCGCATACAGGCGCTCGGCCTGGGCTTCGTCGTCCAGCTGCAGGCTCACGGTGATGCCGTGCGGCGGCGTGTAGTCCTGCGGGGGGCAGGCATCGGAGGCCATCAGGGTGACGCCGCCGGCGACAACCATCGCATGCATCACCGCGTCGTCGGGCATGCCGGGCATCCTGGCGTCGGGCGGCGCCTCGCCGACGGTGGCCATGGCCACCACCGCGCCGCCGAGGATCTCGGCGTAGAAGCGCATCGCCTCGCGGCAGTTGCCATTGAAGAACAGGTACGGGGCTACGTTCATGGGCTTGCTCCTTGGGGTGTGGGGATCAGGACTGGCCGGCGGTGCGTTCGCGCAGCTGGGCTTCCTGCTCGCGCAGTTCGGGCGTGAGGGCCTGGCCGAAGTCCTCCATTTCGAACAGCGGACGCAGCTCGACCTCGGCGCCACCGTCGAAGGGCGCGCGCTTGAGCCACTCGATGGCCTCGTCCAGCGAACGCACCTGCCACAGCCAGAAGCCGGCGATCAGTTCCTTGCTCTCGGCGAACGGGCCATCGATCACCGTGCGGACCTGGCCGTCAAAGCGCACCCGCGCGCCGCGACTGGATGGATGCAGGCCCTCGCCGGCCAGCATGATCCCGGCGTTGACCAGTTCCTCGTTGTAGCGGCCCATGGCGGCGAGCAGTTCGGTGGACGGCATGACGCCGGCCTCCGAATCCGCATCGGCCTTGACGATCACCATCACTTTCATCGCAGTGCTCCTGTCGGTGGATACGCGGACCGCAAGGCCCGCGCTGTGATGGAACGACGTGCCAGCGCGCGCCGGATCGACATCGCGGCGCGAAAAGAATCCGCGATTACCGCCGCGCGGTCCCTGCGGGCGCCGCATGCGCGCCTGCGGCATCATGCGCGCACGCCCTCGCCCAGGAGCCTTCATGCAGTTCCTCATGCTGATCCACGTCGATCCCGCGCTGATGCAGACCCTGCCGCAGGCCGAGTTCGACCGCCTGATGCGCGGCTGCTTCGAGCATGCCGACGCCCTGCAGCGGCAGGGCGTGCTGCTGGCCTCGCAGCAGCTGGAGGGCGCGGAGACCGCGCGTTCGCTGCGCGTGCGCGGTGGCCAGACCCGCGTGACCGACGGCCCCTTCGCCGAGACCAAGGAGCTGCTGGCCGGCTTCAACCTGATCGAGGCGCCGGACATGGCCGCGGCCGAGGCGATCGCACGGAAGTTCCCCTGGGCCGCCTACGGCTGCATCGAGCTGCGCCCGGTGCGCGACATGAACCGGGTGCGCGAGCAGGTGGGCGCCGCGCCCGGCGCGCTGGAGCTGGCGCGCGCTTGACGGCTGCTTCACCGCAGCGGCTCCTAAAGTGCGATGACGTCCGACATCGACGCCCATAGGAGGGCTGCATGTCCGTATCCACGCCATCGACCGATCCGGGCGCGCGCGCCATCGTGGTGGATATCCAGCACGAGCTGCGCTGGTGGCGCGAGCACTACCAGCAGACAGGCCGTGGCGGCTTCGCCCGGGCCGAGCCGACGCTGAAGTTCGCCTACGACAGCTACCTGCTGCATCCGCACGAGCGCCTGCACGCGCTGTGGCCGGACATCCGCCGGCGCTATGCGCTGCTGCCCGCGCACGAGCAGCTCGACCCCGCGCAAGCCGAACGGATCATCGCCGAGGTCTGGGACCACATCCACGCGGGTTGAAGGCCGCGTCGTCGGTCAGCCGCCTGGGGAGGGGGCGCCGTCCGGCGCAGGCGAGACGGCCACGTCGTTCCGCGCGGTCATGTACAGCAGGATCGCGATCGCGACCGCGGAGAGGTTGAGCCCGGCGCCCCACACGCCGCCGCCTCCCAGCACCAGGTGGGACATCGCTCCGAGCCGGCCCACGAACCCCATGGCGCCATTCGATCCATCGAACCACACGCTGAGATTGAACGGCGCCCAGAACTGATAGGACACCAGCGGGCTGTAGACCTGCAAGGTCTGCGGCAGCCAGAACGCCACGCCCAGTGCGGGTGCCGTCGACCAGCCTTCGATCAAGGCGAGCCCAGCGACGATGCCCACCCCATACGCAACCGCGAACAGGCCAAGCAACAACCAGGCAATGGGTTGGGTCACCTGCCCCGAGGCGGCCTGCTGAGTCAGGACGGCCAGACCCGCGCCGCTTCCGGCAATCGCGCCAATCCCCAGCGCCCGTCGCCACCCGCGGCGCAGGGATGTCGCTGCAACGTCCTTGCGCAAGACACATCTCCCTGGGGTTCGAGCGCATGTTCACGTGCGCCCTTGAAGCGGTCAAGCAGATGCGCGGACATCGGGCACCAGCAATGCCAGGTCCTGCCTGAGCAGCGCATAGGCGTCTTCGCGCGCCTTGGCATCGGGCTGGCGCAGCACCCAGGACGGATGCACGGTGGCCAGCGCACGCGCGCCATCGGCCATGACCCGCCACTGGCCGCGCTGGGCCATCAGCTGGAAGTCGGCGCCCAGGACCGCGCGCGCGGCGTTCGCGCCCAGGCAGACGATCGCCTTCGGATCCAGGCGCGCGAGTTCCTGCTGCAGCCAGGGGCGGCAGGCGGCCACCTGCGAGGAGGTCGGGTTGCGGTGCAGGCGGCGCTTGCCGCGCTGTTCGAACCGGAAATGCTTCACCGCGTTGGTCAGGTACAGCGCGCCCCGGTCGATGCCCAGCTCGGCCAGCACGCGATCGAGCAGCTTGCCGGCCGGGCCCACGAACGGCCGGCCGCTGAGATCCTCCTCGTCGCCCGGCTGTTCGCCGACCAGCACGATGCGCGCGTCGGCGGGGCCTTCGCCGAACACGGTGCGGGTGGCCGGCTGCCACAGTTCGCAGCGGCGGCACGCGGCGGCCGCGGCACGCACCGCGTCGAGCGAATCGTCGGCGCGCAGGACCGGTTCCGGCGCGGCTTCGGGAATGCGGCGGCGAGGTGCCTCGGGCATGCGCTCGGCCATCTCGCGCACGCGCGCGCCGGCGGACTGCAGCAGCTCGGGCAGCAGCGCGGCCTCGGGCAGATGCTTCCAATACTTCTGCGGCATCTCCGAACGCATCATGGTCGGGTTGAGCCGTGCGGGATTGAAGATGTTGGCGTAGTAGGTGCGCCACAGCGCCTCGCGCGCATCGTCGGCCGGGGCATCGGCACGCACGCCGCCCGGGCCGAAGGCCAGGGCATCGCCGTCCCAGTGCGCGCTGCGGTAGGGGGTGAGGATCGCCCAGCGCATGCCGGCGAAGCGCCGCGCGAAGAATGGGGCGACGCGGTCGACGATGTGGTGCTCGGGCTCGAACCAGGCCACGAAGGCGTTCGCCTCGCCGGGCACTTCGCGGAAGCGCACGAAGGCCTTCATCTTGTGGCTGTCGCGCCGCACCGCCTTGGCCAGCACGCCGGCGCGATGCACGTCCGCGTCGGTCGCATGCGCGAGCAGGCCGCGCTCGCCCTGCCCCATCCGCCACAGCAGGCGGTACAGCAAGCCATGCCGGTGCGGATCGCGATGGCAGAGCACGGCGCCGGCCAGCGCCAGGAAATCGGAGGAAACCCGCGGCGCTTCGCGCTGGGCCGGCAGGGTCGTCACTTCGGGCGTCGCCAGCAGGCCGCCCTGGGCGCCGCCTTCCCAATCCACCTGGTCCGGGGCCACGTTTGCGCACCAGGCCGCTCGGGCCGCGATGCGCCAGGCCTCGAGGCTCCATGCCGGCTCTACGCGTGCACTGAACATCTCAGCCTGCCCGCCGTGCGGCGCTGCTGCCTTGAAGCAGTGCACTTATTTTGCGCGAGGGATGTCCTGCGCTCACGGCGATTTGAGCGAAGGCATCCACGCGCGAATGCATCAGCGTGGGTGCATCCCCCAACTGCGGAATGGCGGGGCGTGCGCGCTCCGGCTTCGGAGGGGCAGCGGGCCAGCGGGCCGTGACCGCTTTTCCCTCGGTCAGGGCATCCTGCCCTGACTCGGGCGCTCTGCGTCCTGCCTCGCTAGGCGCGGCCACGGCCCGCCGGCCCGCTGCCGCGCGCGTCAAGTCGAAGGACTTCGGATCGAAGGAAGTCCTGATCCATTTGCTGCGGTGCCCCGGCCCCGTTAGGAACTGCAGGGCGATGGGCAGGATCGCCCGCGGCGGCGAGTCCGCCCTCAATGGAGGACCAAGCTGAGGAGCCACGCTGAGTGCCATCAAAACGGGTGGGCGAAATGCGCTCACCGGCCCAGCCCTCCAGCGAAGACCCTCAAAACAGCCCCATCTGTCGCGGCTTCGGTGCCAGCATGCCGCGCAGCTTGGCCGTGTCGTCCAGCGCCGCGCGCGGATGGTGGTCCAGCACCTGCACGAAGGGCAGGAGCTTCTTCATCGGCAGGCGCAGCCGCGTCAGGTCCTCCACCCGCAGCCGGCGGAAGCGCCGCGAGGCGATGATCCGTTCGACATTGCGCGTGCCCAGGCCCGGCACGCGCAGCAGCAGTTCGCGCGGTGCGGTGTTCACGTCCACCGGGAAGCGCTCGGGGTGGCGCAGCGCCCAGGCCAGCTTGGGATCGATGTCCAGGTCCAGCATGCCGCTGGCGGCGTCGGTCGGCGCGATCTCGTCCACCGAGAAGTCGTAGAAGCGCAGCAGCCAGTCGGCCTGGTAGAGCCGATGCTCGCGCTGCAGCGGCGGCGGCTGCAGTGGCAGCTTGCTGGACGCATCGGGAATCGGGCTGAAGGCCGAGTAGTACACGCGTCGCAGCCGGTAGTTGCCGTAGAGATTGGTGCTGGTCTGCAGGATGGCGCGATCGTCCGCGCCGTCGGCGCCGACGATCATCTGCGTGCTCTGGCCTGCGGGGGCGAAGCGCGGCGGCTTGGCGCGCAGCTTCTTCTCCTCGCGCCGCTGCTCCTTGTTCTCCTCGATCCGCCAGCGCAGTTCGCCCATCGCCGCCCGGATGCCCCCGGGCTTCTTTTCCGGCGCCAGCTGCGCCAGGCCGCCTTCGGTGGGCAGCTCGACATTGATGCTGAGCCGGTCGGCATAGCGCCCGGCCGCGGCCAGCAGCTCCGGCGCGGCGTCGGGGATGGTCTTGAGGTGGATGTAGCCGGCGAACCTGTGGTCCTGGCGCAGGCTGCGCGCCACTTCCACCAGCTGCTCCATCGTGTAATCGCTGTTGCGGATGATGCCGCTGGACAGGAACAGCCCCTCGATGTAGTTGCGCTTGTAGAAGTCCAGCGTCAGCCGCACCACCTCGTCCGGCGTGAAGCGTGCCCGGCGGACGTTGCTGGTGACGCGGTTGACGCAGTACGCGCAGTCGAACACGCAGAAGTTGGTCAGCAGGATCTTCAGCAGCGATACGCAGCGCCCGTCGGGCGTGTAGGAATGGCAGATGCCCATGCCCTCGGTGCTGCCGATGCCGCCGGTCCCCAGCGAATGGCGCTTGTCCGCGCCCGAGGAGGCGCAGGAGGCGTCGTACTTGGCCGCATCGGCCAGGATCGCGAGTTTCTCGGTGACGTTCACACCCTCCAGCCTGCCGCAGGCAGGTCTCAATCCGTGAGACGCAACCGGAGTGGCAACTGAACACGCCCCCCGCGACCGCCTCGACGCACGCGGCACGCAGGACCTAGCATTCCCGCCGTCCGTTCCCCCGCGAGGCGCCCGCCATGAACACGCCGCATCCTGCCACCACCGCCAGCCCGGAAGCCCTGTCCCAGCAGGCCGAAGCCGGCGTGCGGCGCCTGGAAGCCGACCTGGGCCGCCCCTTCGACGACAACAGCGAGCGCCTGAGCGCGAGCCTGGCGGTGCTCGCCAGCGAGCAGGGCCTGAGCCGCATCGACCACGTCGTGCTGTCCGAACGCAATGCCCGGGTCGGCCAGGGCGAGCTGGTCTTCGTGGTCCAGGGCGCGCTGGGCGATCCTGCCCAGCTGCGGGCGCACATGCGGACCGAGGAGGCCGTCGCCATGCCCACCGCGCAATCGCGCGAGCGCCTGCGGCAGCTGCAGGAGCAGCACCTGCTGGCCCTGCAGCAGGTGCAGACACGACCCGATCCACAGCTGTCGCGTTGAAAGACGCGGCCGGCGCGGGTCCGCGCCGGTCAGCCCAGCGCGACGCCCCGCACGCGCTGCAGGGCCAGCTCCAGCGGCAGCGCGCGGCCCAGCAGGAAGCCCTGCACCTGCTCGCACCCGTGGCGCCGCAGCCACTCCAGTTCCTCCGGCCGCTCCACGCCCTCGGCGATCATCTCCAGCCCCAGGCTGTGGCCCAGCATCAGCAGCGACTTGCAGATGCTGGCGTTGCGCGGGTCGCGGTCGACGTCGCGCACGAAGGTGCGATCCAGCTTGATCGAACTCAGCGGCAGATGGCGCAGGTAGGACATCGAGGAGAACCCGGTGCCGAAGTCGTCCAGCGAGATGCACACGCCCGCATCGCGCAGACGCTGCATCGCGGCCATGCTCTGCTCGGGCCGGTGCATCATCACGCTCTCGGTCAGTTCCATGTGCAGCGCGCGCGGTGAGATGCCGGCCTGGGCGCAGGCCTGTTCCAGTTCGGACGGCAGGTCGGCCTGCAGCACCTGCAGGGTGGACACGTTGACCGCGACCGGCAGGTCGCCGCAGCCCTGGCGCCGCAGCCAGGCCTGCGCCTGGGCGGCGCGGCGCAGGATCCAGTTGCCCAGCGGCACGATCAGGCCGATGTCCTCGCACAGCGGGATGAAGTCGGCCGGCGGGATCTGCGTGCCGTCGCGCTGCGGCCAGCGCACCAGCGCCTCCAGCGCGGCCACGCTGCCATCGAGGGTGCGCACGATCGGCTGGAAATGCAGGTCGAACTCGCCATGCTCCAGCGCGGTGCGCAGGCGCCCGGCCATGCGCAGGCGCTCGCTGTAGCGCCGCGCCAGCGCGCCGTCGTAGCGGGAGATCTCGAATGCCGAGGAATCCAGCGCATGCGCGGCCAGCGCGGCGTTATCGATGATGTTCTCCGCGCGCAGGCCGCCGCCCTCGTCACCGGCCAGGCCGAAGCGCGCCTCCAGCCGCTGCATCGAGCCATCGCCGTCGCCCACCGGTTCGCGCACCGCCTCGATCGCCGCCTCGATCGCCGGCTGCAGGCGCTCGGCGTGCAGCACCGCCAGCACGAAGTCCTCGTCGGGCTGGTGCGCGGCCAGGCCGAACTGCTGGGCCCACAGCTGCAGGCGCGCGGCCAGCGTGCGCAGCACATCGTCGGCGGTCTGACGCCCCAGGGCATCGCGGATCGGCTGCAGGCCGCGCAGCTGCAGGTACAGCACCTGGTAGCCGGGATGCTGGCCCTGGTCCAGGCGGTCGCTGAGCGTCTGCACATTGATCAGGCCGGTGGTCTGGTCGTGGCGCGCGCGGTAGGCCAGTTCCTTCTCGTACTCCAGGCGCTCGGAGATGTCCTCGGACAGCACCAGCTTGGCCTCGTGTCCCCCGAAGCGGATGTCGCTGACGTACACGCGCGCCTGCAGGGTCGAGCCGTCCTTGCGCCGGTGCTGCGATACGTGCGAGTCCTCGAACCCGGCCGCCAGACCCTGCACCACGCCGCTGCCGCCGGGCAGGCCGGCCGGACAGATGTCCGCCAGCTGCATGGTCAGGAATTCCTCGCGGCTGAACCCGTACTGCAGCGTGGCGGCGCGATTGACCTCCAGGAAGCGCCGGGTGCGCGCGTCATGCACCCAGAACGGCAGCGGGTTGCGGTCGAAGATCAGGCGGAACTGGCGCTCGGCATCGCTCAGGCGCGACTGCGCCTCCATGCGCTCGCTGATGTCCACCAGCGTGCCGGTCATGCGCAGGCCGCCGCCCGCGCCGGCGACCACGCCGCCGCGCGCCACCGCCCAGCGCTCCGCGCCATCCTGGGTGACCAGGCGGAACTCGCACGAGAACGCGCCGCGCGCGCGCCAGGCGCTGATGAACCGCTGCGCCAGCATGCGGCGGTCGCGCACGTGCACGTGCCGGATGAAGGCCAGCAAGGAAGCGGGCTGCGCCTGCCCCAGGCCGAACATCTGGCCGACGTCGGCCCCCCAGACCACCTGCCGGCCGCCTTGTTCCATCGCCCAGGCCCCGACCTTGCCGGTGTGCTGGGCCAGGTGCAGATGCTCGGAGTTGCGCTGCAGCTGTTCGAGCATGCGGCGCTGGTCGCGGTCGGCGCGCCGCACCACGCGCAGCAACACCAGCAGCATCGCCCAGTACAGGACATACAGCAGCGCGGCGATGGCGACGAACCGATGCCAGGGGAGCAGCACCTGCTCGGTGGAGAGCCCTGCCCAGACCCGCAGCGGGTAATCCGGAAGCACGCGCGCGGCCACCACCCGGCGCAAGCCGTCCACCTCGCTGGTGCGCTGGCTGACCGACGCCTGCGGCCGGGGGTCCAGTTCGCCGGGCCCCGGCATCGCGATGCGCATGCCGATGCCCTCGCGCGAGGGCTTGCCGCCCAGACTGCGCACCAGCAGTTGACCGTTCGGGCCGACCACGCCCAGCGTGCCATCGCGCCCCGAGTCCAGGCCATCGATCAGCGCCTGCAGGGCCCGCGCATCCAGCCGCGCCAACAGCCAGCGCGGCGCGCTGTCGCCCTGGACGGACAGCGGCAGGACCAGCGGCAGCACCGGGCGACCGTCTTCCAGCCACTGCAGTGGCCCCAGCCGCAGATGGCCCGGCTCGGAGGCGCCGGCGCTGGCGTTCCACCGCGCGAAGTCCGGATCGCCGCGTCCGGAGGTCAGGGCTCGGCCCCGCGTATCGACCAGGACGATGCTTTCCAGTTCGTGGTGGCGCGAGGCGACGTCGGCGATCAGGTCGCCGATCGGCGCAGGCGCCTGGTCCGGCGCCGCGGCCGACAGTCTCGCCGCATCGGAGGCGATGCCGCGCAGGGCGCGCTCGAGGTTGCGCAGCTCCAGCCCGATCGCGCGCTCGACGCCGACGGCCAGCGCCTGGCTCTGGCGCTCGGCGGCCTGCAGGCGGTTCTGGCGGTCGCTGACGACCCACCAGCCCAGCCCGATCGCCAGGACCGCGCCCAGCAGCAGCCCGAACCCGAGCACCGTGCGGGTCTGCACGACCGACTTGACCGGCGATGGGCCTGGAACCGAACGATCCATGTGCACCCGCTGTTGGACGGAGATCCTGCCCCTCGGAACGATCAGGATCGCATCGCGCTCCCCGACACCGCGCGGCGACTCGCCCGCAGCATACGCCGCGGCTCCGCCGACCGACAGCCCGTTTGCTGGCGGCTCAGGCGCGCCCGGGCCAGTCCCGCATGCGTGCGATCGGCACCGCCATGCGCGCGCAGGCGTGGGCGCATGCCCCATCCGGCAGGGCGAGGCGGAACACCGGCGCCAGGCCGCGCAGGCTGGCGGCGGCCATGGCCGAGCGCGCGCGCCGCGCGCGGCCCAGCGCCAGCAATGCCTGCGCCCAGTCCGGCAACAGCGCCGCGGCCGCGCCGAGGAAGACATCGCGCGACAGCCCGGCGGCGGGCACCGGCAGGCGGATCCTGGCCAGCACGTCCATGACCTCGCGCGAGCGCGCGTCGAAGCGCAGCTGCGGCCGCACCGCCGCGAAGTACGCGTCCACCTGCGCCTGCGAGGCCGGCACCCCGCGCGCGCCCAGCGCTTCGGCCACGCGCCGGACTTCGTCGAAATAGCGGTCCGCCACATCCGCCGGCACCGGCCGGCAGTAGCGCCGATAGCCCTGCAGGAAGCCGTGCGCCTCGGTGACGTGGACCCAGGTCAGCAGGTCCGGATCATCGGCCGCGTAGGGCGTGCCATCGTCCAGCGCGCCCTGCACGCGGGAGTGGATCGCCCGGACCCGTTCGATCAGCCGCTGCGCCTCGGCGGTCGACGCATAACTGGTGCCGGCGACGAAGGCGGTGGTGCGCCGCAACCGGCCGACCAGGTCCTGGCGGAAGTTGGAATGCTCGTAGACGCCGGCCAGCGCGCGCGGATGCAGCGCCTGCAGCATCAGCGCCGACAGGCCGCCGGCCAGCATGCCGGGGAAATCGGCGTGGATACGCCAGGTCACGCTGTCCGGGCCGAACAGGCCCGGATCCCCGCGCGGCAGGTCGTAGTCGATCCCGGACCCACCGCGCGGGAAGGCGCCGAGCACCCAGCGCCGCACCGGTGCGGTGGCGGGGGCGGCGAGCGTGCGGAGCAGCGACATGCCGCCATCCTACCGGCGGCCCCGGCCGGCATCGCCGCCGCACACATGGAAAAGGCGCCACGGGGGGCGCCTTCTTTCAGGTCCGGCCAGGAGGGGATCAGCCGGTGATGCGCTGCCAGACCTCGGCGTAGATCGCCCGCGCCTCCTCCAGGCTCAGACCGCGCGAGCGCACCGCCTGGGAATTGGCGTACAGCGCCGAGCCGGTGTCCTGGTCGGTGTGGGGATGGTTGAGGTAGACGTCGTAGGCGCTGGACAGCGCCGGCCAGTACAGCTCGAAGGACCGATGCTGCGACGCGCGTGGCATGTTGACGTAGTGCTGGCGCCAGTAGTCCCGTTCCCGGTCGATGTCGATCAGGATGGCGCGTTCGTGTTCGGCGTGCTGAGAGGGCATGCGGCTGTCCTGGCCCGGGGGATGGTTGGCCTCGAACCACAGGGTTGCAGCCGGCTTGTAAGTGTTAGGTCTAAGTGACGATGAAATTCATGTTAAACGCCCGAGTGAGCATTGCAGGCGTCACAGTTCAGAGTTGATTGGAAGCGCGAAAGGCGACCCTTTGCGGGCGGAGCGTAATCACCGTTCCTCGGAGGACAGGTGTCAGGCGTGGGTCGGCACCGCGTACTGCAAACGGGTGGTGGCCCGCTGGATGCGGTCCATGACCCGACCGAAGATGCGCCCGGCCAGGCCGGGCTCCAGCCCGTTGGCGATCGCCTCGGGCGAATTGGCGAACAGCACCGCGCCCACTTCGCGTCCTGCGTGCGGGTGGTGCAGATAGACGTGGTACGCCCGGATCAGCAGCGGCCAGCACGCCTCAAAGCCCAGTCCGGCCTGCCGGCACGGCAATTCACCGTAGTGGTGCTTCCAGAAATCCCGCTCTCGGTCGATGTTGACGATGATGCACGCCGCATCGTCGCGGCGGTCCGGTTCGCTGGCCATGGGGAGCATCCGTGGGGGTGGAGGCGATTCGACTTTCGGATGGGCCTGCTTAGGCAGGCGTGAAGGATGCCGCAACGCAACATTCACGGCGCTGGACGCCCGTTCATCTTCTACCTTCGTCTCACGGGAACTTCGCAGCCGGACGGCCTATGCTGCGCCCAAGGGTGGCGGCGCCGGGCCGGCCCCCTGTTCAAGGCGAGGAATCAACATGAGCCAACTCTTCAAGGGCCTGAACCTGCTGCTGGCGGACAACGAGCTGCACCGCAAGCCGCTGGACGAGCAGGCCGCCCACTGGCTGAGCAAGACCGACCGCGGCATCGAACACGAGATCCATCTGCTGGACATCGCCAAGGGCCAGTGGCTGGCCGGCTCGGTGATCGTGTGGCTGGGCGCGTCGCTGACCGCGCTGGCGATCATCGCCGACAACCTGTGGGAACACAGCTACAACCCCAGCTTCCCCAAGATCATCCTGGTGCTGCTGATCTGGGTGGCGATGCTGTTCGTGCTGTGGCTGATCGCACAGGTCTTCGATCAGAAGGCCGGCCTCTCGCGCTGGGTCAGCGCCTTCTCCAGCCGCGAGCCGGTGAGCAACGAGAGCGATTCGGTCGAGCAGGTGCAGGAAGCGCTGGAACTGGCGCGCACCTATCCTGAGGTGCTGGCCTACAAGCAGCGCGTGATCGCGCGCCGGCCGCTGCGCCACGAGGACATCCGCATCATGCGCGAGATGGGCCGCCAGCACCGCCACGCGGACCTGGCGCGCGAGCTGATCGCGCTCGGCAACGACTGAAGCACTTCGCGCGTGCCCGGCCCTGCGCCGGGCACGCGCTCGATGCAAGATCTTTGCGCACTGCGCCGTCGCCGGCGCGCATCGCCGGCGACGACGCACTGGCGAAGCCGGACACCGCTCCGGCCTCTGACGAAGTCACCTCCCACGACGGCCGCCCGTGCCAGCATGCGCCATGCTGTCGTGCATTCTCCCTGCCCATGACGAAGCCGCGCTGCTGCCGGGCACCCTGGCCTGCCTGCAGCGCGCGATCGCCGCGTGCGGCGTGACGGCGGAAATCCTGGTGGTCGACGATGGCTCCACCGACGCGACGGCCGCGCTGGCCCGGGCGGCCGGGGCGCGCGTGCTGTCGATCCAGGCGCGCCACATCGCCGCGGCGCGCAACGCCGGCGCGGCGGCGGCCCGGGGCGAGCGCCTGTGCTTCATCGATGCCGATACCCAGGTCGATGCGCAGGCGTTGGGCGCGGCGCTGGCCGCGCTCGATCGCGGTGCCATCGGCGGCGGGGCGCGCGTGCGGCTGCAGCGGCCGGTGGCCTGGCATGCGCGCGTGGGCGAAGCCGTGTTCGGCACCCTGCTGCGCTGGGCGCGGATCGCGCCGGGCTGCTTCCTGTTCTGCACGCGCCAGGCGTTCGAGGCCAGCGGCGGCTTCGATACGCGCCTGTTCGCCGGCGAGGACGTGGCCATGAGCCGCACGCTGGCCCGGCAGGGACGCTTCGTGCTGCTGCGCCAGTCGGTGTGGACCTCGCCGCGCAAGCTGCAGACCTTCAGCGCCTGGGAGCACCTGCGGCTGGCGCTGGCCCTGGCGCGTCATGGCCGCGGCCTGCTGCGCAGTCGCGAGCGGCTGGCGTTCTGGTACGGACCGCGACGGCGCGGATAGCGCACCGGCGAGTCCCCTGCGGATCGCGTGGCCGCTGCTCGGAAGCGTGCGCGGGGTCCGGTGCGGGGCGGGACCGAGCGGTTAGAGTGCCGTCCGGGGAATGGACTCGAAAAGACGGGGCGCACGAGGCGATGGGGCGGGCGAGGATGATCGTCGCGGCGACAGGACTGGCGCTGCTGGGCGTTGCCGTGCCGGTCATCGCCACGCTGGCCATGTCCTGGCATCTGGCCGTGCGCAACGAGCAGCAGCGGCTGGACCGGGTGGCGACGCTGGCGCTGGAACGCGCGCAGGCCACGATGGACGAGGCGACCGGGGTGCTGCACGCGATGCAGCGCAGCCGGCTCGCGCCCTGCTCGCCCGCGCACATCGCGCGCATGCGGCGGGCGGCGATGGACTCGGCCGTGGTCAAGGAGGTGGGCTTCTTCCAGGGCGGCCTGCTGCGCTGCACGTCGTGGGGACCGACCGAGGTGCACGTGCCCGACGACCTGCCTCCCGATGCGGTCGGCCCGGACGACCTGCGCCTGTTCGCGCACGTGGTGCCGCAGATCAGCGGCGGGCGGCAGATGCTGGCGCTGCACCAGCATGACTACAACGTGCTGATCGACCCGGCGCGTTTCTCCGATCTGGTGGTGGGCCCGGAGGTCGGCCTGCTGGTGCGCAACGCCCAGGGCGTGGTGCTGAGCGAGCGCAGCCTCAGCGACGAGGCGCTGGCCGGCCGCATGCGCCAGCGCCAGGCCAGCGGACGGGATGCGACGCACCTGTTCTCGGTGGTGCGGCGCGATGGTTGGGTCGTGGTGGCCGGCGAACCGGTGGCGCGCGCCGCCAGCGGCCTGCCGCGCCAGCAGGGCATGCTGCTGCCGGTCGGCCTGCTGATCGGGGCGGTGGCGGTGGCGATGGTGATCCTGGCCTTCCGGCGCAGGCTCTCGCCCACCGGCGAGCTGACCCGCGCGGTGCAGCGGCGCGAGTTCGTCGTGCATTACCAGCCGATCGTCCGGCTGGCGGACGCGGCCATCGTCGGCGCCGAGGCGCTGGCGCGCTGGCGGCGGCCGGACGGTACGCTGGTGCGGCCGGACCAGTTCATCCCGCTGGCGGAGCAGAGCGGCCTGATCGATGCGATCACCGACCAGGTCCTGGATGCGATCGTGCGCGACCTGGGGCCGCTGCTGGCCGCCCATCCGTGCCTGTACGTGAGCCTCAACCTCAGCACCGCCGACCTGCGCAGCGGCCGCCTGCTGGCCGTGCTCGCACGCGCGCTGGAAGGCAGCGGCATCGCGCCCAGGCAGCTGTGGCTGGAAGCCACCGAGCGCGGCTTCGTGGACCTCGCCGCGGCCCGCCGCACCATCGAGCAGGCGCGCCAGGCGGGCCATCGCGTGGCGCTCGACGACTTCGGCACCGGCTACTCCAGCCTGCAGTACCTGCAGGGCCTGCCGCTGGATGCGCTGAAGATCGACAAGACCTTCGTCGATGCCATCGGCACCGGCGCGGCCACCGCCGCGGTGACCGGGCACATCATCGACATGGCGCGCGAGCTGGGCCTGCACTGCGTGGCGGAGGGCATCGAGACCACCGCACAGGCCGACTTCCTGCGCGCGCAGGGCGTGGGCTACGGCCAGGGCTGGCTGTTCGGCAAGGCCGCGCCGGCGATGGCCTTCATCGAGCTGTTCCTGGCGCAGCAGGCGTCGCGCGCGGCCGTGCCGGTGCGGGAGGACGACGCGGATCCCTGAGCGGGATCAGGACTCCCCGGCGTTGCCGGGCAGAGAGCGCAACGGGCGCTCGGGGTTCCCTAGGAACGCGCGGGTTACGAGTAATGCTCGGTCTCACGGGAGTTGACGCTGCAAGCCTCGCGGACCGATCTGCAGGTTCTCCCACCCAGCGCGTCGATGTTGCCGGCGACGTTGTAGAAGCTCTCGGCGCGCAGGAAGAAACCGCCCCTGGCTCGCCTGCCGCTGCGCCCCAGGCGCGGAACGTCGTGCGGGGTCGAATGCGAGGCGACCGTGCTGAAGTCGAAATCCTGGTCCCGCCCTCGGCGTTGAAACCCCGCGCCACTACGATCGCCTCCAGCGGCGTGGACTTGCCGCTGCCGTTCTCGCCGACGATGAAGGTCACCGCTTGGTGGAAGACCAGGCGCGCGTCGGCCAGGCCGCGGATACCAGGCAGGCTGAAGAGTACCGGTCCATCGGCGCATCCTTCTCGCGCTTGAGCGCGACATCCAGCAGGGAGTGCGCGGCATCCCAGGAGGGCTTGGGTAGTCCTTCGAGGCGGAGACGCCGCCTGCAAGCCTGACCCGATCGCGCATGCGCGCACCGCGATCAGCCGGCCTTGCCACACCCCGACAGCTGCTTGTCGGCGTACCACAGCGCGCGGCGCGACAGGTCGTAGGCCGCGTCGATGGCCTGCGGCAGCTGGTACTTGGCGCGCGCCGGGTCGGCGCCGTTGGCCAGCGCGTGCTCGCTGCGCTCCAGCGCCTGCAGGTTGCTGCGCACATCGGCCAGCCACTGGTCCTTGCGCGGGTCATGGCACATCAGCGCGCGGCCCTGCAGCGCGTCGAGCTGGGCGCGGATGGCCTTGGTCGCCTCGCCGGTGGGCTGGGGCGCCTTCTCGAAGGCGATCGGCGCGGCCTTGTAGGCATCGCCGGTGGCCTCGCTGCCGAGGTCGCCGCGGTTCTGCGCCAGCGCGGGGTTGAAGCGCGTGTCCGGCGGCGGGCGGGCGGTCGGTGAGCTGCGCCCGCTCTTGAACATGTCGGCGATGGCGCGGTTGACCTTCTGCGTGGCGACATCGCCCAGCGTGCCCTTGGACACCCAGTCCTTCTCGAACCGGGTCTCGTTGTACTGCACCGGGTTGGGGCGCTCCATCAGCGCCTTGGTTTTGGCCGCATCGCGCGCGTTGGCCAGGCCCGGTGGGCTGCCCTGCGGGGCGCCCGGCTCGGCCACGACGCCGGGCGGCAGCTTGGCCCGTCCGTCGCGGTCGTACACCGCGCGGGCGACCTCGCCCGGGTCGGCGGGCGCGGTGGCCTGGGGCGTGGCCAGCGGCGGCGGGATGGTGGCCGGCGGGCGCTGGTGGGCCGCCACGGGCGGCGACGGACGTGAGGGCGCGGCCGTCGCCCTGGCCGCGGCACGCGCAGGCGCGGGCACGTGGGTGGGCGCGTCGGCCTGCGGCCGGGCAACGAATTCCAGCCGCAGGCGTTGCTCCTGGCTGCGCGCGGGGGCCAGCCGCGCCATCGGCGCCTGCAGCAGGACCAGGGCGATCAGGGCCATGATCGCCAGGCTCAGGACCGCTGCGGGGACGCGCAGGCGTGACTCGTCCCATTCCATGTGTGCCGCTGCCGCCAAGTGTCCCCGCCATTGCGCGAATCAAGCGCGGCATTGTGCGCAAGCGCCCGGGCCGAGTTGATGGCATTGCGTTACGCGCCTTCACGGCATGCGACCGCCATTCAGCAAGGACAGGGCGGCGTGATGCTGCGCTGCCGCTCGCCACCGCGGGCGCGCGCTGCCACGATCGCGGCCTGAGAACGTTTACAGCGGGGGCGGTCATGGCGATGCACGGGCGGATGGGCACGGTCCTGGGCCGGGGCATGCTGATGGGGTGGCTGGGACTTTCGCTGCCTGCGATGGCCGCCGACGGATTGCCGCCGCGCGGCCAATGGAAAGCCAGCAGTTCGGCCACCGAGGCGCCGGCGCTGGCCTCGGCGCATGCGTTCGATGGCGACCCGGCCACGCGCTGGGGCGGCCCGTTCTCGCCGGGCCATTGGCTGCAGCTGGACCTGGGCGCGGAGGCCGACATCGGCGGGGTCCGCATCCAGTGGGATGTCAGCCACGCCAACGCCTACCAGCTCCAGGCCTCCGACGACGGCAAGGCCTGGCGCACCATCTACGCCACCACCGACAGTCCGGGCCGCACCGAGTACGTGCTGTTCCCCGCGGTGCGCACGCGCTACCTGCGCCTGGCCGCGCCGGCGCGCACCGCCGACTGGGGGGTGGGCATCTTCGAGTTCCAGCCGCTGACCGCGGCGCAGGCACCGCGCCTGGCAGGCCTGGCCGGCACGGGCGATCCGGCCGCGCTGTGGAGCCGCGGCCCGGCGCGCGCGCTGGGCAGGGTGGGCGGCGGCTACGGCCTGGAAGTGCGCTTTCCGCAGCCGCAGGACGTGGCCGGACTGCAGGTCGACTGGGGCAGGACGCCCGCGAGCGCCGCGCTGGAAGCACGCGACGCGTCGGGTCGATGGACGCCGCTGGCGCAGGCGCCTCAGGCCTTCGGCGCCGCGTCCTATCTCGCCGGCGACGCGCCACGCACGGTGACCGCCCTGCGCCTGCTTGCCCAGGCCGACGCGGCCCCCAGCGTCACCCGCGTGCGCGTGCTGGGGCCCAAGGCGGTGATGACGCCGATGAAGCGCTACCAGCTGGCCGCCACCGGTCCGGATGCGGCGCTGTTCCCGTCCTCGCTGCAGATGAAGCAGGTGTACTGGACGGTGGTCGGCGTGCCGGGCGGGCGGCAGAAGGCGGTGTTCGACGAGTACGGGAATCTGGAGGCGTTCAAGGGCGCGCCGCTGGTGCAGCCGGTCTGGCGCGACGCCGGCGGCAAGGCGGCCGCGGCCACGGTCGACACGCCGATCCGGCATGCCCTGCGCGAGGGCTGGATGCCGATGCCGCAGGTGCAATGGACCGCGCAGCCGGGCCTGGAGCTCAGCAGCCAGGCCATCGCCCTGGAGCACCACGGCGCGCCGGTGGTGCTGGTGCGCCATCGCCTGCGCAACACCGGCGCCACCGCGGTGGATGGCACCCTCTCGCTGCTGACCCGGCCGCTGCAGGTCAGCCCGCCGTGGCAGAACGGCGGCCTGTCGCCGATCCGCGACATCGCCGTCGAGACCGGCCAGGGCGGCGCCGGCATGCGCGTCAATGGACGGCTGCTGTTCCAGAGCGCGAGCGCGCCCGATCTGCAGGGCGTGGCCGCGTTCGGCGCCCATGGCGAAGACGAGATCACCCGCTTCGCCGCCGCCGGCACCGCACCGCAGGCACAGCAGGCCAGCGATCCGCAGGGGCTGGCCGCCGGTCTGCTCGGCTGGCGCGTGCATCTGGCACCGGGGGAGCAGCGCGACATCGTGCTGGCCTTCGCGCTGGGCAACGAGGTGATCGACGCCAAGGCGGTCGAAGCCGCGCAGTGGCCCGCCGCCCCGGCGCTGGACGTGCGGGCGCTGCTGGGCGAAGGCGATGCCGGCGCGCGCTTCGATGCTCTGGCCGACGCGCAGGCCGCGCAGTGGCAGCAGCGCCTGGGCCGGATCGGCCTGTCGCTGCCCGATCCGTCGCTGGTGGACATGCTGCGCGCGCAGGCCGCGTACATGCTGCTCAACCAGAGCGGACCGGCGATGCAGCCGGGCCCGCGCAACTACAACCGCTCCTTCATCCGCGATGGCTCGGCCACCGCCGCGGTGCTGCTGCGCATGGGCATGGCCGACACCGCGCGCGACTACCTGCACTGGTACAGCACCCACGCGGTGCACGACAACGGCCTGGTCTCGCCGATCCTCAACGACGACGGCAGCGTCAACACCGGCTTCGGTTCGGACCTGGAGTACGACGCCCAGGGCCAGTACCTGTGGCTGGTGGCCGAGGTCGCGCGCCTGGATGGCGGCGCGCAGACCGTACGCGCGTACCAGCCGCAGGTGAAGCGCGCGCTGAAGTTCCTGCAGGAACTGCGCGAGCGCACGCTGGTGCCGGGCTATCAGGCCGATCGTCCGGCGCCGGAGCGCTTCGCCGGCATCCTGGCGCCGTCGATCAGCCACGAAGGCTATTCGGTGCCCACGCACAGCTACTGGGACGACTACTGGGCGCTGCGCGGCTGGCACGACGGCGCCTGGCTGGCCGAGCAATGGGGCGACACCGCCACGGCGCAGTGGGCGCGCACGCAGTACACGCTGCTGCGCGATGCGCTGGCCGCCTCGATCCGCGCCACCATGCGCTGGAAGGGCATCGACACGATTCCCGCCGACGCCGACCAGGGCGGTTCGGATCCGACCAGCGTGTCGATCGCGCTCGATCCGACCGGCGCGCAGGACGTGCTGCCCGCCGACGCGCTGGAACGCACTTTCGACGCCTACCTGGCGCAGGTGCGCCAGCGCGACGCCCCCGATGCGCTCTACGCCTACACCCCTTACGAGATGCGCAACGTGCTGACCTTCGTCCACCTGGACCGGCCGGCCGATGCGCAGTTCATGCTCGAGCACGTGGTGCGCGACCGGCGGCCGACGGCGTGGCAGGAGCTGGCCGAGGTCGTGTACTCGGACAAGCGCCATGCCATCTACCTGGGCGACATGCCGCATACCTGGATCGGCGCCGAGTACGCGCGCAGCGTGTTCGGCATGCTGATGTTCGAAGGCGACCGCGCGCTGTCGCTGCTGCCCGGCGCGCCGCCTTCCTGGGTGGCAGGCCCAGGCCTGAAGGTCGACGGCCTGCCCACTGCCTACGGCACGCTGGCCATGCAGGCCAGGCAGGAGGGCCAGCGGCTGACGGTCACCCTGGGCAAGGGGCTCAGGGCCGACAGCGCGCTCAAGGTGTACTGGCCCAACCGCCAGCGCCCGCGCACCGTCACCGTCGACGGCAAGGCCGTGCGCGACTTCGATGCGCAGGGCATCGCGCTGAAGCGCCCGTTCTCCACCCTGGTGGCGCAGTGGTGAGGCCGGCGCCCAAGGCTCAGTCCGGGCGGAAGGCCATCGTCGCCTGCACGGCCTTCTTCCAGCCGCCGTAGCGGCGCTCGCGATCGGCCGCCGGCATGGTCGGCTCGAAGCGCGCATCGACGGCCCACTGGTTGGCGATCTCCTCGCGGCTGGACCAGAAGCCGGTCGCCAGTCCGGCCAGGTAGGCCGCGCCCAGCGCGGTGGTCTCGGACACCTTGGGACGGACCACCGCCGTGTCGAGGATGTCGGCCTGGAACTGGGCCAGGAAGTCGTTGCTGATCGCGCCGCCGTCGGCGCGCAGTTCCTTCAATTCCAGCTTGGCATCGGCCTGCATGGCCTCGAGCACGTCGCGGGTCTGGTAGGCCATCGACTCAAGCGTGGCACGGATGAAGTGCTCCTTGCTGGTGCCGCGGGTCAGGCCGAAGAACGCGCCGCGGACCTCGCTGTCCCAGTAGGGCGCGGCCAGGCCGACGAAGGCCGGCACCATGTAGACGCCGTCGGTGTCCGGCACGCGCTCGGCGTAGGCCTGCGTGTCGCGGGCCTTGCCGAACATGCGCAGGCCGTCGCGCAGCCACTGCACCGCCGAGCCGGCAACGAAGATGCTGCCCTCCAGCGCGTATTCCACCTTGCCGTCGATGCCCCAGGCGATGGTGGTGAGCAGGCCGTTGCTGGACTGGACCGCCTTCTCGCCGGTGTTCATCAGCACGAAGCAACCGGTGCCGTAGGTGTTCTTGGCCATGCCCGGCGTGTAGCAGGCCTGGCCGAACAGCGCCGCCTGCTGGTCGCCGGCGATGCCGGCGATCGGCACCTTGTGCCCGAAGAAATGCCGGCCGGCGGTCTGGGTATAGACCTCGCTGGACGAACACACCCTGGGCAGCATCGCGCGGGGCACGCCGAGGATGTCCAGCAGCTCCTCGTCCCAGCGCAGCGCGTGGATGTCGTACATCAGCGTGCGCCCGGCGTTGGTCTGGTCGGTGACGTGGGCGTGGTCCTCGGAGAGGTTCCAGATCAGCCAGCTGTCGATGGTGCCGAACAGCAGGTCGCCGGCCTGCGCCTTCTCGCGCACGCCCTCGACGTTGTCCAGGATCCACTTGAGTTTGGTGCCGGCGAAGTACGGATCGATCAGCAGGCCGGATCTGGCGCGGAACAGGGCATCGTGGCCCGCCTCGCGCAGCTCCCTGCACACGCTCTGCGACTGGCGCGACTGCCAGACGATGGCGTTGTACACGGCCTGGCCGGTGTGCTTGTCCCACACCACGGTGGTTTCGCGCTGGTTGGTGATGCCGATGGCCGCCACCTGCGATGCGTCGACGTCGGCCTGGGTCAGCACGTCGGTCATCGTGGTCAGCACGGTGGACAGGATCTCGCGCGGGTTGTGCTCGACCCAGCCCGGCTGCGGGAAGATCTGGGTGAACTCACGCTGGGCGATGCCTTTGACCGCGCCACTGCGGTCGAACAGCATGGCGCGCGAACTGGTGGTGCCCTGGTCGATCGCCAGCACGTATTGCTTGTCCATCGGGTGACTCCCTGCGGGTTGGAAGCGCCGGCGCGGTGTGCGCGGCGGAAACGGTGACGCGTGGCTGGTCCTTCAGGCCTTCGGCTTCTGCGCGGCGCGCTGGCGCGCCGGCAGGAACGGATAGATCAGCCACTGATAGGCGGCGGCGCCGACCACGCCGCCGATCAACGGGCCGACGATGGGCACCCACCAGTAGTTGTGCGGCGCGGGGAAGGCCGCGGGCCCCCAGCCGGCGAAGAACGCGAACACGCGCGGGCCGAAATCGCGAGCCGGGTTGATCGCCCAGGCTTCCAGATAGCCCATCGACGCGCCGATGGTCGCCACCAGCAGGCCGATGATCAGCGCGCCGGAGTTGGCGCCCGGCGCCATCTCGTTGTACTGCTCGGTGATGGCGAAGATGCCGAAGATCAGGAACGCGGTGAGGATGGCCTGGTCGGTCAGCGCATGCAGCGGTGTGACCGCGAGCCCCGGCGCGGTGAAGAACACCCCGGCCGCGCCGCCGGCTTCGCGCGTGAGCTGCTTGACCTCGTTGTAGTGATCGATCACCGGCGCATACAGCGCATAGACGATGGCCGCGCCGACCATGCCGCCGATCACCTGCGCGCCCCAGTAAGGCAGCACTTTCTTCCACGAGAACCCGCGGAACAGCGCCAGCGCCAGCGTCACCGCCGGATTGGCGTGGGTGCCCGAAACCGAGCCGGTGGCATAGATGGCGATGGTGACGCCCAGCCCCCAGGCGATGCAGACGCCCCAGTAGCCACCGGCATAGGGATTGGGATCGTAGAGGGTGTACATCGCCGCGACCGAATCGCCGAAGGCGATGATGATCGTCATCGCCACCGCCTCGGAGATCAGCTCGCCCAGAAACTGTCGGCTCATCGCCGGCCTCCCGTCAGGCCAGTGGCGATGGTGCGGGGCTTGGTGGACATGTCAGCAACCTCCCAGTGATGACGTGGTGGCCGCTCGCGCGGCCGGGGATGTCGGATGGAATCAGGCGCGCGTGGCCATCGTCGCGGCAGGAGCGCGCAGCACCTCGGCCAGGCGGCGCTGCTGGGCCGGCGTCAGGCGCAGGCCCAGCTTGCTGCGGCGCCAGAGCAGGTCTTCGGCGTCGACGACCCATTCATGGTGCCGCAGATAGTCGACCTCGGCCTGATAGAGATCGGCGCCGAAGTGCTCGCCCAGGTCGGCCAGCGTCGTCGCCTCGCCCAGGATGTGCCGGGCGCGCGAACCGTAGTTGCGCACCAGCCGCCAGGCCAGTTCCCTGGGCAGCCAGGGCCGCGCCGTGCGCAGCAGCGCCAGGGCCTGATCGAAGGGCAACATGTCCCCGCCCGGCAGCGGCGCCCCGTCCGCGGTCCAGGGCTGCGGCTTGCGGCCCAGCTGCGACTCGAGCCTGTCCACGGCCTGCTCGGCCAGCTTGCGATAGGTGGTGAGCTTGCCGCCGAACACGCTCAGCAGCGGCGGCCCGTTCGCATCGACTTCCAGCCGGTAGTCGCGGGTGACCTCGGAGGCGTTGTCTTCCTCATCCTCCAGCAGCGGGCGCACGCCGCTGTAGGTCCACACCACATCGCCGGGGGCGATGGAGTTGCGGAAGTAGCGGTTGGCCGCCGCGCACAGGTAATCGACCTCGTCCGCGTCGATGCGCGGATGCCCGGGATCGGCCTTGTACTCCATGTCGGTGGTGCCGATCAGGGTGAAGTCGCGCTCGTAGGGAATGGCGAAGACGATACGGCGGTCGGGTTGCTGGAAGATGTAGGCATGGTCATGCGCGAACATGCGCGGCACCACGATGTGGCTGCCCTTGACCAGGCGCAGCGCATAGTCGTGTCGCAGGTGCGCGACCTGGTCCAGGAACTCCACCGCCCAGGGACCGGCGGCGTTGACCAGCGCCCGGGCCTGGACCGTGATGCGCTGGCCCTGCGCTGTCTCCAGTTCGGCCAGCCAATGCGCGCCATCGCGGCGTGCGCTGACGCAGCGGGTGCGGGTGTGGATGGAGGCGCCGCGCTCGGCCGCGTCCATCGCATTGAGCACCACCAGCCTGGCGTCCTGCACCCAGCCATCGGAGTAGGCGAAGCCGGTGGTGAACTCCTCCTTCAGCGGCACGCCCACCGGCGAGCGGCGCAGGTCGACCCGGCGCGAGCCTTCCAGCGTGCGCTTCCCGCCCAGGCGGTCGTAGAGGAACATGCCGACGCGGATCATCCAGGCCGGCCGCAGGTGCGGCTGGTGCGGAAGCAGGAAGCGCAGCGGCCAGGCGATGTGCGGGGCCAGGCGCAGCAGCACCTCGCGCTCGGCCAGCGCCTTGCCGACCAGGCGGAACTCGTACTGCTCCAGATAGCGCAGGCCGCCATGGATCAGCTTGGTGCTGGCGCTGGAGGTATGCGCGGCCAGATCGTCGGCCTCGCACAGGCACACGCTCAGCCCGCGGCCGATCGCGTCGCGGGCGATGCCCACCCCGTTGATCCCGCCGCCCACCACCAGCACATCGACGCGTTCGACCATCTCACCGCTCCTCGACCGGGCCGCCGCCCGCGCGGCGACCGCCTCATGGCGCCGTTCGCGTCTGGACAAAGACGGACAACAACGATCCTAAACGAACATTTACGAACATTTCGTGAGCGCGGCAGGCCCGGTCGGGTTCACGGGTTAAACGATGGTCGAGGGCGCCGCCGCTCTGGGGCGCATTGCGACGTCGCTGAATGCGCGCCCGCAAACCGCCTGTCCGGGGCAGGCCTCCGGTGGCAATGCAGGTCCGGCGCGCCGCCTCCTGCCGGGGATGGCGCCGGCCCGAGTGCGTCCAGTCGGGGCAATCGCCGGACGCCCCAGCACGCCGTCAGTCGCCGACGACGTGGACCCGGGTCTTGCCCGCGGCCAGCACCTCGGCCAGGACGTCCGGCGGGGCGCGGTCGGTGAACCAGTCGTCCACCAGCGCGATCGGCCCCAGCCGGCACAGCGCGTTGCGGCCGATCTTGCTGGCGTCGGCGGCCAGCAGCACCTGACGCGAATGCTCGACGATGGCCTGGGCCACGCGCACCTCCTGGAAGTCGAAGTCCAGCAGCGTGCCGTCCAGCTCGATGCCGGAGATGCCGATGATCCCGAAGTCCACGGTGAACTGGCGCACCAGATCGACGGTCGGCTGGCCGGTCACGCCCTGGTCGCGCGCACGCACCATGCCGCCGGCCACGATCACCTCGAAGCTGGGGTTGGTGCTCATCAGCACCGCCACGTTGAGGTTGTTGGTGATCACCCGCAGCCCCTGCTTGTGCATCAGCGCCGCGGCCACGTCCTCGTTGGTGGTGCCCAGGTTGATGAACAGCGAGGAATGGTCGGGGACATGCGTGGCCACCTCCCTGGCGATGCGACGCTTCTGCTCGGCCTGCAGCGACTTGCGCGTGGCGTAGGCGGTGTTCTCGACGCTGGAAGGCAGGCTCACCCCGCCGTGGTAGCGGCGCAGCAGGCCGGCCTCGCACAGCAGCATCAGGTCGCGGCGGATGGTCTGCTGGGTCACGTCGAACTGCGTGGCCAGCCCGTCCACCTCGGCATAGCCGAGCTGGCGCACCAGCGCCACCAGTTGTTCCTGGCGCCGGTTGAGGACCGGATGTTCCATGCGTACCGCCTGTGCCTGCGAGGTGCCCGCATGATCGTCGATGTTGCGCCCGATGCAACACCGCAGCGCGCAAGACAGGCGCCGCGCAGGTGCCTGCGACGCAGGAACAACACACTGCGTCCGCGCGATCGCGCTGCCCGGCGCGGGCGACTCCACTAGGCTGGCCGCCTGCGTAGAGGATCCCCGATGAGCGACCCCACACCACGCCTCAACATGATCCGGACCGGCCCACGCGGCGGCGTGCCGCTGCTGTTCCTGCATGCGCTCGGCCTGGATCTTTCGGTATGGGAACAGCAGATCCACGCCTTCGCACGCGACCGCGACGTGATCGCGATCGACCTGCCCGGCCACGGACGCTCGCCGCACGGGCAGGAAGCGCCAAGCTTCGCCGGCTTCGCCGAGGCGCTGGTCGCGCTGCTCGGCGCACTGCGCACCGGCCCGGTCGATGTCGTCGGCATCTCGGTCGGCGGCATGATCGCGCAGACCCTGGCGGTGACCTCGCCGACGCAGGTGCGCTCGCTCACGCTTGTCGCCACCTCCTGCACCTTCTCCGATGCGGTCAGGCAGCTGCTGCGGCAGCGCGCGGATACCGTGCGCGCGATCGGCATGGAAGGCATCGCGCCGCTGCACATCGCGCGCTGGTTCCCGGCGGAGTTTCTCGCGGCGCGCCCTGAAATCGGCGACCGGCTGGGCAAACTGCTGCTGCGCAACGACCCGGCCTTCCACGCCCAGCTCTGGGACATGGTCGCCGGCCTGTCGCTGGAGAAGGCGATTGCCTCCCTGCCCCATCCGACCCTGGTCGTCGCCGGCGCGGACGATGCCAGTGCGCCGCCGGCGGCGGGCCAGCAGATCGTCGATCGCATCGCCCATGCGCGGCTGGCGGTCGTGCCGGCGTGCGGTCACTTTCCGCCGCTGGAGCATCCGGACGCGTTCAACGCCTTGCTGCGCGACTTTCTCGCCCAGCTGTAGGCGCATCAGGCACCCGCGGGCTTCACGCACTTACTTGGGCAGGCGCCACCAGGCCGAACCCGCGGTCGGCTGCCGCAGGTCGACGCGCTCGCCGATCACCGGCGTGGACAGCGCGACACCGCGCTCGGCGGCCAAGGCACTGATGCGCTCGAACGGCTCGAACCACGGATGCAGGGCGAGGTCGAAGGTGCCGTTGTGGATCGGCAGCATCCAGCGCCCCTGCAGGTCCAGATGCGCCTGCAGGGACTCCTCGGGACGCATGTGCACGTGCGGCCACTGGCGATCGTAGGCGCCGGTCTCCACCAGGGTCAGGTCGAACGGCCCGAAGCGCTCGCCGATCTGTCTGAACCCATCGAAGTAGCCGCTGTCGCCGCTGAAGAACACGCGCAGCCCGTCGTCGATCAGCACCCACGAGCACCATAGCGTGGCGTTGCCATCGCGCAGCCCGCGCCCGGAGAAATGCTGGGCGGGCGTGGCGACCAGGCGCAGCCCGTCGATGTCGGTGGACTGCCACCAGTCCAGCTGTTGCACCTTGGCCGCCGGCACGCCCCAGCGCACCAGCGTGTCGCCCACGCCCAGCGGCGCGACGAAGTGCTCGGCCGAGGCGGCCAGCGCGCGCACGGCCGCCTTGTCCAGATGGTCGTAATGGTTGTGCGAGAGGATCACGCCCTTCAGCGGCGGCAGATCCTCCAGTGCGATCGGCGGCGCATGGAAGCGCTTGGGCCCGAACCAGGGCAGCGGCGACGCCCGCTGCGCGAAGACCGGATCGGTGATCCAGAACTGCCCGCGCAGCTTGAGCAGCACGGTCGAATGGCCGAGCCGGTACAGGCTGAAATCCGGCGCGGCCAGCAGTTCCGCGCGGGTCAGCGGGCGCACCGGGATCGGACGGTCCGGCACGCTGGTGCGCGGCTTGTCGAACAGCACGCTGCGGAACAGCCGCAGCGATTCCAGCAGCCCGGTGCGCGGGATCGCGATCGCATTGCGGAAGCGCCCTGCGCTGGACTGCAGCGACGCAGCGCGGGATCCGGGTTCGTTGGAGTCAGCCATGGGAGCACCATGGGGACAACGAGCCCGCCTGACAAGCCCGGGCGCGGTCGATCCCGCGTGCGACGCGGCGAGCACCCGCCGTCAGCCCGCCCGATGAGCCTGCTGATGTTCGCGGTACATCGCCGCGGTCAGTTCCAGCCCGACATGCGAGAGCTGGGTGGCCGCGGCGTCGGCCGATTCCTGTGCCACTTCGGTCACACGCTCGAACATGGACGCCTCATAGCGGCACACCGCGTCATGCAGCTCCCCTCGGGCCAGCTGCTCGGCTAGTTCGGCGGCATCGAGCATGGCCGCGTTGACGCCTTCGCCAGCGAAGGGCGACATCAGATGCGCCGCATCGCCGATCAGGGTCAGGCCGGGTCGGCCGTTCCAGCAATGCCCCACCGGCAGGGCGTGGATCGGCCGCGCGACGAAGTGATCGTTGGCCGCACGGAACAGGTCCAGGATCTCCGGCGCGAACCCGGCGAACTCCTGGAGCAGACCCGCGCGCACGGCCCGCGGATCGCTGAAATCGAAGCGCCGCTGCGCCCAGTCCGCCGGCACGCGGAAGATGGCATAGCCCCGCACATGCGCATGGCCGTTGCGCTGGGCGATGATCATCCTGCCCTCGCCCTCGATGTCGAGCTTGCCCGGCCCGACCAGCGCCGAAAGCGCCGGGTGGTCGCGATCGACCTGGTCGATGCCGAACTCGACGAACGTCAATCCGCTGTACTGCGGCCGGTAGGACGACAGCAGCGGGCGCACCCTGGACCAGGCCCCGTCCGCGCCGACCACCAGGTCGAACGGACCGGTCAAGCCGCCGGCCAGTTCGAGCTGCCAGCGGCCGTCGTCCAGCGCATGCAGCGCTTGCGACGGCGCGCCCCAGCGCACGGTGCCGGGGATGAGCGCATCGAGCAGCATGGCGCGCAGTGCGGTGCGATCGACCTCTGGCCGGCTGCGGTCGAAGCCCTCGCGGTCCTCGAAGAGGACCTCGCCGCGATGGTTCAGCAGGCGCTCGCCCTGGTCTTCGTAGCGGGCGATGCGCGCGAAGGCGTCCTGCAGCCCGGCGCGCTCGATCGCCAGCAGGCCCGAGCCGCGGTGCAGGTCGAGCGAGCCGCCCTGGGGGCGGTCCAGCGCGTGCGCATCGCGTTCGAACACTTCGGGTTCGAGCCCCTGCAGCTGCAGCAGGCGGGCCAGCGTCAGGCCAGCCGGTCCGCCACCGACGATGGCGATGCGTGGAAGGTTGGCCATGCGTGCCGCTCCGGATAAGATAGGTGCCTATATTTAAAACATAGCTACCTATGGAAAGTCAAAGCAGCGAACTCGAGCACGCCGCCCGGCACGATCCGCTCAAACTGCTCGGCATCGCCTATCGCACGTTTTCGCGGCTGGTGGACGCGCAGCTGCGCGAGCACGGCTTCGCCATGGGGCAGCTGCCGGTGCTGGTGGCGCTCAAGCACGGCGATGCGCTGTCGCAGGGCGAGCTGGCGCGACGCGCACGGGTCGAGCAACCCAGCATGGCCCAGCTGCTCAACCGGATGGAGCGCGACGGCCTGGTCCAGCGCACGCCCGATCCGGCCGATGGCCGCAGCAGGCTGATCTCGCTGACGCCGCTGGCGCGCAAACGCCTGCCCAAGGCCAGGGCGGTGATGGAGGCCATGGGCGAACAGGCGCTGGCCGGCTTCGACGCGCAGGACCTGGCTCAGTTCGCCACGCTGATGCTGCGGATCAACCGCAACCTGGACGCGTTGGAGTAAGCACCGGGCCGGCCCGGATCCGGGCCGGCGCGGCAACGCGGACGCCTACCTGGTCACGCCGAAACGATAGATCGTGGTCTGCCGGTAGGTCTGGCCCGGATCCAGGCGCGTGCTGGGAAAGTCGGCGTGGTTGGGGCTGTCGGGGAAATGCTGGGCTTCCAGCGCCAGCGCGCCCCAGTGCAGATAGGGCTTGCCGCCCTTGCCGCCTTCGATGCGGTCGATGGCGTTGGAGGTGTACAGCTGCATGCCGGGCTCGGTGGTGAACACGGTCAGCGTGCGTCCGCTGGTGGGCTCCTCGACGATGACCGCCGGCGTCTCCAGCCCCGGCGCGTCGAGCACCCAGTTGAAGTCATAGCCGCCCTGCTTGGGCTCGGCGTGCCGCAGGTCGGCGTTGTCCTCATGGATGCGCTCGCCCAGCGCATGCGGCGTGCGGAAATCCAGCGGCGTGCCGTCGACGGGCAGCAGCTTGCCGGTCGGGATCAGCTGCGCATCGGCCTGGGTGTAGCGCGCGGCGTTGATCTGCACGCGGTGATCCAGCACAGACGGAGCGCCGGCGCCGGCCAGGTTGAAATAGCCGTGGCTGGTGAGATTGAGCACGGTCGGCTTGTCGGTGGTGGCCGTGTAGTCGAGCTTCAGGCCATCGTCCTGCAGCGTGTAGACCACGCTGACGTCCAGCGTGCCGGGAAAGCCCATCTCGCCATCGGGCGAGCGGTAGCGCAGGGTCACCGACGGGGTGCCATCGCTGGCGGGGCTGGCCTCCCACAGCCGGGTGGCGAAGCCCTCCGGACCACCGTGCAGGGTGTTGCCGTTGTTGTTGGTCGGGATCTGGTAGGTCTTGCCGTCCAGGGTGAAGCGCCCCTTGGCCAGGCGGTTGGCGTAGCGCCCGATCAGCGCGCCGAAGTTGGTCTGCACGGTGGCGGCGTCCTTGAGGTAGCCATCCAGCGTGTCGTAGCCCAGCACCACGTCGTCGGCCTTGCCGTTGCGGTCCGGCACGGTCAACGCCTGCAGGATGCCGCCGTAGGTGATGATCGAGGCGGTCATGCCATGGCCGTTGTCCAGCACGAACTTCTGCACCTTGCGCCCGTCGGGCAGCGTGCCGAAGTCGCTGGCGACCACATGCGCGGGGGCCGAGGCCGGCGCGGACGAGGCCGCGGGTGCGGCAGCGCCCGACGCGTCGGGCTGGGCGCGCGTGGCCGGGTCCTCCGGCGGTTGCGAGCAGGCGCCCAGTCCCATCGCCGTCACGGCGGCCAGCAGTGCGATACGCATTGGTCTCTCCCTCCCAGGTGAAGGGCCCAAGTGTGCCTCAAGCGGCCTGCGTGCGCAGGCGTCGCGCTCACCGCCGCGGATCGGGCGGCGGCGGCGCCCGCACCCGCAGGAACCGCGCGAAACGCGGCAAGCCGGTCGCGGTCAGGCCGTTGTGCTGATAGGTCACCCACGCACCGAGCGGCGGCGGCGCGGCACGCTGGGCGTCGCTGAAGCCGGTGCCGATGCGGAAGCGACGCCCGTCCGGCAGTTCCACCAGCAAAGCGCCCAGGCGGCCGGCGTGCCGGCCCTGCCCCGGCACATGCCCGACCACGCGCGCCTCGGCATCGTCCAGGCGTTTGTACTTGAGCAGCGCATCGCTGCGCCCGGGCAGGTACAAGGCAGCGCGATGCTGCAGCATCAGGCCTTCGCCGCCGGCCCTCACCACCCGGCCCAGCTCGGCGTCCAGCGCGGCGCGGCTGTCGAAGCTGCGCTGTTCCAGCATGCGCAGCCGGGGATGCGCGCCTGCGCCCAGCAGTGCCCGCATGCGCGCCACCCGCGCGGCGAAGGCGCCGCCCTCGGCGGGAAGATCGAACACCATGAAGCGCAGCGCGCGCCAGCGCGGATCCTGTGGATCGCCCGCGCGCACCAGCGCGCTGGTCGCGTCGAACTGCCCACGCCCGAGCCAGAGTTCGCCCTCCATCGGCACGGGCGGCCAGCCCCGGGTGAACCAGGCCGGCACCGCGATCGGCTCGCCGCCGCGCGTCCAGAGCGCCCGGCCATCCCAGCGCCCGCGCACGCCATCGAGCTTCTCGCTGACCAGGTACGCGGCGACCTCACCCTGCCCGCGATACGCAGTGGCCAGCATCGGCGGCGCCTGCGGCGCCGCTGCGTCCACCACGCCCGGCCCCGCCAGACAGGCCACCAGCACCATTCCCGCCACGACGCGCATCGTCTGCTCCACGAAAGTCCATTCCGGGCTCCAGCGTGGCCCTGCGCGGCCGCGGTGTCCGTCGGCGCGCGTCCGATACCGACGTAGGACGTCGCCGCGGCCTGATCCGCGTCGGCCTTCCGTCTTATCATCCGGATCGACCCGATGGCCAAGGCTGCCGCCGGGCACAGGGACGCACCAAGGGGACAACATGAAGCGCATCATCTGGACACTGGCCGGCGCGGCCAGCGTGGCGGGCTGCACGGTGGTCAAGGTCGATCCCGGGCAGGAGGCGGTGCTGATCGATCGCCCGCGCCTGTTCGGCGAAGGCGGCATCCGCGACGAAACCATCAAGCCCGGCCTGGCCTACACCTGGCTGACCACCGATGCCATCGTGGTGGACGTCAGCCCACAGGTGCTGGCGGTTGCGTTCGACGACTTCTCCTCGTCGGACAACATCCTGCTCGACTTCGAGACCACCATCCAGTACCGCGTGACCAACGCGCCGCGGCTGCTGCGCAGGTTCGGCCCGGACTGGTTCAAGAACAACATCCGCAGCCAGTACGCGGCCATCGTGCGCGACCAGGTCAAGCGCTTCGACATGACCAGCATGATGAGCGACGTCGCCACCGCCCAGCGCATCGACGACGCGGTGACCGATGCCATCCGCAAGGTGGTCAAGGACCAGGGCCTGGACGTGGAGATCATGAACATCACCCTGGGCCGGGCCAAGCCCAACCCCGACGTGCTGCAGCAGATGAACCTCACCGCGGCCCAGCAGCAGCGGGTCAAGACCCTGGTCGAGGCCACCAACGCCGAACTGCAGCGCGCCAAGGAGCAGAAGGCCATGGCCGATGCGGACAACGCCTACCGCAACGCGATGAACCTCTCGCCCGAGCAGTACCTGGCGCGCCAGATCGCCGAGATCAACGCCGAGGCCTGCACCAAGGCCGCGGCCTGCTACGTGGTGCCCAGCGGCACCAGCGTGGTGGCGAAGTAGGACGCAGGCGCGCGGCTCAGACGATACGCATCCGCCGCCGCCAGCTGGCGATCTGGTTCCAGCGGATGAAGGTGACCAGGCCCGAGGCCAGGATCAGGGCGATGCCGATCCAGGTGACCGCATCGACGCGGCTGTGGAACAGCCAGGCGCCGAAGCCGATCGCCCACAGCATCTGGCTGTACTGGGTCGGCGCGACCGCGCTGACCGGCGCCAGGCGCGTGGAGTACATCATCAGGATCGCCGCCAGGCCGGCCAGCAGCCCGTAGCCGGCGATCAGGCCCCACTGCGCGGTGCTGGGCCAGACGAAGTGCGGCAGCATCAGGATGCCGCCGGCCACCAGCGGGCCGAGCACGCCGGCGCCGTACAGGGTGACGCGCTTCTCCTCCGGCCCGGCCATGCGCAGGCTGATCACCGACACCGCGCCGGTCAGCCCGCACAGGATCGCCGCCACATGGCCCTGGCTGAGCTGGCGGAAGCCGGGCCGCAGCACCACCAGCACGCCAATGAAGCCCACCGCCACCGCCGTCCAGCGGCGCCAGTGCACCTCCTCGCGCAGCAGCAGCACCGACAGTACGGTGACGAAGATCGGCATCAGGAAGATCAGGGCGAAGGCCTCGGCCATCGGCAGGTGGGTGAAGGCGATCACCGACGTCAGGTTGCCGGCGGCGCCGCAGAAGGCGCGCAGCAGCCAGATCGCCGGCTTGCGCGCCACCACCACCTCGCGCCAGCGGTCCTGCGGCTTCTTCAGGAAGGGCACCGCCACCAGCATGAGCAGCGCGCCGAAGAACACCACCTCGTAGGACGGCAGGCTGCCGTCGAGCAGCTTCACGAACGCATCGCTGATCGCATAGGCCGCGTAGCAGGCGAAACCCAGCAGCACACCCTTGAACATCGTGTCGGTTCCGCAAGCTCTTCGGGCGCGTCGCGCCGGCACCACAGTCTACGGGCAGCGCGGGCAGGCGCCGCGCATGGGCGTTGCGAAACTTCATGCCAGGCCTAGCCCGGCCGTGCTGAAATGGCGCACGCCCGCCGCCGGTCTTCACCTGCATGCTTCGTCCGCTCCTCCCGCCCCGCCGCCGGCCTGCCCCCGCTTCATGCCGACAGCGCTCGCGATTGGCACACGGGAACGCGGCATGAGCCAGCCCTGGTTCCCCGCCGGCGGCAGCGCCATGGCCGCCAAGATCCGCGCGCACGACTGGGCCGCCACCCCGCTGGGCCCGCCGGAAACCTGGCCGGCGCCGCTGCGCGCGGCGGTCAACCTGATGGTCAATGCGCCCGAGTGCATGTTCATGGTCTGGGGCGAGGAGGTGACCTTCCTCTACAATGACGTCTACGCGCCGATCCTGGGGCCGCGCGCACCCGGCGCGCTGGGCGCGTCGATGCGCGTGCTGTGGGGCGACGTGTGGGAATCGGTGCGCGGCCCGATCGAGTGCGCTTACCGCGGCCAGTCCGAGCGCCATGTGGAGATGTACATCCAGATGCACCGCTACGGCGTGCCGGAGGACACCTGGTGGACGTTCTCCTTCACCCCGATCTACCTGGACGATGGCCGCGTCGGCGGCGCGTTCTGCCTGACCAACGAGGTCACCCAGAAGATCCTGGCCGAGCAGCGCCTGGCGCGCGAGCACGAGCGCCTGGCCCAGCTGTTCGAGCAGGCGCCGATGTTCATGGCCTTCCTCAGCGGCCCGGAACATCGCATCGAGGTGGTCAATCCCGGTTACATGCGGCTGATCGACCACCGCGACGTGGTCGGCAAGACCGTGGCCGAGGCCCTGCCCGACGCGGTCGAACAGGGCTACCTGGAACTGCTGGACGGGGTCTACCGCAGCGGCGAGGTCTATGCGGCCAACGGTGCGGTCTATGCGGTGCAGGCCGAGCCGGGTGGGCCGGTGCATCGGCGCTACGTGGACATCGTCTTCCAGCCGATCCGCGACGAGCGCGGGCAGGTCAGCGGCGTGTTCGTGCAGGGCGTGGACGTGACCACACGCATCGAGGGCGAGGCCGCCATGCGTGCGCTGGACGCGCACAGCCGCCAGGTCATCGACAGTGCCACCGACTACGCGATCCTGGCCACCGATCTGCAGGGCCGGGTCACCCACTGGAACGCCGGCGCCCACCTGATCCTGGGCTGGAGCGAGTCGCAGATGCGCGGGCACACCACCGCGCGCCTGTTCACCGAGGAAGACATCGACAGCGGCGTGGACGAGCGCGAACTGCTGGATGCGCTGGAGACCGGCCGCGTGGTGCGCGAGCGCTGGCAGGTGCGCCGCTCCGGCGAGCGCTTCTGGGCCAGCAGCGCGACCACCGTGCTGCGCAACGAGGCCGGCATGGCGATCGGCTTCGTCAAGGTGCTCGGCGACCGCACCGCCGAGCGCATGGCCATCGACGCGCTGCGCGACAGCGAGGCGCGCCTGGCGGCACTGGTCAGCGCTTCCTCGGACGCGCTGTTCATGATGGACGCGCACTGGACGCAGATGCGCCAGCTGACCGGCATGGGCGCGGCCACCGATAGTTTCGCGCCGATCGAACGCTGGATGGCGCGACACATTCCCGAGCCCGAGCACGCCCGGGTTATCGCCGCGGTCAGCGAGGCGGTGACCGGTCGGCAGCCGCTGACCCTGGAACATCCGGTGCGGCGCGAGGACGGCAGCCTGGGCTGGTCGCTGTCGCGCGCGGTCCCGCTGTTCGACACGGACGGGCGCCTGCATGGCTGGTTCGGCGCGGCCACCGACATCACCGCGCGCCGCGACGCGGAGAACCAGCTGCGCGAACTGACCGCCTCGCTGGAGGAGCGCGTGCGCGAACGCACCGACGAGCTGCTGCTGGCCGAGGAGAAGCTGCGCCAGAGCCAGAAGATGGAAGCCGTCGGCCAGCTCACCGGCGGGCTGGCGCACGACTTCAACAACCTGCTCACCGCCGTCACCATGGGCCTGGACCTGCTGCAGCAGCGCATCGAGGCCGGCCGTTACGAGCGGCTGGAGCGCTACCTGGAGATGGCCCGTTCCGGCGCATCGCGCGCCGCGTCGCTGACCCAGCGCCTGCTGGCGTTCTCGCGGCGGCAGACGCTGGCGCCCACCGCGGTGGACATCAACCAGCTGGTCGATGGCATGGGCGACATCCTGCGCCGCACGCTGGGGCCCTCGATCCAGACGCATTTCCAGCTGGCCCGCCCGCTGTGGCGGGTGCTGGTGGATGCGCCGCAGCTGGAGAACGCGCTGCTCAACCTGTGCATCAACGCGCGCGATGCGATGCCCGAGGGCGGGCAGCTGATCATCCAGACCCACAACCTCGAGCTGGACGAGGAGGCCGCCGCGCCGCTGGAACTCGCCCCGGGCCCGTACGTGCGCCTGGGCGTGCAGGACACCGGCACCGGCATGAGCGCCGAGGTGATGGAGCGCGTGTTCGAGCCGTTCTTCACCACCAAGCCGATCGGCCAGGGCACCGGGCTGGGGCTGTCGATGATCTACGGCTTCATGCGCCAGTCCGGCGGCCAGGTGCGCATGGCGTCCCGGCTGGGCCATGGCACCACGATGCAGCTGCTGCTGCCGCGCCTGGCCGGCGCCGAGGATGCCGCCGCGGCGGACAGTGCCGAACCGCCCGCGCTTGATCCGTACGCCCGCGGCGAGGTGCTGCTGGTCGAGGACGAGGCGCCGGTGCGGGCGCTGATCGCCGAGGCCCTGGCCGAGGTGGGCTGCCGCGTGACCGCGGTGGCCGACGGCCACGCCGCGCTCGAGTACCTGCGCGGCGACGCGCCCATCGACCTGCTGCTGACCGACGTCGGCCTGCCCGGCGGCCTCAACGGCCGCCAGGTCGCCGATGCCGGCCGCCAGCTGCGTCCCGGGCTGCGCGTGCTCTTCATCACCGGCTACGCGGCCAACGTCGCGGTGGGCGCCGGCCAGCTGGACGCCGGCATGGAAGTGATGACCAAGCCCTTCCAGGCGGCCGAACTGGCCCGCCGCGTGCAGGCGATCCTGGCCCCGCGGGGCTAGCGCAGGTCAAGCTGGCGCGTTTTCGGTGCCCTGGGATGAGCACTGAAACCCGGCGGCAGGGGCATCGAAAGGCATCGCCCCTGCATCGCGCGCCCTGCGCCTCCGGCTTTCCAGCAGGAACCCGACACGCTCCCCAGCCGTCGTTCCCGCGCGGGCGGAAAGCACGGGGTTAGCGACGGGGCCAGAGACAGGTCTTCGCTTCCGATGAACCACGGGCTTGGCCCGGCGCCGGGCCAAGCCGAGCGGTAACAGAACACCAGCGGCACACCATCGCCGTCGGTTCGTACAACGGCGGGTGGCGCGCCAGCCGCCGGGAAGCGCGGGCGGCTAGCGCCCACGCTCCGGCGTCGCGCTCCTCAGTCGACGAGGCTCAGCACCAGCGCACGTACCTGCCGCACCGAGACGCCGGCCTGCTGCTTCAGCGCGTCGAGCGCGTAGGCGCTGAGCACTTCGCGGTCCAGGCGCGCCGCGGAACGCGGCGCCACGACATGCAGGGTGCCGTCCTGCAGCAGCGACAGGCGCAGCGTGGCGGTCTCGTCCGCGTCGATGGCCACCCTGGTCTGGGCCCTGGCGCGCACGCTCTGCTGCAGGTCCGGCGCGGTCGGCGACTCGCCGTCCAGCGGATGCAGGACCAGGCTGCCGCCCAGGTCCTCCACGCGCAGGCGGCCCAGCGCGTGGCCTTCGCCGTCGAACACCGGCAGCACCGTCACTTCCGGTTGCGCCAGGGACTGACCCCCGGTGGCCAGGCTCACGCCGGTGCCGTTGCGCAGCACCTGGCCCATCGCCACATCGCCCGAAGCGCCGCCACGTCCGCCGTCGCCGGCGGTGCTGGCAGTGCCAGCGCCTGCGTTGGCATCGGCCGCGCCACCGCGGACCGCGTTGGCGATGCCCGTGGACGCGCCACCATCTGCCGTACGCGCGCCGCCGCCGTTCCCAGCGCCGTTTCCGGCGCCGCTACCCGCAGCGTTGCCCACGTTGCCCGTGCCACCGGCACCGCCCGAGGCGCCGATGCCGGTCGGATCCAGCGAAGTGCCGACCAGCTGCGGCTGCGCCGATGCGCCAAGATCGCCCATCGCACCGGTCGCCGCGGCGATCGCGCCCGCGGAGGTCAGCGGGCCACCGTCGTTGGTACCGCCCGGCCGCGTGCCGTTACCGCCCAGGGTCGACTGCGAGATCGCATCCACCGCGTTGCGACCGGGCAGCTCGGCGATGCCGGCGATCGTCTGCTGGAGCGCATCGGTCAAGCGATAGTTCCCTGCATCGGCGCCGTTCAAGGTCAGCGAGACCTGGACCGTCTTGCCGAGCGCGGTCGAGGCGTCGTCGTACTGACCCTGTCCCTGCAGCACGACCTCGTCGCCGGAGACCACCCCGCGCAGCGGCGGCAGCACCAGCACCGCGGTGCTGCTGCCGTCGAAGGGCTTGTCCAGCACGGCCACGCTGCCCACGGTCAGCTGCTTGGCCGTGACGTCGCCACGCGACTGCAGACTGGTGTTGACCAACCGATAGTTGCCAGCATCGTCGCCGCGCAGGCCCGCGCTGATGTCCACGCGCTTGTCAGTGCCCGCGTTCTTGTTGTCGTACTGGCCCTGCAGGGTCAGCGCCACATCGTCGCCGCTCACCGTGCCGACCAGGCCGGTGCTGCCGACGTTGGCCGTGCGGTTGCCGTCGTACACCTTGGTCGTCACGCTCAGCGTGCCGGCGTCGATGCTCTTGGGCGTGATGTCGCCGCTGGACTGCAGGCTGGTGTTGGTCAGGCGGTAGTTGCCGGCGTCGCCGCCGAGCAGGCCGGCGGTCACGTCCACCTGCTTGCCGGTGCCCGCGTTCTTGTTGTCGTACTGGCCCTGGAGGGTGAGCGCCACATCGTCACCGCTCACCGTGCCGACCAGGCCGCTGCTGCCGACGTTCGCCGTACGGTTGCCGTCGTACACCTTGGTCGTCACGCTCAGCGTGCCGGCGTCGATGCTCTTGGGCGTGATGTCGCCGCTGGACTGCAGGCTGGTGTTGGTCAGGCGATAGTTGCCCGCATCACCGCCGAGCAAGCCGGCGGTCACGTCCACCTGCTTGCCGGTCCCGACATTCTTGTTGTCGTACTGGCCCTGCAGGGTCAACGCGACGTCGTCGCCGTTCACCGTGCCGACCAGGCCACTGCTGCCGACGTTCGCCGTGCGGTTGCCGTCGTACACCTTGGTCGTCACGCTCAGCGTGCCGGCGTCGATGCTCTTGGGCGTGATGTCGCCGCTGGACTGCAGGCTGGTGTTGGTCAGGCGATAGTTGCCCGCATCACCGCCGAGCAGGCCGGCGGTCACGTCCACCTGCTTGCCGGTCCCGGCATTCTTGTTGTCGTACTGGCCCTGCAGGGTCAACGCGACGTCGTCGCCGTTCACCGTGCCGACCAGGCCGCTGCTGCCGACGTTCGCCGTACGGTTGCCGTCGTACACCTTGGTGGTCACGCTCAGCGTGCCGGCATCGATGCTCTTGGGCGTGATGTCGCCGCTGGACTGCAGGCTGGTGTTGGTCAGGCGATAGTTGCCCGCATCACCGCCGAGCAGGCCGGCGGTCACGTCCACCTGCTTGCCGGTGTCCGCGTTCTTGTTGTCGTACTGGCCCTGTAGGGTCAGCGCGACGTCGTCGCCGTTCACCGTGCCCACCAGACCGCTGCTGCCGACGTTCGCCGTGCGGTTGCCGTCGTACACCTTGGTCGTCACGCTCAGCGTGCCGGCGTCGATGCTCTTGGGCGTGATGTCGCCGCTGGACTGCAGGCTGGTGTTGGTCAGGCGATAGTTGCCCGCATCACCGCCGAGCAGGCCGGCGGTCACATCCACCTGCTTGCCGGTCCCGACATTCTTGTTGTCGTACTGGCCCTGCAGGGTCAGCGCCACATCGTCGCCGCTCACCGTGCCGACCAGGCCGGTGCTGCCGACGTTGGCCGTACGGTTGCCGTCGTACACCTTGGTCGTCACGCTCAGCGTGCCGGCGTCGATCGTCTTGGGCGTGATCGAGGCGGTGCTCACGCGCGGCGTCGAGGTGCCCGCGTCCATGACGTAGTTGTCGGCGTCGTTGCCGCCCAGCTGCGCGTTGACCACAACGGCCTTGTTGTCGCCGACGTTCTTGTCCACGAACGCCGCCTGCGTGGCGACGCTGACGTCGTCGCCGAAAACGGCGTTGCCGAGCGTGACATTGTTCACCTGCGCGCCGGTGCCACCGTCGTACACCTTGCCGGCGACATCGACCGCCACCGTCAACGTGCGCTTGGCGATATCGGCATAGGCCGTGCTGTCGACCAGATAGTTGCCGGCATCGTTGCCGCCCAGGGTGATGCCGGACACGGTGACCTGCTTGCCGGTACCAGCGCGCTTGTCGACGAACGACGCGCCCGACGCGCCAGCGAAGGCCACGTCGTCGCCGCCGATCACCCCACTCAGCGTCGCGGTGCCGAGGCTCGCCGTCGTGGTGCCGTCGTAGACCTTGTCCTGGACCGAGCCGGCGCCCAGCTGGATCGTCTTCTGGTTGATCGTGCCGATGTTGGCGCTGGCACTGGTGCTGGCGACGTCGTAGCCGTAGACGCGCACCGCACCGTTGCTGGCCTGGTCGATGCTCAGGCCGGTGACGGTGACCGCCTTGCCGTTGCCGGCGTTCTTGCTGTCATAGCTCGCCGCGGTGCCGGACACGACGACCGTGTCGCCGTCGATCGCGCCACTGCTCACCGTATAGCCGATCCCGCCGAGCGACGCGGTGGCGTTGCCGTCGTAGGTCTTGCTGGCCGCGCCGGTGAGGGCGACGCCCACGGTTGGGGCGACGCGGTAGAGGAAGCCGCTGCCGGCGTCCAGCACGGTGGTGCCGGTGTCGGCGTTGTACTGCTTGAACTCCGGCGCCAGGCCGCCACGCGTGTCGTCCAGCGGCGAGGCCGAGTACACCAGCCAGCGGCCGTTGCCCGTGCTCACCGCGTTGCTGCCGGCCTGGTTGATGAAGTTGCGGCCCGCCGCCAGCAGCACACCGGTCTGCTGCTGCGCGCCGTTCCCGGCGCTCACCGCCTGCTGCAGCGTCAGGTCCGCGCTCGCGCCGGTCAGGCGCACGTCCACCGCGCCGGTGGAGGCGATACCGGCGAGGCCATCGGCACTGCCCACACGCAGGCTGCCGTTGTTGCGGAAGCTCAGGTCCCCGGTCTGCGCCGCGATGGTGTTCACCTGGTTGTTGGTGGAGTTGAGCGTCACCGCGCCGCTGGAGCGCACGGCCAGTGCGGCCGCGGTCAGCGCGCCGCTGCCCTGGATACCGGCGCCGGCGATGTCGTTGAGCGACAGCGTCTGCGCGGCACTGATGGCCTGGTTCAGGGCCAGGCCGTCCTGCGCTGCGCTGAGATAGAGGCTGCCTCCCGCCACGCCCACGCCGGCGGTCTGCTGCAGGCGACGTGCCTGCACCTGCACGCGGTTGCCGACGGTGACGTTGAAGGCGCCCATCGTGACATCGTTGCCGGTCGCATCCACGCGCAGCGTGTTCACGCCATTGAAGCGCGAGAGCGCCGTGCTGCTGAGCGTCGTGCTGGTGCCGCCGAACGCGAACGGGTTGCCGCCGGCGAGCGCGAAGGCCACCGTGGCCGCGGCCTGATTGCTCAAGGTGGTGCTGGAGGCGTTGAACGCCGTGCCGGCGGTGGCGGCGAGGGCGGCGGCGCTGTTGTTGAAATTAACCGCACTGTTCAGCCCCAACGTGCCGGTCGCGGTCAGCCCGACGGTGCCGGTGGTGCCGGCGCGCACGTTCAGGCCGGTCAGCGTATCCGCCGCGCCCAGGCTCCAGTTCGCGCTGGAGCTGGTGACCTGGCTGGCGCCGCCCACATCCAGCGCCAGGGTCGTGAAGTCGAAAGTGCTGTCGGTGAGCGTGGCGCCCGCGCCGGCGGTGACCGCCAGCTTGGCCGCGGACACGCCGCCGTTGATACCGAGCACGCGCTGGCCGCTCTTCAGGCTCACGGTGCTGGCGCCGGTCACGATGTCGCTGTCGAACACCAGGTCGCCGCCGTCGCTGCGCCCCATCTCCAGCGTGGCCGCGTTGACCTGGCCGATCGACGCATTGCTCAGCCCGGTGCCCAGATGCAGGGCGTTGGCGGCGGTCATCTGCCGGATGGTGACCTTGCCGTTGCCGCCATTGGCGGTGACCTGCTGGCTGAGGTTGATGTTGTCGCCGGTCAGGATGACGTTGCCGGTGCTGTTGCTGAGGCTGCCGGCGGTGATGTCCAGCGTCTTGTCGAGCAGCTCGAAGCTGCCGCTGGCGTTGAAGTTGTAGTTGCCCGACACACTGATGGTGCCGGTGCCGTCGGCGCGGCCGATGGTGAGGTTGCGGATGCCCGGCAGCTTGTTGAGCGTGGCCGCCGAGGCGAAGCCGTTGGCGTCGCCCAGCACCATGTTGACCGTCGGATCGTACGGCTCCAGGCGCATCGAGGCGGTGCTGAGGTTGTTCAGGGTCGACGAGCCCCAGTCGATCTTGTTGGCGCGCAGCACCAGCACGCCGCCGCCGGTATCGAGGTTGACCGCGACGTTGCCGAAGTTGATGTTGCCGCTGGTGTAGATGCTGGCGCCGCCCTTCATGGTGAAGGGGGTATCGATGTCGAAGTCGCCGCTGGCGTCGATCAGGCCATTGAGGATCTTCTCGCCGGTGGTGTAGCTGCCGTCGGCCCTGAACGTCACGCGCCCGGCGCCGAGTGTCATGCTTGAGTTCAGCGTCACCGCACCGCTGCCGGTGGAAAGGTAAACGTTGCCGCCGGAGGTGTTGATCGGCGAGCTCAGGGTCAGGTCGCCGCCGCCCGCATTATCCGAATCGCCCCAGATGCGCACGTAGCCACCGTTGGTGGTCACCGCGCCGCTGACCGTGATGCCGTCGGCACCGTACAGGGTGATCGAGCCGGCACCGGGGGTGCCGTTGCCATTCTGGGTGACGTCGTGGGTCGGCAGCGTGGCCGGGTTGGTCCCGGCGCCATGCGCGATCAGATTGCCGATGCTGCGCAGGTAACCCGTCCCGGTGCGTCCGCTCTGGAAGTAGAGGCTGCCGGTGCCGAACACTTCCACCGTGTTGGTCGGATTAGCGAAGCTGATCGTGCCGCTGGTGTTCTCCAGGCGCAGGCTGACATTGTTGGCCATGCTCAGGCGGCCGTTGCCGCCGTTCAGCGACAGGTCGCCGAAGGTGATGCCGTTGTCGGCCACCAGCATCACGTTGGCGTTCTGCGCCTGCAGGTCCTGCACGTAGACCGTGGTGCCGCCGATGGACCCGCTGCCGGTGCCGCCGGCCTGGATGGAGATGGTGCTCGGATCCAGCAGCAGGTCGCCCATCGCGCCGTGAGCCGCGCTGGCATCGGTGCGGCCGCTGTAGGCCAGATCCTGCTTGCCGGAGACCTCGGCCCGGCCGCCGTCGCCGCCCTGCGCGCCGCCGCGCACGGCGATGCTGCCGGCGAACCGGGTGTCGCCATCGGACCAGACCACCGCCTCGCCGCCGTTGCCGCTGCTGACGGCGCTGGCGTCGAGCGCGACGCTGGCGTCGGCGTCCACGCGGGTGGCGTTGCGCAGCGAGGCGTCATGGCCCTGCCAGCCGCCCCCGACATGGATGGCACCGCCGCCGGTCGCGCCGCTGGCGTCCAGGCGTGCGCCGCCGTCCAGGCGCAGCTGCTGGCCGAGGACGTCGATGCGGCCGCCCTGGCCGGTCGCCGAACTGGCGTCCAGGCGTCCGCTGACGTGGACCTGGCCGGCATCGCCGCCGTCGAGCAGGATGCGCCCGCCATGCACGCCCAGCGAAGTGGCTTCGACCACGCCGTCCATGTTGATGACGCTGGAACGCAGCGCGCTGGCGCCGGCGGCGCTGAGCACCACGTTGTTTCCGCGGATGACGCCGCTCTGGGTCAGTTCCGCCTTCAGCGCGTCCTGCTCGACCGCCAGCGACAGCAGCCCGTCGCTGTCGAAGTCCAAGGCGACGCGATCGCCGGCGGCCAGGCCGACCTGGCCGGCCGTGATGCTGCCGGTGTTGCTCACCGCCGGCGCCAGCAGCGCCACCACGCCACCGTTGGCGCGGATCGCGCCCTCGTTGCGCACCGCACCGGCGGCGCCGGTCGCGGCGAAGCGCGCGCGCCCGGCCAGGAAGTCGCTGTCGCTGATGCCCAGCGAGCTGACCAGCAGCCCGCCCACGTCCACCTGCGCGCCCTTGCCGAAGTACACGCCGTTCGGATTGACCAGCCAGACCTGGCCGTTGCCGCTGAGCTCGCCCAGGACCTGGCTCGTCGTCCCGCCGAGCACGCGGTTGAGCGCGATCGCGCTGCTGTTGGGCTGCTCGAAGCGCACGCTGGCCTGGTCGCCGATGTCGAAGCTGTTCCAGTTCAGGATCAGACGCTGGCTGTCCTGGTGCACGGTCAGGTGGGCGCCCTGCTGACCCAGCTGTGCGTTGCCGGCGGCGATCTGCGCGCCGCTGGGCAAGGTCCCCGGATCCACGGCATAGGCCGACAGGGGCACGCTGCCGATGGCGATCGCGGCGGCGGCAGCGCGCACCACGGTGCCGCTGCGCTTGCCGCGGCGGCGGGAAATTTCGGCGGCGACCACATAGGCGCCACGCAGTTCGTCCCAGATCAAACGGTAGATGTGATTCATGCGAATCGTCCTCGGAATTCGTGGAGTGGCGGCGTCAGAAGCGCAGGCTGGCCTGCAGCCACAGATAGGTGTCGTCGCGCAGGCCGTCGGCATTCAGGCCGCTGGCGCTGCGGCCGGGGTTGTCACCCAGCCGGTGCGCCCAGGCGGCGCGCAGCGACCAGCGCTCGCCCTGCAGGTTCAGTCCCAGACCGGCGCTGGACAGGCCGTACGCATTGCCCGACCACGGCGTCACCGAACCGGCCCAGGGATCGACGTGCTGGCGCACGTGACCGTGGTCGGCGAACAGCAGCGCCTGCGCGCGCACCTGCGAGGCGATGACGAAGTCGCGACGCAGTTCGGCGTTGACCAGCCAGCCCTCGTCGCCGCTGCCCTCGCCCACCGCATGCCCGCGCACCCCGGATGGGCCGCCGAGCAGGAGCTTTTCCGACGAATCCAGGTTCTTGTTGGAGAACTGGCCGTTGGCGCCCAGGTACAGGCCCCAGTTGCTCAGCCCGCCCAGGCTCTGGTTGCGCTCCACGCGCCAGATCAGCTTGTTGTAGTCGCCGCGGGTGCGCGCACTCAGCCCGTCGGCGATGCGGTCGGCGGCGTTGTCCAGATCCACACGGCCGGTCACCCAGCCCAGGCTGGCACCGAAGTAACCGCCGCCCCACCAGCCGTCCCACGCGCTGCCGCTGAGCAGGGTGGTGAGGCGGTCCAGGTTGCGCTCGCGCAGCACCTGGCCCAGCGCCTTGTCGGTGAGCTCGCGACGCTCGGCATCCATGCTGATCCACAGGCTGCGCTTGCGCGTGCGCAGCAGCGGATAGCTGAGGCCGGCGCTGTAGGTGCGCGCGCTGCCCCGCAGGTCCAGCGGCTTGAACTCGGCGCCGATCTCGTAGTGCATCGAGGACGCGGCGAAGTTGGCACGCAGGCCGGACGGGGTCAGGCCCATGGAATAGTTCAGGCCCAGCACATCGCTGCCGCTGCTGTGGCTCAGGTTCATGCCGAGCAGATCCTCGCGCTCGAACGGGCGGTTCACCGCCACCCAGGCGCTGCTGCGCCACCGGCCGGTGTACCGGTTGGAGAAGTTGTCCATCCCGACGCCGCCGGTCCATGCCGGGGCGTCCTCCGTGCGGATCAGCAGGCGGCTGCTGCCGGGCTCGGCGCCCTTCTCCAGGGTGGCGCGCGCGCTCACGCCGGGCACGTCGTTGATCAGCAGCAGCGCGCGCTCCAGCTGATCGTTGCGCACCGGGCCGTCGGGCAGCGCGGCGTCGGCGATGGCGGTCGTGCGCGCGCGCAGCGCCGCGTTGTCGGACAGCACCTGCACGCGACCGGGCGCGTTCTGCAGGCGACCGATCATGATCGCGATTTCCAGCTCGCCGTCGCTCAGGTCCTGGCTCGGCAGGTAAGCGCGCGCCAGCAGATAGCCCTGCGCCTGCAGCGCGGCGCTGACCCGCTGCGCCAGCGCCTGCAGCTGCGCATGCGTCAGCGACTTGCCCAGCGCGTCGGCGACCACCGCCTGCAGCGCCTGCGTGTCGATCGCCGCATCGGCGCCGGTGAAGCGCACCCGGTCCACGCGCGCGCTGAAGGCGCCGTCCTGTGCTTCGGGCAGCGGCTGCTGCAGCAGGGGGGCGGCGTCATCGGCCGGCGGCTGCAGCCGTTCCTGGCGCTGCTGCTGGTTGAGCAGCGATCCCGCATCCGGCGGCGCGGTCTGCGCCAGCGCGAGATTGACGGCAAGTGGCAACGAGCCCAGGCCAAGAAGCTTGGCCAGCCGCGTGGTGTTCATGGATTGTCCCCTGTGGTCTGCGCAGACGGCGCTCTTCGTAATCGGCGCCATTCTGGGGATCGAGAGAACGTGAAAACTTACGATTTCTGACAGTGACGCAGGACGTCAGAGAGGCGCTGCGCGCACCCGCAGGAAGCCGACCCCGCGGCGCACATTCGACCGATTTTTGTCACTTTCTCCTCATGCGCGGCGGCGGCGTCGCCACGCGCAATCCCCTTGTCGCAGGGCGCGCGCGAGGTCTTGCGCAACATCGGCCCGGCACGTCGAGGCAAGCGGCGCCATCCGCTCACTCCACGCCGATGGTCTCCGTGGCGTGATAGCCGCGCGCGTGCTCGGTGCGGATCGGCAGTTCCAGGCCGCAGAGGTCGCGGCAGCGCCGGCGCAGACGGCTGATCATGGTGTCCAGGCGGCGCTGGTCGAAGGCCATCCATTCCCAGCCCAGCGCCTCGGCGACCTCGCGGCGCCCGGCGACCTCGCCCTGGCGTTCGGCCAGCAGCCGCAGCAGCGCGAACTCGCGCCCGCTCAGGTCCAGGCGCACATCGTCCGGCGTATACAGACAGGACTCGCGCGAGTGCAGGCGCCAGCCGCGCGGGATGCGCCGCAACAGCGCCGCCACGTGCGCACCCAGTTCGGAAAGATGCAGGGGCTTGACCAGATAGTGGTCGGCGCCCTTCTCCAGGCCGTGGACCCGGTCCTGGCTGGCGCCGCGGGCGGTCAGCATGATGATCCCGATCTGCGGCCACGCGCGGCGCAGGCGCTCGGCCACTTCCAGCCCGTCGGCATCGGGCAGGCCGCGATCCAGGACGACTAGGTCGAAGCGCAGGTCGGCACCGGCGGCGAGGAACGCGGCGACCGAGTCCGCGGCCACCACGCGATGGCCGATCGCCACCAGATAGGCCTGCAGCTCCTCGCGCAGGTCCGGCTCGTCCTCAAGCAGACCGATCAGCGCCATGACGTCGGGCCTCCGGGCGATGCCGGCATGCATGGCACGGCGGGACAACGGAATCGGATGCGCATGCGCTCACTCCATGGCTGCGGCATTCGTCAGCGGCAAGCGCAGGCGGAAGGTCGCGCCGGCGCCGGCGCCGGCGCCGGCGCTGTGCAGCGTCAACGCGCCACCGAGCCGCACGGCGATGCGCCGGACCAGATACAGCCCCAGGCCCGCGCCGGCGGTGCCGCCGCTGTCGCGACCGCGTGCGAACTTGTTGAAGACGCTGGCCTGCTCGTCCTGCGGAATGCCAGGGCCTTCATCAGCCACGGCGATGACCACCGAGGCGTCCTCCACCCAGGCGCTGACCCGGACAGGCGCTCCCGCGGGGGAGTACTTCAGGGCGTTGGTCACCAGATTGTCCAGGGCGATGCGCAGCAGGCCGCGGTCGCTGTGCAGCAGCGTCGGCGCCGCGGCCAGATCGACCTGAACGCGCTCGCGTGCCGGCTCCATCGCTTCCAGCGCCTCGGCGATCAGCGGCGCCAGGGCGAAGGTGGTGAGCTGCAGCACGCCCTCCTCCGACAGCAGGAGTTCGTTGTCGAGAAAACGCTCGATCAGCCCGTCCATCCGCTCCACCGAGGTCTGGATCTTATCGATCCGGCGCTGGTTCGCCGGCTGCAGCGCGGTCTCGGTATCGCGCAGCATCTGTCCGCTGGCATGGATGATCGCCAGCGGCGTGCGGAACTCGTGCGACAGCATGGTCACGAACTCGCGCTGTTCCTCGCGCAGGCGCTGTTCGGTCGACAGCGCCTGCCGCAGTCGCGCCTTGCTCTGGCGCAGGCGCAGTTCGGTGTCCTGGCGCTGGGCGATCTCCTCGTCCAGTTCGCGGGTGCGCTCACGCACCTTGTCTTCCAGCGACGCCTCAGCGCGCTGGGAGGCGTTCAACGCCAGCGCCAGTGCGTCCTGCCGCTCCTTCTCAAGCGTGTAGAAGCGCTGGGCGAAGCTGAAGGTCAGCAGCAGCAGGTGCAGGGTCAGACCCAGCGCCAGCGGCGCTCCACCCCGCATGAACGGCGTATTGGGGAGCAGGCCGAGATTGATCAGGAAGGCCCGGAAGAACACCAGGTACAGCACCGAGAACGCGACCAGGTACAACCTGGCCGTGGTGTTGCCGCGCCAGGTCAGATAGGCCGCCGCGAGCAGCAGCAGCGGGACACTGAGCAGGCTCATGCCCTGGATCCAGGGCATGACCGTACCGAACGCGCCCAGCAGGAAGCCGACACAGGCGCAGCCCACCACACTCCAGACCACGACCTCGTACACACGCGTGGACCGCGGGAAATACGTCTGCAGGGTCATCAGCCGGACGCTGAAGGACACCGCGATGCCCACGCTCAGCGCCATCACCACGCCCAGCACGCGGTCGCCGCCGTCGGCCATCTCCACATACAGGAACGGGCCGACCAGCCCGCGCGTCTTGTACACGGTGTAGGCGCTGCTGGCGATGTAGGCGACGTACCAGCGCACCGGCCCGACGCCGCTGCGCGTCCAGATGAAGGCGCCGGCCAGGCACAGGGCGATGATGAAGCCGAGGAAGACGCTGCCCTGGGTCGCGGCCAGCGCCTCCTGGGCCAGCAGGGCCTGCGGCTCCCACAGCTTCAGCGCCACCGTCATCGCGTTGCGTTCGGTCAGGCGCAGGTACAGCTCGGGATAGCGACCGTCGGCGGCCTCGAGCTGGAACACCGGCGTGCGCATCAGGTAGGGGTATTCGCGCAGCGACACGTCCTCGCCACGCCGCAGCTCGCGGAAGCTGCCATCCGGCTGCGGCAGGTACAGGCGCACGGTGTCCGCCAACGGCGCATCCACCTGCAGCAGCAGGACCCGCGGCAGAGGCGGCATGCGGTCCAGCCGCAGCCGCAGCCAGACCACGTCGGGGATGTAGCCGAGATTGAACTCCGGCGACACCGGCTGCAGCGCGTCGCGGGCGGCCACCGCGCGCACATCGAGCGTCCCCTGCGGGTCGCGCAGCATCTCCACCTGGCCATCCAGCGCGATGTAGTTGCGGCCCTGTTGGCCGATCGGCGCGACCCAGCCGCAACCACCGAGCAACAGGGTCAACATCAACAGCAGTGCCGGGAAGAGACGCAAAGCGCTACGCGGAGCCGGATGGAACAGGTGCATGGGCAGGCGGTGTCGCAGGAGCACGACGCGGGACCAGCGTGGCAGACCCATCGCCGAGACACGCCTTAGCACCCAATCGCGACCAATAAAAGCGATGGAGAGCACAATTCTCATCGCACGGGTCCGGCTTGTCCATCATGGCCGTCCCGGCCAGGCGCCGACGCAAGCGGCACGCGTGCACGAGTTCGAGCGGCAGAGGATGAAACGTCGCGAAACGGATGCATGTCGCCTCCTTGGCACCGGGCCCTTGCATGGCTCGCTGTCAACCGGTTCCTTCGGTTGCGTGGGACCACGGGCGCCGGCCGGCCAACAGGCGTTTCGCCGTCGTTTTGATCCTCATGCCCAGCAGGGTTGCCGTCATCCCTTGAACTTCAGCGCGGGCGCTACGCCGGGCCGGCCTGCGGCAGACAGCCGCGCACCATCGCCATCAGGTCCGCCAGCGAGAACGGCTTGCGCAACAGCTGCATGCCTGGGCCGAGGAAATCCGGACGCTCCAGCGCCTCCTCGGCATAGCCGGTCATGAAGATCACCGGCAGCGCCGGCGTCAGCGCGCGCGCCGCGTCGGCCAGGTCGCGTCCGCTCATGCCCGGCAGACGGACGTCGGTCAGCAGCAGGTCGAAGCCGGGCTGCGCGCGCAGCTGGTCCAGCCCCTGCTCGGCATCGCCCGCCTGGACGACCTGCATGCCTTCATCGGCCAGGACGTCGGCGGCCATCTCGCGGATGAGTTCGTTGTCGTCGACGAGCAGCACCCGTCTTGCCTGCAGCTGGGTCATGGGCCTGAAGCGGATCGTGGGCGTCTCAGGGTCGGTCTGTTCCGGCACCGGCCCCGCACCGGGCCACCGATCATAAGCGCAGGCCGGTGCCGGGGCTGTCAGCGTCCTGACGGCGGGTACAGGTCCAGCAGGCGCAGGGTCACGCCGTTGGTCCAGCCGAAGCCGTCCTGGTTGGGGTACTCGCCGCCGCCGGCGCGCTGGCCGGTGACCAGCACGTCGTACTTCTCGGTGAGCTTGTGCTCGGCATCGAACACGCCCGACACCCGCGCCAGGAACGCGCGCCCGATGCGTTCGGCCAGCGCGTCCTGGCCGTAGCGGCGCAGGCCGTCCACCGCCACCCACTGCAGCGGCGCCCAGCCGTTGGGCGCATCCCATTGCTGGCCGCTGCGCACCGGCGTGGTGACCAGGCCGCCCGGGCCGACCAGCTGCGCCTGCACGGTGACCGCGGTGCGCTGCGCGTGGTCGGGCGAGGCCAGCCCGGCGAACAGCGGGTAGAGCATCGCCGCGGTCACCCGGTCGCGCGGGGCGCGCGTGCGCAGGTCGTAGTCGGCGTAGTAGCCGGCCGGATTCCACAGGTGGCGCTCGATGGCGGCCTGGCGCTGCGCGGCGCGCGTGGCGTAGTCGATGCGGCAGGCGCCGGGCTGCTGTGCGCAGGCCGCCGCCAGCGTGGCCTCCAGGTGGTACATCAGGCTGTTGAGGTCCACCGGCACGATCTGCGTGGTGTGGATGCTGCCCAGCTGCTGCGGATCGTCGAACCAGCGGCTGGAGAAATCCCAGCCCGACTCGGCCGCCGCGCGCAGGTCGCGGTAGACCTCGCCGGCCGGGCGCGACGCGCGCACCTGCGCGGCGGTGGCCACATCGTGCGCCCAGGCCTCCTGGCGCGGCATGTCGCGGTCGTCCCAGTAGCGGTTGAGCAGGCTGCCGTCGGCCAGGCGCACCACGCGCGCCGAGGCCTGGCCGGGCTTGAGCGCCTCGCTGCCGCGCATCCAGTAGGCGTACTCGGCCTGCAGCTGCGGCAGGTAGCGGCGCCGGACCTCATCGCCCTGCTGCGCGGACGCCTCGCTGACCATGAAGGCGAAGAACGGCGGCTGCGAGCGGCTGAGGTAGTAGCTGCGCGTGCCGTTGGGGATATGGCCGTAGGTATCGACCTGGTAGGCGAAGTTGTCCAGCATCTGCCGCGCCAGCGCGCCGCGGCCGCTCTCGAACAGCCCCAGCATGGTGAAGTACGAATCCCAGTAGTACACCTCGCGGAAACGCCCGCCCGGCACCACCGTCGGCTCGGGCAGCGCCAGCGCGCTGCTGTGCGGGGGCACCTGGCGGAAGCTGCGCGTGAGCACCGGCCACAGCGCATCGATGTGGCCGCGCAGGTCGGTGTCCTGGGCCAGCGTCGGCACCTGCAGCGGCGGGTCCTCGTCGAAGTGCGTGGCCACGAACGCCTTCAGGTCGAAGCCCGGCTGGCCGCGCGCGGCCAGGTACTCGGCCTCGACCCGGGCCGGATCGCCGCGCACGGTCATGTCCACGAAGTGCTTCTGGTCCTCGAACACCCGGCCCATCTGCACCGCCTCGAACAGCCGCGGATAGAGCTGGTCCGGCGTGGCCGGCGCCGCGGTCGTGGCGATTGCAGGCGCCTGCGATACCTGCGCCGGCGGCGTGGCGCAGGCGGCCAGCCCCAGGGCGACGGCGGCAACCAGCAGGTGTGCGGTGAAACGGTGGCGCGGCGCCATGCGCGGCTCCTGGGGCTCGAGGACGGAAGGGAAGATAGCAATCGGACCGCAGCGCCGCGTGGCGGTCACGCCGCGCTGCCGCATGGTCCGCGCCGCGGCGGTATCGTGGGCGCCATGACGCCGCTCAAGTACCTCGCCGGCTATCCCGAGCCCCTGCAACAGCAGGTCCGCGCCCTGATCGACGCCGGCAAGCTGGGCGAGGTGCTGGCCCGCCGCTACGACACCGCCCACGCCGTGCGCACCGACCGCCAGCTCTACGACTACACCCAGGCGATGAAGGAGCGCTACCTGCGCCAGAGCGCGCCGCTGCACAAGGTGGTCTACGACCCCAGGCTGCAGGTGGTCAAGCATGCGCTGGGCACGCATACCCAGGTCTCGCGCGTGCAGGGCGGCCGGCTCAAGGCCAGCCGCGAGATCCGCATCGCCACCGTGTTCCGCGACGCGCCGGCGCCGTTCCTGGAGATGATCGTCGCCCACGAGCTGGCGCATCTGAAGGAAGCCGACCACAACAAGGCCTTCTACCAGCTGTGCACCCACATGAGCGCCGACTACCACCAGCTGGAGTTCGACCTGCGCCTGTACCTCACCCAGCTGGAGCTGGGCGGCGATTGATGCCATGCCCGCACACGGTGCCGTGCGGGATAATCGGCGCATGCCTGAAGACGATCCCCGCCCTGTCCCGCCCGAACCGCCGCTGCCCAGCGACTGCTGCGACAGCGGCTGCGACCCGTGCGTGTATGACCTGCATGCCGAAGAGATGACGCGCTACCGCGAACAGCTCGCCGCCTGGCGCGCACGCCATCCCGAAGCCGATCACTGAGCGAGGCAAGGCGCCACGCCGGCCCGACCGGCGCGCCATCCGCCGCGCAGCAGCCGCGCCGTCGCCGCGCACAGACGCGGCTAGCCGATCAGGCCGCTTCCTCATAACGCCAGGCGTCGGCCTCGATGGCGCGTCGTACCGCGTCGTCCTCGACCAGCTGCGCCAGCACCTGCAGGCGCGCCAGCCGCAGCCAGCCGCCGGCCAGGGTGAGGAGCTGGGTCAGGCCCAGCGCCAGCCACCAGGCGCCCCAGCCCGGGCCGGAGGCGGCGATCCGCAGCCAGCCCAGCGCGGCGATCGTCAGCGCGCCCAGCACGAGGATCGCCAGGCTCAGCGCCCAGGTCGCCAGCGGCCGGCGCAGGTACAGCTTGAGCGCGCGCCACCAGTGCACCACCACCGAGCGGCTGTCGTCGCGCGCGGCAATGCGTGCGCGGGTCAACTCGGTCAGCAGGTACGGCACCAGGCACAGCAGCACCGCGGCCAGCAGCGCACCGCGCTCGGTCCAGTCGACGGTGGACTCGAGCACGGCGTCGAGCCGGCGCTCGCGCGCCACGTGCATCAGCCACACGCCGGCGGCCACGAACGGCGCCAGCGGCAGCAGCGACCACAGCAGCAGGCGCAGCTGGCGGCCGTACTCGCGCATGCCCTCGGCGGCCAGCGCGAACAGTCGCGGGCCGCGGCCCAGCCGCACCGCGGCCACCATCACGCCGGTCAGCCAGGGCCACAGCAGCGCCGTGCCCCACAGCGCGGCGAGCACGCCCCACGCGCTCCCGGTGTCCTTGGCCGCGCCGCCGAGCACATCGCCCAGCACCAGCAGGCTCAGCGCCTGCGCGTGGCGTGGCGCGTCGATGGCGTGGCTGAGCTGCGCGTCCAGCAGCGCGTACAGCGGCAGCGCCGCGACCAGGGCCACCAGCGACAGGCTGGCCCACCACAGCAGCAGCGCGCGCCAGTGCAGCGCGCGGCCCGCCGCGCGCGCCAGGGCCGACAGGCCATGGAAATCGGTCATCGCGCGCCTCACAGGTTCACCAGCGCGGTCTGCAGCGCCTGCAGCAGGGCCAGGATATCGGCGCTCCAGCGCCGCGCCGCGGCGTGGTCGCCCTCGATGCGCCGGCCGTCATCGAGCTTGTTCGCGTCCAGGAAATGCCGCTGCTGCGGGTCCAGCTGGGCCGACACCGCCCTTCGCTGATCGACGAAGCTCCAGCGCTTCCACGGCAACGCGTCGTCCCAGTCGAAGCGGCGCGTGCTGCCGTCGGCGAAGGTCACCACCAGCGTCTGCGGCACGGCCGCCCCGCGCCGGCGCACGGTCACCGTGGTGCGCCAGGCGAACGGGCCGGCTCCGGGCGCTGCCTGCGGATGCGCCTTGTCCCATGCGGCGGTGCGCGCGTCGGCCAGCGCCTCGGTCTCCTCCTCGCCGCGCGTGACCGTCCTGCCTGCCTCGACCACGCGCCCGGCCAGCGGCGTGACCGGCTCGCTGGTCAGGTCGGCCAGGCTGTCGTCGAGCTTGTGCACCGCATACACCTGCTGGTCGAACACGCGCTCGATCAGCGCGCGCTGCCCGGTGGAGGCGACCAGGGATTCGCGCAGGTCGGCGATGGAGGGATGACGAAACCTCCAGGTGGTGTAGTAGTCCTTGAACGCGCGCTCCAGCGCCGGCCTGCCCAGCTCGGTCTCCAGGTCGCGCATCAGCGTGGCGGTGCGCGAATAGACCGAGCCATAGCCGCTGGCGTCCAGCCGGTTCCAGGCGCTGGCGCCGGTGGGATCGCTGGGGTCGTCGACCTGCGCGCCCAGGCGCTCGAACACGAACGGGTCGGTCACCGGCAGGTGCACGCCCACGCGGTTCAACCACGGCGGCAGCAGGTCGTAGCGGCGATGGCCGTCGCGCAGCATGCGCTGGTCCCAGAACTCGTTGAGGCCCTCGTCCAGCATGGGCTCCTCGAACTCGTTGGAGGCCAGAATCCCGTAGAAATACCCATGGCCGAACTCGTGGATGCTGACGAAGTCCAGCGCCGCGGCGGTGGACGAGCCCGGCGGCACCTTGGCGTAGCCCTCGGCGGTGAAGAAGGTGGGGTACTCCATGCCCCCGGCCTCGGCGGCGTTGTACGGCGGGATCACCACCGTCACCGAGCGGTACGGATACGGTCCCAGCGTGCGCGAGAAGTACGTCAGCGCGTCCTGCGTGGCCTTGAGCGCGGGCCCGGCGCTGGCCACGTACTCGGGCGGATACAGCACCTGCACCGCGACCTCCGGACTGCCCGTTCCGGCCCAGGTGCCGCGCAGCGGCGTGGCGAAGCGCTTGTCGGCCGTCCAGGCGAAGTCGTGCACGTCGTCCTGCACGTAGCGGTAGCGGGTGCGCTGATGGAAGGTTTCCGGCGCGCCCTGCAGCACGCCGGTGGCGCCGACGCGATAGTCCGAGGGCACGTCCACGGTGACGTCGTAGTTGCCGAAGTCGGCGTAGAACTCGCTGTCCAGATGGAACTCGTGCGCGTTCCAGCGCGGCGCGGTGGCGCCGCGTTCGCCCGGCAGTTCCAGCACCGCGATCTTGGGGAACCACTGCCCCACCAGATGGAAGCTGCCGAACCAGCCGGTGCGCGCGATCACCCGCGGCAGCTGCGCGGCGAAATCGATGTCCAGCGTGGTGCGCTGCCCCGGCGCCACCGGCTGCGGCAGATCCAGGCGGACCACGGTCATGTCGGTGGCCGGCCCGCCGTCGGGCTGGACGAAGCTCTGCCGCACCGCCCGGCCCGCCTGGCGCACGCTGGTCATGTCGATCCAGCCCCAGCCGTCCCGGCGCACCGGCGTATCGCCGCCCGCGTCCAGCCCCAGGTCGTGCTTCTCGTGGAAGAAGGTGCTGCCGGTGTTGCGGAAGGCGTTGAGGTACAGATGCAGGTAGACCGCGCTGACCGGCACCGCGCTGCGGTTGCGCCAGGTCAGGCGTTCGCGGCCATCGAGGGTGTGGGTGATCGCGTCCAGCCGCACCTGGATGCGGTAGTCGACCACGCGGTCCGACAGCGTCGCTTCGCGGCCGGTGCGCGGGCCGCCCCAGGCGTCGGCGGCGCTGGGCGTGCGCACCGCGCCGGCATCGGCGCCGGCCAGCGCGATCCCATCCCCGTCATCGGCGACCGGCGGCGGCGCACTGGCCGCGGGCATCGGCACCGCCTGGGCCAGCGCCCAGGCCGCACACCCTGCCAGCACCAGCCCGAACCCGATGGCCCATCCGCGCCTGTACATCCTTGATATCCCCAGCCGGCCTCGTGGCGGGCCGGTTCGATGACAGGATGGTAAGGCTTGGCCCGGCGCTGGCAACCCGGCCGGGGCGGATCGCGCTCACGGGCCGGCCACGGCGGCGCGCCTAGGGTCGCGCCACCGTCCAACTGGAGTGTCCCCATGCGCGTGTTCTCGCATCCCCGGTTCCTGCAGGTGTACGCGGCGGCGCTGACCGCCGTGGTGGTCGTGGCGGTCACCACCGGCGCCACGCGCGCGCCGGGCAAGGCCAGCTTCGAGGAGATCACGGTGCAGAAACTCACCCTGGTCGAACCGGACGGCACCACCCGCCTGGTGCTGGCCAACACCGCCAAACTGCCCGGCGTGGTCTTCCACGGCCGCGAGTACGCGCACGAGAGCCGCAAGGCCGACGGCACGGCCGGCATGATCTTCTACGACGCCGAAGGCACCGAGAGCGGCGGCCTGGTGTTCAGCGGGCTCAGGCGGCCCGACGGCAGCATCAGCCGCGACGGCCACCTGTCCTTCGATGCCTACGGCCAGGACGAGTTGTCCACCTGGGTCTCGGCGCAGGACGGCGAGCGGATCAAGAGCGGCGTGCAGTTCAAGGACCAGCCGGACTGGCCGCTGGAGGATGCGCTCAAGGCCATGCAGGCCAAGGCCGGCGCCAGCGAGGCCGAGCGCCAGGCGGCGCTGAAGGCCTTCCTGGCCACGCGCGCGCCGATGCATGTGCAGCGCGCCTGGCTGGGACGCAACCCGGACGCCTCGTCCTCGCTGGACCTGCGCGACCGCGACGGCAGGCTGCGCATCACCGCCCGCGTCGACGCCGACGGCACGCCGCGCCTGCAGTTCCTCGATGCGGACGGCCAGGTCACCGACGAATGGACGCAGACCAAGGGCGCGGTGAAGCGCTAGAGCGGGCTGCGGGGAGCTGTTAGCTCCCCCCTTTAGGCGCAGGCCAAGGGAGCTCGAAGTCGCGGCTAGCGACTGAGGGGGAGAGGTCGATCTTCGCGGGAGGGCAAGAGCAGGAGCAAGGGCAGAGGCGGAAGCAAAAGCAAAAGCACCCCCTCCCCGCCTCCCCCTTCGCTTCGCGAAAGGGGAGGGGCGTTTCTACCGACTGCTGGGAGGGCGGTGAGGTTTCGCCAAAGCGCCTTCGCGCGACGACACACGACACACGACACGCGCTAAGGCTCTGCGACCGTCGCCACGACCTGCGCGCGCAGCCATTGGTGGGCCGGGTCGCGGTGCACGCGTTCGTGCCACAGCATCGCCATCCGGTAGCCGGGCACGGCCAGCGGCGCGGGCACCACGCGCAGCGCCGGATGCCCACGCACCAGCCGCTCGGGCAGCATCGCCACCAGGTCGGTGCGCACCAGCGCGGACAGCACGAACAGGAAATGCGGCACCGACAGCGCCACGTTGCGCTTCAGGCCCAGCGCCGCCAGCGCGACGTCGGACGGCCCCTGAAACCCGCCGCCGTCCGGCGAGACGATCACCTGATCGAGCCTGCAGAACTGCGCCAGCGTCGGCCGCCGCTTCAGGCCCGGATGGCCGGCGCGGCCGACCAGCACATAGCGCTCGTCGAACAGGATGCGCTGCCGCATGCCCTCCGGTGCGTCCTCGACGGTGTGGAACGCCAGATCGATCTGCCCCGCCTCGGCCTGCTGCACGATCTGCCGGGGCACCAGCCCACGCACCGCCAGGCGCGTGCCGGGTGCCGCGGTACGCAGGCCGGCCAGCGTCGGCAGTACGATGGTCGAGGCGGCGTAGTCGCTGGCGGCCAGCTGGAAGGTCCGCGTCGCGGTGGCCGGGTCGAACGGCGCCGGTGGCGCCACCGCCTGGCCCAGGGCTTCCAGCGCGGCCCGCAGCGGTTCGCGCAGGGCGTCGGCACGCGCGGTCGGCCGCATGCCCCGCGGCCCCGGCAACAGCAGCGGATCGCCCAGCAGCTCGCGCAGCTTGGCCAGCTGCACGCTGACCGAAGGCTGCGACAGATGCAGGCGCTGCGCGGCGCGGGTAACGTTGTGCTCGGCCAGCAGCGCATCGAGCGTGACCAGCAGGTTGAGGTCCAGGCGCCGCAGATCGTGCATGGCTATAGCTGGCATTGGCAGGATTCATTTCCACTATAGCGGGGCCGGGCCTACGGTGAGCTTCCCGCCTGCCTCGCCACACCGCCATGAAGGTCCTGATCGTCCACGCCCATCCCGAACCGACCTCCCTGACGCGGCACCTGGCCGACACCGCCACCGCCGCGCTCCTGGCCCAGGGTCACGCCGTGCAGCATTCGGACCTCTACGCCATGGGCTGGAAGGCCGTGTTCGACGCGGACGATTTTCCGCAGCGCCTGGACGCGGCGCGCCTGTCCTTCATCCAGGAATCGGGCCACGCCTTCGCCAACGGGCGCCAGTCGCCGGATGTCGAGGCCGAGCAGCGCAAGCTCATGGCCGCCGATGCGCTGGTCCTCGTCTTCCCGCTGTGGTGGTTCGGCATGCCGGCCATCATGAAAGGCTGGATCGAACGGGTCTGGGCCTTCGGACTGGCCTACGGCTATCGCGGCGCCGGCAACGCGTATCGCTATGGCGAAGGCGGCCTGGCGGGCAAGCGCGCGCTGCTGGGCGTCTGCGTCGGCGGGCCGGAGGCGGACTACGGGCCACGCGGCATCAACGGACCGCTCGAGGATCTGCTGTTTCCGATCACGCACGGGACCCTGTTCTTCCCGGGCATGCAGGTGCTTCCCAGCTTCGCCGTCTACGACACCGGCCGGCTCGATGCGGCGCGCCTGGCCGAAGCGAGCGCGGCCTGGCGGACCCGGGTCGAGCGCCTCTTCGAGGACGCGCCCCTGCCCTTCCGCACGCAGAACGGCGGCGATTATCCGGACCGCCACGTGCTGGCCGATCACATCGCGCCCGGCCGCAGCGGCTTGACCGTGCACCTGGACGCCGACCCGGCCTGAGCCCTCGCCACCTGTCGGGTACGATGCCGGCCCGCTTTCGCTGTCGCGCCGTGACGTGCCCCACCCCACCGCACCCCTGCTCACCCAGACCACCGCCACGGCCTTGATCGCCGCGCGCGATGCCGGCCTGTCCGAATGGCAGGGCTCGCTCGACCTGGGCCGCTCCACCGGCACCGCGCGCCTGGGCGCGTCCGACTGGGAATGGCACGGCGTGCGCTATCCGTATCCGGGCAAGACGCGCGATCGCACGCTGTATTACTTCGACGGCGAGGACTTCGTGCCGGTGTCGCGTTTCGCCGGTTCGCTGATCAAGCTGGTGCCCACGCAATGGGACGTGCCGACCTTCGAGATCGATGGCATCAAGATGCTGCCGACGTCCAAGGAATCGCCGCTGGACGACGCGCGCCGCAAGGTGGCGCTGGTGGCCCCGCGCGGCAAGACCGTGCTGGATACCTGTGGCGGGCTGGGTTACTTCGCCGCCTGCTGCCTGGCCGATGGCGTGGCCCGCATCGTCTCGTTCGAGAAGAACGACAGCGTGCTGTGGCTGCGCACGCTCAACCCGTGGTCGCCCGATCCGGACTCGGCCGAAGCCGGCGGCCGCCTGCAGTTGCAGCAGGGCGATGTCGCGCGCGAGATCGCCGCGCTGCCCGATGCGGCCTTCGACGCGGCGCTGCACGACCCGCCCCGCTTCGGCATCGCCGGCGAGCTGTACGCGCAGGCGTTCTACGACCAGCTCGCGCGCGTGCTCAAGCGCGGCGGGCGGCTGTTCCACTACACCGGCAGCCCCAACAAGCTGACCAGCGGCCGCGACGTGCCGCGCGAAGTCGCCCGGCGCCTGGAGAAGGCCGGCTTCCAGGCGCAGCCCGCGCTGGACGGCGTCCTGGCGGTGCGGCGCTAGGCCCTCGCCTCACGCGGATCGCTCGCCGTCGGCGGACGTCACGCCTGGCCAAGCGCGGACGCACCAGCGCATGCGGCGGGCCGCGCAACCTGTTCACGATTGTCTTGACAGCCTTCGGGCGGCCCGCCACTGTGCGAAGCTGCAGCCAGGGGACTGCGAGGGCCGTGCGGCGCAAGCCGACGCGGCGGGGCTACGGTGTCGCGCGGGCGCCGGGCCAACAAGGGGATCCGCGCCTGCCTCCTGGCCCGCAGGGTGCGTCTTTCCGAAGACGCGCCCGCACGCCTTTGGCGGCACGCCGCCGCGGGGATGAGACCCAGGACGACACGACGAGAAGGAATGCCATGAACAAGTCATCCGCCCTGCTGCTGACGTGCCTGCTGGCCGGCCTGGCCTCGCAGGCCAGCGCCCAGACCGTTTCGCCGGCCTTCGACGCCTGGCTCAAGTCGCGTCGCGCACCGGCCCAGCCGAGCGCGGTCGCACCACCGGCCTCGCCCGAGCAACGTCCGCTGACCGAGCACCGCGCAAGCCAGGCACCCGCCTCTTCCGATGCGCGCCCGGCCCCGTCGACGGCGGCGGCGCCCACCGCGCCGGTCCCGCCGGTGGCCCCCCGCGCCGATGCGCCCGTGGCCGCCGCCCCGCCGTCGGCGATGTATGCGGCGGTGCCGGCCCCGCCGCCGCCCGTGCCGCGCCGACCGCGCGAGCCGCCGCGCAATGCCAGCGGCGCCTTCGTCGGCGTGCAGGCGGGCAAGGGCTGGGTCTACGAAGACGTCGACCAGACGATGTACGGCCTGAGCGCGGGCTATCGCTGGCGCGCCGGCCCGGTGTCCCTGATCGGGGTCGAGGCCACGGCGGGCAGGCTGCAGGAAAGGACCCGGCAGGACGACAAGTATGGCGCCGTCGATTTCTACAGCCTGGGTGCCATCGCACGCTTCAACTTCGGGCGGCGGAGCCCCTGGTTCGCGCTTGCACGCCTGGGCTACTGGTACGGAAACACGACGCAGTACGACGCCATCGGGCGCTACTATCGCGCAGACGGCAGCTCGTACATCAAGTACGACAGCTACCGCGAACACGTCTACGGCGCCTACGCCGGGCTCGGCATCGGCGTGGAGCTTGGCCGCCACGCCAGCCTGAGCCTGAACTACACCGGCTATCTGTATTCCAACAGCTACGACGCCGGCGAGTACGACCCCAACTACGCCGACGCGCTCAACCTGGGCGTCGAGGTGAGGTTCTAAAGCCCGCCTGTTTCCGCGCGCGCTGCGACGCGCGCGACGGCCGCGTTTCGCGGTGCCGCTCCGGGACGCCGGCGTGTCCCGGCACGCTCCATTTTTCTTGACAGCCCCCGGACGCGCGCCCACTGTGCGAGCCTGAAGCCCCGGGGGAGGCCCACGATGAACAAAGCCGTCGCAGCGCTGCTGGCCTGCGTGCTCGCCAGCCTCGCCTCGCAGGCCAGCGCGCAGACCGTCTCGCCCGCCTTCGACGCCTGGCTGAAGGCGCGCCGCGAAGCGCACGCGCGCCTGCTGCCCGCCGCGCCGGCGGCCCCGGCCACCACGGTGGCCACGCCGGGCCTCGGCGTGCCGCATGGCATGGCGGTGGCGAACGCCCCGGCCGAACCGACGGCCGCGACGACGCTCGAGACGGCGCCCGCCGTGGCGCAACCCGCGCCCCCGGCTCCTGACTGCGCCGTCGCGGCGACACCCACGCCGCCCGAGCTCCCCATGCCGGAGCCGCCTGCGCCGCGCGTGGCCCATACCAAGCTCAGCGCGCCGATTTCCAGCGCCGCGCCCTTGCAGGCGCCGACGCCGGCAGTTCCACCCGCGCCGGTCGTCGCCCCGCCCCCCGCCCCACCGGCCGTGCTCGCCGCAGCCGCGCCGAAAGTCGTGATGCCGCCGCCCGCCGGGCCTGCCCGCCATGCGGCGCCGGACGCCGCGCCTGGCACGGTCATCGACGCAGCGCGCATACCGACGCGCGACTACGACATGGCGGTCGGGCCGCGCTTCTCGGTCGCCACCGGCGGCGTGGACATGGGCCAGTATCTGGCGCTGAGCAGGCAGTACCTGCGCTACCAGTAATTTGCCGGCCCGCGACGCCCGCCATCGCGCTCGAGGCCGGCGTCTCCTGAGCCATCGCGGAACCTCGCGAACCGCTGGTTCGGCCCCGCATGCGCATGCCAACGCCGCGCATCATCGGAGGTCGCCTGGCACTGACGCCGGCGAAGCGTCCCTGTCGGCCACGCCAGCACGGACCTCGCATCCGCCAGGCAGCAGAACGCAGACCACGCCGCCCGGTCAGCGCCCCGGAAACACCGGGCAAAAAAAAGGCCGGGGTGAGAGCCGGCCGAAAGAGAACATGGAACAGCGCTAGCCTGCCGGGCGCGGGTCTCACGGAGCGAGACCCGCGCCCGGCATCGGCGTCAGCTGGCCTGCTTCATCGCATGCTTGCGATCTTCATCGCATGCTTGCGATCGCGCATGACCGCGTGGGTCTCCTGCACCTTGGGCAGCAGCTGCACGATTTCCTGCTTGGCGGCGACCGACAGGTCGGCATCGTTGGCGGCGTCCTTGAACGCCTTCAGCAGGCGATCCTCGGACTCCTCGAGCTCGGCCACATAGCCGTACTGGGTGTCGCCGAACGCGGCGCGGACCTTGCCATACAGTTCCTGCATGCTGCCGACCAGGGTGCCGTGCTCTGCCGGCTTCTCGCCGGAGGCGGCCACCACGCTGGTCAGGCGGTTGACGATGTCAGCCTTGGTGCCGGCGATGCGGCTGAACAACGAGGCCAGCTCGGCATCCTTCACCTTCTCGGCGGCATCGCGGTAGAAGCTCTCGCCGTCGCGGGCGATCTCGATCAGGTCGTTGACGGCGTGGGCGGTGTGCTTTTCGACGGACATGGGGTTGCTCCTTGAATGGGAGCGCCAGTCTGCCGAGGCGGCCGAAGCACGCCGTGAGCGGCTTCGGCGCGCACCGTGACGCGGCGCGAACGTCGGCCTCACGCGCCGCATGCGCCGCCACTGCCAGGCGCGCGCGGCGATAATGGCGGCCCTTCTTCCGCCGGTACGACCCGATGCGCTTGTTCGTGCTGCTGGCTGCCTGGATCCTGTTCCTGGCGCTGCCGGCCCAGGCCCGCGTCCGCGTGCAGGACGGCGACCTGCTGTTCGTGACCGCGGCCAGGACCGGCCTGAGCGGCGCGATCGATGACGCCACCGGCAAGCGGGGCCAGCCCAGCTACGACCATGTCGGCCTGGTCGCGCACGACGGCCGCGCGCCGGTGGTGCTGCATGCCGACGAGGCAGGCTCGCGCGCGCAGCCGCTGGCCCGGTTCCTCGAGGAGGCCAGGGCGAAGCAGCGGCAGGTGGTCGTCTACCGGCTCAAGCGCGACCAGCGCGCGGCGATTCCCGATGCCATCGCCAAGGCGCGCACGCTGCTGGGCAGGCCCTACAACGAGACCTACGTGCAGAACGAGGACAGCTACTACTGCTCGGACTTCATCGAACGCGCGTTCCGCGCGCACCATGTCTTCGCACTGCAGCCGATGAACTTCCGCAATCCGCAGACCGGGCAGATCTCGCAGTACTGGATCGACTTCTACCGCGACAAGGGCATGGCCGTGCCGCAGGACGCGCCGGGCACCAATCCCAACGACATGTCCGCCTCGCCGGCGCTGCAACGGGTCGGCGTGCTGCCCTGAACACGCCGGGCGGCGCCGGTCATCAGGTTTTGGACAGGTTTCCGTCACCCGCCGCTGACCCGGCCGGTGCCAAGGTCGCCGCATCCATCACTCACCGGGAGAAGCACATGGGACTGTTCCGCCTCGTCGCCCTCGGCACCGCCGGCGCCATCGCCTACAAGCTCTGGAAAGACCGGCAGGCGCGCGATGCCGCCGCCACCTCCTCCTACGACCGCGGCGACGTCACGCCGCCGCACGGCGATCCGCTGATCGGCGCGGCCACGGCCAGCTGGGAGCCGGAACCGGCGACGCCGGCCGCGCAGTCCAGCCGCGGCTTCGGCGACACCTGAAGCCTCAACGCCGGGGCCGCGCGTCCCGGCGTTTTGCCTCCATGACGCCGAGGACATCATCCGCGGCGCACGGCAAGCCTTCGGACCTGCCGTGCGCCGCTTTGCATTGATCGCGCGTCAGGAGTCAGCCGCCGGCCCGACCTGGTCCGCGATCCGGCGTGCGTAGGCCTGGATCAGATGGATCATGTCCGGGGTGATGGTGCGTGACTCGGCATCCAGCGCACACACGGTGCCGAACACCGTGTCGTCGTCCATCAGGATCGGTACCGAGATGTAGCTCTTGAAGCCGTACAGCGCCGGCAGCGGGCTGCAGGCGTAGACGGGGTGGTCGGCCGCCGCGCCGAAGACGATGACCTCGCGCGACTTGAGCGCATCGCCGCAGATGGTGACTTCCAGTTCCAGCTTCTGGCCCGGCGCCATGCCGAAATCGAGCTGGTCGTAGAAGGCCAGCGCGCTCCAGTGGGTCTGGTCCACACGCGACAGCGCGGTGAAGCGCATGCCGGTGAGCTCATGGATGGCGCGCAGCATCCGCGGCACGCCCTCGACCTGCTCGGCCACCTGCGCATCGATCCATTCCCTGGCCGGCGACGCCTGCGCCGACCTGCCCTTCTCGCGCTTGATCCGCGCCGCCAGGACCTGGATGGTCAGGTGATCGACGAAGCCGCGCACGGCCGAGACCGCGCCGCGGACGATCGGGTTGGGCCCGACCACGCACAGGTGGCGGTCCACGCAGCGCACATCCTTGAACCCATGCCGCAGCTTGAACTCGGCCGCGTGCCTGGACAGCTGCGCCAGCCACTCCGCGCCGGGCGCCGCGTCCAGCAGGGCCACCAGCACGTCGTCGTGCCCGGCCACGCCGGCGCGGCCGGGCACCTCGAAGCCCACGATCAGGGGCAGATGCGGCACGGGCGGGGATTGCGGCATCTGCAGGGATCTTCGGTTGGGTCGGCATAGCTTAACGGGACAGCTTTGTAATTTCGCCGGGTCCGCGCGCCAAGGCGGCGATCGGAGCGACGTTCCGCCCGCCGGTCGCGGACACCCGGCGCCCGCCGCGCGGCGGCACGTCCGGCATGGACCCGCACGGCGAGGTGAGCCGCGCTGCACAAGCCGCCCGATGGTCGCGTCCCGGTCGCGCGCAGGCGCGTAACGTTGGACACGAACGCCAGTGCCCGCCCCGCAGCCTGTTCTTCGTTGGCATGTTTCCTGCTCGCCTAGTTCGCGGCCCTGTCTGGTGGAACGCCCATGGTCCAGTCGTTGAAGACCGAAGATGAACGCCTGGCACTGATCCGCAGCCTGGATCTGGCCAAGATCGTCGACCTGCCCGAGCTGCAACGGCTGACCCGCCTGGTCTGCCAGATCTTCGACGTGCCCATGTCGCTGATCTCCATCGTCGGCGAGGAGCAGCAGTTCTTCATCGCACGCCAGGGCTTCCCGCTCAGCTCCCTCGCCCGCGCATCGTCGGTCTGCGACATCACCATCACCCGCCGGGAACTGGTCGAGATCGAGGACCTGCGCCAGGACCCGCGCTTCGCCGACAACGACCTGGTGCTGCAGGCGCCGCACCTTCGCTTCTACGCCGGCGCACCGCTCATCACCGCGTCCGGATACGCCATCGGCGCGCTGTGCCTGCTGGACCACAGCCCGCGCAGGCTCAGCGACCAGCAGCGCCAGCAACTGGAGACGCTGGCGACGCTGACCGTCGACCAGATCAGCCTGTTGAGCTCGGTGGGTCGGCGCGAGCCGGTCACCGGCCTGCCCAACCGCCAGCAGTTCACCCTGGACCTGGGCGCGCTGATCGAGGCCAGGCCCTACGATCGCCACACGCTGATGGTCCTGGACGTGTTCGACGTGCATGCCGCGCACCTGCTGGGCCAGGCGCGCGGCATGGCGCCGGTGGAATCACTGATCCGCCAGGTCGGCGAGCGCCTGTCCCGGCTGCTGACCGACATCGCGCCGCTGTACCACGTCGGCGTGTCGCGCTTCGCCTTCATGCTCAGCGACCTGTCCAGCGACGAACGCGAAGCGATCCTGGAGCGCGTGCGGCTGGCGGCCACCCGTCCGGTCCTGGTCGACGGCCTGCAGATGCTGCCCATGTGCCACGGCGGCGTCACCGCCTTCGATGCGTCCAACGCCGGCGACGCGCTGCGCCGGGCGATCGTGGCCATGCACCAGGCGCTGGACCAGCGCCAGCCCTGGCTGCGCTACGAACCCACGCGCGACCTGCAGCTGCGCCGCGATTACCGCCTGGCCGCCGATCTGCCGACCGCGATCGCCAACGACCAGCTGTACCTGATGTTCCAGCCCCGCGTGGACCTGGCGACCCGCAGGATGGTCGGGGTCGAGGCGCTGCTGCGCTGGCGGCACGAGGAGCTGGGCGAGGTCTCGCCCGCCGAGTTCGTGCCGGTGGTCGAACGCACCGCGCTGATGCCGCAGGTGACCGACTGGGTGATCCGCCAGGCGCTGTCGCAGATGCGGACCTGGATCGCGCGGGGCATGGACCTGAGGCTGTCGCTGAACGTCTCGCCGGCCGATTTCCGCGTCGGCGACCTGCCGCAGCGCCTGTCGAGCCAGCTCAAGCGCACCGGGCTGGATCCGGCCCTGCTGGAAATCGAGATCACCGAGGGCGAGTGGCTGGAACGCACGCCCGAAGTCTCGCGCCAGCTCAGCGAGATCAGCGCGATGGGCGTGCACATCGCGGTGGACGACTTCGGCGCGGGCTACAGCAACTTCGCCTACCTCACCACCCTGCCGATCAACACGATCAAGATCGACCGCAGCCTGGTGCAGGGCTTCCCCGGCGTGCTGCAGAAGGGCGCGATGGTGCGCTCGATCATCACCCTGGCCCACGACCTGGGCTTCCACACCGTGGCCGAAGGCGTGGAGACCGAGGAAGAAGCGGTGGCGCTGAAGACCCTGCGCTGCCGCGAAGCGCAGGGCTTCATCTTCCATCGCCCGATGCTGCCGCGGGATATCGACCGTTTGCGCGACGTTGCCTGAGCAAGGCGGCCGCAGGACAGGCGCGGGCGCGGGCTGCTCAGGACAGGCCAGCCCTGTCCAGGATCGAAGACGGCCAATCAGGGCCACCAGGCTGGATCAGGTCGCACCGCAGTGCGCTTGTTCGCTGGAAAACGCGACGGCGCAGCGCTCCGCCCCTCCCTCTTGCCGGAGGCGAAGGGAAGGGCTGGGGAGGGGTTCATCGAGCAGCACCACAACCGCAAGCCACAAAACCCCGTGGGAGCCGCCATGGCGGCGATGAGGCTTTCCCGGTAAAGCCACTCGCTGCCATGGCAGCTCCCACCAGGCAAGGCGCCTTCAGCGCAACCCACCGCCCGCCTTGATGCGCTCGCCGGTCAGCCAGCGCGCGTCGTCCGAGGCCAGGAACACCGCCACGTCGGCGATATCGTCCGGCACACCGACGCGGCCCAGCGGCGTCTGCGCCACGATCTGCGTCTGCATCGGCGAACCGATGAAGCCCGCGCTCTGCGCGCCTTCGGTATCGACCATGCCCGGATTGATGCTGTTGATGCGGATCCCGCGCGGGCCCAGCTCGCGCGACAGCACGCCGGTGATCGCATCCACCGCGCCCTTGGTCGCGGTGTAGACCACCATGCCCGCCGGCTCCAGCGCGCTCACCGTCGAGCCGATGTTGATGACGCTGGCGCCCTGCCCCAGGTGCGGCAGCGCGGCCTGCGTCACCTGCAGCAGGCCCAGCACGTTGATGTCGAAATGGCGATGGAAGTGCGCCGGCGTGACGTCTTCCAGCGGCACCGCCTCATACACGCCCGAATTGTTGACCACGATATCCAGACGGCCGAAGCGTTCGACGGTCGCGGCCACCAGCGCCTTGGCCTGTTCCGCATCGGCCACGTCGCCCTGCACCGCCGCCGCCTGGCCGCCGGCCTGGGTGATGCGCGCCACCACCGCGTCGGCGCCGCTGCGGCTGGACGCGTAGTTCACCACCACCGACGCGCCGGCGGCGCCCAGCGCCGTGGCAATGGCCGCGCCGATACCCTTGGAGGCGCCTGTCACCAGCGCCACTTTTCCTGCGAGCTTGCTCATCTTGATGCTTCCTGAAAATGAAGGGGGAAAACGCGCGCCCTGCCAACGCAGGCGGCGTGCCGGCAAAGAATGGAGCGTGGACACGAGCCGGATAAGCCGGGAATCCGGGGAAAAAGCATCCCGCCTGCGGGATAAGCCCAGGGCGCTCGCGTCATGAGATGCGCGCCGTCGCGCCGGCGCGGCGCCGCAACGCGCGCGTTGCCGGAAACGCGCGCGCCGCCATTGCGCAACGGCGGCGCAACGACGGTTGCAACACTGCGTTTTTCGCACGCGGCCAGCGTATCCTGCTAGCCACTTGTCGCTGCCGAAGGCACACATCGCATGGAACCGGCGCGCCCCTCCAGCCCCAAAGGCAACTCAGCGCCGTGCGCCAACTGCGGCACCGGCCAGCCGCTGGATTTCCAGATCCGGATGGCCTTCCAGCCCATCGTCGATGCGCGCACGCGCTCCATCTACGGCTACGAGGCGCTGGTGCGCACCGCCGAGGGCGGCGGCGCCATGGAGGTGCTGGCCCGCGTCACGCCCGAGCAGCTGTACCGCTTCGACCAGACCTGCCGGGTCAAGGCCATCGAGACCGCCGCGCGCCTGGGCCTGCAGGGCTACCTGTCGATCAACTTCCTGCCCAACGCCGTGTACGAGCCGGCCACCTGCATCCAGCTGACGCTGCAGGCCGCGCGGCGCCACGGCTTCCCCAGCGAGCGGTTGATCTTCGAAACCGCCGAGTCCGAACAGGTGCGCGACGAGGCGCACCTGACCCGCATCTTCCAGGACTACCGCGAGCGCGGCTTCCTCACCGCGATGGACGACTTCGGCGCCGGCTACGCCGGCCTGAAGCTGCTGGCCAACTTCCAGCCCGACCTGATCAAGCTGGACATGGCCCTGATCCGCGACATCGACCGCGACCCCGCGCGCCAGGCCATCGTGCGCGGCATCGTCGGCATCGCCAACGCACTGGGCTGCCAACCCCTGGCCGAAGGCGTGGAGACCGTGGAGGAATTCCGCTACCTGCACGGCCTGGGCATCGCCCTGTTCCAGGGCTACCTGTTCGGCCGCCCGCTGCTCGAACAGCTGGGCGAGGTGGAGCCGGCGCTGTGGGCCAAGTGCCTGGACGGCTAAGGCCGTCGATTTGAATAGAGATTTGAATAGATAATCGACCGCCAAGGCTGCCGAAAAGCCTTGCGCCTCAAACCGCTACGCCCGATTCGCCTGGCCGCCAGGCGACCGCCGTGAATAGATTCGCGCAGGCGCACGCCCGATCGCGATGTTCTTGCCAGGCGTGATCCTGGCGTTTCCTGTATCGACATTGCGCCTTTTCGGCGTCCCCACGGCACTACGCGGGCCGAGCTGCCGCGATGATATCGGCCCGTGCTAGGTCTGGCTGACAGCGCTCAGGGCTGTCACCAGCTTCGTTTCAGATCGCCAAGATGCTGGACCAGCGCATGGGCCACGTCGACGGTGGCCTCGCGTGCCGGGAAATGGCCAACGCCGGGCAGCACGATGCGCCGATACCCGCCGGTAAAGAAGCGCGCATCGTGCGCCGACTCCGCCGGTGGGTCGCAGCGGTCGTCTTCGCCCTGGATCATGAGGGTCGGCACGCGCAGGGTCTCGACGGCAGCCAGGCGTTGCCGGGCCGCGGCGTAGCGCGGGTCCAGCGGCTCGGACCGCCAGCGGCTTCGATAACCGTGCAGGGTGACGGCCACCCAGTCGGGGTTGCGGAAACTTTCCGCCGTCCTGGCGAACGCCGCCTCGTCATACCAACCTGGCGGACTCCAGTCTTGCCATTGCAGACGCGCAAAGCCGATGGGATCGGCCGCGACCGCCGCCGCGCCGCCATCGGTCGCCATGAACCACTGATACCACCAGCGCTGGCTCTGTTCGAACGACGCAGGGATCTGAAACCGCCCGCGCGGGGCATAGCCGATCGCCAGCGAAGCGATGGCGGCGACGCGCTCGGGCCAGAGCGCGGCAAGCACATACGCAGCGCGCCCGCCCCAGTCGTGGCCAACAACGGCGAAACGATCCCAGCCCAACGCATCGGCAAGATCGATCGCGTCCTGCGCAAGCGCGACGCCCGTGCCATCGCGCAGCGTGTCCGAAGACCGGAAGCGCGTCGGGCCAAAGCCGCGCAACCAGGGCGCGACCCAGCGATAGCCGGCGGCCTCCAGCGCTGGCGCCACCTGGGCCCAGCCGAGCACGTCATCGGGCCAACCATGCAGCAACAGCACCGGGGACCCGTCCTCAGGGCCGCCGCAGGCATAGCCGATGTCCAGCGTGTCCGTCGCGAGGGTGTGGGTCATGCATCCTCCAATGTCGGAACCAGGCAAAGCGCCACGCACCGTCTTCACGCCCGCGCGAGGCGCCCGACGGAGCCAGGACCGGAAGCCTAAAGCGCACGGATGCGAAAGCGCATGACGGTGACCCCCAGGCGGAGGGCGCCAACGTGGCGGCGCGCCTCTCCGCGCTCAGTGCAGCGAAGTCCGCGCAGGGGCGCCGCACGCGTCCGGCGTCGGACCCGGCAACGCAGGCAAGGTGACCGACGCGTTCTGGTCCAGGGCCGCACGCGGCACGTCATAGCGGGCCGGTGCCTCCCGGACGGAGGACGGCGGCACACGCGGCTCATCGGGCAGCGGCTGGTCCTGGATCTCGCCCAGCAGCGCCAGCGCCTCGCCGGCGCGGTCGAAGATCGAATGCCCCAGCCGGGACAGCGTGCCCTCGGCGAAGTCGGCCATGTCCTCGGCGGAGACCGCATCGGCGTAGGCCCGGATGGTGTCCAGCAGCAGGTTGAGCGCATCGACCTGATCGAGCGTGACGCCGAACAGCATGCGCGGCGAGGCGTTGAAGTCGTAAGGCTTGGGGTGCGGTGTGCCGGCGCTTGCAGACGGCGAGGCCTGCACAGCCTCATGCGTCACTTCATCCGGGGACGCGTGTGCCGGCGCGTACCGTGCCGGCCCCTTCGCCGCGTCGAGCACTTGGGCGAGTTGCTCGACGACCAAACCCAACGAGTATCTCCATTCGCCCAGGAGCGCCTCGGGCGGGCACGCCGGGGACGCGTCGGCAGTCCGCTGCTGCACCAGCCGGGCCAGGAACTCCAAGTGCTCCCTCAACTGCCGCAGCCGCTGCTGGCTCTCCTCGGGCAGCAGATAACCCATCTCACCGTGCTCGCCGAACACGCGCTCGTTCATCGTCGCCTCCTTGTCACCATGAAGTGCCCGCCCGCGGGTAGCGGACGGGAAGTCGGGAGGTTCGAAACCGCTCATAGACGGCGGGCGTATTCCCCTTGCGGGTGTTGTATTAGCCGCCCTCCCGACGCAGGCATCGCGTCGGCTGCACCTGCAAAGATGCAGGCACAAAAACCCCACCTGTTTGACGGAGGTGGGTACCGCTATGAGAGGAGTTTCGACGCTCCTTGAAAGCGAGATTGCTACAGCAAAATTCAGCTGTCAACAGCGCCTCCCGCGCAAATGCAGTTGTGTCTTTGCCCCCTTTTCGAGCGCGCCAGCGTGACATAACTCGCCGATCTGCAGCGTCGCATCGAGTAGCTCTCTTTGTGATGCTCCTACGGCATGTTGCGCCGATCCAGAGTTTGGGATACGAATAGGCAGCGCCAGCGGCGTACTAAACTGGGGAAATGGACTTATGGCGGGGGCCATTCCAAGGATTGCGGCCGGGGTGCTGATTGTTCTCTTGCTACTTGTAGTGGCAGGCGCTGCAATCGCTTCACCATCAGCTACCACTTCAGATGCTAGCGACGCTAGCATCGCGGCTCTTGAGCAACTACTGAGCCAGCCTGAAGGGCAGATCGACCTTGCGCGGGCTAAGGTTACGATTGATCACATGGTCGATCCCAAGGTGGACGTGGAAGCCACGCTTCGCCAAGTCGACCAGTGGGCAGCCAAGACACGCGCGCGGTTTCCGGCAGGTGCGTCGAACAAGGTCAAAATGCACCTGCTGATTTCGACGCTCTACGAGCCTGGCCCCTGGAATGATCACCGGCCTTTCGGCTACGACTACACAGATCCGTTCGGTCAGGACGTCAAGAAGAGCCTGCTGTCGCACTACTTTGCGACGCGCAATGGCCAGTGCGTCATCATGCCGATCGCTTTCCTGGTCATTGGCCAGCGGCTCGGACTGCCGTTGACCATCACCACCGCACCTTATCATTTGGTCGTCAAGTACGGCGACGAAGAACAGGGGCAATGGACGAACTTCGAGGCCACAAGCGGCCTGTTCCATCCCGACAGTGGCTACGAACAGGCCATGAGCATCCCACTGGAGGCGACACGCAATGACACGTTCTTGCGCCCTTTCTCTCAGCGCGAAACGGTGGCCTTGTTCGCAACCGCCTCGCTGTTGCCTTCTTACCAGCAGAAGAAGCAAGCTGAGCGCATTCTTACGGCGACTAGTTTGATCCTTAAGGCCAACCCCAAGGATGTCACCGCGATGGTCGTCCGCGGAGATGCCTACTATCTGCTCATCGAACAGCAGTTCAAGGCCAAATACCCAAAGGCGGATCAGATCCCGCAGGCTCTACGCGCCGAATACGCGGAATACAGCAGGCAGAATCTTGCTTGGTACGAAAGGGCCGAAGCCTTGGGATGGCGCCAATGGGGTCAAACAGAAAAGCAACGCTACCTGCGGCATTTCAACAGCATGAAAGCACAGAGCCAGGGAGGTTCGTGATGCGTAGAACCCTAATATGTGGTGTCCTTGCGATGACGATGGCGGCAACCACAGCCCTCGCATCCAACGACCCAGTAAAAGCCAACCCCAATACCGGCGCCAGCTTCAACCGCTACTCCTATGCCAATAACAATCCCTACAGGTTCACAGATCCCGATGGCCGAGACTGCATTTCCGCGTACGGCACCACCACCTGCTCTACAGAAAACTACGTCGTGAGCTTCCCAACACAGAAAGGCTTTAGAGACTTCACTACGAATTCCCCGAACTACCATGCTTACAGTGTTCCTGCGAGCACGCCCGGAAAGACTCTCGAGCAGAATCAGGCGTATGTAAAGAATAACCCGACCCCTGGCTTTTCTTCACCTGCCACCCCCAACGGAACATTCAATGACGCCACGCCGGTAATTGGCGGGTTGAGTCCTGTGGCGATCAGTCCCGTCACGTCTTTCAGCCTGACCAATCAACTCAATGGCCAGCCGGTTGTCGTGAATGTCACCTTGCCCGGACATCCGCTTGAGTCGGGCATCGTGGTTAGGCAGCCCACCGTTGACGCTAACGGCAACACCACCATTCAGAACTGGGGCGAAGGCACATCCAAACTGCAAGCACCTGGAAGCTTGACCGCCGAGCCCATCAACAGTGTTTGGACAGAGCAGAAGCAAGGAACACCATCGCCTACCGGGTGCAGCTCGGGGAGAAACAATGTCTGCTTTAAGTAATGGGAGACGCATAATTTTGGGAATTATGCTTGCCCCCTTAATACCGGGCCTGCTCATGCTGGCTTTATCGCTTCTGGGAAATCCCGGCGAGGGGATATGGGCGCTGAAGCTGACTGCGATGTTCGCATATCCTTCAATCATCGGTCTTGGGCTGCCCCTACATTTTCTATTCCAACGCAATGGATGGACCAGCGCGTGGCCTTACCTCATTGCGGGCACGATTGCGGGCGTAGCGATCGCGTACTTCGTATTTCCATCGCTCCATGTCCCTGGTTCGGGCCCAGCTAACGCTTCGTCCATTGCAATCGCAGCAATTTGCGCTTTTTTTGGAGCGGTCACGGCCACAACCTTCTGGTCGATTGCCAGACCCAATAAGAGTTTTAGTAGTTAGATCGTGGTCGCAGGAAAAGCAGGCTGCGACGCAGCGCCGCCACTTCAGAGCGCATGAGCGCCTCAAGACCATAGCCAGACTGCATCCCTCCTAATGCGATTCTCGCTATCGCTCGATGCCTTGGCATGCGAGTAGCACTAGCGTCATTCAGAAAAAGCTGATGCGCTCATTCGCAATCGGCTACACCGCCATCGTCGCCGGGCAAGTGCGAGCGGCGACCCATCGCCGCTTGGTGATGGAGCCGTCGATCCGGACGAGACGGTGACGGTCCGCCTAAGCCTGCAGCGCCAGCAGCGCTGTGGAACGCCAGCTTCCGCACTACCATCGAACGACGGCTCGGACGGCATGCAGGGTGGAAAGGCCCTCGAAGGCGAAGGCGTCAGAAAGGGAACTGCACTCCGACAACTGTTTCGGCTCGTGTGAATGCAGTTGTGTCGTCGCGGCACCTTCGACAGAGTAGACGGTGCGCGCATCTCACCCAGGAAGAGGCACACGACGCATGGAAGGCTCACCGGACCTCACGCAGCAAACGCCCGTCAGCGCGAAGCAACATCAGCCCGCTTTAGTGAAGGACTTGAGCTTTCCTTCGCTCGCCGAAGCAATGGCGCGCTACACCCGGGATACCGACCCGAATCGCGCAGGCCGGCTTGAGCGCTGGAGCTTTGTCGTTGCGCTGCTCGGGGCCGGGATCGGCATGCTGCTCGGTTCGATCCTGGAGGGGCGGACCGGCTTGGCTTTCGCCGCCACGGGCCTTGCCTTGGAGATTGGCGGTCTTCTTGTCACGCTGGTGCTGCAGATCAGACGCGAATGGCCGAGCTTCCGCCATCCCTACGCCCAGCACGCGGCCGAGATGGAGCACGAATTCCACTACTACCAAGACATCGTCCAGGCGCTACGCGCCTTCCCCCGCGAGCAGCGCCTGCAGCGCGAAGCCTTCATCCGCAACCGTAGATCGAACATGCACGAACGCCTGGGCCTGTTCACCGGCGGGATGGAGCGGCTGGGCGTCCTACCACTGCTCCTCGCCCTCTACCTGCAGCTCAAAGGCTGGCACTGGGGCGACTGGACCGTCCTGGCCGACATCACCCTGATCCAGGGCTGCCTCGCCTTCCTCCTGCTATTCGCCTACGCGATGTCCTGGCACCTCATTCGACTGCGAACCCGCGTGCAGAGCTACGAACAACTACTCGCCGAAGCGAATCGGCAGGATGCCGTCGCCAAACAGCCGTTGACCTGAGCCCTCCTGTCATCGGCGCCACGGATGCACGTGTAGTGACGACGCCTTCCGTTGGCCCCCAGTCACCGCGTGGCAACGTTGCAATGACCGACACCTCTGACGGCAGGCAGTACTGGCGGTACGCGCAGAGCTCCTGAAGACCAGGGCCGGCAGTTGTCAAAACTGCGAAAACTGCGTTCTGGCCCCCACTTTACGCACGTCTCGCCGCGCTCTTCGTCTAGCTCAAAATCAGCTACGCGAGCTCCGCTTGCGCTTGCGCTTCCGCTTGCCGGCGCTAGCAGAGTTAGGCACATCACTCTGCCCTGACGCATACATCCTGACGTATGTATCCAAAAGCCTGTCTACGGCCAACTCACCTGCATCAACTTTCTCTGGATTGCGAAGCTTTGAAAGGATAGTTACTAGCTGCTGTGCAGGAAATTTAACTACAACAATACCCTTATGGTAGAACTCTCTAAAAGCGTCGAGTTCGCCACCCTTCCTAAGGCCGAATTCAACGTCTCTGCATACTATGAAAGCGAGAGATCCATATTCTCGACCCAAATACCCAGCCACTTGGCGAAACTCCTCCACGCCTATACTTGAGTAATTCTTGACCTCAAAGACCACTTGCCTCGTCTTATAGTCATCTAGTATTCGGCGCCAAATACCTCCCCCTTGGTTCGTGGCAATAATATCTCTTCTCTGAGTAGCATTCGAATTAGCATGAAGCTGCACATTCGTCAAATTTTTTGAAAATGCAATCTCAATTGCTCGCTTACACCAGTTCTCGAATTGAGTCGCACCGGCGTTACCTTCGGGAATTGTATTAAGTTCCGCCATCAATTGACCAAGTATCTTCCTTCTTTGCTCCCCGCTCTGAGATTCAATAGAAATCTCATATTCATCGTAAATCTCTTCGGCCTCATTCTGAGTGAGCTCAAATCCACTTATATTGAGAGCAGGCCAGTAGCAGGGATGTATCATCAAGACGTCATCAGGCGCAAGCGATTTTTCGAACCTTTTGCCGTCGTGAGAGTAAACGAAACTAGCGATTTGCTTATTATAGATACCAATGAAGCCTATCCCGTACAGCGCCTTCAAGACCTCCTGCGGAGAGCCAAGAATCTGGAAATGCTGCATTTCCGCAACACTTAGCGTTGAACGATTCATTACGGAAGCTATTATATCTTGAACGTCGGAAAATCTCATCTTTGCATCCCCATTAGAAAACGAGGATGTAAGCTCCCTCAGACCAGGGAAAACCGACTCATACTCTTTTCCGAGATCGTTAAATCTCGTAAGGGAAATGCCTTTTGCCGATTCATCAAAATCCTCTTCGACCAAAGTACTTCTTCCTTGCCGCTGCGCTTGATAGAAAGCTGCGTTTAGCAACGCAATAACGTCTCTTGGCCGATACAGTGTAAGACGCAGGCATCGCCTAAAACCTTCTCTGCCGTGGAGTTCGTTTGCAGTAATTGAGTTCCAGACTTTCACGTCACTTTCTTTCACGACACCAAAGGCATATCTAATGCGATTGGCCACCATGTAAAACAGTTCCTGCGGATCCCAGTGAAGTCGAAGAACTTGGGATTCGAGATTTCTCGTAAAGTCCTTGTCTTCTGACTCAATAGCCCGAAGCATATTGTCTCGAATAAACACTATTGCTCTGAAATTCTCGGCTAGAGAGGAGCGAATCTCGTCTGTGCCGTAGAGTATTCCATCAATTATTCCAGTGCCAAGGATGTCCGGTTCATAGCCCTCGTCCAATCGATCTACGAGCAGGACATATAGAAGTGAGGAATCTGAGACTATTCGACTTATTTTTTCCGTCAATTTTTCAACGGAAAGGTACGCCGACAGTTCCGCAATGCGCTCTTCTTCATCTTTAAACTCATTCCGAAATTCCTTTAATATATAGCGCATTCTGTCGATAGGGGTTTCACCCATACGTCGCCAGCTATGGACTTCCTTCAAGAGTTGAGAGTCCACCTCTATTTGACGCTTTAATTTGTAATCTGAAAGAAGCTGCGATCCAATTTCCATCAAAATTGCATACTTCCAGGCAATCTTTATCCCAGCCCTCACTTTAGAGAGTCCTTCTCCGAACATCTTAGCCAACGGCCTTAAGCCAATCATTTGCTCCTCAGCGGGAGCAATCTTGATAACCGGCGTTCTGCGATCTGCCCACATCTTACTAAGACGATAGGTTATAGCGCTCTTCCCAGTACCACGTCGGCCAACAACTATGAAGCGATCCACGCTTTCAAATAGAGTTCGGTAGTCCTGCCACTCATAAAAAGATCCGTCTAGCGCTTTATGGTCGTTCTCACCGCGAACATCACCGAACGCGTTTGGCTTTGCGGCCATTGCTTGTCCTCAGAACTAAAATCTGGCAAGGAAGATGTGGCTCGTTGGCTCATCTCTTTTTTAACACACTTGGAAAACCGTTACGTCGGCTCACCCCCTATCGATCTTACTTCGCCTGGTTCCGTTGACCATATCCTTGTCGATCATGCTGGGGTCTTTGGAAGAACAGCGATGGCGGCGCGGTCGAGGTGAGCTGAAAAGTCGATGTGCGGCCCACAGTCCAGGAGTGAGAGCTGCGCTCTGATCCGTGTTTTCACGCTTTCCCTTTCGCCGCCTACGCACACTCGAATCCTCTCAAGCAGGAGGCTCCGCAGTGGCCCGATCAACCCGGTACGACGCGATTGACTTCACCCCGCCCAAGGGCGCCGCGCAGGCGGCGAGCCGGGGACTCAGGCTGCGGGAGACGCATGGCCGCGGCGGGACGGCGGTGGGGGTCGCGCGGGCGCGCGACCTGGCGGCGCAGGCCACGCTGTCGCCGGCGACGGTGCGCCGCATGACCTCCTACTTCGCGCGCCACGGCGTGGACAAGCAGGGCAAGGGCTGGGCCGATCGCACGCACCCGTCCGCCGGCTATATCGCCTGGCTGCTGTGGGGCGGCGATGCGGGCAAGCGCTGGGCCGAGCGGATCGAGCAGCGCATGCGCAAGGCGGAGGCGACCTGACATGGCGACGACCAAGCAAGCGAAGAAAGCCCCCTGGAAGAAGGCCAACCCGGCCAAGAAGTCGGCCAGCAAGACGCTCTCCAGCGGCCAGAAGGCCGAGGCCAAGTCCCGGGCGAAGAAGGCCGGGCGTCCCTACCCCAACCTGGTCGACAACATGGCGGTCGCGAAGAAGACCACCAAGAAGGCCGCCAAGAAGGCGACCAAGAAGACTGCGAAGAAAGCCACCAAAAAGACCGCCAAGAAGGCAGTAAAGAAGACGACGAAGAAGGCCACCAAAAAGACGACCAAACAGGCCACCAAACGCGCAGGCGGCCGCACGAAGAAGACGGCGTCCAAGTAACACGCTTGCGCTGTGGGTCCGCAGGAGTCGGGGCTGCCGCCGATCACGGCAGCCCGTCCTCTGTCGGGTGGGCGTCCATCGCGGCGGCAGTACCGATTTGCGCCAGGCGGCATGCGGCCCGCATGCCGCCCGCCTCAGCGGCGCTTCTTCGACGTTGGCGGCTCTGCCACCGCGATGTCCCGGTCGAGCAGGCAATCGATGAAGGCGCGCAGCGCGGGCAGCATGTGGCGGCGGCTGGAGTAGTAGAGGAACAGCCCCGGCACCGTGGGCGACCAGTCGGCCAGGACGCGCTTGAGCCGTCCTTCGGCCAAGGCGTCGGCGATGCCGCCGTCGTTGTAGGCGTACAGGATGCCCAGCCCCTGCAGGGCGGCGGGCACGATGATGTCCTGGTGGTTGGAGATCACCTTGCCCTCGCCGAAGTATTCGATCGTCTTGTCCTTCTTGCGGAAGGGCCAGCCGGCGATCTTGCCGCTGCCGGGGAAGCGCCAGTTGATGCAGTCGTGGCGGCTCAGGTCCGCCGGCGTGCGCGGTTCGCCGCGCCGGGCGAGGTAATCGGGCGAGGCCACGGCGAGCAGTTCGAAGTCCGGCGTCAGGCGGACGGCGACCATGTCCTTCTGCAGCCGGCCGCCCACGCGGATGCCGGCATCGAAGCCTTCGCCCGCGATGTCGCTCAGTCCGTCGTCGATGACGATGTCGAGCACGACCTCCGGATGCGCGGCGGCGAAGCGCCCCAGGCGCGGGGCGATCAGGCGTTCCACCGCCATGCTGAGCGTGTTGATGCGCAAGGTGCCCGCCGCGCGTGCGCGCGTGCCCACGGCCTGGGCCACCGCCTGGTCCATGTCGCGCAGCATCGGGGCGACGCGCTCGTGCAGCCGCCGCCCGGGCTCGGTCGGCGACACGCTGCGGGTGGTGCGGTTCAACAGGCGAACGCCCAGCCGGGATTCCAGCTGGCGGATGGTCTGGCTGAGGGCGGAGCGCGACACGCCCAGGTGATCGGCCGCGCGGGCGAAGCTCGTGCGGTCGACCACGGCCACGAAGGCCTTGAGTTCGGCGAATTCCGAGCCGCGCATTGTGCTGCTTTTCCTACATAGCCTGATCAGATAGTAGGTGATTCTCTAATCCAATGGCGCGCCTCAAGCTGGATCCACCTTCCCACTGGATCCCTGCGATGCAAGACCTCGCGCTACCCGAGCCGATCGCGGCTTACTTCGACGCCGACCGCCAGGATGGTCAGGCGGTCGCCCGCTGCTTCACCAGGGAGGGCACCGTCCTCGACGAGGGCGGCGTCCACACAGGCGCGGCGGCGATCGACGCCTGGAAGACCGCAGCGTCCGCCAAGTACCGCTACACCGCCAGACCGCATACGCTCGAAACGCAGGGGCGGCGTTACGTGGTCACCAGCCAGGTGTCGGGGGACTTCCCGGGCAGCCCGCTGGACCTGCGCTACATCTTCGTCCTGGAGCGCGGCAAGATCGCCTCGCTGGAGGTCACGCCATGAACTTCGACCTTCAGCTCGCGGGCAAGCGCGTGCTTGTCACCGGCGGCACGCGCGGCATCGGTGCGGCCGTCGTCGCCCTGCTGGCCCAGCTTGATGCGCGGGTGGTGGCGAGCGCGCGCTCCACACCGGAGCACGCGGTGGCAGGGGTCCACTACGTGGCGGCGAACCTGGCGACCGCCGAGGGCGTCGGTGAGGTCGTGGAGGCGACCCGGCAGCAGCTAGGCGGCGTCGACATCCTGATCAACGTGGTGGGCGGCTCGTCGGCGCCCGCGGGCGGCTTCGCCATGCTGGACGACGCGGAATGGGCCAAGGCGCTCGATCTGAACCTGATGGCGGCGGTGCGGATGGATCGCGCGTTGCTTCCGGCGATGCTCGCGCAGGGCGCCGGCGTGATCCTGCATGTGACCTCGATCCAACACGTGCTGCCGCTGCATGATTCGACCACCGCCTATGCCGCGGCGAAGGCGGCGTTGTCCACCTACAGCAAGGCGCTCTCCAAGGAGGTGACCCCGCAAGGCGTGCGCGTTGTGCGCGTCTCGCCGGGCTGGGTGGAGACGGAGGCCTCGGTCGATTTTCTCGGCACCATCGCCGCCAACGCGGGCACGGACGAGGACGGCGCCAGGCAGATGGTCATGGACGCGCTGGGCGGGATCCCGCTGGGGCGGCCGGCCACGCCCGGCGAGGTGGCCGATCTGATCGCCTTCCTGGTGTCGCCGCGGGCGGCCTCCATCTCCGGATCGGAGCACACGATCGACGGCGGCACCGTGCCGACCGCGTAAGCCGCACCGGCCGCCGTGGGCGCTGCGGGTGGCTTGGGCGGCGGGCAGCGCGCTGGGCGGCGGGTCGAAGCCGGATGCGCCCTCGGAGGTTCGGGCGCTTGGCTCTTGGAATCGACTCCGCCGCATCCGGAACGGGCCGCTAGCCCGGCGGCCTGTCGCTCAACATCCTGTCCGTGATCTCGAGCATCGCGCGCAGCCGGTCCATGTGCCTGAGGTCCTGGTGATAGCCGAGCCAGATGTCCCGAGTGGGCGGGGTGCCGCGCGTTTCGATGCGCTGCAGCCCCGCGGTCGCATCGCCCAGCGGGCGCGGCAGCACGGCCAAGCCGCGCCCGCGCAGGCACATCTGCGCCTGCACGCTGCGGCTGGTGCTGGTGAAGACGCGCGGCGCATCGGGGAAGCGCTCGATCAGCCAGGCCACGTCCGGGAAATGGCTCTGCGCGGTGTTCATCAGGATCAGGCCGACGGACGCGGGGTCGGCTTCCACCGCCGCGGCCGTCTGCGCCGTGGCGTACAGGCCGTAGTGCAGGGTCATCAGGCGGCGCTGGACGAGGTCGGGCTCGCTGAAGGGGACCAGGCGGAAGGCGACGTCGGCCTCGCGGCGGGTCAGGTCCAGCTGGCGGTAGCTGGCGATCACTTCGGGCACCACGGCCGGATGCAGCCGCCCCAGCTCCACGAAGACCGGCGCCAGCACGAAGGCGGCGAACCAGTCGGCCGATGAGATCCGCAGCAGGCCCTCGAGCCGGTCATGGTTGCCCGCCAGGCGGCGCTCCATGGACAGCGCGGCGTTCTCCATGGACTCGGCCAGCGACAGCACGCGGTCGCCCGCATCGGTGAGCACCAGGCCGTCGCGGGTGCGGCGGAAGAGCGGCTGCTCAGCCTCGTCTTCGAGCGCCTTGATCCGCCGGCCGACCGTGGGGTGGCTCACGCCGAGGCGCCGGGCCGCTTCGCCCAGCGAGCCCGCGCGCGCGACCGCCAGCAGGATCCTGACATCGCTCCATTCCATCGCCGCACCAGCCGTTCAAATCTGTACGCCGAATATGCAGGAATGGCAGTACACAAACAATGCTGTAAGTCTCACGATGCCAGCCCCTGCATTGGCTCCGGACGAGCCTGGCCCGTCGAGCCGGCATGGCGCCTGGTCTGCCTGACCCGCCCCCGCAGGGACCCGCGGCCTTCCTCGGCCGTTCCCGCCGATCCCGGCGATCCCCCATGCGGAGTCGAACAACGTGAGCAGGTTGCACAACAAGGTCGCCCTGGTGACGGGCGCTTCAAAAGGCATTGGCGCGGGCATCGCCCGCCGGCTGGCCAGCGACGGCGCGCAGGTCGTCGTCCACTACGCCACCGACCAGCGCGGGGCGCAGGCGGTCGTCGCCGACATCGAGGCGGCGGGCGGGCGCGCGGTGGCGGTGCAGGCCGATGTGCGCCACCAGGCCGAGGTCGCGGCGCTGATCGATGCCACGCTCGGGCAGTTCGGCCGGCTGGATGTGCTGGTGAACAACTCGGGCATCTACCAGTTCGCCAGGATCGAGGACAGCAGCGAGGCGCTGTACCGCCAGCAGTTCGACATCAACGTGCTCGGGCCGCTGCTGGTCACCGGCGCGGCGGTGCCGTTCCTGCGCGAGGGCGCCAGCATCATCAACGTCAGCTCGTTCGTCACCCGCGTGCTGCCGGTGGAAAGCGCGATCTACAGCGGCACCAAGGGCGCGCTGGATGCGATCACCGGCGTGCTGTCGCGCGAGCTGGGCCCGCGCGGGATCCGCGTCAACGCGGTCAATCCCGGCCTGATCGAGACCGACGGCACCCACGCTGCCGGCGTCATCGGGTCCGACTTCCATGCGTGGAACCAGGCGCAGACGCCGCTGGGCCGCATCGGCCAGGTCACGGACGTCGCCTCGATCGTCGCGTTCCTGGCCTCCGACGACGCGGGCTGGGTGAGCGGCGAACGCATCCTCGCCTCCGGCGGCATGCGCTGAGGCGGCCCTTCGCCACGACTCGCAAGACGAGGTACTCCTATGAACGCATCAATCGCGGAAGCCAGCGGCCCGGACGCGCGCCGCTGGATCGCCCTGGTCGTCCTGCTGACCGGCACGCTGCTGCCGCCGCTGGACTTCTTCATCGTCAATGTCGCGCTGCCGGCCATCCGCGACGACCTGCACGCCTCGCCGGACGTGTCGCAGCTGGTGGTGTCGGTGTACGCCACCGCCTATGCGGTCACCCTGGTGCTGGGCGGCCGGCTGGGCGACATCCTGGGGCGCAAGCGCACGTTCCTGGCGGGCATGGTCGGCTTCGGCGTGGCGTCCGCGCTGTGCGGGCTGGCGCCCTCGGCCGAGGTGCTGGTCGCCGGCCGGCTGCTGCAGGGCGTGTCGGCCGCGGTGATGGCGCCGCAGTCGCTGGCCTTCATCCATGCGCTGTTCCAGGCGAGCGAGAAGAACCGCGCGCTCAGCCTGTACGGGGCCACGTTCGGGCTTGCGTCGGCGGCGGGCCAGCTGCTGGGCGGCGTGCTGGTGGCGGCCAGCCCGTGGGGCCTGGGCTGGCGGAGCGTGTTCCTGGTCAACCTGCCGGTCATCGCGGTCGCGATCCCCGCGGCGCTGGTGCTGCTGCCCGAGCGCAAGGCCGCGGACCCGGAGCGCCTGGATCTGGCGGGCGCGGCGCTGCTGGCGTTGGGGCTACTGGCGCTGGTGGTGCCGCTGATCGAGGGCCGTGAGCGCGGATGGCCCTGGTGGTGCCTGGGCGCGCTGGCGCTGGCGCCGCTGCTGCTGTTCGTGTTCTGGCGTTACCAGAACGCCCGGGAACGCTCTGGGGGCTCGCCGCTGGTCTCGCCCAGTGCGCTTTCCTCCCCGGCGCTTCGGCGCACGCTGGTGGCGACGCTGTTCTTCTATGCGCTGGCGGCGTTCTTCCTGATCTTTTCGGTCTACCAGCAGGCGGGGCTGCACCACGGTCCCCTGGCGGCCGGCATCGCGATCCTGCCCGTGGGCGTGGGGCTGCTGCTGGGCGCGCTGAGCGGCCCGCGCGTGGCGCAACGGCTGCATGCGCGCACGGCCGCCTTCGCCATGAGTCTGGAAGCGACGGGACTGGCGGTCGCGGCCGTCCTGGTGGCCTTCGCCAAGCCTGCGTGGCTGCCGCTACCCCTGGCGCTGATCGGCATCGGGCAAGGCATCGCGCACCCGGCGCTGGTGCGGCTCAACGTGGACCAGGTGGAGGAGCGCTGGGCCGGGCTCGCCGCCGGCGTGGTCAGCGCCGTGCTGCAGATCAGCGCCGCACTGTCGGTCGCGCTGGTGGGCGGGGTGTTCTTCGCGATGGTGCCCGACGGTGCGAGCGCAGGAGCGGTCGCCCACGGCTTTGCGGTCGCCGCGCTCCTCATCGCCGCCGCGCTGGCGATCGCCGCGGTCCTCAGCTGGCCGCGGGAGCACCGCGATGCCAGGGGCGCCCGCGGCGTGCGGGAGAGCGCATGAGCGCCTGCTTCGCCGCGCCGTCGGCGATCGAGAACGGGATGCGCTCCCCAGGCAGCGCTGAAAAGCGTCTCCACGGGCGGATGGAATATTCCGGCGCTTGATGCGTCACACCACCGATCACGCGATCCACCCTTTCTCACCAACAAGGAACCGCCTCGATGGGCATCTCACCAATTGGCTGGCTGCATACCCTCGGCAGCCTGCCGGCCATCCCCCTGGCCGCTTACATGCTCGTGAAGCATGGCCGCATCACGCCGACCAGCAAGGCGGGCCGCGCCTATTTCTGGTTCATGCTGCTGGGCGTGCTGACGGTGTACCCGATCGCGCACCAGCCGGTCAGCAAGCTCGCCGCGACCGTGACCCTGGCGACCTTGCTGGTGGGCTACGGCATCGCCCTCGCCCGACCCGCCGCGCGATTCTGGACCTACGTGCAGACCATCGCACTCAGCCTGAGCGTGTTCCTGCTCATGGTGCCCACCGTGTCGGAAACCCTGCGACGCCTCCCCGTCAGCCACCCGCTGGCGCAGGACCCCAAGGCGCCGTTGCTGCTTGGCGTGATCGGTGTGCTGTTCCTGACCCTCATCATCGGTGTCCCCCTGCAGCTGTGGGCGCTGTACCGGCAGCAGCGTCGGGCACTGGTGGCGCGTTGATGCATGAGTGAAAGACAAAACCGGGGTCAGAGCGCACCTTTCCTACACCGCGCCCGCCATCACCCGATGTCATGGACGACGCACGGACCAATGCTAGGCGCACTCCGGATGCGAAGGATCGCCCATGCCTCGACAGCACGTCTGGACCCTGACGTGCCCCAGTACGATGCATTCACCACACTTATGCAGCCCCTAGGCAGCGCCATGTGCGCTACAGCGACGACCACTACCGGCGCGCCGGCACCCTATGGGAAGGACGCTACAACAGGATGACTTACCTGCTGCGCTGCTACCGCTACATCGAACTCAAACCCGTCCGTGCTGGCACGGTCGCCGATCCCGCGGACTACCCCTGGTCCAGTCACGCGTACAAAGGACGGGAAAGCCGACGCACTCATCCCACCGCGCTACAGCGCGATCGCCCCGTCGAAGTGCGCGCGACGACCTACCGCTGCTCGTGATGGACGCCACCGACCCCGGCAAGAGCGCCACGATCCGTCTCAACCTGCAGCGCCAGCACGCGCTGGGGAACACGCGGTTTCGCGCGGCCATCGAACGACAGCTCGGACGGCGTGCAGGACAGGACCTGCTGCGCGCAGGGGAAGCCGCCGAAGGCCACTGCGTCAGAAGCGGAAACCACTCTGACCCCTGTTTCAGCTAGATCTTTTCCATTCGAACGTTCAAAAGATCATTAGCAAAAGCTCTAACGATCAGCGCTTCGAACTTCCCGATCAGGATGCCTGGAACCTCGAAGGCACTGAAATATGCTGCAATACCATATAGCGGGACTTGCTGCCGGACGATTTGGCGGGTCTTTTCCTCGTGTCCGCGATATTTCACTCGATTGGTAGGATGCGAAACACGCTTAATACTCTGAACTTCCTTCCTATTCCGGTTAAACGCATTGTTCATCTCAGTCCATAGAGAGAGCTTGTGCGCCTTCCCAGCATAAATCGAACGACCCCGACTGTCGTGAAACACATAGATGCCGTGAGTTGACTCCAACTTTTGGCGAAGTCCGGACAAGTAAGGATGAACTTCGCCAGATTTATCACCAGTGGAAAATAGCTGCCTTTTTCCACCTGCGGTCACATACTGTTCGATGGGAAAGAACTCTGCAACAGGAATAACCGTAGATTTGACCACGGACTCCCGCTGCGCCCTAGCAAAACTGATCGATAGATTCGCCATTTGCCTAGGCGTTAGTATGCCTGTTCTGTATTTAGCCAAGCCAGCCACTGTAACCCCTAAAGCATCAGCAATCACCCGCTCAGTAACTTGGCCGGCCCCATATCTTTTCTTCAGCCGCTTTTCAAACTCATTGATCAGATCATTTCCCTTCATCTTCAGCTCCTTTGATGATGTGTTAAATTGATCCAACCTCAGGCGGCGCTGAAGCTGTCAAAACTTTGCTGCCCGGTTAGGAACCATGATTGATTGCAGGGTTCCACCTAGCAACAGATTATACGTAGCGCCGGCCTAATCGCTTGGACGGGGAGTCCACAGGGATCGAAGGCACCAAAGGCGAAAACTGTACTCTCCCCCTGTCTCCGCCTGTTTCCGACCCACGGTCATCGATGGTACGTCACGTCTGCATCAAATATCGCCGTTGACCGACTCTGCTTTCTCAGCCTCTTTCTTGTCCGCAAACCAGTCTTTGTAAGCACCCGAATCGTAGAACGAAAGTGATTCAATCTCTTTTACCAGAATGACTTTGATCCAGTCATTGATGTTGATCTCTCGCCCGCCCGATGCTTCGCGAATTAGACTAGTAAGCTCATCGCGCTCTCGCTCAAAGCCGCGTTTGACTCTTCGAATGAATTTCCTACCACGCTCGGTTGATCTCAAAACCTCGAACTTCGGGTCAGAAAGATGCACGCCGACCAGTCTAAGCTGCTCTTCTACCGAATAAAGGCGCTGCTTGGCAGCCCACAAATCAATGACAGGATATTCCGTTCGAGCAACCCCCATTCTTAGATTATCTTTGTCGCGCCAAGTTGAAAATGACGGCAAAATCTCAATGCATGCTCTATCTTCGCCCAAATCGAACGGAATCTCAAAGATCCGACCGCAATAGATCTTGCGAGATTTTAGCGTCAACATCACGAGTTTCTGCTCGTCCACAGCGCGTCGCAGCAGCTGGGCCATAGCTCCTCCGTCGCGCTCTGTGAGCCGATCGTAGACACGCTGCGCCCGACTCCTTGCCTTGATGCCGTCAGGCGAATGTGCAAGAGCGCCGCGCCCACCAACCAACCAGACAGAAGCCAGATTGAGCAATCTTGCGGAAACGATAGAGGTGATGATCGTGGCAAGCAGGCGGCCCGCGTGAGGAATCGGAATGGCACCATTGAGAGCCGCCGCTGCCTTGAGAACTAAGTTGTCGCTAGCGAGATATGGCCTCAATAGTCCAAGCACACCAAAAACCATGGCGCCGAGGAGCAGCCCTGAGCCAGCAGCCATGAAGAATAGCTTCTGACCTTCTGCCCTATTGCTGTAGTAGCGAACAGGGTGGAAATTCAGATTAAACAAGTAACCGCTGATCAGTAGCGCCATCAGTACGATGGCAGAGCTTCCTGCTCCCATGTGATGTCCTGTAGATCAGTTAGCGGACGAGTTTGCGCAGTGATTCGATAGCCCGACGACCGTCGTGCTCGTTGATAAACACTTTGTCTGGGTCAACTCTCAACGCGCCTCCGAAACTCTGACTTGTCTGGCGACTACGGATATCTTCGATGGTGCGCTTTTCGATCTCTCGAAGGCGGTCAGAGAGCTTACGGACGGACTCGTTCATCCTGGCATTCCTTGGAGGGCATGAGGGCATCCTGTGCCCTCACAGTCCCACAGATTGAGATTGCCGTCCAGCGTCGGCAGTCTGATCACGCCCCGTCCGGATTCACCTTCTCCACGTCGATCTTGTACTGCTTGATCGCGCGGGCCACGTCCTTGCCGGTCATCTTGCCGTCCTTGGCCAGCGCCGCGATGGCGGCGTGGGCGATGTAGTAGCGGTCCACCTCGAAGAAGCGGCGCAGGTTGGCGCGGGTGTCGCTGCGGCCGAAGCCGTCGGTGCCCAGCACGGTGTAGTTGGTGGTGGGCAGGAAGGCGCGGATCTGGTCGCTGTAGGCGCGCACGTAGTCGGTGGCGGCGATGACCGGGCCCTGGCGGCCTTCCAGGCACTGGGTGACGTAGGGCTTGCGCTGTTCGCCTTCCGGATGCAGGCGGTTCCAGCGCTCGGCGGCGAAGCCGTCGCGGCGCAGTTCGTTGAAGCTGGGGCAGGACCAGATGTCGGCGGTCACGCCGAAGTCCTTGTCCAGCAGCTCGGCCGCGGCGATGGCCTCGCGCAGGATGGTGCCGCTGCCCAGCAGCTGCACGCGCAGCTCGCCCTTCTTGGGCTTGCCGGCGTCGGTGAGCAGGTACATGCCCTTGATGATGCCTTCCTCCGCACCCGCCGGCATTTCCGGATGGGTGTAGTTCTCGTTCATCAGCGTCAGGTAGTAGTACTCGTCCTTCTGCTCTTCCATCATCGACTTCATGCCGTGCTGGAGGATGACGGTGACTTCGTAGCCGAAGGTGGCGTCATAGCTGCGCACGTTGGGGATGGAGCCGGCGATGACCAGGCTGAAGCCGTCCTCGTGCTGCAGGCCTTCGCCGTTGAGCGTGGTGCGCCCGGCGGTGCCGCCCAGCAGGAAGCCGCGGGTGCGCATGTCGGCGGCCTGCCAGGCGATGTCGCCCACGCGCTGGAAGCCGAACATCGAGTAGTAGATGTAGAACGGCAGCATCGGCACGTTGGACACCGAGTAGCTGGTGCCGGCGGCCAGCCAGGACGAGATGGCGCCCGGCTCGCTGATGCCCTGCTGCAGCACCTGGCCGGACTGGTCCTCGCGGTAGTACATCAGCTGGTCGGCATCGACCGGCTTGTACTTCTGGCCGAACGGGGCGTAGATGCCGATCTGGCGGAACATGCCCTCCATGCCGAAGGTGCGCGCCTCGTCGGCCACGATCGGCACGATGCGCGGGCCCAGCTCCTTGTCGCGCAGGGCGATGTTGAGCGTCTGCACGAAGGCCATGGTGGTGGAGTACTTGCGCTCGCCGCTGTCCTTGAGCAGGCGCTCGTAGGTCTGCAGCGGCGGCACGGTGAAGGACTTGTCGGCCTTGCGGCGGCGCGCGGGCAGATAGCCGCCCAGCGCGGCGCGGCGCTCCTTCATGTAGCGCACTTCCGGCGAGTCCGGGCCCGGGTTGTAGAAGGGCACCTGCTCGGCCTCGGCCAGCTGCTTGTCGCTTAAGGGGATGTTGAAGCGGTCGCGGAAGGTGCGCACCGCGTCGTCGTCGAGCTTCTTGGTCTGGTGGGTCGGGTTGAGCGATTCGCCCGCGCTGCCCATGCCGTAGCCCTTGACCGTCTTGGCCAGGATCACGGTGGGCATGCCCTTGGTGTTCACCGCCGCGTGGTAGGCCGCGTAGACCTTGTGCGGGTCGTGGCCACCGCGGTTGAGGCGCCAGATGTCGTCATCGGACAGGTTGGCGACCATGGCGGCGGTCTCCGGATACTTGCCGAAGAAGTTGGCGCGCGTGTAGGCGCCGCCGAAGGCCTTGCAGTTCTGGTACTCGCCGTCGACGGTTTCCATCATCAGCTTGCGCAGCACGCCGTCGGTGTCGCGGGCCAGAAGCGGATCCCAGTACGAGCCCCACAGCAGCTTGATCACGTTCCAGCCGCCGCCGCGGAACACGCCTTCCAGCTCCTGGATGATCTTGCCGTTGCCGCGCACCGGGCCGTCCAGACGCTGCAGGTTGCAGTTGACCACGAAGATCAGGTTGTCCAGGCCCTCGCGGCCGGCCAGGGCGATGGCGCCCAGGGTCTCCGGCTCGTCGCTCTCGCCGTCGCCGATGAAGCACCACACCTTGCGGTCGGACTTCTCGATCAGGCCGCGGTGCTCGAGGTACTTCATGAACTGCGCCTGGTAGATGGCGCTCAGCGGCCCCAGGCCCATCGACACGGTCGGGGTCTGCCAGAAATCGGGCATCAGCCAGGGGTGCGGATAGGACGAGATGCCCTTGCCTTCGCACTCCATGCGGAAGTTGTCCAGCTGGGTCTCGGTGATGCGGCCTTCCAGGAAGGCGCGGGCGTAGATGCCCGGGGCGCTGTGGCCCTGGATGTAGAGCAGGTCGCCGGGGTGGTTCTCCGACGGGGCGCGCCAGAAGTGGTTGAAGCCCACGTCATAGAGCGTGGCGGCCGAGGCGAAGGAGGCGATGTGGCCGCCCAGGTCGCCCGGCTTGCGGTTGGCGCGCACGACCATGGCCATGGCGTTCCAGCGGATGATCGAGCGGATCTTCCACTCCAGCGCGCTGTCGCCGGGGCTCTTGGCCTCCAGGTTGGGGGCGATGGTGTTGACGTACTCGGTGGTGGGCGAGAACGGCAGGTAGGCGCCGGAGCGGCGGGTCAGTTCGACCAGGTCCTCCAGCAGCTGGTGGGCGCGCAGCGGGCCTTCGGCGTCGATGACCGCCTTGAGCGACTGGATCCACTCCTGGGTCTCGGCCGGATCCGGATCGCTCTGCAGCATCTCGTTCAACCAGTTCATTGCCATCTCCTCGCCTGTGCGCCGCGACGTGTTTGCGGCATCGGTGTCGTCTGGGCCGGCGATTGTAAGCCAGGGCGTGGGGCCGCGTCGGTTCGACCTTGGAGGTAGATCGGGCTTTGGGGCGATTTCTGACGATATTTCGTCCGCGCGATGTCCGAAGGCTTGCAGTTGTGAGGATTTCGTATGACGAGGAAGTGTCAGCGATTGTCGCTTCGACACAATTCGATATATCTTTTTACCGAACTTCGATATATCTTTTCCCGGCCGCCGAAGGCCATCCACATGGCCAGGGTGCCGCCGCAGGCGCGGGCAACCGCGCCGCGCAGGCCTCCGCTGCGGCGCCCGCCCACGAGGAGTTGCCATGCATCCACGTTCACGCCATCACGGCCGCGGCCACGATGCGCACGGCCAGGACCGCCACGCCTCGCACGAGGGGCGTGCCCGGCGCGGCCACGACGACCAGGACACCGGCCGGCCTGAAGCGGACGCTCCGGCCGGGGACGGCGGGTCGCGCCCTGCACAGCGCGGGGGCCGCGAGCGCCTGGGCCGTCGCGGCGAGCGCGGCGAAGGTCAGCGCAGCCCGCGCCGGCTGGCGCACGGCGATCTGCGCCTGCTGCTGCTGGGACTGCTGGAGGCGCAGCCGCGCCATGGCTACGAGCTGATCCAGCTGATCGGCGAGATGTTCCTGGGGCAGTACGCGCCGTCCGCCGGCGCGGTCTACCCGGCGCTGGCCCAGCTGCAGGACGACGGCCTGGTGACAAGCAGCGAGGACGGCGCGCGCCGCCTGCATGCGCTGACCGAGGCCGGCCGCGCCTTTGTGCATGCCCACGCGCAGGCACTGGACGACGCGCGCCTGCGCACCAGGCACAGCGCGCGCATGCTGGTGAAGGCCGGCCTGCCCGCGCCGGTGCGCGGCGGCATGAGCGCGGTCAAGCGCGCCCTGCTGGCCCACCATGGCCACTGGACGCCGGAATCGGGCGAGGCGATCGCGCGGATCCTGCAGCAGGCCGCCGCGCAGATCGCGCAGGTGTCGCGTGGCGACTGAGGCGCACCTCGCGGCGCTGCAGTCCGCGGGCCTGCGCCTGACCGTACCGCGCCGGGCCCTGCTGGAACTGCTCGCGCGGCAGCCGGTGGCCTGCGACGCCATGTCCCTGCACCAGCAGCTGCGCGGCCAGGGCCGCCGCGTGAGCCTGGGCACCGTCTATCGCCTGCTGCGCGTCCTGGAGGACCGGCAGCTGGCGATTGCCATCGCCAGCCCGCACGGCCGCACCTTGTGGCGCCTGTGCCAGCCCGCGCCTTCCGCGCCCCGCGATGCGGCGGCCACGAGCGCCTGGTTGCGCTCGCTCGCCGCCGAGCTGGGCTATCGCCTGGTGCCGTTGCACTGACCGCGCCGGGCCGCTTCTTCTCTTTATGGAGTGATCGAACATGTCCTTGCATGAAAGCCGCAGGATTCAACACCCGGTCGTGTTCCGCCGCCTCGAGGTGGTGGAGGCGCTCGACCTGACCCCGCACATGCGCCGCATCGTGGTCGGCGGGCCGCAGCTCGAAGGCTTCGTGAGCGCCTCGCCGGAGGACCACGTCAAGCTGTTCTTCCCCAACCCGGAGGGCGCGTTCGTCACGCCCACGCCGGGACCCAACGGTCCGGCGTTCCCGCCGGGCCAGACGCCCTCGCCGATGCGCGACTACACCCCGCGTCTGTACGACGCCCAGGCCGGCACGCTGGCGATCGACTTCGTGCTGCACGGCGACGGCCCGGCCAGCACCTGGGCCGCGCAGGCCAAGGTGGGCGACGCACTGGCCATGGGCGGACCGCGCGGCTCGTTCCTGGTGGCCGACGACTTCGACCACTACGTGCTGGTGGGCGACGAGACGGCGCTGCCGGCCATCGGCCGCTGGCTGGGCGAGATGCCGGCCGGGCGCAGGGCCACGGTGCTGATCGAGATCCCCGAGGAGGCCGACCGCCAGGATCTGCCGACGCAGGCCGAGGCCACCGTGCACTGGCTGCCGCGCAACGGCGTGCCCGCGCAGCGCAGCGAACTGCTGGAACAGGTGCTGGACGATGTGTCGCCCGACGGCGACGCGTTCTGGTGGATCGCCTGCGAATCGCGCCGCGCGCGGATGATGCGCAAGTTCCTCGAAGGCCACCGCAACGTGCCCAGGGCTTGGATCAAGGCCACTGGGTACTGGAAGCATGCGGATAGTGAGGATGACGAGGAGTGAGTGGGTGCGTGGTAAAGGGGGATGAGTTGGTGCGAGTGATGAGGTAGGAGGCAGGAGCAGGCCTGCGTGCGGTGCGTAGCGAGGTGAGGGGAAAGGAGACGCCTGAAGCTCGTCCCGCTACGTCCGAAGTCACGTCCCTCTCCTTTGCGTAGCGCAAGGGGGGAGGTTGGGAGGGGTGCTGGTGCTGTTGCGCTCGGGCGTTGTCGATGTAAAGCAGGAGCCAGCGCGACAGCAACAGCAACAGCCAACCCCTCCCCCTCAATCGCTCGCCGCAATTTCAAGCCCCCCTTTCGCCTTTGGCGAAAGGGGAGCAAAGCGTTTCGCTGCAGTGCGGATTGCAGGCGGGGCGGGTTTGACGCAGGATCGGGTCGATTTCAATCGATCTAAATCGCCATGCGCCCATCTGCCTCGTCTCCATCGTTCGCGCTTCGCACTGCGCCTGCTTACGCCAGACGCCAGGGTCTGCTGACGCTGGCCGTCGCAGCGGCGCTGTGGCTCCCGGTCGGCGCGTCGGCGCAGACCGCGTTCTCCACCTCGTTCGAGGACGGCCAGCCCGCGCCGGGAGCGGCGAAAGACAGCGGCGTGCAGTTGCGGATCGGCAACGGGCCGAAGGCGCCCTACACGGCCAAGGCCGACGCCGGTTACAGCGGCGTCAGGGCACTGGGCTATGCCGGCGGCGATGGCCGCGCGCAGCTGTTCAAGGTCGATACGGTCATCGAAGCCGACACCACGCTGTCGTGGCTGGTGCTGCCGGAGATCGTCGACGGCGACACCGTGGCCTCCACCCATGTCTCGCTGGATGCGGTGCTGGACGACGGCACGCGCGTGTCCGCCACGCCGGCGCGCGATCAGCACGGCTTCGCGCTGGGCGCCAGGGCGCAGGGCGAGTCGAAGTCGCTGTATCCGCAGCAGTGGGCGCGCAAGGCGGTGCGGCTGGGCGATGTGCCGGCGCTGCGCGGCAAGCGCGTGGTGGCGATCGAACTGGAGCTGCAGCCCGGCGCCGGCAAGACCGCGCGCGGCTGGATCGACGATGTCGCGCTGGGTGAGGTGACGCAACCCAAGCGCAGCGCGCCCACAGACTGGGTGCTGACCACGCGCGGCACGCAGGCCAACAGCACCTTCTCGCGTGGCAACAACTTCCCGGCCACGGCGGTGCCGCACGGCTTCAACTTCTGGACGCCGGTGACCGATGCGGGCTCGCTGTCCTGGCTCTATCACTGGAACGAGAAGAACGACGCGGCCAACCGGCCGCGCCTGCAGGCCCTGGCGCTGAGCCACGAACCCAGTCCGTGGATGGGCGACCGCCAGACCTTCCAGGTCATGCCGTCGCTGGAGCGCGGCGTGCCGGAGGCCGATCGTGCCAAGCGGGCGCTGGCCTTCTCGCACGACAACGAGCTGGCGCGCCCGCAGCAGTATCGGGTGCGCTTCGACAACGGCATCGTCGCCGCGCTGGCGCCGACCGACCATGCGGCGGTGTTCGAGTTCGACTTTCCCGAAGGTGGCGATGCCAACCTGCTGTTCGACAACGTCGATGCGCGCGCCGGGCTGACGCTGGACGCCAAGACCCAGACGCTGTCGGGCTATACCGATGTGCGCAGCGGCCTGTCCACCGGCGCCACGCGCATGTTCGTGTATGCGAGTTTCGACGCGCCGTGGCAGCGCAGTGGCAGCATCGAGACCGGCCGGCCCACCGGCTACATCAAGTTCGCCCAGGGCACGCGCAAGGTGAGCATGCGCATCGCGACCTCGCTGATCTCGCTCGACCAGGCCCGGCACAACCTGGCGCTGGAAGTGCGCGAGGACGACACCGTGGCCAGCGTGGCCGCGCGCGCGCAGCAGCAGTGGGATACGCTGCTGGGCAAGCTGCAGGTGGACGGGGCCAGCGAGGATCAGCGCACCACGCTGTATTCCAACCTGTACCGCCTGCACCTGTATCCCAACTCCGCCTTCGAGAACGTCGGCAGCCAGGCGCAGCCGCAGTGGCGCTACGCCAGCCAGAACAGCTGGTCGGACAAGGCCACCGAAGGCAGCTCGGTGCGCAGCTTCGCGCCGATCCGCGATGGCAAGGTCTACGTCAACAACGGGCTGTGGGACACCTTCCGCACGGCGTGGCCGGCCTATGGCCTGCTGGATGCGCCGCATGCCGGCGCGTTGATCGATGGCTTCCTGGAGCAGTACCGCGCCGGTGGCTGGGTGGCGCGCTGGTCCTCGCCGGGCTATGCCGACCTGATGGTGGGCACCAGTTCGGACGTGGCCTTCGCCGACGCGTATGCCAAGGGCATCGCGGGCTTCGACGCCAGGCTGGCCTACGAGGCGGCGCTGAAGAACGCCACGGTGGTTTCGCCGGACCGGCATGTCGGCCGCAAGGGCATGGCGCACTCGCTGTTCCGCGGCTATGCCGACACCGAGACGCACGAGGGCATGTCCTGGACGCTGGAAGGCACGCTCAACGACTTCGGCATCGCCACCATGGCCCAGGGCCTGTCCAGGACCGCGGCTTCGGCCAGGGACAAGCAGCGCTACGACGAGGAAGCCGAGTACTTCCGCTATCGCGCGGCCGAGTACGCCAACCTGTTCGATCGCGACGTGGGCTTCTTCCAGGGCCGCAAGCCCGACGGCCACTGGCGCGTGGACGCGAAGGACTACGATCCGCGCGTGTGGGGCAACGACTACACCGAGTCCTCCGGCTGGACCTTCGCCTTCACCGCCGCGCACGACGGCAACGGCCTGGCCGCGCTGTACGGCGGGCGCGACGCGCTGGCGCGCAAGCTCGACCAGTATTTCGCGACGCAGGAGACGGCCGACCCGAAGTTCAGCGGCTCCTACCGCGGCGTGATCCACGAGATGACCGAAGCGCGCGACGTGCGCATGGGCATGTACGCGCACAGCAACCAGACCGCGCACCACATCGCCTGGATGTACCTCTATGCCGGCCAGCCGTGGAAGACGCAGGCGCTCACCCGCGAGGTGCTGTCGCGGCTGTACCTGGGCAGCGAGATCGGCCAGGGCTATCCGGGCGATGAGGACAACGGCGAGATGTCGGCGTGGTATGTGCTGGCCTCGATGGGCCTGTACCCGCTGCGCATGGGCTCGCCGGACTATGTGATCGGCTCGCCGCTGTTCAAGCAGTCCACGCTCGCGCTGCCTGGCGGGCGGCAGCTGATCGTGCGCGCGGCGAACAACGCACCCGAGAACGTCTACGTGCAGTCGCTCAAGGTCAACGGCAAGCCGTGGACACGGACCTGGATCCCGCATGCGCTGCTGGCGCAGGGCGCGACGCTGGACTTCGTGATGGGGCCGACGCCGTCCAAGTGGGGCAGCGCGCCGCAGGATGCGCCGCCCTCGCTGACGCCCGCGGGCCACGCGCCGACCACGCTGGCCGACGTGATCGGCCGCGACGCGCAGGTGACCGTAGCCGGCCAGGCGGCGCCGGCGCTCGTCGACGACGATGGCGAGACGGTGACGGCGCTGCCCGGTGGCCAGGCGCAGATCGACATCGCCCTGGCCAGTCCCGTGCAGCCGACGTTCTACACGCTCACCAGCGGTGCGCGCGCCATCGAGCACGCCCGCTGGACGCTGGAGGCGCGGCGCGGCAACGGCGGCTGGCAGGCCATCGACACGCGCAGCGACGAGGCCTTCCCCTGGACGCTGCAGACCCGGCCGTTCCGCATTGCCAAGCCGGGGACCTTCGATGCTTATCGCTTGCGTCTGGAGGCGCCGGGCCGCACCGAGCTGGCCGAGATCCAGCTGCTCGCCCCGCATGAGCCGGTGCCGCTGAAGGAGTAAGCGAAGGGATCAGGTGCCCATGGGTGCAAGCTCCGAGCCGAGGCCGGGGATCACCCGCTCCCGGCCCAGCCCAGGCCCCGTTACAAGCCGTCGTTCCCGCGAACGCGGGAACCCAGCGCCTTCGTGCTTCCTTGCGAAAGTCCATGGATTCCCGCGTTCGCGGGAATGACGGTGGGGCTGCATCGGGCGGCGGTAGGAGAAGGGCGGGAGTGCCGGTCCCTCACTGTCCCTGCAGCTGCGCGAGCCGCTGGCGCAGGCGCCTGGACTCGGGCTTCAGCGCGATCATCTTCTGCACCTGCGCGATCGCCGCTTGGCGATTGCCCGTTTCGCGATAGACGTCGGCCAGGCTGTCCAGCGCGTCCAGCGAAGTGGGATGGATCCGTGCATTGAACTCCAGCACGGCCACCGCCTTGTCCGCCGCCTTGCGCTTCAGCAGGTCGCCGGCGACCTGTTCCAGCGGCTGGCCCGGGAAGTCGTAGCGCTGCGGCTTCTCGGCCCACTGCTGGTCGAGCCAGCGCTTGAGCTGCGCTGCATCCAGGCCGTCGGCCTGCTTGTACAGCTCCCAGTGGACGGAGGTCCGCAGCACCGGGCGCGGCTTGCCGGCCAGGATGGCTTCCACCGCGTCACGCGCCGCCTCGACGCTGTCGTCCTGGGCGTTGTTGGTCAGCATCACGATCTGGATGCCCTGCTCGGGCAGCAGCGTCAGATCCGACTTGAAGCCGCGCCAGTCGCCGCCGTGGGTGACCATGGGCCGGCCGAGCGCGGAGTCCACCAGCTTGAAGCCGAAGCCGTACGGCACCTCGCTGCCGTCGGACAGCGTGGCCCGCGTCGTGGCCAGCGCCCAGTTGGCCTTGGACATCGCCCGCCCCTGCTGCAGCGCGTCGGCCCACAGCTGCAGGTCGTGCGTGGTGGAGTAGATGCCGCCGGGACCGACGGGATAGAAGTTCGGGATCTGGTCGAACGGCTTGCGACTGCCATCCGGGCGGACGATGAAGCCCCACGCGCGCGGCTGGATCAGCGCATCGTTGTCCGGCAGGCGCACGCGCGTGTGCGTCATGCCCAGCGGAGTGAAGAACTCCCGCTGCAGATAGTCGGCGTAGTCCATGCCCGAGACGCGGCCGACGATCTGGGCGAGCAGGATGTAGCCCGTATTGCTGTACTCGAACGCCGAGCCGGGCGCGAACGACAGCGGCGCCTTGTGCTCGACCAGCAGCGACACCGCCTCATCGCCGCGCATCGCGGTGGTGACCTCGCCGCGCTTGAGCAGCTGGGTGTACAGCGGGAAGACGTCCGGCACGCCCGAGGTATGCGTCAGCAGCTGGCGCAGGGTGACGTCGGCGTACGGCAGCTGCGGCAGGTACTTGGCGGCCGGGTCGTCCAGGGCCAGCTGTCCGCGCTCGACCAGGCGCAGCACGGCCGCGGCCGCGAATTGCTTGCTGACCGAGCCGATGTCGAATGCGTGGTCCACCGTCAGCTTGGCCTGCGCGCTGGCGTCGGCGTCTCCCAGCGCGTCCTGGTAGACGAGCTTGCCGTGCTGGGTCACCAGGAAGCTGCCGTTGCAGACCCGGACGGCGTGGCAGTTCTCGAAATAGCGCGCGACTTCGGCCGACCGGGCGGACGGTGCGTCGGGCGCGCCCGCGAACACGGGCAGGACCGCGCACGACAGCGCGACCACGGCCAGGCGCGGCATGCGCTGGCCAAGCTTGCGTAAAGCCTTCATCGAATGATTTCCTTTGTCTTTCTGTACTATTACAAGTAGTACAGATGGATTAAAAAAAAGACGCCTGCCTGGGCGGGCGTCGCTGCGATCGGCGGCTGGCTGGACAGCCGTCAGTGCCAACTGTACTATTTGTATTAGTACACATCAACAGGAGCCGTGCCATGGCCCGGACCGCAGCGCTGATGATCCAGATCGCCACCGGCGATCCGCGTCCCATCGTCCGCCAGATCACCGATGCGGTCCGGATGCGGATCGCGACCGGTGAACTGGCCCATGGCCAACAGCTGCCCAGCGTGCGCGGGCTGGCGCAGCAGTTGACGGTCAATCCCAACACGGTCGCCAAGGCCTACGCCGAGCTGGTGGCCGAAGGCTGGCTCGATGCGCGGCAAGGCATGGGCTTCTACGTCGCACCGCCGCGGCAACGGCTCTCCGATGCCGAGCGCGAACGCCGGCTGGACGAGGCGGTCGCCAAGTTCGTCAACGAGGTGGTCCCGCTCGGGCTGCCCTCCGGCAAGGTGCAGGACCGCATCGCCGATGCGTTCGAGCGCGCGCTCCCGCGCAAGAGCGCCTGATGGGCACGCCCGACTCCCCGAGCGCCCTGGACGGCACGCAGGACCTGGCGATCGAGACGACGCAGCTGAGCAAGCGCTACGGAGACAAGTTCGCGCTGGACGGGCTGGACCTGCGCATCCGCCGTGGACAGATCCATGCCATGGTCGGCGCCAACGGGGCGGGCAAGTCGACGCTGTTCCGCATCCTGCTTGGCTTCCTCTCGCCCAGCAGCGGGCACGCGCGCATCCTCGGCCGCGACAGCCAGCAGCTGACGCCCGGCGATCGCGCGCGCATCGGCTTCGTCAACGAGGAACACACGCTGCCGGGCTGGATGCGGGTCAGCGAGATCACCGCCATGCAGCGCCGCCAGTATCCGCAGTGGAGCCAGCCGGTGTTCGATGAGGTCATCGGCCACTACCGGCTGCTTCCCACGCAGAAGATCGCCCAGCTCTCGCGCGGTGAACGCGCCGGGTTCAACCTGGCCATGGCCCTGGCGCAGCGGCCGGCGCTGCTGATCCTCGACGAACCCACCCTGGGCCTGGACGTGGTCGCCAAGCGCGCGTTCCTGGAATCGCTGCTGCACACCAACGCCATGCAGGACGGCACGGTCCTCTACTGCTCGCACCAGATGGAAGAGATCGAGCGCATCGCCGACAACCTGATCCTGCTCGAGGACGGCAGGCTCAGGCACATGTCGGCACCGGAGGCGTTCTGCGAGCGCGTGACCTACTGGATCGCGGACATCCCGTTCAAGGGTCCAGCGCACGGGACGATTCCCGGCCTGATGGAAGCGCGCACGCTCGACGGCCTGCAGCACTACCTGGTGCTCGACCAGGACGAGACCTTCGCCGAATTCCTGCGCGCCGCGGGCGCGCGCTCGATCAACGCCATGCCGGTCAGCCTGGACCGCGCGGTCAACGCCTTCCTCTCGATGCGCCACGCGGCGCCGCCGGCGCACTGACGCCCGTCCTGGAGAAACACCATGTGGAGCCTGTTCAAGGTCGAGTGCGTGCGCTTCCGCGCCTGGGCCCTCATCGCCGCGGCCGTGCACCTGTGCGCGCTCGGGTTCGGCACGCGTCTGGCCGATCTGGCGCAGCAGACCCTGCCCGTCTATCGCGCGATGGGCAGCGTCTATGCCCTGGCGGGCGTGCTGCTGGGTCTCTACCAGATGGGCGGCTACCGGCGCGGCAGCCACTGGGTCACGCTGCTGCATCGCCCGGTGCCGCCGGCGCGGATCGCGCTCACCCTGTGCGCGGCCGCGGGCGTGGTCCTGCTGGCCGCGGTGCTGTTCCCGACCCTGCTGCTCGCCGCCTGGCAGCAGGGCACGACCGCGCGCGTGGTCGATCTGCGCCATTGGCTGCTGCCCGGCTCGGCGTGGCTGGTGGCGATGGCGGGCTATCTCGCCGGTGCCTTCTGGGCGCTGCGCGGGCCGCGCGCGGCGCTGGCGGCCGCCGCGCTGCTGGCCTGGCTCGCGCTCGCCGATGCGACCGGCGTCGCGATGCTGGCGGTCGAACTGGTCCTGGTGGCCTGGCTGCTGGCGCTGGTGCTGTGCGCCTTCAAGCCCGATGTCGAGGCCACGCCGCGTGGTCCGCTGGCCAGCGCGTTGCTTGCGTTGCCCTTGAGCGCGGGCGCCTATCTGGTCTTCCTGCTGCTGCTGTTCGGGCTGGAATTCCTGTGGATCGCGCAGGGCTCGCATCCGCTCAACACCGCCGTTCCGCCGCGTGGCGGTCATACCGAGGTGGAGCGCATGGAACCGCGCGCACGCATGCTCAAGGCGCTGCGCGAGGCGACGCCGCCCGATCTGGCTCCGCTGGAGGCGGCCGTCGAAGCCAACAAGCCGCAGACCCTGGCTGTCCGCCTGCGCGAACTGCCCCAGCGCAATGCGCTGGCCAACCTGGCACCGACGCAGTTCGACGATTCCGAGCGCCACATCCGCTGGACCTTCAGCCACGATCGGATGCGGCTGCAGGGCGAGCATCTGCTCGATGGCCGCGCGGTGGGCACGCTGGGGATCGGCGCAACCGGCGCCGCCTTCCCGCGCGTCGCCCTGCCGATCGGCCAGGTGCCCGGCCTGCCGGAGGGTGACACCGCACTGCTCGCCGGTGACACGCTGTACCGCTACGACAGCGCCGACCGGAACATCATGCCCCTGGTCGGCATTCGCGCCGGCGAGCCCATCATCGGTGCAGGCCGCGTCGGCGGGCGGTGGGTGCTGATGAGCGACCAGGCGCTGTATGTCTTCCGCGCAGGTGCGAACACGGGCAATGCGCCTGCCGCGGGCGGACCGACGCGCGTTGCGTTGCCCGAGCCGAATGCGCGACTGAGCAGCATCGACCTGGTCACGCTGGACGACGGCGTGCTGGCCTGCCTGGTGTACTCGGAACTGGCGCATACCGAGGATGGGGCGCGACCGACCCGGGTCCTGTTGCGCACCTTCGACGATGGACGCCCCACCCTGCTCCACGTCAAGCCGCTGTCCTTCGACTACCCGGCACTGCACCGCTATCGAAGCTGGTGGCCCTCGCCGGCGCTGCATGCCGTGCTGAGGCAGGCACAAGGATTGCTGGCGCCCGCCTCGCCCTTGTCCGCCGCCCCAATCCCGATGCCGATCGTGGTCCTGGCCGGTGGCCTCATGCTGGCCTCGGCGCTCATGTCGGCCTACTGGGCGCGTCGCAGGGCGCTCACCGGCCCGACGCGTCTTGCATGGATCGTGTTCTGCGCGGCCCTGGGACTGCCGGCACTGGCGGCCTTCGTGCTGATGAAGCCGCGCCCAGGAGGGCGCGCCTGAGCCCCGCCGGCCGGGGATGACGGGCGCCGACGCGTACACCGAATGTGGCTGGCGGTAACGTCGATACCCATGGTGACGCTAGCCGATCCTTGCGCGCCTCGAGTCGCGATGATCCTTCCAGTTTTGTGGCGTGATCCGTGTAGGATCGGCCGCAGGGAGGTAGCGCAACACCGGAATGGAGAGACGCGGGATGGACCCAGCACGTTCCAAGACGGCACTGCTGTACGGCAAGGTCAGGCGCGCCCTGCAGTCCGGGCGCTATGTCCCGGGCGAGCGCATCGATCCGGCACAACTGGCCGGCGAGTTCCGTATGAGTCTGACGCCCGTGCGCTGCGCGTTGTATCGCCTTTCGGGCGAAGGCGTGATCACCACCTACGCCCGCAACGGGTTCCAGGTGCCGCTGCCCACCGAGCTGGGGCTGCGCGATCTGTACGACTGGATGGAGCGGCTGCTGGTCATGGCCTGCGGCTCGCAGAGGCGCGATACGATGGCGCGCGACGGCGCGCCGGCCGCGATCGACGACGACCTGCCCAAGCGCACGTGGAAGCTGTTCGACGCCATCGCGCGTGAGAGCGGGCAATGGTCGCTGCACCAGGCCGTGCGCCGCACCAACGACCGGCTGGCGCCGATCCGCCGCGCCAAGCTGGAACTCATCACGGACGGCGAGGAGGAACTGGACCGACTCCAGCGACGCTACCTCGCGCGCGACACCGTGCGCCTGGAGCAGGCGCTGCACGACTACCACGCCCGCCGCAAGCAGCTGGTGCCGCAGATCGTCGCGCTGCTGGCGGAGCGCCGCGACCGCCTGCACTGAGCGCACCCGAAGAATTCTTCAGGTGCACGACACAAATGATTTGAGAACACGCCATCGCCGTCCCAGGCTGGCCGTGTCATGGAATCGCCATGACACAACCGAAGGAGACAGCGATGGACACCAACGAGCACGTGCGCGACACCGCGCCCGCGGACATCATCGAACTGGGCGTGGCGAGCGTGGAGACCAGGGGAAGTGTCGGTGCCAATGAGCCGATAGGGGGTCACCCCGGCCCGGGGATTTCCGAGGAGTAAGACAGGGGCGCGCCGAAAGGCGCGCCTCTCTCCCGAGGGGGACGCATGGGCATCCAGTTGAATCCCGATCTCTCGTTCTGCGAGCTGGATGGCCGGCTCGTCTTCCTGGATATCGAAAGAGATCGCTATTTTTCGCTTTCCGAGGAGCTCGAGCGCGGCTTCCGCCGCTATCTCGAAACGCACAATCCCCATGACCCGACCGTCGCGCGCCTTATCGCGCACAAGATTCTGCAGCAAGGGCCGTCAACGGATTCTTCCAATCCGCTCGTGCCTCTCGAAGCTCCGGAATGGAGCGCGGTGGAGGCGGGTCATGCGCGCAAGGATTGCTCCATTCGCATGGTCACCGATGTCTTTCGCGTCGTGCTCATGGCGCGCCACCGGCTCAGGACACGCACGTTGGGAGAGATCGCCATGGCGCTCGGCAGGAGCCGGACACACGGCGAGACTCCTGGCAGCACGGCACCGGGCGACGAGGTGCTCCTGCTGGCCGCCAGCTTCAACGCCATCCGACCCTACGTCCCGATCGAGATGCGCTGCCTGATCGACTCCCTGGCCCTCATGCGCTTCCTGCAGGCGCATGGGCATGACGCACAGTTGGTGATCGGCGTCGCGTGCGATCCGTTCTCCGCGCACGCGTGGGTACAGCGCGGCCGCTGCGTCCTGAACGACACGCTGGGCAACGCGGAGTCCCATGTGCCGATCCGGGTGATCTGATGCCCTACGACTACATCGGGCTCTTCGCCGAGGATGCGGAACGCGCAAGCGTCCTCGATGAACTCATCCGCCTGGGAATGCGGCCTCGCGGCCAGGTTGGCCGGGTGACGCTCTTCGCGCCGGACGCGACGCCTGTCGCGAGCGTGCCCGGCGGCGGCCTATGCGTAGGGAAGCTCTACGACAACCATGGGCGTGAGGCAGAGCTCACCTCCGCCTTTGCGCGGCAGGCGGAAAAGGCCACCATGTTCCGGCAGCTGCTCGAGCGCTTCTGGGGCCAATACGTCGTGCTGCTTCCGGCCGATGACGGGAGCGGCGCCGTGTCGGTACTGCGTGACCCTTCCGGCGCCGTGGGCTGTGCCTTTCAGCCACGTGCGCCCTGCTGCTTCCTGACCTCGAGCGTCGGCATCGCCGCCGGTGTTGGGCTCTATCGCAGCGTGATCGACTGGACGTTCATCCAGCACTGCTTGGCCTACCCCCACCTCAAGCTGGAACGTACGGGGCTGGCCGGCCTCCAGGAGCTGCTTCCTGGCAGCGCCGTGACGCTGACCGCGCGGAGCCACGCGGACAGTCAAGCGATGTGGACACCCTGGCAGTTCCTGGGAGGAGCGCAGCACCGGCGCGATCCTGCGACAGCGGCTGGTTCGATACGTGAGGCGGTGACCAAGGTGGTGGATACCCTGGCCAGCGAGGATGGCAGCCTCTTGCTCGAGCTTTCCGGCGGGCTGGATTCCTCCATCGTCGGCGCATGCCTGGCCAGGACCGCCGCGCGGGTGTCGTGCTGTACCGCGGTTACGCCGCTGCGCGGGGCGGACGAGCGCCGCTACGCCGCGCTGATCGCCGAGTTGCTGGATGTGGAGCTTCGCGCATGCACGCTTGACTTCGATGATGCACGGATCGGCTTCCCGGTGCCGGCGTCGTCACTGCGCCCGGCCGTGTGGGCCCTGAGCCGTAGTGTGGGCCGGATCATGGACGAGGCGGCCGAACACGCCAAGGTGAGCGCGCTGTTCTCCGGCGGCGGCGGCGACACGGTATTCGCCTACCTGACCACGGCCTCGCCCGCTGCGGACGCGTTCCGGGCAGGCGGATTGGCGGAGGGGTTCAAAGCGGTCGCCAACCTGAGCCGCCTGCACGGCTGCACCGTGGCCAAGGCCGCATGGCTGACCCTGCGCAAGCTCTACCGGAAACCTCACGATCCTCCTGCACCGGACACCCGGTTTCTCAGCGCGAACTGGCGACTGCCTTCCCTGACGCCCCATCCCTGGTTCAGCGCGCCTCGGAGCGCGCTCGTGGGTGACCGGGAGCGCGTCCTGGGGCTGATCGGCACACAGCTTTTCGGCGACGCAACGCCGCGGGGCGGCGGGCGTCGCGTCCGGATGCCCCTGCTCGCCCAGCCCGTGGTGGAGGCCTGCCTGCGCGTCCCGAGCTGGATGTGGATTGACGGTGGACGGAACCGCGCCATCGCACGGGACGCGTTCTCCGAGGCCCTGCCCGAAGCGATCCTCAACCGACGCAGCAAGGGCACCTTCATGAACTACACCGCCAGCGCGTATCGCAGGAGCAGGCAGACCATCGCCAGCTTCCTGCTGGACGGCAGCCTTCAGGCCCAGGGCCTGCTGGATCGGGCGGCGCTCGAGCGCTATCTGACGCACCCCCCGGTGGCGCGGGACGACACTTTCATGCGCCTCTTCGATCTGTGCATGATCGAGAACTGGGTGCGTCATCATCGCTGACGCGGTGATGCGGAATCCTCGGCAGACATGGCTTTGCCTTGCCTTCGCATCTCATGCCAGTGGCTGTACTGGGCCTGCTTGCTCGGGGACGGGTCTTCGATGCCCTGCAGCCAGAACCTGAACCAGTCCACGTTGCGCTCATAGACCGCCAGCTTGTGCCGGGGCTGGAACTTCTGATGCGGCTCGTTCGGGAACACATACATATCCGCCCTTCCCCGCCGTATCAACTCGGCCGCATAGTCCAACGCCGGAAGGTATTCCTGCTCCGGCATCTGGAACAGGACCGGCGCCTGGATGCGGTCCACATTGAACTCGGGCGACAGCAATCGCCAGCGCTCGGGCATCTGGTCTGGAGCGCCCAAGCCCCAGAGTTCCTTCAGCCCGGCTGCGAACAGGTCGCCTTTCAGCGATCCGAACAGATAGTAGGTGGAAGAGACCGAGGGCGAACTGACCGACGCCGCCGAGAGCAGATCGGTTTGCATGGCGACCCACAGCGTCACCTCGCTGCCAAAGCTCAGGCCGCCCATACCGACGCGGTGCGGGTCGATGCGATGCTCGCCGGCAAGCTGCCTGACGGCGCTCTCCACCGCCGAGCGCGCATCCTGGTAGCGCGACAGCGGATCCAGCCGATACGGCGTGTCGTTGATGCACAGTGCCGAGATCCCGTTTGCCGCGAGACTGGCGAAGGGCCACTCATCGCCCACCCCGCCCCGGACGAACCCCGAGCAGAGGTAATAGTTGACGAACAGCGGAGGCGCGGGCTGCCCAGGCGATGACCTGGCGGCGTAGAACTGACCCGTGAAGACCTGCCCGCGCGCGTCTCGCCAACGCATCACGACCGCAGGAGCCGACATGGCGAGCGCATGGCCCAGTGCCCCATTGGGGTCGTACAGCACGTGCGCGGCTCCGAGATCGATGTCGATGGCCTCCAGGCGCGGCGGCTGATTGGCGCTGGCACGGACACACACCAGCATGCTGGCGGATGCGCCACACCTGCTGCCGATCTCCCGGCCGCCGTTGAGCAGTCCGGCCGCTGTCGCCACCGGATGCACCGCGCCCGTCCGCACCTCCCATCGGAAGATCGACTGCGCGCCGCCCGCCAGACGATCGGTCACGGTGAACAGGACCTCGTCACGCCCGGGTCGCCACTGGATCGCCGAGATCGCCTGGCCCGTACAGAGGGCATGCGTGCATACGACGGGCGGGCCCTCGTCATCGAGCGTGGCCGCCGACAGCCTGACGTTGGGGGGCGACTGCAGACCGTCCTTCTCGCCGAACCGGGTCAGCACGGCGACCCGGCGACCGTCGAACGAGGCGGCGGTTTTCCACGCATCGGGAAAACGGCGCGCGATGCGCGCTTCGTCCGGGACGCCATCCACTGGCTCCGGCTCGGCCTCGGCGAGCGTTCCGGTAGCCAGGTCCAGCGCCTTCCAGCGGTCCGGCACATCGGCCAACAGCGCGGCGCGATCGAACCAGAGCCCGGCATAGCGCTGCGTCGCCAGCCTCCCCTCGACGGCACCGGAGCGCACCAGCCCCTGGCCGATAGGCACCGTGCCGTCGATCCGGACCCCTTGGTCGTACTCCGCCTGCTCCGCGGCCGTGACCGCTTCGCGCGTCGCGCCGACGCTGTAACGCAAGCGCCGGCCATCCCGCGAGAGCGTGAATGCCCTCACATCCGCCGGGTCCTGCGTGATGGGCCGCGCCCCAGCGCCGTCGGTCGAAGCACGCCAGACATCGAGTCTGCCGTCGATCAAGGCGCGGTAGTACACCCATCGCCCGTCGCTCGACCACAGCACCGTGGCAGGCAGAGGCGTACCCGCTGAGTCGCGCAACACCACGCCCCCATCCGCGATACGCCTGGGGAGGGCGCCCGGCTCCAGCGACTGCACGTACCAGAAGGCGTCATACGTGTTGCGCTCCACCGAGGCCTGCTCGACCCGGTACGCCACCTGCCGGCCGTCCGGCGAGATCACCGGGGGCCCGAAGTCGGCGACTTCAATCAGGTCGCGTGGCCCGACCCTGGTCGCAGCGCCGGCGCATCCAGGCAACAGCAGGGCCACCAGCATCAGCAGTCGCATCGCCCTCACCAGTGCTTCGACACGGACACGCTCAGGAACCGCCCGACCGCCGAATAGTTCGTCGAGTCGTACGGGGCATAGCTGGACGAGGGCGCCAGGTACGAAGGTGGCGCACGGTCGAGCAGGTTCTGCCCGGAAACCTCGAGCGCCAACCCGCTCCACGGCTGGCTCCCCGCGCCCGTCTGGTAACGCAAGGTGGCGTCCATCGTGGTGAAGGAGGCGCCCTCGGTGTCGCGCGTCGTGTCCTTGACGCCCTCTTTGTAGTTTCCGAAAAGGCTCGCCGTCAGGCCGTCCTGGTCCCACACCAGGCCCAACCGGGCGCTGATGCGCGCCGGGTGGAACAGCGTGCCCGCCAGCTCGACGGGCGCCTGATCCGCCGCGATGGACTGCGTACTGTCGAGCCAGCTCGCGGAACCGCGTATCGCCAGGTGCCCCCGGCCTGCCTCGAACCGGTAGGAGCCGGAGAGATCGACCCCTTTGATCCGCTGCTGCGATGCATTGACATAGCGTCCGTCGATGATCGCCGCCACCTTGCCGGGGTCGTAAGGCGAACCGACATAATTGTAGAAGTCGCTCACGCCGGCCAATGCCGCGGATTGCTCGGCGGCGCTCGGTGCCGATACCACAAAGTCCGCGTACAGCGGATTGTTGAACACATCGTACGAGGTGATGGGCTGCAGGATGCGCTGGGTGTAATCGATGTCGAACCAGGTCAGCTCGACCTCGAGCCCCGGCAGCGCCACGGGATGGAAGGCCAGCGACGCACTGCGGGTGCGCGCACGTTCCGGCCGCAGGTTCCTGTTGCCGCCGGAGAGCCACAGCGCCGTGGCGTCGGCCGGAAGACCGGTGGCGCCGAAGGTAGAGGCCGGATAGTAGATGCCGGTCTGTCCAGAGAAGCGCTGCATCAGCGTCGGCGCCTTGAACGACTTGCCCCACGCCGCCTTGAACGTGAGCGAGCCACTGGGCGCATAGATCATTCCCAGCTTGGGCGTATTGACCCGCCCGTAGTCGCCATCTTCGCTGCGTACCGCACCACTCAGTTCAAGGCGTTCGATTCCGCGGATGCCCTGGGCCGCATCGACCAGCGGGACGCCAACTTCCGCATAAGCGAAGCGGCTGGCCTGCGCGCCATCGGCGTAACCTCGGTAGAGAAAGTCGTTGGAGCGGTATCCCACGCCCGCCGCCAGCCGCGCGTCGCCAGCGGGCAGCACCAGGATCGCGCCTTCCACCCCAAGCTCGTAACTGTGGCTGGCATTGCTGTAGGCCCCCGTGCCACTACTCAGCGCGTGCCCCGTCGACGCCAGGACGGCCGGCTGGCCGAACTCGGTCTTGTCTTTGCCAAGCGCGACGCCAAGGTGCAGGCTCCAGTCGTCGCCGAGGCGCCACCTCAGGCTCGGCGCAACCAGCGTGGTATGGGTCTTGGCCCGGTACGGGTAGTACACGCTTCCGTACGACTGGGAGGTCCGTGTCTCCCTCGCGCTGCGCAATCCGTCCAGCTGCAGTTCGGCCGTTTCACCAAGGTCTTGATGCAGGCTGAGGATGCCACTGCGCAGTTCGCCATCGGGCCACAGCGTGGAAGGGCGCAGCATGGTGCGGGCATAGCCGCGCTGATCGGAGCGGATGGGATCGTTAGACGCCTGCTTCCACGCCGCGATCAGTCCGCCGCTGGCCCACGTGGTGCCCGCGGTCGCGGTGGCCTCGCGCGTTGCCAGGCCACCCCCCGTCGCTCCGCCATAGCGCCCACCCACGGTGATGCCGTCGAAGTCCCGCTTGAGGATGACATTGGCCACGCCACCCACCGCGTCGGACCCGTACACTGCCGAGGCACCATCGGGCACGATCTCCAGCCTGTCGACCGCTTCCAGCGGGATCGCGCTCAGATCCACCGCCTGCGCGAATCCGCTGTATGCCAGACGGCGGCCATTGAGCAGGGTCAGGCTGGCATCGGGGCCCAGGCCACGCAGATTGAGGCTCGAACCGCCTGTGATGTTCTGATTGGCCGGTCCTCCGGCGGCCGCACCGACCGCGACGCCCGGATTCTGCCCGCCACCGAAGTTCTGCGGCAGGCTGCGGATCACCTCGCCCAGGTCGGTGAAGCCTTCCTCGCGGATGCGGGTGCTGTCGAGGGTGATCACCGGCGAGGGCGTGGTGCCGCCCTTGATGCGGGTGCCGGTGACCTGGACGGTGTCCAGTTGAACGGCGGACTGGGTCGGCTGGTCGTCCTGTCCTGAGTCCGTGGGCTGGTTGCCGCTATCGGTCTTGCGTATGACTTCCTGTGCGTCGACCGCGCCGCTCAGCGCGACGGCGACCCAGAACAGCATGCTGCGAACGACGTGTGGTGATTGCCTCGACTCCATGATGCGTCTTCCCCGTTGGCATCCGACAGGCACGACCTGAGCGTTGCGGCCGTCGGACAGCCGCAGGCGAAGGTGCATTCCCGTCTGTTGACTTGCTTTCCCACGCCCACGCCGAGCGGCGGCCGCACGCGCCGGCTCTCAAGGCGAAAGGCCCCCATGGCTACGATATACGTAGCACCATGAACACTACGTTTTACGTAGTATCGATGTCAAGCGCCGTTTCCGAAGCTTCCGCATATCGAGGACTGATATGCACGCATGACGCGGAAGCCGCCAGGCAATGTCTACGGCCGACGCCTGCGCGAGGCGCGGGACTTCTACGGGTTTTCCCAGCTCCATCTGGCGGTCGCCGCGCGCCTGGACGAGTCCGGCGCCAGTGCGCGGATCAGTCGCTATGAAACCGGCGTCCATCAACCCAAGCTGGGCCTGCAGCAGCGGTTTGCCAGCGTGCTCGCGCTGCCGACGAGTTACTTCTACATCGAGGATGACGCCGAAGCGCTGAAGGTCCTCGATGCATGCCGAAGCGACGCTCCACTCGACACCCTGGCCCGAGTGATGCGTCAGCTGGGACAGACCAGGGCGTCGAGTTAGCCTGTCGCAGGTGGGCACAGCTGACAGGCCCGCCGGGGACAGGGATGACAGGAACCGCAGCACGCTGGAGCGAAAACGCCTAGCTGCCGCAGTCGAGCCCGACGGGCCGCGCGACGGCAAGATGCTGCGCCTCGCCGCTCGGATCCGGGCATGCGCCAACCGGATCAGCCAAGACGAACTTGGTCCGATTCCGCGTCCCACTTGCTCAACGGTGCTGCCCGGATGACTAGGCTACGTTAATCGTAGTATCGAGGACTTCCGGGTCGCCGGAAGCTTTCGTGCATGGAAGGCACTCCCTCACGCGCCCGTGGCTGACAAGCAGGCGCTTCCCGTCTACAGCCGCAGGCTGCGCCAGGCGCGCGAGGCGCATGCGATCTCGCAGCGCGCCCTCGGCATCGCCGCCGGCCTGGACGAGTTCGTCGCCAGCACCCGCGTGAACCGCTACGAGACCGGCGTCCACCAGCCCGACCTGCAGACCCTGCAGCGGCTGGCCGCCGTGCTCAAGCTCCCCGTCGCGTACTTCTACGCCGAGGATGACGACCTCGCGCGACTGATCGCCGAGTTCAAGGAGCGTCCGAGGAGCAGGCGCTAGTCCGAAGTCGCGACGCTTGCTGGGCCCCGCGCGTGTCGTCCCGCGCAACGGGCCGCCAGCGGTGGTCTATGGGACGCCATTCCTGTTGTCCCGGGTGCCGCGTGCTTCATGGTCGGGGCTTCAACGTGTCGCCCCGCCGTTCGAAAGCAAAAGCGCCCCGGCGGGGCCGGGGCGCTTGGGTGGATCAGGCTTCCAGGCCCCACTTGTCGGGGTCGGCGGGCTTCTGTTTGTAGATCGTGCCGGCGAAGTCGACGTGCAGTTCGGTCCAGTCGCCTTCTCCCTGGTAGGCGAGCACTTCGAAGTGTTTCGGCTTGCGTTCCGGCTTGCCGTGTGGGGTCCATCCGGCCTGTTTGACGGCGGCCAGCGCGGCGCGCGGATCGGCGGGCACATCCGGGTGATGGTGGTGATGCTTGGGGCCGTGGTGGGGCTTCTTGTGCTCCACTTCGACGAAGCGTCCGCCCTTCTTGCTGATCCGGGTGACCTTGATCTCCGAGGGCCGGCGTTCGCCTTCCAGCTTCACTGAGAGGCCCTGCTGGAGGGGGAAGGCTTCGGCGCCTTTGGGACCCAGGTCGGCAAGGTGGACCTGGTCGCCCGACTGCAGGGTAAAGCGATGCGCGAAGACGTGTTCGATGACGCCGGTCAGCGCGACTGTTTCATGGTGCGGCATGCATTTCTCCTAAGAGCGCCCAACCGCGGGCGCGCCTAGGGAATGCGTGCTGGACTGTGGAGATTCAAGCAGGTCGCCAGGCGCCCGTTGGCAGGCGTGCAGGTTTGTCGCGCGCATCGGCGATGCGCAGCGCCAAGCCCTGGATTCCCTCGCTCGCGGGCATGAAGAACAGCGGAAGGACCGCGCAATGCTGGCCTCATGCGGCCAGCATTGCGCAGGGGCGGTCCGCTTACTCGCCCTCGCCGCGCTGTGCCAGCTGCTCGCGGATCTGGGCGTCGACCGCGGCGATGGCGGTCATGTTGAGCACGCGGCGCGGGGTGGCGCTGGCGGTGAGGATATGGACCGGCTTGGACACGCCCATCAGGATCGGGCCGATGGCCACGCCCTCGGTGAACACGCGCACCAGGTTGTAGGCGATGTTGGCTGCCTCCAGGTTGGGCAGCACGAACAGGTTGGCGCGGCCCTTCAGGGTGCTGTTGGGCATGATCTGCCGGCGCAGGGTCTCGTCCCACGCGGTGTCGCCCTGCATCTCGCCGTCCATGTTGAGGTCGGGCCGGCGCTTGAGCAGCAGCTCGCGCACCGCGCGCATCTTCAGCGCATCGCGTGAATCGTGGCTGCCGAAGTTGGAATGCGACAGCAGCGCGACCTTGGGCTCGATGCCGAACAGCTTCAGGCGGAAGGCGGCCTGCAGCGTGGCCTCGGCGATCTGTTCGGCGGTCGGATCTTCCTGCACGTGCGTGTCGACGAAGAAGAACGCGCCCTGCTGGTTGATCACGCCGGTCATGGCCGAGGTGGAACTCACGCGCGGCTCCAGCGGGATGACGCTGCGCGCGTAGCCGAGCTTCTTGTGGAAGCGCCCGACGATGCCGGTAAGCATGGCGTCGGCCTCGCCGCGGGCCACCATCACCGCCGCGATCAGAGTCGGCCGCGAGCGCATCAGCTCCTTGGCCGCGGCCACGGTCACGCCGCGGCGTTCGGTCAGGGCGTGGTAGGTCTGCCAGTACTCGTTGAAGCGCGGGTCGTCATGGATGTTGGTGACCTCGAAGTCCTGGCCGGCGACCAGGCGCAGGCCCATGCGCGTGATGCGCTGGTCGATCACCTCCGGGCGGCCGATCAGGATCGGGAAGGCCACGCCTTCGTCGACCACGGTCTGCACCGCGCGCAGCACCACTTCCTCCTCGCCCTCGGCATAGACCACGCGCTTGCGATCGGCGCGGGCGCGGTCGTAGACCGGCTTCATCATCAGGCTGGTGCGGTAGACGAACTGGCTCAGCGTGTTGCGGTAGGCCTCCATGTCCTCGATGGGGCGCTCGGCGATGCCCGAGTCCATCGCCGCCTGCGCCACGGCGCTGGACAGTTCCACCAGCAGGCGCGGGTCGAGCGGACGCGGGATCAGGTAGTCCGGGCCGAAGCTGGGCGTCTCGCCGCCATAGGCCGCGCCCAGGTCAGAGGCCTCGCGCCGCGCCAGGGCGGCGATGGCGCGCACGCAGGCGACCTTCATCTCCTCGTTGATGCCGGTGGCGCCGCAGTCCAGCGCGCCGCGGAACAGGTAGGGGAAGCACAGCACGTTGTTGATCTGGTTCGGATAGTCCGAACGGCCGGTGCCGATGATGGCATCCGGGCGCGCCTCCTTGGCGACCTCCGGCATGATCTCCGGATTGGGGTTGGCCAGGGCGAAGATGATCGGCTGCGGCGCCATCGACTTGACCATCTCGGGCGTCAGGATGCCCGGGGCCGACAGGCCCAGGAAGATGTCCGCGCCCTCGACGATCTCGGCCAGGGTGCGCTTGTCGGTGTCGCGCGCGTAGCGCTGCTTGTCCGGGTCCAGGTCGGTGCGGCCGGTGTGGATGACGCCTTCGCGGTCCAGGGCCAGGATGTTCTCGGGCTTGAGGCCCAGCGAGACCAGCATGTTGACGCAGGAGATGCCGGCCGCGCCCATGCCCGTGGTCGCCAGCTTGACCTCCTCGATCTTCTTGCCGGTGACGATCATGGCGTTGAGCACCGCCGCGCCGACGATGATCGCCGTGCCGTGCTGGTCGTCATGGAACACCGGGATGTTCATCTTCTCGCGCAGCGTGCGCTCGACCTGGAAGCACTCCGGCGCCTTGATGTCCTCCAGGTTGATGCCGCCGAAGGACGGCTCCAGCGCCGCGATGATCTCGATCAGCTTGTCCGGGTCGGTCTCGTTGATCTCGATGTCGAACACGTCGATGCCGGCGAACTTCTGGAACAGCACGCCCTTGCCTTCCATCACCGGCTTGGCCGCCAGCGGACCGATCGCGCCCAGGCCCAGCACCGCGGTGCCGTTGGTGATCACCGCCACCAGGTTGCCACGCGCGGTGTAGGTGCTGGCGGCCTTGGGATCGGCGGCGATCTCCTCGCAGGCATAGGCCACGCCGGGCGAATAGGCCAGGGCCAGGTCGCGCTGGGTGATCATCGGCTTGGTGGCGATGACCTTGATCTTCCCGGCGGGCGACTGGCTGTGGTAGTCCAGCGCGGCTTGCTTGAATTCTTCTTTGGACATCGGCGTGGTGGGCATCTTCGATGGGGGTTGGATTCTAGCGCCGCGATCCTGAGCGGACCGGCAGTGGGGGCGGTGGCGGGTCCCATCTGGCGGGAGCCGCGGCGTCTGCCGCCAGACGCAAGAGGCCGGGCTTGCGGGCCCGGCCTCAGGGTCGATGTCGCGCGGGCGGGCCTTACGCGGTGATCGGCAGGCGGTCCGGATCGGACTCCAGCTTGCCGTCCAGGGCCGCGTTGAGCTTGTCGCGGTCCAGCGCGTTCTCCCAGCGCGAGACCACGATGGTGGCCACCGCGTTGCCGGTGAAGTTGGTCAGCGAGCGGCACTCGGACATGAAGCGGTCCACGCCCAGGATCAGCGCCATGCCGGCCACCGGCACCTCCGGGACCACCGACAGCGTGGCCGCCAGGGTGATGAAGCCTGCGCCGGTGACGCCGGCGGCGCCCTTGGAGCTCAGCATCGCCACCAGCAACAGGGTGATCTGGTGGCCCAGGGTCAGCTCGGTGTTCGTCGCCTGGGCGATGAACAACGCCGCCAGCGTCATGTAGATGTTGGTGCCGTCCAGGTTGAACGAGTAGCCGGTCGGCACGACCAGGCCGACCACCGACTTCTTGCAGCCGGCCTGCTCCATCTTCTCCATCAGCGAGGGCAGCGCCGACTCGGAGGAGGAGGTGCCCAGCACCAGCAGCAGCTCGGCCTTCAGATACCGGATCAGCTTGAGCACCGAGAAGCCGCACAGCCGGCATACCAGCCCCAGAATCACCAGCACGAACAGCAGCGAGGTGATGTAGAAGCTGCCCACCAGCCAGGCCAGGTTGGCCAGCACCGCCAGGCCGTACTTGCCGATGGTGAAGGCGATCGCGCCGAAGGCGCCGATCGGAGCGGCCTTCATCAGGATGTGCACCAGGCGGAACACCGGGGTGACCAGCGCGTTGAGGAAATCGACCACGGGCCGGCCGCGTTCGCCGGTCATCGCCAGCGCGATGCCGAACAGCACGGCCACGAACAGCACCTGCAGGATGTTGTCGCCCACGAACGGGCTGATCAGCGTCTTCGGGATGATGTCCATCAGGAAGCCGGTGACCGTCATGTCGTGGGTCGCGTTGACGTACTGGTCGACCTTGGTGTGGTCCAGGTCGGCGACGTTGACGTTCATGCCCGCGCCCGGCTGCACGACGTGGGCGACCACCATGCCCACGACCAGCGCCAGGGTGGAGAAGAACAGGAAGTAGATCATCGCCTTGCCGAAGACCCGACCCACGCTGCGCAGATGGGTCATGCCGGCGATGCCGGTGACGATGGTCAGGAAGATCACGGGCCCGATGATCATCTTCACCAGCTTGACGAAGGCGTCGCCCAGCGGCTTGAGCGCCTCGCCCAGCTTGGGATCGAAGTAGCCGACCAGCACGCCGATGACGATGGCCACGATCACCTGGAAGTACAGGTGCCGGTAGAACGGAAGCGGCTTGGACGGCGCCAAGCCGGAGCTGGGAATGTGCATGGTCGAGGGACTCCTGAGGAGAGGGCGCGGGCGGTGCGACCCACGGAACGAGGCGCACGGTAGCCCCTGGCGCGGCGGCGGGCATTAGCACATTGGTACTAAGTGCCGGCCGGGAGGCGCCGAGGGTCTTTTCGAGGGAGGAAGACCTGGCGAATTTCATCCGGAAAGCCAGTAGGCGCAGGGTTCCCGCGTCCGCGGGAACGACGGGGCGGCGCCCTGTTTTCGTGGCGATCCGCTTGGCCCTTGCCTGCGGCGCGGGCAGGGAGGCCGGGAGGGGGGGGCTTCCTGCGCCACACCTGCAAAGCCCAAGCAAAATGCCCTTCCCCGGCCCTCCCCTCGCCTGCGGCTAAGAAAGGCGTTTTCTGCGGCTGTCTGCTGTTCGCACCTCACGGGAGGTCGGAGGTTTGCCGGGGGTCCCGCATCCTTCGGTTACCGCGTGGGGGCGCGGCGCCCTCGCCGCAACCGACCTCCACCAGTGTGCGACCATGCCGCGCCCGTGCCCTGCGCGTTTCGATCCGATGCCACAGCCGTGCCCCGCATCCCTCCACGCCTGATCCGGATCGCCGGCTGGTCGCTGCTGGCGGTGGCGATCGCCACGACCGCGATCGGCGCGGCGATGCTGGCGCGCAAGGCCGCGCTGGAAAGCGAACAGCGTGCGCTGGCCGACCAGCTGCACCTGCGCGCGCAATCGCTGCAGCGGCTGATCGAACGCTACCGCGTGATGCCCACCGTGCTGGCGCTGGATCCCGAGCTGCGCGCCGCCCTGCAGCAGCCACGGCAGGCGCGCGACGTGGCCGCGCTCAACCGCAAGCTGGTAGTGGCCAACGGCGCCACGCACGTCTCCACCCTGACCCTGATCGACCGCGACGGCATCGCGGTGGCGGCCAGCAACTGGGACGAGCCCACCAGCAACGTCGGCCAGGACTATGCCTTCCGCCCGTACTTCCGCAACGCGATGCGCGACGGCGCCGGCACCTTCTACGGCATCGGCGTGACCACCGGCGTGGCCGGCTACTTCATCTCCGAGGCGATCCGCGATGCGCACGGGCGCAGGCTCGGCGTGGTCGCGGTGAAGATCACCCTGGACGCGCTGGAGACCGAATGGCGCGACAGCCGCGACCTGCTGCTGCTCAGCGACAGTCATGACATCGTGTTCCTGGCCAGCCAGCCGCGCTGGCGCTACAGCGAGCTGCGCCCGCTGACCGAGCGCGACAACGAGGACCTGCGGGCCACGCGCCAGTACGCCGGCCAGCCGCTGCACCTGGCGCGGCTGCAGGTGGTGGACACCCTGCCGGACGGCGACCGCCGCGTGCAGCTGCGCAACCCCAGCGCGCGCGGACTGTGGCTGTGGAAGTCGCTGCCGCTGGAGGGACCGTCCTGGACCCTGCACGCGCTGCGCCGCGACCGCAGCGTCGCCGCGGCCTGGAGCGCGGTGGCCGTGGCGGTGGCGTGCTGGCTGCCGCTGATCCTGCTGGGCCTGTTCGTGCGCCAGCGTGTGCGCCTGGCCGAACACCGCCGCCTAAGCCGCGAGGAGCTAGAACGCATGGTCGCCCACCACGCCGAGGCGCTGCGCTCGGCGCAGGATGGGCTGGTGGATGCGGCGCGCGCGGCCGCCTCGGGCCAGTCCAGCCTGGAGCATCTGCCGCAGGGCGTGAGCGTGGTCGATGCGCAGCTGCGCCTGATCGCCTGGAACAGCCGCTACCAGGAGATGTTCCAGTTCCCGGCCGAGATGATGCAGGTCGGCCGGCCGATCGAGGACTTCTTCCGCTACAACGCGCGCAAGGGCTGGCTGGGACCGGGCCAGGCCGAGGAGGCGATCCAGCGCCGCCTGGACCATCTGCGCAGCGGCGGGGCGCACATGCACGAGCGCGAGCTGCCCAACGGCCGCGTGTTGGAGATCCGCGGCAACCCGATGCCCGACGGCGGCTTCGTCACCAGCTTCGCCGACATCACCACCTACGTGGCCGCCGCGCGCGACCTGCGCACCCTGGCCAGCACGCTGGAGCGGCGCGTGGAGGAAAGCACCGCCGACCTGCGCGCGGCCACCGCGCTGGCCGAGAACGCCAACCGCTACAAGGCGCGCTTCGTCGCCTCGGCCGTGCACGACCTGCTGCAGCCGCTCAACGCCGCGCGCATGTTCCTGGGCGCGCTGCGCGGCAAGCTGCACGACGAGGAGGAGCGCGACCTCATGCAGCGCGCGCAGACCGCGCTGGCCGCGCAGGACGATCTGCTGGCGTCGATGCTGGAGGTCTCGCGGCTGGAGGCCGGCGTGCTGCAGCCCAAGCTGGAGGACGTGGCGCTGGGCCCGCTGCTGGCCGGGCTGGCCGAGCAGTTCGGCATCCTGGCCCAGGCCCAGGGCCTGACCCTGCGTGCCGTGGACACCCGGGCGCGGGTACGCACCGACCCGACCCTGCTGCGGCGCATGTTGCAGAACCTGCTGTCCAACGCCCTGCACTACACGCCGCACGGCAAGGTGCTGCTGGGCTGCCGGCACGTGCCCGGCGCGATGCGGGTGGAAGTGTGGGACACCGGCGTGGGCATCCCGGAGAACAAGCACGCGGCGATCTTCGAGGAGTTCGCGCGGCTGGACAACGGACTGCGCCACGACCGCCGCAGCGCCGGGCTGGGCCTGTCGATCGTCGAGCGCACCGCGCGCCTGCTGGAACATCCGCTGGCGCTGCGCTCCTGGCCCGGACGCGGCAGCGTGTTCGCCATCACCGTGCCGCTGGCCGCCGCGCCGGACGCCGCGCCGATCGTGCGCGCGCCGGTGCCGGGCGCGCTGGCCGCGCAGCCGCTGCAGGGTACCCGGGTCTGGTGCCTGGATGCCGATGCGCAGGCCTGCGAGGCGCTGATGGCGCTGCTGCGCAGCTGGGGCTGTCAGGTCGCCGGCGGCAGCGCGCCGCAGACGCTGGACACGCTGGCCGGCCAGGACGCCCCGCCCGACCTGGTGCTGATGGATCTGCGCTGGGGCGAAGGGCATGGCGCGGCGGCAGTGGCAGCCCTGGAACCGGCACCGCCGCTGGTGCTGATCGGCGCGCCCGGCGAGCGCGCCGAGGCGCTCGAACACGGCCACGGCTTCCTCGCCCGGCCGATCACCCCGGCCGCGCTGCGTGCGGTGCTGACCCAGCGCCTGATGGCGAGTGGAAGGCTGCGCTGAGGCGGTGCGAGCCGGTCTTTTGACCTAGGGCAAGACGCCTTCCCGGTCAGGCGCCATCGCCGCCATGGCGGCTCCCACGACAGCAGACGCTACAAGGCGTCGTCGGGACCGGGGACGTCGTCCAGTTCGAGCGAGCGCGCCATGACGGCGGCCTGGGTGCGCGAACGGCAGCCGAGCTTGGACAGCACGGCGCCGACGTGGATCTTGACCGTGTTTTCCGCCAGCCCCAGCGCGGCGGCAATCTGCTTGTTGAGCAGGCCCTCGGCCACCAGCATCAGCACGCGGAACTGCTGCGGGGTCAGCTGCGCCAGGCGCGCGGCCAGCTGGGCGTCGGCTTCCGAGCGCGCGGCGGTCAGCGGCGGGAACCAGGTCCCGCCCTCCAGCACGGTGGCGACCGCCTCGCCGATGGTCTCCACCTGCGAGGACTTGGGGATGAAGCCGGCCGCACCGAACTGCTGGGCGCGGCGGATCACGCGCGGATCGTCGTTGGAGGAGATCACCACCACCGGCAGCTCAGGGCGCTCGCCGCGCAGCAGCGCCAGCGCCGACAGGCCGCGCGCGCCGGGCATGGCCAGGTCCAGCAGCACCAGGGCCACGTCCGGATGCTGCTCCAGCGCCACGCCCAGGGTGGAGACGCTGGAGGCCTCGACCGTGGACACGCCCGGGAAGCGCGAAGCCAGCGCGTGCAGGACCGCGGCGCGGAACAGCGGATGGTCGTCGGCGACGAGCAGGGTCGGTGGCGTCATCCGCACAGTCTAGGACACCGCGGGCGGGCGGCGCTCAGGCCGGCGCCGCGCGCAGATGTCGGATTCGCCATGTCGCCCGACCTGCGCGCGTGGATTGTTGTGGATTCGTAAAGCGCGCCGGGCGCACGACTGCGTGCGGTGGACAATTTTTCACCACGGCCGCGTCGCTCCGACTTGATGCGGTAACGCTTCGCGCCTTCGAGGCGGATGTAAAGAAGCCATGAAGTCTCGCGAGCGCGCTCGTCGCGATCTGCGGCGCGTGTCATGCAACATTCATGCATCGCTTGTCGAGCCGCGAAATTCGTGGCTAGTCTCGAGGTGTCGCTTGTACGGAAAGACGCCCAACGCATGTCCTCGTTCGTCCTGACCCTTGCCCTGCTGGCGATGGCCTGTCTGTTGTTGATGTCCGGCCGCGGGCGAGTGTGGAAGGCGTGCGTGCTCTCGCTGCTGGGCGTGCTGCTGAGCACGTGGTGGTTCATCGACCGCCTCAGTGGCGATGGCCTCAACGCGGCCACGCTGTATCACCTCAGGGCGGGCATGGAGGGTGCGGGCGTCTCGGATTTCGCGGGCGACATCGCCGCCTATGTCGCGCTGCTGCTGGCCGCGCTGCTGCCGCTGGGCCTGGCGCGCGTGCGCCGCTGGCGTCTGCGCGGGCATGCGCGGGCCACGTCCGCCGCCTTCGTCGCCGCTGCCGCGATCGCCATCACCGCCAGCCCGCTGCCGCGCGACGGCCTGCGCCTGTATCGCCTCGGCCAACCGGTCGACGGCAGCGTGGTGGCCGACGAGTACCGCGTCCCGCGCGCATCGCTGCCCACGCGCAAGAACATCGTCTGGATCTACGGCGAAAGCCTGGAGCGCACCTACTTCGACAGGAAGGCATTCGCCGGCCTGACGCCCAACCTGCAGCGGCTGGCGGCCGAAGGACTGGACTTCCGCAACGTCACCTCGGCCGATGGCGGTGGCTGGACCATCGCCGGCATGGTGTCCTCGCAGTGCGGGGTGCCGCTGACCGCCGCGCCGGGCGACGAGAACAGCTTCGGGCGCATGCACAGCTTCCTGCCGGAGGCGCAGTGCCTGGGCGACTATCTGCGCACGCAGGGCTATCGCAATGATTTCATCGGCGGAGCCGACGGCGCGTTCGCCGGCAAGGGCAGCTTCCTGGCCAGCCATGGCTACGACGATGTGCGCGATCTGGCCTGGTTCGAGGGCCAGGGCATCGATCCTCGCCATTTCTCGGCCTGGGGCGTGCACGACGACGTGCTGCTGGACCAGGTGTGGGACAGGTTCCAGGCGCTATCGCGCGCGGGCCAGCCCTTCATGCTGACCACGCTGACCATGGACACCCATCACCCCGCCGGGCACCTGCCCGTGGCCTGCCGACGGCAGGGCGAGGACGAGGTGAGCATGCGCGCGGCGATCGCCTGTTCGGACCGGTTGATCGGCGAGTTGGTCGACAGGATCCGCGCCAGCCGCTGGGCCGACGACACGGTGGTGGTCATCGCCTCCGATCATCTGGCCCTGCCCAACGAACTGGCCGGCACGCTGCGCACGCTGCACCGCGAGAACCTGCTGCTGATGCTGGGCCCGGGCATCGCGCCCAGGCAGGTGGAGACGCGCGGCGGCAGCACGCTGGATTCGGGAGCGACGCTGCTGTCGCTGCTGGATCCGGCGCTGGGCGCGATCGGCTTCGGACGCTCGCTGCTGGATCCGCATGCCAAGCCCAGCGGCAGCGCGGCCTTCGCCCGCGCCGACGGCCGGGACTTCCGCCGCTACCTGGCCTATGCCAACCAGCTGTGGACCGGACGGCAGACGCGCACGCTGCGCGTGCACGACGACCGCCTGGTCGTCGGCGTGCAGGAGCTGCGCCCGCCGGTGCTGCTGGACTACGACAGCGGCTGGAACCTGAAGAACATCACCCTGGAAGACACGCCGCGCCGCTTCCGCAAGGCCAGCCCGGAGAACACGCTGGCCTATGTCGACCGCTGCACCGCCTTCGACAACGATTCGCCCGACAGCGGCTGGTGCGCGCTGCTGATCAACAACGCCCGCGACGCGCGCCTGTACCGCAGCGGCGAGCTGGCGCACGGCGTGCGCGTGGATGCGCCGTTGCAGCGCATGGCCGGCGCGCGGCTGGAGCCGCGCCAGCCGGTGATGGTCGGCTCGGCGCTGCGCCAGACCGCACCCGGCCACTACCAGGTCACGCTGACCACCTCGCACCGGCCCAGCCACGCGTTCTGGATCGAGGCCATGGACGCGCAGGGCAAGGTGCTGGCCCAGCACTGGGCGCTGCCCGATCCTTCCGGCCGCATCGAGATGAGCCTGGACCTGGACCGCGAGGTGGACGACATGCAGATCCGCGCCTGGCTGGGTTCGCCCGATGACATCGGCGTGAACGACGACGTGGCCCTGGTCCGCGCGCCGACGCGGGCCAAGCGGTCGTGACCAACCGCCAGGCGTCGCCCGGACTCAGAAGCCGTAGGTGATGGCCCAGACCGCGCCGGGCTCGGTGCGGCGCAGCAGCAGCGGACTGCCCTGCACCTGGCTGCCGTAGCGGGTGGAGGTGAGCTGGGTCGTGGAGGTCCAGTGCGCGTCGAACTTGTGCTCCCAGCCCAGGCCCAGCGACGCCGCGTACAGCCCGGCATCGGCCTGGAAGGGGGCGAAACCGCTGCGTGCGGCCTGGGTCGGCGTCACCCCGAACCAGGCCTGGTTGTAGCGCGCATCGCCCCACCAGGTGTCCAGGTCCAGGGCGATGCCTTCGTGCGCGTTCTGGAACAGCCCCAGCTCGGTCCCCAGGTGGAACTGGGTGCGCGGCGCGGACTGGCGCAGGGTGCGCTCGATCTCGGCGCTGACCGACAGCCATGGCGTGAACTGCGCTTCCAGCAGGGTGTGCGAAGTGAACGCATCGGGCACCTGGCCCATGCCGGCCAGGCGCGTGCTGCCCGAGCGCCAGCGGCTGTCGTGGTCCACCCGGCCAAAGTCGTAGCCGACCGACTGCGACAGGCTCCAGACCGGCCCCAGCTGGAACTGCAGGCCGGCGCCGTGCTCCTGATCGGCGAACAGCACGCCATCCTGCAGCGAGAACACCGGCACGGGCGCGAACCGGCTGCCGCCGCCACCGGGATACCGCGACTCGAGCTGGGCGGCGAGGCCGATCACCTGTTCGTGGTCGCTGGCCGGCTGGGCGGCGGTCGCGTCCTGCGCCTTGGCGGGCGCAACCGCCAGCGTGCCGAGCGCCGGCACCGCCAGCAGGAGGGAAATCAAGCGCAGATGCATGGTCTAGGGTCCTGGGCGGCCAGGCCCCGCCGGCGGCGTTCCGCCAGGCGAGGCGTGGGCCAGCGCGGCGCGAATCCGCTGGCGAGCCAGGCGCATCGATGGAGATTTTCTGGCAAAAAATGTCGGGGCAATGTCGTACTTGCCGCGCCCGGAACGGCTCGGTTCATGCCACGCGCACGCGTGAAGGGCGCGCCCGGCTTCAGGGCGCCTGCGGCTGCACCAGCGCCTGCCAGTTCTCCAGGAACTGACGACGCTTGAGCGTATCCAGGTACACGAGCAGGCCGGGGCCGAGCGTGATCGGCCGCAGCGCGTGCCCGGCCGGCAGGACCGAGCCCAGGCGCGCCTGTTCGGTCAGCACGCGCTGGCCGCGCGGGGACAGCAGATAGTCCAGGAACGATTGGGCCTGCGCGCGGTGCGGCGCCGTGCGCGGGATCACCGCGGTGCGCAGCGCCACCAGCGTGTAGTCCTCCGGCTGCACCAGGCCCAGCGGCGCGCCGGCGTCGATGCGCGCCTGCGCGTAGGAGCCCAGCACGTTGTAGGCCAGCAGCAGCGGGCCGGTGCGCTCCTCCAGCTGGACCGCGTTGCGGCCCAGTGCGGCCAGCAGCGCGGTCGATACGCTGCCGCGCTGCGCGTCCTGGGTGGCGAACAGATAGCCCACGCCGCTGCGCGCGATGTCGTAGGTGCCCACCCGGCCGCGCAGCGGCGCATCCGGCGCGCGCAGCAGGTCCAGCAGCTGGCGGCGCGTGCGCGGCACCTGGTCCGGCCTGAGCAGGCGCGTGTTGTAGACGATGGCCACCGGCTCGGTGCTGATGGCGAAGACCTCGTGCCGCCACTGCGCCCAGTCCGGCAGCGCCTCGGTCTGCGGCGAACGATAGGCCAGGGCATGGCCGTCGTTGGCCAGCTTGGTCTGCAGGTCCATGCTGGCGCTGATCATCAGGTCCGGGCCGCGCGTGTCGCCCGGCGCGCGCAGGTAGCGCGCGTACATCTCCCAGGACACCACTTCCTCGTACAGCACCTCGATGTCCGGATGCAGGCGCTGGTAGTCGGCGATGACGCTGGCGAACACCGGCAGATCGGTCGAGCCCTGCACGCGCAGCTGCGCGGCGGCTTGGCCCGAAGGCGCCGGGAAGCGGCGGGCCTTGTCCGACTGCGCCCAGCCCAGAGGCGCCACGCACAGCAACAGCAGCACGGCGAACAGACGCATCGGGCGCATCAGGAGATCCTCGGCAGGGTCAGCGTCACCACCAGCCCGCCGTCGGTCCGGTTGGACAGGTCGATGCGCGCGCCATGGCTATCGGCCACGCGCTTGACGATGGCCAGGCCCAGGCCGGCGCCGCCCTGCGCCGCCTGGGCACCGCGGGCGAAACGTTCGAACACGGTATTGGCCTCGGCCGGCGGGATGCCCGGCCCGCGGTCGGCGATGGTCACCACGCACTGTGCGTCGTCCACCCGCAGCGCGATCCGCAGCGGACCGTCCGCGCCGCCGTGCTTGAGCGCGTTGTCGATCAGGTTCTTCATTGCCTCGCGCAGCAGCAGCGCATCGCCGCGCACATGCGCCGGCGCCGGGTCGATGTCCAGTTCCAGCATCGGCTGCGGTCCGATCGCCGGCAGGGCATCGTGCAGGGCCTGGCGCAGCACCTCGGCCAGGTCGCAGCGCGCGAAGTCCTGCAGGTTGGAGCGATGCAGCACGCTGGCATCGCTGAGCAGCTGGTTGAGCAGGCGGCTCATGTGGGTCGCGTTGCGTTCCACCGCGGTCAGGCTGCGCCGCATGTCGGCCGGATCGTCCTCGTCCAGGCCCAGCTGCGCCTGGGCGCGCAGTGCGGCCAGTGGCGTGCGCATCTGGTGCGCGGCCTCGGCCATGAAGGCGCGCAGGTTCTCGTTGCTGGCCTGCAGGCGCTGCATGAAGCGGTTGAGCGCACCGACCATCTGCTGCATCTCCTGCGGCGCGCCCTCGGGCAGCGGGCGCAGGTCGAAGGGCTCGCGCCGGGAGAGATCGCCCTCGAGCCGCGCCAGCGGGCGCAGCGCGCGCTGCACGCCCAGCCAGACCAGCGCGGCGCTGAGCAGCGAGAGCAGCGCCAGCGCGGCCAGCGCGCGCAGCACCAGTTCGCCCGCCAGCGCCTCGCGCGCGCGACGGGTGTGGCCCACCTCCACCAGCACCTGCGCCTGCGCCGCCGGCGTGGTGATCCGCCGCGCCACCGCCGCCACGCGCACCGGTTCGCCGCTGTAGTGGGCGTCGAACAGCACCGGCTGCCCATCCTGCGGCGGCCGCCGTGGCGTCGGCAGGTCGCCGTAGCCGGTGATGGTGCGGCCACGACCGTCGAGCACGCGGTAGAAGACGCGGTCCTCCGGCGCCATCGACAGCATGTCCAGCGCCGCGTACGGCAGATCCACCTGCCACTGGCCATCGGCCAGGGCGACGCTGTCCAGGATCGACAGCGCCGAGGACACCAGCAGGTGGTCGTAGGACTGGTTGGCGGCGCGGTTGCCGTAGGCGCGCGCGGCGAAGAACAGCACGGCGATGGCCAGCGCCGACAGCGCGCCCAGATACACCAGCAGCGTGCGCCGCAGCGAAGGCGCGGCGCGGCTCATGGCGCGGCGGCCTCGGCCTTGTAGCCCACGCCGCGCACGGTGGTGATGCGCAGCGGGCCGTGTTCGCCCAGCTTGCGCCGCAGGCGGCCGATGTACAGCTCGATCGCGTTGGGCCCGGCCTCGTCGTCGAAGCCGAACAGGCCCTTGGCGATCTCGTCCTTGCTCACCACCTGCTCCAGCCGGCCCAGCAGGATCTCCAGCAGGCGGAACTCGCGGTTGGGCAGCTCCAGCGCCACGCCATCGACATGCACGGTGTGCGCGGCGGCGTCGAACACCAGCGCGCCCACCTGGACCGCCGCGGACGCCTGGCCGCGGCTGCGCCGCAGCAGCACGCGGCAGCGCGCCTCGAACTCGCGGAAGTCGAACGGCTTGGCCAGATAGTCGTCCGCGCCCACGTCCAGCGCGTGCACACGATCCTCGATGCCATCGCGCGCGGTCAGCATCAGCACCGGCGTGGCGTCGCCGCGCTCGCGCAGCTGGCCGAGCACGGCGAGGCCGTCCATGCGCGGCAGGCCGATGTCCAGCACCACCAGGTCGAAGGTCTGGTAGCGCAGCACGCTGGCCGCGCCCAGGCCGTCGCGCTGCCAGTCCACCGCGTGGCCGCTGCGGCGCATGCGGCGCACGATGGCGTCGGCCAGGTCCTCGTTGTCTTCGACCAGCAGCAGGCGCATCGGCACGGGCCAGCACGGCATGGGGCGTCGCAGGATTCCATCTGCGCGCGGGCGCGTCCATCCCACCTTTGCTGCATTGCAGCGACAGGACCATGACAGCTTGCGGCTCCTAGCCTCCCTCGCAACCTCGGTGCCCGCGCTCGATCCGCGGCGACCGATCCGAACCTGGGAGGGTCCGTGTCCACCACCACCAACTCCATCGCCGCGCTGGCCGCGGTCCTCGGCGCCTGCATCGCCGCACCGGCCTTGGCCGCGGACGAGGACACGCGGCCGATCACGGCCGAACTGGGCGGACGCCTGCACTGGGACTTCGCCGTGTTCGACAACGACACGCGCGGCGTGCCGAACGACAACGACAGCCAGTTCCGCCGGGTCTGGCTGGATGTCTCCGGTCGCTTCTATGGCTTCACCTACAAGGCCGAAGTCGATCTGGCCGGCCTGCAGGACGCATCGGGCAGCGAGGGCATCGTCGCGCGCGATGTGTACATCGCCAGGGCGTTCGACGCCGGCACGCTGACGGTGGGCCAGTTCAAGCAGTACTTCAGCCTGGACGATCGCACCGGCTCCAACTACGGCGCGTTCCTGGAGCGCGGCATGGGGCCGAGCACGCTGGCGCCGATCTACCGCAAGGCAGTGTCCTGGCAGGCCACGCTGCCGCACGGCACCTGGGCGGCGAGCGCCTACAGCCTGGAAAGCATCGACAACAGCGCGACCAGGGGCGCCGCGGTCGGCGGGCGCGCGACCTGGCTGCCGCTGGATGCGGGCAGCACGCTGCGGCACCTGGGCCTGTCGCTGGCGCACGAGGCCTACGACCATCCGGGCACGCGCCGGGCCGCGGCGCTGGTGCTGCGGCCACGCCCGGCCAACGACCTGGCCGACAACAGCCGCCTGACCCTGGCGCGCTTCGACGCCGGCCGCGACACCGACGTGGACAAGTGGTCGCTGGAGTACGCCGAAGTCCATGGCCCCCTGTCCTGGCAGGGCGAATACAGCGGCGCAGTGCTGGACGACGGCGCGCAACAGGCGCAGGTGCAGGCCGCCTACGGCTTCGTCAGCTGGTTCGTCACCGGCGAGTCGCGCGGCTACGACCGCAAGACCGGGCGCTTCTCGCGCATCAAGGCGCTGCGCCACCGCACCGGCGCGCTGGAACTGGCGCTGCGCTACGACCGTATGTGGGGTCGGCAGCATCCCGACGGCATGGCCGACACGATCGATGCCTCGATGCGGGCGGTGACCCTGGGCGCCAACTGGTACTTCAGCCCACACCTGCGGGTGATGTTCGACGCGATCGACAGCCGCAACCGCGACCACCGCACCGGCGCCACGCTGGACCACACCCTGGCCTACACCGGACGCTTCCAGTACGACTTCTGAGCCACCGCCGCACCGCCGGTGCGGCCTCCAACCCTTGAGGAAACGCGGATGCTGACGCTGCTCGGCTTCGGGATGGTCATCGCCTTCATGTACCTGATCATGTCCAAGCGGCTCTCGCCGCTGGTGGCGCTGATCACGGTGCCGATCGTGTTCGCGCTGCTGGGCGGCTTCGGCGGCGGCATCAACGAGATGATGCTGGAAGGCATCAAGAAGATCGCGCCGACCGGCGTGATGCTGATGTTCGCCATCCTCTACTTCGGCGTGATGATCGATGCGGGGCTGTTCGACCCGCTGGTCGGACGCATCCTGCGCCTGGTCAAGGGCGATCCGCTGAAGATCGTGATGGGCACGGCGATCCTGGCGATGCTGATCTCGCTGGACGGCGACGGCTCGACCACCTACATGATCACCGCCTCGGCCATGCTGCCGCTGTACCACCGGCTGGGCATGAACGCGCTGCGCATGACCTGCGTGACCATGCTCGCCAGCGGCGTGATGAACCTCACTCCGTGGGGCGGGCCGACCGCGCGCGCGGCCACCGCGCTGCACGTGGATCCGGCCGATGTGTTCGTGCCGCTGGTACCCGCGATGGTGATCGCGCTGCTCAGCATCCTGGCGCTGGCGTGGTGGCTGGGCCTGCAGGAGCGCCGCCGCCTTGGCGTGATCCAGCTGCCGCCGGGCCAGGACTGGATGGACGCCTCGGTGGCCGAGGACGGCAGCGATGCGCTGCCCACGGTCGAGGATGTCGAGCACATCAAGCGACCCAAGCTGCTGTGGGTCAACTTCGCCCTGACCTGCGCGCTGATGGCCGCGCTGGTGGTGGGCGTGCTGCCGATGCCGGTTTTGTTCATGATCGGCTTCGCCGTCGCGCTGGTGATCAACTACCCGGACCTGGCCGAGCAGCGCCGCCGCCTGGTCAACCACGCCGGCAACGTGCTGTCGGTGGTGTCGCTGATCTTCGCCGCCGGCATCTTCACCGGCATCCTGTCCAACACCGGCATGGTCGAGGCGATGTCGCGCAGCTTCCTGGCCGTGATCCCCGATGCCTGCGGCCCGTACCTGGCGGTGATCACCGCACTGGCCAGCATGCCCTTCACCTTCTTCATGTCCAACGACGCCTTCTACTTCGGCGTGCTGCCGATCCTGTCGCAGGCCGCGGGCGAATACGGCATCACCCCGGTGGAGATGGCGCGCGCCTCGCTGGCCGGCCAGCCGGTGCATCTGCTCAGCCCGCTGGTGCCCTCGACCTATCTGCTGGTGGGCCTGGCCAAGGTGGAGTTCGCCGACCACCAGAAGTTCACCCTCAAGTGGGCGGTGCTGGTCTCGCTGGTGCTGATGGCGGCGGGGCTGGTGTTCGGGTTGTTTCCGTTGGTGGCTTGAGGGCGGGGATTCGGGATTCGGGATTCGGGAAAGCAAACGCCACTGACGCTTCGCAGGCCACGCTCGCTTTTTTACGGGGCCCGGTCTCCGGGTTCCGACACCTCTTCGAATACTTCCAAGGTCCATCCAATGACACTTCGCATCGCTTACGTCACCAGCGGCATGGGCAGCCTCGGCACGGCCATCTGCCAGAAGCTGGCCCACAGCGGCCACACCGTCGTCGTGGGCTGCGGACCCGACTCGCCGCGCAAGGCCGGCTGGCTGCGCGAGCAGCGGGCGCTGGGCTTCGACTTCATCGTCTCGGAAGGCAACGCGGCCGACTGGGACTCGACCGTGGCCGCCTTCGACCAGGTGCGCTCGGAGGTCGGCGAGATCGACGTGCTGGTCAACAACGCCGGCGGCCACCGCGACCAGCTGTTCCGGCAGATGCAGCGCGCGGACTGGCAGGCGGTGATCAATGGCAACCTCAACGCGCTGTTCAACGTCACCAAGCAGGTGATCGACGGCATGACCACGCGCGGCTGGGGACGCATCGTCAACATCGGCTCGGTCAGCGCGCACCGCGGCCAGATCGGCCAGGTCAACTACGCCACGGCCAAGGCGGCGATGGGCGGCTTCACCCGCGCGCTGGCGCAGGAAGTGGCCACGCGCGGGGTGACGGTCAACACGCTCTCGCCCGGTTACATCGCCAGCGCGGCGATCAGCGGCTTCCCGCCGGACATGCTGGAACGTCTGGCCTCCAGCGTGCCGGTCCGCCGTCTGGGCCAGCCGGCCGAAGTCGCCGGCCTTTGCGCCTGGCTGGTCTCCGACGAAGCCGCCTACGTCACCGGCGCCGACTACGCCGTCAACGGCGGCCTGCATATGGACTGAGCACCTCATGCTTCGGTGGGAGCCGCCACCGCGGCGATGGGGCCTTCCCGATAAAGCCCCATCGCCGCCATGGCGGCTCCCACAGGGGTGGTGCTGTTGCTCTTGCTTCGGCGGCTTGACCGGTAAAGCCCCGCTCCCTTTCCATCCCTCCCCTGTGCCGTACGCAAGGGAGTGGGCTCAAACCGAAGTCCTGTGACCTGACGCGCGCGGCAGCGGTCCGGCGGGCGGTGGCCGCGCCTAGCGAGGCAGGATGCCGAGCGCCCGAGTCAGGGCAGGATGCCCTGATCGAGGGAAAAGCGGCCACCGCCCGCCGGACCGCTGCCCCTGCCGAAGCCGCAACGTTCCAGCCCCGCGATCACTACAGCAAAAGAAGAACAAAAAAGGACGGCCAAAGGCCGTCCTTTTCCCTCATCCATCTCCCGCCGGAAGACGTCGCGGCTAGCAATCGAAGAGCTGCAAGTTCAGGCGAAGCGCACAAGACCTGACGCGAGCTTCGCCCATCACCGTACCCACTTCGCCTGGCGGAAGAGCCGCCTCACTTCAGCCCGCGATTCTCCAGCAGCGGCGCGACGCTGGGGTCCTTGCCGCGGAAATCGCGGTACAGCGTGGCCAGGTCGACGGTGTTGCCGCGCGAGAGGATCTTGGCGCGGAAGATGTCGCCGTTCTTGCGCGACAGACCGCCGTTCTCCTTGAACCACTCGAACGCATCGTCGTCCAGCACCTCGGCCCAGAAGTAGGCGTAGTAGCCGGCCGAATACCCACCGCCCCAGATGTGGTCGAAGTAGGTGGTGCGGTAGCGCGGCGGCACCTCGGCCAGGTCGACCTGGTACTTCTTCAGCGCATCGGCCTCGAACTTGTCCACGTCCTGCAGCGGCGCGTCGGCCGGCAGGGTGTGCCAGGACAGGTCCAGCAGCGCCGCCGACAGATACTCGGTGGTGGCATAGCCCTGGTTGAAGGTGCGCGCCTTCTTGATCTTGTCCACCAGGTCGGCCGGCATCGCCTCGCCGGTCTGGTAGTGCCTGGCGTAGTGCGCGAACACCTTCGGATCGGAGGCCCAGTGCTCGTTGAACTGCGAAGGGAACTCGACGAAGTCGCGCGAGGTCGCGGTACCGGCCAGGGTCGGGTACTTCACGTTGGAGAACATGCCGTGCAGCGCATGGCCGAACTCATGGAACATCGTGGTGACGTCGTCGAAGCTCAGCAGCGCCGGCTGGCCCGGCGCCGGCTTGGTGAAGTTGCAGACGTTGTAGACCACCGGCTTGGTGCCGCTCAGCCCGTTCTGGCCGACGAACTCGTCCATCCAGGCGCCGCCGGACTTGCTGTCGCGCTTGAAGTAGTCGGTGTAGAACAGCGCCATCGACTTGCCGTCGTGGTCGAACACCTCGTAGACCTTCATCCCGTCGTGGTAGGTCGGGATGTCGGTGCGCTCCTTGAAGGTGATGCCGTAGAGCTGGGTGGCGGCGTAGAACACCCCGTTCTTGAGCACGTTGTCCAGCTCGAAATACGGCTTGATCTGCGCCTCGTCCAGGTCGTACTTGGCCTTGCGCACCTGCTCGGCGTAGAAGTCCCAGTCGGCGGCGGAGAGCTTGAAGCCGCCCTGCTGCGCGTCGATCACCTTCTGCATCTCCGCAGCCTCGCTGCGCGCCTTGGCGGTGGCCGCGGGCACGGTATCGGTGAGCAGCTTCAGCGCCGCGTCCGGCGTCTTGGCCATCTGGTCGCCCAGGCTGTAGGCCGCATAGCTGTCGAAGCCGAGCAGCTTGGCCTTCTGCGCGCGCAGCTGGGCCAGGCGCTGCACCGTCTGGCGGGTGTCGTTGCCATCGCCCTTCTCGGCGCGCGACTGCGAGGCGCTCATCACCTGCTGGCGCAGGTCGCGGTCCTTCAGCGAGGCCAGCACCGGCTGCTGGGTGGTGTTCTGCAGGGCCAGCAGATACTTGCCGTCGAGCTTGCGCGCGGCCGCGTCCTGCGCGGCCGAGGCGATGTCGCCGTCGGACAGGCCGTCGAGCCTGGCCTTGTCGTCCACCACCACCGCACCGGCGGCGGCCGCCGCGACCAGCTTGGTGTGGAACTGGGTGGACAGCGTGGTCTCTTCGACGTTGAGCTTGCGCAGGGTGGCCTTGTCGGCGTCGGACAGCTGCGCGCCGGCGCGCACGAACTCCTGGTACTGGTACTCGACCAGGCGCTTCTGCTCCGGGTCCAGGTTCAGCGTGTCGCGCTGGTCGTAGAGGCTCTTGATGCGCGCGAACAGCTTCGGATCCAGGTTGATCTCATCCTGGTGCGCGGCCAGCTTGGGCGCGATCTCTTCCTGGATCTTCTGGCGCGCGTCGTTGGTGTCGGCCTGGACCAGGCCGAAGAAGATGCGCGAGACGCGGGTCAGCGTCTGCCCGCTGCCCTCCATCGCCTCCAGGGTGTTGGCGAAGGTGGCCGGTTCGGGGTTGTCGGCGATCTTGCGGATCTCGGCCAGGTGCTGCTGCATGCCTTCCTCGAAGGCGGGCAGGTAGTCGCCGTCCTGGATCTTGTCGAAGGGCGGCGCCTGGAAGGGCAGCGTGCTGGCGCTCAGCAGCGGATTGGCGCGCTGCGGCGCGGCGGCGGCCGGGGCGGATGCGGCGGGTTTCACGGAATCGGCCTCCGTTGGTCCTTGGCAGGCGGCCAGCGCCAGGCTGATGGCGGTGGCGAGAGCGAGGGTGCGGGTCATGCGGGTCCAGCCATTGCGGAAGAGCCGCGCACGCTACCCCATCTGCCCAGCGCTGGCACGTGCCGGACGCTGGCCGATTGGGCCCAAGGTCAGCGTCCTTCCCCGCGCCGTGCCACGCCGCCGCCGGCCCGGCGCGGCCACCGCCAGCCCCCTAGGGCGCCGCCTGTCCGGCCGGCAGCGGCAGCGCGTCGTCCTTGTAGATGGCCACGTGCGGCACGCCGTCGGCGCCGATCCAGCCGCGATACATGCCCTCGGTGTTGAACGGGAACGCGACCACGCCATCGGCGGCCAGCCCGATCGCGCCGCCGTCGCCGCCGGCGGCCGGGATCTGGCGGTTGATCACCGTCTGCGCCGCGCGCACCAGCGACTGGCCGGCGTACTTCATCCGCGCGCAGATGTCGTAGGCGGCCACCGCGCGGATATAGAACTCGCCCCAGCCGGTGCCGGACACGGCGCACTGCGCGTTGGCATAGGTGCCGGCGCCGATGATCGGCGAATCGCCGACCCGGCCGTAGCGCTTGTCGGTCATGCCGCCGGTGGACGTGCCCGCCGCCAGCCGCCCGGCGCTGTCCAGCGCCAGCGCGCCCACGGTGCCGAAGTGCTTGGCCGTGGCGAGGTCGTCGTGGTCCAGGCCCAGGCGGTCTTCCTTCAGCGCCTGCTGCAGCTGCTGCCAGCGCTTCTCGGTGCGGAAGTAGGACGGATCGACCAGGGTGATGCCCTGCTCGCGGGCGAAGACCTCGGCGCCATCGCCGACCATCATCACGTGCTGGGAGTGGTCCATGACGGCCTTGGCGAGCAGGATCGGGTTCCTGACCCGGTGCACGCCGGCGATCGCGCCGGCCTTGCCGCTGGCGCCGTCCATGATCGCCGCGTCCAGCTCGTTCCTGCCGTCGTGGGTGAACACCGCGCCCTTGCCGGCGTTGAACTGCGGCGAATCCTCCAGCACGGTGATGGCCGCGGCCACCGCCTCCGGCGCCGGCTTGCCCTGGGTCAGCAGCGCATGGCCGGCCTGCAGCGCGGCGGTCATCGCCGCGCGCGCCTCGGCCTCGTCGGCCGGGGTCATGCCCTTGCGCTCGACGCCGGCGCCACCGTGGATCACCAGCATCGGCGCATCCAGCAGGGTCAGCACACCATCGCGCACCGCGTATCGATGCTGGAACACCGGCGCGTCCACCGTGCCGGCCGGCAGGTGCAGCACCGAGCCGGCGCCCACGCCCAGCGTGCGCACCTGCGCCAGCTGCATCGGGCTGTCCTCGGCCTGGTGCTCGGTGAAGCCGCCCTGCACCACCGTCGCACCCGCGCCGGGCGAGGTGGCATACACGCGGGCGCTGCCGTCGCCCTCCACCGCCACCGCCGCGCTCTCGTCCACGCCCAGGCCGATCAGCGGATGCCCGGCCAGGGTCTCGGCCTTGGCCACGAAGCCGATCAGCCGGCCCAGCCGGTTGCGTTCGCTGAAATGGGTGTCGGTGACCACGCCCTTGAGCGCGGCCAGGTGCAGGAAGCCGGTCTCGATGGTGTTCTCCGGCCCCAGCGGATCGGCCAGCGCGCGCGGGCTGGTCTGGCTGCCGCCGTCCATGGCGCCGTACAGGTATTCACCCTGCATCGCCAGGCCGGCGCTGGTGCCGCCCAGCGGCTTGCCCGCGGCCACGTGCGCATCCAGCGCGGCCGCCACCGGCGTGTCCTTCCAGAAGCGCACGTAGCGCGACTGGTCGCCGCCGGCGATGAAGATGCCGTCGGCCCGCTTCAGCGCCTGCAGCATCTTCGGGTCGTAGGCCGCCTGGCGGTCGTGGAAGACGAAGGTCTCCACCGACACCGGGCCGCCCACCTCGCGATAGAACTCCTCGCCCACCTCGCCGGCCTGCGAGGCGCGCAGCACCACCAGGTGGCCGTTGCCGGCCTTGGCGAAGAACCAGCGCAGCGCGTCGTGGTTGCGGTCGCCGCCGCCCATCAGCAGCAGGCCGGGCTGGACCTTGCCCGGCGTGGCGGCCTTGGCGTCGCCCAGCAGGTAGCGGTCCAGCGAGGCCGGCGCGGCCATCGCCACACCCGACCAGAGCAGCGCGGCCAGCAGCGGCCAGGACTTGCGTGAAACGGACGGCATGGGCAGGGCTTCCTTTGGAGGGCGACAGCCATGCAGGACGAACGAGCCGCGCCGATCCCCCCGTGGGCAACGGCGCGGCGGCTCGGCTATGGTGCAGGCCATGCGCAACGCCCTGGACGACTGGTTCATCCGCGAGATCCTGATCCACGAGGCGTCGCTGAGCGCGTACCTGCGCCGCAGCTGGTCGCGGCCCGACGAGGTCCACGACCTGCGCCAGGAGATCTACGTGCGCGTCTACGAGGCCGCCGGCAAGGCGCTGCCGACCGCGCCCAAGTCCTTCCTGTTCGCCACCGCCCGCCACCTGATGACCGACCGGCTGCGCCGCGGGCGGGTGGTGTCGATCGAGGCAGTGGGTGATCTGGACGCCTTGCACGTCTTGGTGGACGAGGCCTGTCCCGAACGCGTGTGCGGCGGACGGCAGGTGCTCAGGCGGCTGGCCGAGGCGTTCGACCGGCTGCCGGACCGCTGCCGGGAAGTGGTGTGGCTGCGGCGGGTGGAGGAACTGTCGCAGAAGGAGGCGGCCATGCGCATGGGCATCAGCGAGAAGACCGTGGAGAAGCACCTGGCCAAGGGCATGCGCCTGCTGGCCGGGGCCTATCACGGCGGCGGCCCGGCGCGCCCCGCCGCCGCATCGCAACCGACCGGACACCGGCATGTCGACGGACAGCGCCAGGATTGAGTCGCGCGCGGCCGCGTGGCTGGCGCGGCGCGACTGCGGCGACTGGGACACCCAGGCGCAGGACGCGCTGGAGGCCTGGCTGGCGCAGGCCACCGCGCACCGCATCGCCTTCCTGCGGCTGGAAGCGGCCTGGGAACAGAGCGGCCGCCTGGCCGCGCTCGGCGCCGGGGTGGCGCCGGGCACGGTGCCGCCGCGCGGCGCCTGGTCGTCCCCGCCGGCACCGCCCACCGCGGCCCCCGGCCCGGGCGCCGACCTGTCGCAGGTGGTCTTCGCCCCACGCCCCGCGCGCTCCCGCCGCCGCTGGCCCGCCCTGCTCGCCGGTGCGGCCGCGCTGCTGCTCGCCCTGGGCGTGGCCGGCGCCGGCTGGAGGCATTACGCGGTCACCGAAAGCGCGCGTTACGCCAGCGCACTGGGCCAGCTGCAGCCGGTGGCGCTGTCCGACGGCTCGCGCGCCACGCTCAGCAGCGACAGCCTGATCGAGGTCGCGCTGTCGGCCGCGCGCCGGCGCATCGCGCTGGAGCGTGGCGAGGCCTACTTCGAGGTGGCCAAGGACGCCGACCGGCCGTTCGTGGTCGAGGCCGGCGCGCGCCGCGCGGTGGCGGTGGGCACGCGCTTCTCGGTGCGCCGCGACGGGACCACCACGCGCGTGATCGTCACCGAAGGCACGGTGCGGCTGGAATCAGACGCCCACGGCGACCGTCCTACCCCGACCACGCTGCTGCCGGCCGGCAGCATCGCCATCGCCGGCCCGGACGGGGTGCTGGTGCGCAGCGTGCCGCTGGCCGAGGCCGAGGCCGCGCTGGACTGGCGCGGCGGCCTGCTGAGCTTCCGCGACACCGCCCTGCGCGAGGCGGTGGCCGAGTTCAACCGCTACAACGCGCGCAAGCTGGTGGTGGCCGACGCCGGGGCCGGTGCGCTGCGGGTGTCGGGGACCTTCCAGTGGGACAACGCCGACGGCTTCGTGCGCCTGCTCGAACGCGGCTTCCCCGTGCACGCCGAACGCCGCCCCGGGACGGTGCTGCTGCACAGCCGCTGAGCACGCCGCGCGTCGATCGCGTGGGGGGAGTGGCGAAGTTGTTCGTCCTGAGCCTTGCATGGGCGCGCCCCCCGCACGCCCGCCACTCTGGGGAGAGTCGAATGCATTCCAAGCTGCGAACGCTGCTGTTGAGCGCTGCCTGTGCGGCGGCCCTGTCCGCCCAGGCCCAGGCCGCCAGCCAGCTGGACATCCCGGCCGGCAGCCTGGACGGCGCCCTGCAGGCGCTCTCGCGCCAGACCGGCGCGCAGCTGCTCTACCGCCCCGAGCAGCTGGCCGGCCTGCAGACCCGCGGCGTGCGCGGCGAGCTCAGCCCCGGGCAGGCGGCCGACCGCCTCCTCGAAGGCAGCGGCCTGGTCGCCCGGCGCGACGCCTCCGGCGCCCTGCTGATCGCCCGCCAGGACACGACCCCGCGGCCTGCGCCCGGCGCGCGCCCGAAGTCCGCACCCGCGCCGCAGGCCGACACCGACGCCCCGACCGACCTGGAGCGCCTGCAGGTCACCGGTTCGCGCATCCCGCGCGCCCAGGTCGAGGGCCCGGCGCCGATCACCACCATCACCGCCGAGGACATCAAGGCCAAGGGCTTCACCACCGTGCCCGACGTGCTGCGCGCGATCACCCAGAACGGCGGCGAGACCCAGAGCCAGCAGTCGGCCAACGGCGCGGACTTCTCGCCCGGCGCCCAGCAGGTGGACCTGCGCGGGCTGGGGCCCAACCACACCCTGGTGCTGGTCAACGGCCGCCGCATCGCCGACTTCCCGCTGCCGTTCAAGGGCCGCAGCAACTTCACCGACATCTCCAACATCCCGCTGGGGATGATCGAACGCATCGAGATCCTCAGCGGCAGCGCCTCGGCGGTGTACGGCTCGGACGCGATCTCCGGCGTGGTCAACTTCATCCTGAAGAAGCACGCTGACGGCACCACGGTGGACTACCGCTTCGGCACCACCAGCCGCGGCGATGCCGACTCGTTCGACCTGAGCATCTCCAGCGGCTTCGAGCGCGGCGCCTTCAGCGCCGTCTATGGACTGGAATACACCGGGCAGAACCCGCTGTGGGCCTATCAGCGCGGCATCCAGGACTCCTCGCAGGATTCTCCCGTGGCCAGTGGCCGGATCGCGCGCCGCGGCTTCCTGCGCACGGACTACTACGACACCTACCTCGACCCCGGCCAGGACACCTGCGAGGCGCTGGCCCGCCTCAACGGCAACTCCACCTACTACGCCTCGCGCCCGCGCTACGGCGACTACGATCCGGCGTTGGACGATTACGGCCCGGGCTACTACTGCGGCAGCGACAAGGCGATCGGCTACGGCACCATCATCAGCAAGCGCAAGGGCCTCAACGCCTACGGCAGCTTCAGCTACGACTTCGGCGATGGGCTGCGCTGGTTCGCCGACGTGCAGGCCGGCTACCACACCATCGACCTGTTCCGCGACGTGCGCAGCTGGTCCTACCAGCAGCCCGACGGGCAGAAGGACGGCTACTTCTACAACCAGGCCACCGAACAGGTGGAGTACTGGCAGCGCCAGTTCACCCCGGAGGAAATGGGCGGCCTGAACACCGGCACGGTCCGCAACCGGCAGAAGACCTTCAGCCTCACCACCGGCCTGGCCGGCCGCTTCGGCCAGGCCTGGGACTGGGAGGCCTCGCTGTCGCATTCGCAGTATTCGCTGGCGGTGAGCTGGCCGCAGATCGTCGCGTCCAGGGCGAACGACCTGTTCCTGGGGCCGATGCTGGGCATCGACGAGGACTCGGGCTATCCCATCTACGACGCCGACCCGGCGCGCCTGTACACGCCGCTGACCCGCGCCGAGTACGACGGCATCTTCGCGCGCTCCACCTACCACCCCGAGTCGCGCAACGACACGCTGGCCTTCACCGTGACCAACGCCGAGGTGTTCGCCCTGCCCGGCGGCGCGGCCGGGCTCTCGGCCACGGCCGAGTTCGGCAGCCAGGGCTACGACCTCAAGCCCGATCCGCTGGCCACGCAGAACTACTACTACAGCTGGAAGGACTCCGACGGCCACGGCAGCCGCAACCGCTGGGCGGTGGCCAGCGAACTGCGCCTGCCGCTGCTGGAGCGGTTGAACCTCAGCGTGGCCGGGCGCTTCGACCAGTACCGCTTCGCCGGCCGCAGCGTCGACAAGCCGACCTGGAGCGCGGGCGTGGAATGGCGCCCGATCGATGCGCTGCTGCTGCGCGGCTCCTACGGCACCGCCTTCCGCGCACCGGACCTGCACTACCTCTTCGCCCAGGAAGGCGAGGACGAGACCTCCGGCGTGGACTACTACCGCTGCGATACCGAGGAGGCCGGCACGCCGTACGAGGACTGCAGCTACGGCGATGAGGGCATCGTGCGCACGCGCGTGGGCAACCGCGACCTCAAGCCGGAAACCAGCACCTCGTGGACCGCCGGCCTGGTGTTCTCGCCCACGCCGGGCTTCGACATCTCGCTGGACTGGTTTGACATCGACATGCGCGACCAGGTGCAGGATCTGCGCGTGGACGTGGTGCTGCGCAACGAGCGCGACTGCCTCACCGGCGCGGTCCCGCTCAGCTCGGGCACCTGCGTGGACGCGCTCTCGCGCGTCACCCGCCTGGCGGACGGCAAGCTCTACGGCGTGTCCGTCGAACCGATCAACATCGCCCGCGAGCGCACCTCCGGCGCCGACCTGGCCGCGCACTGGAAGCTGGACACCGGCCTGGGCCTGTTCACCCTGGGCCTGGACTACACCTGGGTGCACCGCCACGACATCCAGGTCTATGCCGGCGATCCGATGGTGGACGAGTTCGCGGTCAACAGCGGCTACGACATCCCGCGCACCAAGACCAGCGCCAGCCTGGGCTGGAGCAGGGCCGACTGGTCGGCCACGGTCTACGGCCAGCGCCTGGGCAAGCTGCCCAACTACGCCTCCTACGACCAGGACTTCGACGAGGACTCGGGCGAGAGTCCGTGGATCGCGGCGACCTGGCGCTACAACCTGTCGCTGTCGCGGCAGTTCGGCGACCGCGCGCGCCTGTCGCTGACGGTCAACAACGTGCTGGACAAGATGCCGCCCAAGGACGCCAGCTACACCGCCTATCCGTACTACGACGTGTCCTGGTTCGATTCGCTGGGGCGCAGCCTGTACCTGGACTTCACCTACAAGTTCGGCGGCAAGCCGCTCTGAGGAGCGGGTGAGGCGGAACGAGGAACGAGGAAGCGCCAGAGCGCACGTGGCGGTCCGCTCTTACTCGTTCCTCGTTCCCCTCAACTCGTTGCTCAGACAGTCCCGCGCGTCTTCCCCATCCACGGCCGGTACCAGGCGCGGATGGCGGCCATGTCGGCCTCCATGTCGGCGCTGGTGTGGAACACCGGGCCCAGGCCGATGATCTTCTCGGGATAGTGGAAGTAGGCCATCAGCACCGGCACATCGGCGGCGCGGGCGATCTTCCAGAAACCGGCCTTCCACTTCTCCACCCGGTTGCGCGTGCCCTCGGGCGTGACCACGAACCAGATGCGCTCGCTGCGGCGGATGGTGTCCACCGCGGTGGACACGACGCCGCCGGCGTTGGCGCGGTCCACCGGCACCACGCCCAGCTTGTGCAGCAGCAGCGACAGCGGCCACCAGAACAGGCTGGCCTTGGCCAGCACCTTGACCTCGAAGCCCATCGCGATCTTGGCCGCCATGCCCCACAGCCCGTCCCAGTTGGACGAATGGGGGGCCACGATCATCACCAGCTTGGGGATGTCCGGCAGCTCGCCGGCGATGCGCCAGCCGCTCAGGCGCAGCAGGGTGCGCGCGCACCAGCGGTTGAAGCGGTTGGGCTTCACGCGCGGCATGTTGCGGGGAGTGGCCGGCATCTGCCCCGGCGGCCTCGGGGTCGGGTCAGTCCCAGTCACGTGCGGTCCGGTTGCGCTTGATCTGGCCACGGGTCTTCTTCTCATCCAGCCGGCGCAGCTTGGAGGCGCGGCTCGGTCGGGTCGCCACGCGGGCCTTGGGCACCGACAGGCTGGCGGCAATGATGTCGGCCAGGCGCTCGCGCGCATCCTGGCGGTTGCGGTCCTGGGTACGGAAGCGCTGCGCGTCGATCACCAGCACGCCCTCGTCGGTCAGGCGCCGGTCGCGGCGCGCCAGCAGGCGGCTGCGCAGGGCCTCGGGCAGCGACGGCGAGCCGGCCACGTCGAAACGCAGCTCGACCGCGCTGGAGACCTTGTTGACGTTCTGCCCGCCGGCGCCGCTGGCGCGCACGAAGCGCTCGATCAGTTCCTCGTCGGGGATCGAGAGCGCAGGGGTGATCTGGAGGGAACCGGCCGGCATGTCGGCGATTGTAGGCCAAGGCGATGACACGCCGTGCGCGGGCGCATCGCGTGCACCGGCGACCACGGCGGTCCTGAACCCCGCCCCGGGCACGCACCTGACGAGTCTGTCATCGGGCTTTGCGGCGCGCGCGAACCCACGCAGAATCGCCGCCTTCGCTTAGTGAAATTTTTACACGCACCCCGCGTCGGCTCGGCACCATCGCCGGTCACGTTGCGCGCCTTTCGAGATCCACATGCCACGTCGTCGATTCACGTCCGTCCTGTTGTTGCTGTCCCTGCTGGCGGCGGTCTGCGCGCCCGCGCTGGCCCGCGTGCCGACCGACGAGGAGATCGACCGACTGCTGGCCGCCTCGCGCGCGCAGAGCATGCTGGCGGCCATCCAGCCCCAGGTCGAGGCGATGCAGCGGGAGCAGTTCGCCCAGCTCACCCAGGGCAAGACGCTGACCCCGCAGCAGCAGGCCGAGATCCAGCAGATCCAGGCCAGGACCTCGGAAATCGTGCGCCAGTCGCTGGCCTGGGAGCAGATGCGCCCGGTCTACCTGGACGTGTACCGCAAGACCTTCGACGACGACGACGTCAAGGCGATGACCAAGTTCTACGAGAGCAAGGCCGGCCAGCGCCTGCTGGACCGCACGCCGACGATGATGCAGAGCCTGATGGTGGGCATCCAGCAGAAGATGATCCCGCAGCTCGAAGCGCTGCAGGCCGAGGTCAAGACGGTCTCGGCCGAGCCCATGCCCGCCCCGCCGGTGTCCCCGCCGGAAGAGCGCCGCAAGCCGGTGACGACCAGCAGCACCCGCAAGAAGGCCACTTCGAGCAGCAAGAAGTCGAGCACCAAGTCGAGCACGAAGAAGTCCAGTTCCAGCAAGTCGAGCAGCGGCAAGTCCGGCTCGACCAAGGCCAGCACCACCAAGAAGGCCACCACCAGCAAGACCCCGGCCAAGAAGACCACCACGACCAAGAAGGCCTCGTAGCGCGGCGGCCGGTGCAGGGCGCGGCCCTGACGCCTGGATATCCGACACCGTGCCGGCAGCCGCAGCCGCAAAGCCTCGCGCCGTTCCCGGCACGCAGACGAAGCAGGACTACCAGCAGCCCCTTCGTCCCCACCGAAGTCGAGAACGGCCCCTCCCCTTTCGCGAAGCGAAGGGGGAGGTTGGGAGGGGGTGCTTTTGCTTTTGACTTCCCCGCGAAGAGCCCCCTCAGTCGCTAGCCGCGACTTCGAGCTCCCCCTTGGCCTGCGGCCAAAAGAAGGGGGCAAGCGCGCGCGCTTCGAGAACGGCCAACTAAGCGTTAGCCTCGCTAGGCGGAAGCGGCCAAAGGCGGTTCTACCGGAAGCCTTAAGGCTCCAACTGCGCCCGCGGCGGCAGCGTCCAGTCGACCGCCCCCAACCCATGCCGATTGAGGTACTCGTTGGCCTGCGAAAAATGCCGGCAGCCCAGGAAGCCACGGTGCGCCGACAGCGGCGAGGGATGCGGCGCCTTCAGCACGCGATGGCGGCGTGGATCGATCACCTTGCCCTTGGCCTGCGCATAGCTGCCCCAGAGCAGGAACACCAGATGCTCGCGCTCGTCCGCCAGCGTCTGGATCACATGGTCGGTGAAGCCCTCCCAGCCCTTGCCCTGATGCGCGCCGGCGCGGCCTTCCTCGACCGTCAGCACCGAGTTGAGCAGCAGCACGCCATGGCGCGCCCACGGCGTCAGGCAGCCGTGGTCCGGCGGGGTGAAGCCGATGTCGCTGGCCAGTTCCTTGTAGATGTTCTGCAGCGACGGCGGCACCGGCACGCCCGGCAGCACCGAGAAGCACAGCCCGTGCGCCTGCCCGGCACCGTGATACGGATCCTGGCCCAGGATCACCACCTTGACCGCCTCGAACCGCGTGGCATCGAACGCCGCGAAGATCTGCGGACCCGGCGGAAACACGTGCGCCCCGGCCTGCTTGCGCTGGCGCAGGAACGCCGCCAGCGCCCGCATCTCCGGCCGCAGCAGCCAGTCGCCCACCCGCGCCTTCCACGAAGGTTCGAGCTGGACGCGGGGATGGGAAGCGTCTTCGGTCATCGCACGATTGTAGGCGGCGCCGATGCTTGCTTGTGTGTGGGAGCCGCCCTTGTGGCCTTTTCGGCCAGTGGCGGCGACGGGCTTTACCGGGAAATCCTCATCGCCGCCATGGCGGCTCCCACGCACCGCAGTGCATGCATCACGCCACCGCCGGCAGCGTCGCCATGTCCCAGCGCGGGGTGACGTGCACCTGCGCGTCGCTGCGCTGGCCGGCTTCCAGGCGCAGTGCGCCGGCGAAGGCGATCATCGCGCCGTTGTCGGTGCACAGCGCCGGGCGCGGGAAGCAGGCGCGGCCGCCGCGCTGCTCGCACATGGCCTGCAGCCTGGCGCGCAGGCGCTTGTTGGCGCCGACGCCGCCGGCGATCACCAGCGTGTCGCTGCCGGCGGCCTCCAGCGCGCGCTGGCACTTGATCGCCAGCGTGTCGACCACCGCGTCCTCGAAGCCGCGCGCGATGTCCGCGCGCGTGGTCTCGCTCTGGTCGCTGTCGCGCCAGGCCAGCAGCACCTGGGTCTTCAGGCCGGAGAAGCTGAAGTCCAGGCCCGGGCGGTCGGTCATCGGCCGGGCGAAGGTGTAGGCCCCCGGCGTGCCGGTCTCGGCCAGCCGCGCCAGCTGCGGGCCGCCCGGATACGGCAGGCCCATCAGCTTGGCGGTCTTGTCGAAGGCCTCGCCGGCCGCGTCATCCAGGGTCTCGCCGAGCAGGCGGTACGCGCCGATCCGGTCCACCGCCACCAGCTGGGTGTGGCCGCCGGACACCAGCAGGGCGACGAACGGCGCCGCGGGCGGGTCGTCCTCCATCAGCGGCGCCAGCAGGTGGCCTTCCATGTGGTGCACGCCGATGGCCGGCAGGTCCAGCGCCCAGGCCAACGCCCGGGCCACGCCGGAGCCCACCAGCAGCGCGCCGACCAGGCCGGGGCCGGCGGTGTAGGCCACGCCGTCCAGATCGCGCGTGGACAGGCCGGCCTCGCCCAGGGTCTGGCGGATCAGCGGCAGCAGCTTGCGCACGTGGTCGCGGCTGGCCAGCTCCGGCACCACGCCGCCGTACTGGGCGTGCAGGGCGATCTGGCTGTAGACCGCGTGGGCGCGCAGGCCGGCTGCGCCGCCCAGGGCGGTGTCGTAGACGGCCACGCCGGTCTCGTCGCAGGAGGTTTCGATGCCGAGGACTTTCATGGCCACAGGATGCGCCCGGACCCGGGCCATTTCCAGTCCGCGCGCTTGCGCGGGGCGGGACGAGCCGCTATAGTGCGCGGCTCACCGGGTTTGAGCCCGGTAATTTTGTGTCCCGGAGATTCCATGCCCAGCGTCAAAGTCCGCGAAAACGAGCCGTTCGAGTTTGCGCTCCGTCGTTTCAAGCGCACCTGCGAAAAGGCCGGCGTGCTGGCCGAAACCCGCAAGCGCGAGTTCTACGAAAAGCCGACCCAGGAGCGCAAGCGCAAGGCCGCTGCCGCGGTGAAGCGCCAGCTGCGTCGCTCCTCGCGCGACGTCACCAAGCGCCAGCGCCTGTACTGAGCGAAGGCGGGTCGTTGCGTCGGCCACCGCCTTGCGCGGTGGACCGGCGGCAAGCCAGACCAAGAGCCGGCACGCGCGAGCGTCGCCGGCTTTTTGTCGTCTCTTTTTCCCGTTCCACCGCGCGGGCCCGCCCGCGCACCTGCCCCGGAGGATGGCCATGAGCCTCAAGCAACAGCTGACCGATGACATGAAGACCGCCATGAAGGCCGGCGAGAAGGACCGCCTCGGCGTGATCCGCCTGATCAACGCGGCGATCAAGCAGCGCGAAGTCGACGAGCGCATCGAGCTGGACGATGCCGCCGTGCTGGCCGTGCTGGAGAAGATGGTCAAGCAGCGCAAGGACTCGGTCAGCCAGTACGAGAGCGCCGGCCGCGAGGACCTGGCCGCGATCGAGCGCGCCGAGCTGGCCATCATCGACACCTACCTGCCGGCCAAGCTGGACGAGGCCGCCATCGCCGCGGCGATCGACGCGGCCATCGCCCAGACCGGCGCCGCCGGCCCGGCCGACATGGGCAAGCTGATGGGCGTGCTCAAGCCGCAGCTGGCCGGGCAGGCCGACATGGGCCTGGTGTCCAAGCTGGTCAAGCAGAAGCTGGCCGGCTGAGGCCGCCCCCGCCTGCGGGCCGCGCGCCGTGCGCCTGACGCACCCGGGCTGCAATCGCAAGCAATTCTCATCTACACTTTCCTGACTGGGTGCAAGCCTTTCGCCGCGCCCGCCAGCAGGTCCGCCTTGCAAGGACCTCCCGGGAACGTTCCACATGTGTGCTCCCACTGCCCGCGCCGGGCTGCGTCCGGCGCTGTTGACCCTGGCCGTGCTGACGGCGCTGCCCGCCGCGGCACAGCAGGCCACCCCGCCCCTCGCCGCCACCGAACTGGACAAGGTCACCGTCACCGGCGAGAAGACCGACCGCTCGCTGCAGGACACCACTTCCAGCGTCGTGGTGACCACCAGCGCCAGGATCGAGCAGGAGAACCTGCTCTCGCTGTCGGACCTGATCAACCGCACGCCCAACGTCACCCCGATGTACGGCCAGCGCGGCTTCACCATCCGCGGCATCGCCGACGAGTCCGGCGCGCCCAACCCGCTGGCCACCATCTACCTGGACGGCGCGGCGCTGCCCAGCCAGGCCAGCGACAGCCTGCCCACCGACCTGTGGGACCTGGCCCAGGTCGAGATCTTCCGCGGCCCGCAGTCCACCATCCAGGGCCAGAACGCCCTGGCCGGCGCGATCGTGATGCGCAGCGAGGACCCGAGCATGGACTGGAGCGGCCACGCCCGCGTGCTGCTGTCCGATCCGTCGGACAAGCGCTACGCCTTCGCCGGTGGCGGCCCGCTGGTGCGCGATGAGCTGGCCTTCCGCGTGGCCGCCGAGAAGCGCGATTTCGACGGCTATGTGTGGAATCCCACCCGCCAGACCGGCGAGGACGCGCTGGAGAGCACCAACGCCCGCTTCAAGCTGCTGTGGACGCCCAAGGGCCTGCCGGGGCTGACCGCGCGCCTGACCTGGATCAACGACAACCGCGACGGGCCGTACATGTACACCTACGCGCGCGGCGATGTGCGCGACCCGTTCGCCCATCCGATCAACACCTCCGACTATCCCAACACCACCCGGGCCCACGCGCAGATCGGCACCGCGCAGGTGGACTACGACTTCGGCAATGCCTGGACGCTGTCCTCGGTGACCGCCTGGAGCAAGGTGACGACCACGCGCCGCGCCGACAACGACCTGGGGCCGGTCGATGCGGCCCACACCCTCACCGACGGCGACTATCGCGGCCGCTCGCAGGAGCTGCGCCTGCACTACGCCGGCGAGCGCCTGGACGGGCTGCTGGGCGCGTACTGGTCGCGCGCGGACGACGCCAACACGCAGTCCAGCCGCACCAACGTGACCACGCCGGTGACGACCATCGCCGGGGTGCTGCGCGCTTCCGGCTTCCCGGCGGCCACAGCCACCGCCCTCGCCACGCGCTACGCGCAGGCGCTGCCGGTGATCCCGGTGGACTACGACAGCGATGCGCCGACCGAGTCGGAAAACAAGGCGCTGTTCGGCGACGGCCAGCTGCGGCTGGCGCCGGCGTGGACCCTGCTGGCCGGTTTCCGCTACGACCGCCAGGACTACACCTTCTCCAACGACACCAGCGCGGTGTTCGCCGGCACCCTGCCCGATCCGGGCAGCTTCGGCGCCGCCGGCTCGCTGCTGTACCAGGCCGCGGTGGGCATCAACCAGGCCGTGCTGGGCCTGGTGCGCTCGGCCAGCGGCGGCTACGCGGCGCCGACCACGCGCACCTTCACCGCCTTCCTGCCCAAGACGGGGCTGCGCTGGGACTTCGCCACGGACAAGTCGCTGGCGCTGACGGTGCAGCGCGGCTACCGCTCGGGCGGCTCCAGCTTCAACATCGCCCGCAGCCAGGTGGTCGCCTACGACCCGGAATACACCTGGAACTACGAGGCGGCCCTGCGCACGCAGTGGCTGGACGGGCGCCTGACCTTCAACGCCAATGCCTACTACATCGACTGGAAGGACAAGCAGGTCACCGCGTACTTCGGCCTCAACACCTACGACTACAACACCGTCAACGCCGGTCGCGCGCACCTGTACGGGCTGGAGGCCGAGACGCGCTACCGCGTCAACGAGGGCTTCGACCTGTACGCCTCGCTGGGCGGCACGCGCACGCGCTACGACGAGTTCCGGACCATCCAGGGCGCGACCATCACCGACTACAGCGGCCAGGAGTTCGCCTACGCGCCGCACTGGACGCTGGCGGCCGGCGGCAACTGGCGCTGGGCGCAGGGCTGGTTCGGCAACCTCAACGCCAACTTCCGCGACAGCGTGAAGTTCAGCGTGGGCAGCGGCGCCGCGGGCGCGCCCTCGCGCACGCTGGTCAACGGCAAGCTGGGTTACGGCAACCTGGACTGGAGCGCTTATGTCTTCGGCAGCAACCTGCTGGACAAGGGCTATGTCCAGTACGCCTGGGCCGATCAGCCGAACATCGTGATCGGCGCGCCGCGCGTGGTCGGGATCGGGTTCGAGGCGTACTGGTGAGGATGATGCGCATGCGCGAGGCAAGCCGATGACGGCGCTGTACCTGCTGGGCGGCCTGCTGGCCGCGCTGGCGTTCTACCTGGCCTGCGCGCACCAGCGCCTGCGGCCGTCGCTGCGCGCGCATGCGCGCGGCCTGCGCGTGGCCGGCTGGCTGCTGTGCGCGGCCTGTCTGGGGCTGGCCATCGCGGTGCTGGGCACCTGGGCCGGGACGTTCGCGGCATTGAGCACCGTGATGCTGGGCCTGGTCGCGCTGCCCTACATGGATGCCTGGCGCCAGGCGCGCAAGGTGGCGCCATGACCGGCAAGTGGCTGGCGGCGATCCTGCTGGGCCTGCCGCTGTCCACCGGCGTGGTCGGGCTGGCGGCACTGCTGTGGCCGGGCCGGCTGGAGGTGCACACGCTGCCGCTGCTGCTGCTCTCCTTCCCGGTGTGGATCGGGGTGATGTCGGCGGCCTTCGCCTGCCGCAGCGGCGCGCGCGCGTGGCTGTGGCTGGGCGGAGCCACGGTGCTGGCCTATGCCGCGCTGTACGCGGCCAAGGCGCTGGGCTGGGCCGCGGAGCTGCCGGCATGAAGGCCGCGACCCTGCGCAGCTTCCTGTCGCTGCACACCTGGGCCGGGCTGCTGGCCGGGATGGCGCTGTTCATCGCCTTCTATGCCGGCGCCTTCAGCATCTTCACCCACGACCTCAGCGACTGGGCCCCACGCCCGGCCGCGGCCGATGCCGCGGGCGCGGACCCGGCGCAGACGCTGGCCCGCGCCCAGGCCCTGGTGGACGCCGTGCAGCGCCAGCATCCGGCCGCGCGCGACGCGATGTTCCTGGTGCTGGCCGGCGACCATGGCCCGGTGCCGCGCGTGTTCCATCAGCCGCCCGGCGGGCGCGAGACCTTCCAGTACCGGCTCGACGAACACGGCGCGGTGCGGCAGTTGCCGCAGCGCGTGGGCTTCGTCGATTTCCTCTACGACCTGCACTTCACCGCCGGGCTGCCGCGCACCTTCGGCACCTATCTGTTCGGCGTGGTGTGCGTGCTGTACGGGCTGGCGCTGGTGTCCGGCGTGGTGGCCTATGCGCCGGTGCTGCTGAAGGACCTGTTCGCGCTGCGCGTGGGCAGCAACCTCAAGCGCCTGTGGCAGGACGCGCACAACGTGATCGGCATGCTCTCGCTGCCGTTCCACGTGATCTTCGCCTGGTCGGGCGCGGTGCTGACGCTGGGCCTGGTGCTGCTGGCGCCGTTCCAGTACCTGGTGTTCGGCGGCAAGCTGATGCAGGTGCTCGCGTCGGACTTCGAGGTCGTCCCGCACGTCGCGCCGGCCAAGGTCGCCGCGCCGACGCTGCCGGTGGCCGAGCTGATCCGCCGCGCGCAGCTGGCGCTGCCGGGCATGGAGGTGGAATCCATCGCCTACCACGATGCCGGCGATGCCAACGCCCAGATCGAGCTGTACGGCGAGATCGACCAGCGCCATCTCAACACGCTGGCGGTGGTCGCGCTCAACGGCGCCAGCGGCCAGGTGCTGCGGGTGGTCGACCCGCGCGGGATGTCGCCGGGCACCGCGATGCTGCGCGGGCTGCAGGCGCTGCATTTCGGCAGCTACGGCCACAACGCGGTGCACTGGCTGTACTTCGTGCTGGGCCTGGGTGGGGCGTTCCTGTTCTACAGCGGCAACCTGCTGTGGATCGAGGCGCGGCGCAAGCGGCGCACGCCGCAGCAGCCGGCGCGCACGCAGGTGATGGCGCGGCTGACGCTCGGCGTCTGCCTGGGCTGCGTGGGCGGGGTCTCGGCGCTGTTCATCGCCGGTGCCCTGCTGCCCGAGGCGCAGGCGAAGTTCGCCTACTACGCGGTGTTCTTCGCGCTGCTGCTGTGGGCGCTGCTGCGTGCGCCGGCCAGGGCCGGTGCGGAGCTGCTGTTCGCCTGCGCGGCGCTGACCGCGCTGGTGCCGGTGGCCGGGTGGATCGGCACCGGCGAGCATCTGTTCGCGGCGCTGTGGCACGGGCACTGGACGCGCTTCGGCGTGGGCGCGATCGCGCTGCTGCTGGCGGTGGCGTACTGGCGCATGGGCGTGGCCGCGCGCCGTCGCGCCCTTGCCGGCGAGGCCAACAGCGTGTGGTCGGCCCAGGCGCCCGCCGGCGCGGGTTGATCCCTTCGATCACCGGCTGGTGACACCCCTGCGGGGCATGCTGATCGGCAACCGTCGCAACGCCGATCCATGCCATGCATCTGCCCTCGTCCGACAAACTGAGCCGTCGCCTGCAGAAGCTGCAGGACAGTTTTCCGGTGGCGCTGGCCAAGCGCTTCGCCGAGAGCGACCTGATGACCCAGGCCGCGGCCCTGACCTTCTACGCGCTGCTGTCGCTGGCGCCGCTGCTGGTGCTGCTGCTGTGGATCGTGGCCTCGCTCTACCCGCCGGCGCAAGACGAACTGCTGCGCCAGATCGCGGGGCTGGCCGGGCCACAGGCCGGCGCCGTGGCGCGCACCGTGCTGACCAACGCCAAGGCCCAGCCCAGCGTGGGATCGCTGGCCGGGCTGTGGAGCACGCTGCTGCTGTTCGTCGGCGCCACGGCGGTATTCGCGCGCCTGCAGGCCGCGTTGAACCTGATCTTCTACACCGATCGCACCGAGCTGACCGGAGGGGTGTGGGATTTCCTGAAGAAGCGCGTGTTCTCCTTCGGCGTGGTGCTGGGGCTGGGCTTCCTGCTGATCGTCTCGATGATGGCCGCCACCGCGCTGCAGGTGGTGCTGGCCAGCGTGCCCTCACTGCTGCCGGTGCTGGGCAATGCGCTGACCTTCGTGCTGTACGCGGCGGCGTTCGGCTTCCTCTACCACTACCTGCCCGACCGGCCGGTCGAATGGCGCCAGGCGCTGCTGGGCGGGGTGATCACCGCCGGGCTGTTCATCGCCGGGCGCTACGGCATCGGCCTGTACCTGGCGAGCACCGACCCCGGCAGCGCCTACGGGACGATGGGCGCGATGGTGATCATGCTGGTGTGGCTGTACTACGCCACGGTGGTGTTCTTCATCGGGGCGCTGCTGACCGCGGTGATCGACGAGCGGATGGATGCCCGTGCCGCGCACCGCGCGGCCGAGCGCGAGGCGGTCTTGCGCCAGAGTCCCACCGAGCGCCCGGCGGCGGTCGATCCGGACGCCCAGGCACTGCCGGCGCAGGAGCTGCCGTCGCATCGGGACTGCGCGCCGCGGGCGTAAGGGTTGCGTTGGAAGGGGTCGGAGCGCTGGCTCCTCGGCTGCCGAGGGTGATGGCGTCGCCTGCCCGCCTGCTCTGGGCCGATGGGCATTGGACGGGACGCTGAGACGGGCTGGTTTGCCGCGAAGAGCACCCGCCCCTCCCCCTCAGCCGCCAGCTCGCGACTTCGAGCTCCCCCTCGCCTGCGGCCGGAAGGGAGGGCGCCCAACGCGGGCTGGCGCGCAGGGAGAGGGACACGCACGGCCGGAGCGCGAGGAAGGGCCGGAGGCGGCTCGGCTTGACGGGCGTGGCATCCTAGTCGTCTGCCATGGCCCGTATCCCCGACGCCTTCATCGACGACCTGCTCGCCCGGACGGACATCGTCGAGGTGATCGGCACGCGCGTGCCGCTCAAGCGCCAGGGCAAGGAATACGCGGCGCGCTGCCCGTTCCACGACGAGCGCTCGGCCAGCTTCACCGTCTCGCCGGTCAAGCAGTTCTATCACTGCTTCGGCTGCGGCGCGCACGGCACGGCGATCAGCTTCCTGATGAACTACGACCGCCTCGAGTTCCTCGACGCGGTCGACGAACTGGCCAAGCGCGCCGGCATGGAGGTCCCGCGCGAGACCGCCCAGCGCAACCAGAGCGACGACAGCCGCGAGCTGTACACGATGCTGGAGGCCAGCGCGCGCTTCTTCCAGCGGCAGCTGGAGGCCAGCGACAAGGCCCGGGCGTACCTGGACGGACGCGGCGTGGACGCGGCCACGCGCGCGGCGTTCGGCATCGGCTATGCGCCCGATGGCTATTCGGCGCTGAAGGACGCGCTGGGCACCGACGCGCGCCGGATGCAGCTGCTCGAGCGCGGCGGCATGTTCTCCAAGAACGACCGCGGCCACGTCTACGACAAGTTCCGCGACCGCGTGATGTTTCCCATCGCCGACCGGCGCGGGCGCACCATCGCCTTCGGCGGGCGCGTGCTGGACAAGGACGACGGCCCCAAGTACCTCAACAGCCCCGAGACCGCGCTGTTCCACAAGGGCCGCGAGCTGTACGGCCTGTGGCAGGTGCGCCAGGCCAACCAGAAGATCGAGAAGCTGGTGGTGGTGGAGGGCTACATGGACGTGGTCAGCCTGTTCCAGTTCGGCGTGAAGTACGCGGTGGCCACGCTGGGCACGGCGACCACGCCGGACCATGCCGAGCTGCTGTTCCGCAACGCGGCCGACGTGTACTTCTGCTTCGACGGCGACGCGGCCGGGCAGCGCGCCGGCTGGCGCGCGCTGGAGTCGGTGCTGCCGCGGATGAAGGACGGGCGGCAGGCGTTCTTCCTGTTCCTGCCCGACGGTGAGGACCCGGACACCATCGTGCGCAAGGAGGGCGCCGAGGGCTTCGCCGCGCGCCTGGCCCAGGCCACGCCGCTGTCGGAATTCTTCTTCGACGAGCTCTCGCGCGAGATCAACCTGGGCACGCTGGACGGCAAGGCGCGCCTGGCCGAACGCGCCAAGCCGCTGCTGGCGCAGATCCCCGACGGCGCCTTCGGCGACCTGATGCGCGCGCAGCTGGCGCGGATCACCGGCGTGGGCGCCAACCCGCCGCCGGCCCCGCCCGCCGCGCGGCCGGTCGCGCGCCGCGCCGCGCCGGGCCCGCAGCAGCGGCCCAGCCTGGTGCGCAGCGCGATCCTGCTGCTGCTGCACGCGCCGTCGCTGGCGCTGGAAGTGCCGATGCCCTACACCTTCGCCGGCCTGCGTTTGCCCGGCATCGCGCTGCTGACCGAGCTGCTGGACATCATCCAGGCGCGCCCGGAGATCACCCCCGGCGCACTGCTGGAGCACTTCGCCGAACGCGAGGAACTGCCCGCGCTGCAGAAGCTGATGATGCAGGCGCTGCCCGGCGAGGAAACCACCTGGCGCCAGGAGCTGCACGATGCGGTGGTGCAGCTGGAGAAGCAGACCCTGCAGCAGCGCCTGGACGAACTGCTGGCCAAGCAGCGCGCGCAGGGCCTGGACGACACCGACAAGTACGAACTGCGCGAACTGCTCAAGGCGCGCGCGTCGGGGCATTGAGCGCTGCGGGTTCCCCGTCGTCGCCCCCACAGAGGCGGGAGCCCGGGGTCTTTGATTGGTTCGCGCGGAAGGCGCTGGATTCCCGCTTTCGCGGGAATGACGGGACTTGGTGTGAGAGCCGCCATGGCGGCGAGGGGCTTTCCCGGTAGAGCCACATTGCCGCCATGGCGGCTCCCACATAAACCCCATCCCATTCCGGAAGGCGCGCGCGGGTCTCACCGACAGCGCCGGTAGAATCGACGTCCCCACCGCTCCACTGCCCCTGCTCGTGAACCTGCTCAAGCGTCTGCGCATCGACAATTTCACGCTCTGCCTGCTGGGCACGGTCCTGCTGGCCTCGCTGCTGCCGGTGCGAGGCACCGCGGCGGCGTGGATGGACGACATCACCGATGTGGCCATCGCCGCGCTGTTCTTCCTGCACGGTGCGCGCCTGTCGCGCGAGGCCATCGTCGCCGGCATGACCCACTGGCGACTGCATCTGACCATCCTGGCCTGCACCTTCGTGCTGTTTCCGTTGCTGGGCCTGCTGGTGCATCCGCTGGCCGCGCACCTGCTGACGCCGGGGCTGGCGCTGGGCCTGCTGTTCCTGTGCGCGCTGCCGTCCACGGTGCAGTCCTCGATCGCCTTCACCTCGATGGCCGGCGGCAACGTACCGGCCGCGGTGTGCGCGGCATCGGCCTCCAGCCTGCTGGGCGTGTTCCTGACGCCGGCGATCATGACCCTGCTCGCCGGCACCCAGGGGCAGATGGCCGATCCGCTGCAGGCCATGTTCAAGATCCTGCTGCAGCTGCTGGTGCCGTTCGTGGCCGGCCACCTGCTGCGCCCGCTGGTCGGCGGCTGGGTCGAGCGTCGGCGCGCGGTGCTCAAGTACACCGACCAGGGCACGATCCTGCTGGTGGTCTACACCGCCTTCAGCGCGGCGGTGGTCGAAGGCCTGTGGCACGACACGCCGCTGCTGGCGCTGCTGGGCGTGGTCGGCTTCGCCGCGGCGCTGCTGGGCGTGGCCATGGGGCTGATAACGCTGCTGGCGCGGCGGCTGGGCTTCAGCCGCAGCGACGAGATCGCCATCGTGTTCTGCGGTTCGAAGAAGAGCCTGGCCACCGGCGTGCCGATGGCCAAGGTGATGTTCGCCGGCGGCGCGCTGGGCGCGATCGTGCTGCCGGTGATGATCTACCACCAGGTGCAGCTGATCACCTGCGCGGTCGTGGCCCAGCGCTATGCGCGCGGCAAGGCGCGCACCGACGCGCCGATCGCCGACTGAGCCGGCGCGTTGGCGTTTTGCCGGCTCCTGGCCCCTGCTCCTACGCGAACAGCTCGAACTGGCTCAGATTCTCGGGCGTGATCAGGCGGAAGCGCGTGCGCTGCTCCGGCGCGCGCTCGAGTTCCTCGTTGGCGTGCAGCAGGTGCTGCAGGCCTGCGAGGATCTGCCCTTCCGGATCCTGGTCGATCACCGCGGCCAGGTCGCCGGCGCGCAGCAGTTCGGCGTGTTCGCGCGTGGCCTCATGGCCGATCCAGACCGGCGCCACCGCCAGCGGATGGCGACGCAGCGCGCGGCGGATGCCGCCCGAGCACGCGCCGGTGCTGTAGATCGCCACGATGTCGTGGCGATGGCGCAGGGTGTCGTGCAGCAGGGCGTGGGCGCGTTCGTTGTCGTCGGCCACTTCCACCGGCGGCAGCGGGTCCAGGTGCGGGAACTGTTCGGCCAGGATCTGGGTGAAGCCTTCCACCCGATCCAGCTGCGAGCGGAAATCCAGCGAGGCCACCGGCATCCAGACCTTGCCCGCCTGGCGGGTGAAGCGCCCGGCCAGATAGCCCGCGGTGCGCCCGGCCAGCACGTTGTCGATGCCCACGTAGGCCAGGCGCTGGATGCCCGACACGTCCGAGGTCATGGTCACCACCGGCGTGCCGGCGGCGTTGACCGCGCGCAGGGCCTGGGCGATGCGCGCGTTGTCGCGCGCCACGATCAGCAGGCCGTGGCGCGGGTACGGGGGATTTTCCAGGAACTCGGCCAGGCGCTCGTCGTCGCGCTCGCCCCAGGCGCTGCGATGCACGGTCACGCGCGGGCCGATCAGGCTGGCGTAGCGGTCCAGCGCGTTGTTGAAGCGCTGGAACAGCGCGATCTCGCTGTGCACCAGCACCACGTCGAAATGCAGCACGCCGTGGCGCACGTCCGGCAGCAGGCGGTTGGTGCCCAGGCGCTTGGCCGCCTCGACCACCTTGCGGCGCAGCGCGTCGGACACGCTGCCGCGCTCGTTTAGCACGCGGTCGACGGTGCTGGGGCTGACGCCCGCCTCGATGGCGATCTCGGTGAAGCGGGGACTGCGCTTGGTGCGGCGGCGCTCGGCACTCATGGATTCAGGCGATCACTCGAAGGAACGTGGCGGCGGCCGAACGGCGCCGCCCGCGCGACCATCCTCCCGCGCGCATGGCGCCGGCGCAACGGGCTCACAGGCTGCGCCCGGCGATGCCCGGCAGCAGCGGCGCCAGCCAGTGGTCCGCCAGCAGGAAGGCGAACAGCACCATCAGGTACACGATCGAATAGCGGAAGGTGCGCATGGCGAAGAACTCGTCCGGCGGGTCCAGCAGCTTCCATGCGTACCACAGGAAGCCCGCGCCCAGCACCAGCGCGCCGCCCAGGTAGAACAGCCCGCTGAGCCCGAACAGCACCGGCAGCAGCGTGGCCTCCACCAGCAGCACGGTGTAGAACAGGATCTGCCAGCGCGTGTAGACCACGCCGTGGGTGACCGGCAGCATCGGGATCAGCGCCTTGGCGTAGTCCTCGCGGCGGAAGATCGCCAGCGCCCAGAAATGCGGCGGCGTCCAGACGAAGATGATCAGCACCAGCAGCAGGCTGTGGCCCCAGTCCCACGGGCCCTCCATGCCGGTGACCGCGGCCCAGCCCAGCATCGGCGGCGTGGCCCCGGCCAGCCCGCCGATGACGATGTTCTGCGGCGTGGCCCGCTTGAGGTAGACGGTGTAGATCACCGCATAGCCGATCAGCGAGAAGAAGGTCAGCACCGCGGTGATCACGTTGACCCACAGCACCAGGATGGCCATCGAGATCACGGTCAGCACCAGCGCGAACACCAGCACCTGCCACGGCTGCACCTTGCCCACCACCAGCGGGCGCCAGGAGGTGCGGGCCATCTGCGCGTCGATGCGCGCATCGAGCAGCTGGTTGATCGCCGCCGCCGCCGAAGCCGCGATCCAGATGCCGAGGAAGCCCAGCAGCCCGTGCCGCACCTGGGTGACGCTGGGCAGGCCGGGGATCGCCAGGATCATGCCAACGAAGGCGGTGAACACGATCAGGGCCACCACCCGCGGCTTGGTCAGGTCCCAGTAGTCCTTGACCGTGGCGCGCGCGGCGCTCATTCCGGCGTCCTCAGTCGCGCCAGCAGCGAGACCATCACGAACAGCAGCACCACCGCGCCGGCGTTGTGCAGCACGGCCACGCCCAGCGGCACGGCCAGCTTGACGTTGAGGATGCCCAGGGTCACCTGGGCCAGCAGCGCGACCAGCAGGCCCGCGCCCCAGCCGCGCATGCCCGGCTGGCGCCACAGCCGCAGCGCGCAGAACGCCAGCCAGCAGGCCAGGACGATGGCCATCAGCCGGTGCGCCATCTGGATGGCGATGCGTGAGGCGCCGTCGAGCACGCCGCCTTCGTAGTCCACGCCGATGCCGCGCCACAGGGTGAACCCCTCGCGGAAGTCGTGCGGCGGCCACCACTGGCCCACGCACTGCGGGAAGTTGGCCATGCGCCAGCTGCCGCCGCCGCAGGCCAGCGCCGCGTAGTTGGCGCTGACCCAGCCGCCCAGCGCGATCTGCGCCACCAGCAGCGCCAGTCCCACGCCCAGCACGCGCTTGAGCGCGCGCGCGTCGACCAGGGTGATCGGCAGCTGGGTCGCCCGCCACGCCATCCATACCAGCAGGGCGAAGGTCGCCAGCCCGCCCAGCAGGTGGCCCATCACCACGATCGGCTTGAGCAGCCAGGTCACCGTCCACATGCCCAGCAGGGCCTGGAAGATGATCATCGCCAGGGTCAGCATGGCCACGCGCGCGAGGTCGCTGTTCGACCAGCGCCAGGCCGCGACCAGCAGGATGCCCTCGCCGATCAGGGCCAGCGCGCTGGCCGCCACGTGCTGGCCCTTCATGTACAGCGGGATGGCCAGCGCCACCAGCGCCGCGGCCACGATGACCTGGACGACGCCCAGCCGGCGTCGGCGCGCGGCCATCAGCGCCAGGGCGAAGATCTCGATGCTGAGCATGCCGGCCAGGAAGCGGTGCACCTGCTCGCGCCAGGCCTTGTGGGTCTCCAGCGGACGGATCTTCAGCTGCGCGTGGTCGATGATCTCCGAGGGCGCCTGCGGCCAGGCCGCGCGACCGTAGCAGGTCGGCCAGTCCGGGCAGCTCAGGCCGGCGTCGGACAGGCGCACAAAGCCGCCGAAGACGATCGTGCTGGCGGTCATGAACGCCGCCAGCCAGGCGATGCGGTGGAAGTGCCGGAACGGCAGGCGTGGGAAGGCAGGCATTACGGTGGGGTTCGCTCTAAAGGAGTTTCAGCAGCTTGGCGACGTCGCTGCGCAGGTCGGCCGGGTCGAAGCCCGGGGCGAAGCGCTGGATCACGAAGCCGTTGGGGTCGATCACGTACACCGGCACGCCCGCGCGGTCGTCCACGCCGGGCAGCGCCGCGCGCAGGGGCGTGTCGGCGGCCAGCACGCGCAGCGAGGCCGGGCGCGCCGCGCCGGCCGGCGGCGGGCCGATCCACAGGATGTGGACCTGGTCGGCGTTGTGGCCGAACAGCTGCCAGACCGTGTCCAGCTGGTGCGACAGGGCCACGCAGTCGGCCACGCAGTCGGCCGGCGGCGCCAGCACGATGCGCCAGGTGCGCTGCGGCTGGCGCCAGGTGTAGGTGCCACCCCCGGCCAGCGCCGGCTGCAGCGCGCGCACGTCCACGGCCGGCTGCAGCAGCTGGCCGTGGTTCTTCAGCCCGGCCGGCTGCCAGCCGGCGAAGCGCAGCACGCCGGCCGCGCCCACGCTGCCGAAGAACAGCACGAACAGGCCAAGCAGGATCCACCGGCCACGGCTTCGGCCAGGAGCGACATCGGAAGGGGTCATGCCCCCATTTTCTCACGGGCAGCGCGCCGGCGCCGCCACGTGAGCACGCCGGCGGTGATCAACACCGCCAGCGCCAGGCCGAACCACTGCACCGCATAGCCCAGATGGCGCTCCGGCGGCAGGGTATTGGGCAGCACGTCGAGGTCGCGCGCGAAGCCGATCGGCAGGGCCGGGTCGAGCTTGAGCACCCGCGGTGCCAGCGCGGGCTGACGCAGCGGCGCGGCCAGCGCGGCCGGGTCCAGCACCACGGCCAGCAGATCGCCGTTGGCCTGCGCCTGCGCGGGCGCGCGCAGCAGCCCGGCCGAGGGCGGGGGCGCCAGCAGGCCGGCGATGCGCCGCGTGTCGGCCAGCGCCGGCACCGGCGGCAGCCGGCGCTGCGCGTCCAGCGGCTGCCAGCCCAGGTCCACCAGCAGCGGCACGCCGCCCGCGTCGGGCACGAACACCCGGTAGGCGCGCACACCGGCCTGGCCTTGGAGGGTCTGGTTGTCCAGCAGCACCGCCGGACCCGGCGCGAAGCGGCCGGTACCGGCCGCCCAGGCGAAATCCTGCGCATGGCCGTGCTGCGCCGCGTCAGCCAGCGGCTGCGGCTGGCGCTCATGCAGCACCTGGGCGACCTGCGCGAGCATCGCGCGTTTCTGCTTGGCACGCCCGAGCTGCCAGGTTCCCAGCCCGCAGAACACCGCGGCCACCAGCAGCGCCAGCGCCCAGCCGGCGGCGGGAGGCAGGCGTCGGCTCACGCCCGTCCGCCCGATGACGACGATAATCGCCGCACGCGGCACGTGGCCGCGCGAGAGATGCGCATGAACGACTCGCTCAAGACCCTGCTGATCGTCGCCTTCCTGATCATGATCGTGTGGAACCTCGGCGCCGGCCTGTACTACCTGCTGATCGACCGGGGCCAGACCAAGCGCACCGTGCGCTCACTGACCTGGCGCATCGGCCTGTCCGTGACCCTGTTCGCGCTGGTGGTGCTGGGCATCTGGGGCGGCTGGATCAAGCCGCATGGCGTCGGTGGCTGAAAGCGAGGAACGAGCGAAGCGGAACGGGGAACGAGTGATCGAGGCCTGCGACGCTTCCACCCTTCATTCGTGCCGCGTTCCTCTCGACGCGTTCCTGCCTCAAAGCACGTAGACGAACAGGAACAGCGCCAGCCACACCACGTCGACGAAATGCCAGTACCACGCGGCCGCCTCGAAGGCGAAGTGGTGGTCCTTGCTGAAATGCCCCTTGAGCACGCGCAGCCACATGATGGCCAACATCAGCGTGCCCAGGAACACGTGCGCACCATGGAAGCCGGTGAGCATGAAGAAGGTCGAGCCGTAGATGCCCGACCCCAGCGTCAGGTTGAGCGCGTGGTAGGCATGGGCGTACTCGGTCACCTGGAAGTACAGGAAGGTGATGCCCAGCAGCACGGTGATGCCCAGCCACAGCAGCACGGTGCCGCGCTGGGCCGCCTTGAGCGCGTGGTGGGCGATGGTCAGGGTCACGCCGGAGGTCAGCAGGATCAGCGTGTTGATCAGCGGCAGGCCCCACGCCGGAATGGTCTGGAAGGTGCCGCCGACCATGGCCGGGCCGTTGGTCGGCCAGCCGGCCGAATAGCCTTCCCACAGCAGCGCGTTGGTCATCACCCCGTCGCCCTGGCCGCCCAGCCACGGCAGGGCGAAGGTGCGGGTGTAGAACAGCGCGCCGAAGAAGGCGGCGAAGAACATCACCTCGGAGAAGATGAACCACACCATCCCCATGCGGAAGGACACGTCGACCTGGCCGTTGTAGCGGCCGCCGACCGATTCGCGGATCACATCGCCGAACCACATGAACAGCGTCGCCGCCAGCAGCACCACGCCGACCAGGAAGGTCCACTTGCCCCAGGCCGCGTCATTGAGCCAGCTGGCCACGCCGATCATCAGCACGAACATCGCGATCGAACCGACAAAGGGCCACTTGCTCTGCGCCGGCACGAAGTAGACATCGGCATCCTGGGAGTGGGTCTGCGCCATCACGCGTTCCTTTGAGGGTCTTGGGCAATCAGGGCGCCGAATGCGCCGTCGGACTCGCCGCCGCGCCCGCCAGGGCCGTGGTCAGCGCATCGTTCTTGAAGAAGGTGTAGGACAGGGTGATCGTGCTGACATCGCTGGGCAGATGCGGGTCGACCATGAAGCGCAGCGGCATGTCGCGGCTCTCCCCGGCCTCCAGCGTCTGCGCGGTGAAGCAGAAGCACTCGGTCTTGACGAAGTACTGCGAGGCCCGCGCCGGCGCCACCGACGGCACCGCGTTGCCCACGATCGAGCGCTTGCCGTCGTTGCGCGCGAAGAACTGCGCCTCGTACAGCTGGCCCGGCACCACCTGCATGCGCTGGACCTCCGGATGGAAGGCCCAGGGCAGCTTCGAATTGACGCCGCCGTCGAACTCCACCGTCACCAGGCGCTTGCTCGCCGGCGCGGCCGCGACCTGCCCGGCCGCGGCCGGGCCCCTGTCCAGGCGGATGCCGAACACCTTCTCGCAGGCCAGCCGGTACAGCGGCACCAGCGAGAAGGTCAGCACGAACACCACCACGGCCACGCCGATCAGCCGCGGCAGGCCGGCGGTGCGCCGATCCGGCGCCGGAGCGGTGGCGTCCTCGGTGCTCACGCGCGCAGCACGCCGGACAGGATGAAGGCGGCATAGATCGCGATCGCGATGCCGCCCACCACCAGCGCGGTGACGCGCGTGGCGCGGCGGCGCCGGGCGGCGTCGGCCATGGGCTGCAGCGGGGCGCGCGGGGTCTCCATCAGTGACCGATGTCCTCGTGCGCCAGATCGCCCGGCTTGATCACCGGCGGCGTGGTGAAGGTATGCGCGGGCGCCGGCGAGGGCACCGTCCATTCCAGGCCCTTGGCGGTCTCCCAGGCGCGCGCGTCGGCCGGCGCGCCCTTCTTCAGCGACCAGCCCAGGATGGCGGCCATCATGAAGGGCGTGAGGAACATGCCGAACGCGCCGATCGAACTGACGAAGTTCCAGTCGGCGAAGACCACGTTGTAGTCGGGGATGCGGCGCGGCATGCCGGCCAGGCCCAGGAAGTGCTGCGGGAAGAACAGCACGTTGACGAACACCACCGTCCACCAGAAATGGAACTTGCTCCAGAACTGGCTGTACATGCGCCCGGTCCACTTGGGCCACCAGTAGTAGGTGGCCGCGATGATCGAGAACACCGCGCCGGTCACCAGCACGTAGTGGAAGTGCGCCACCACGAAGTAGGTGTCGTGGTACTGGAAGTCGGCCGGCACGATGGCCAGCATCAGCCCGGAGAAGCCGCCGATGGTGAACAGGATGACGAAGGCCACGGCCCACAGCATCGGCGTCTCGAAGCTCAGCGAGCCCTTCCACATCGTCGAGACCCAGTTGAACACCTTCACCCCGGTGGGGATGGCGATCAGCATGGTGGCGAACATGAAGTAGATCTCGCCGCCCAGCGGCATGCCCACCGCGAACATGTGGTGCGCCCACACGATGAAGCTCAGGAAGGCGATCGAGGCGGTGGCGTAGACCATCGCCTGGTAGCCGAACAGCGGCTTGCGGCTGAAGGTCGGGATGATCTCGCTGGCCACGCCGAAGGCCGGCAGGATCATGATGTAGACCTCGGGGTGGCCGAAGAACCAGAAGATGTGCTGGTACATCACCGGGTCGCCGCCGCCGGCGGCGTTGAAGAAGCTGGTGCCGAAGAAGCGGTCGGTCAGCAGCATGGTCACCGCGCCGGCCAGCACCGGCATCACCGCGATCAGCAGGAAGGCGGTGATCAGCCAGGTCCACACGAAGATCGGCATCTTCAGCAGATCCATGCCCGGCGCGCGCATGTTGAGGATGGTGGCGATGATGTTGATCGCGCCCATGATCGAGCTGATGCCGGCCACGTGGATGGCGAACACGCTGAAGGCCACGTTGGCGCCGCCCTGCAGCGACAGCGGCGGATACAGCGTCCAGCCGCCGGCCGGGGCGCCGCCCGGCAGGAAGAGGGTCATCAGCAGCAGGGTGAAGGCCACCGGCAGCAGCCAGAACGACCAGTTGTTCATGCGCGGCAGCGCCATGTCCGGCGCGCCGATCTGCAGCGGGATCATCCAGTTGCCCAGGCCGACGAAGGCCGGCATGACGCCGCCGAAGATCATCACCAGCGCGTGCACGGTGGTCATCTGGTTGAAGAACTCGGGCTTGACGAACTGCAGGCCCGGCTCCATCAGCTCGGCGCGGATCACCACGCTCATCGCCGCGCCGATGATGAACATCACGAAGGAGAACAGCAGGTACAGCGTGCCGATGTCCTTGTGGTTGGTGGAGAAGAACCAGCGCTCGACGAACCCCTGGCGATGGCCGTGGTGATCGTCGTGGTGCTCTGCGGCGGCGTGGGCCATGGGCGTGTTCCTCGAAAGCAGCGGGTGTCGCGAGAAGAGATCAGGCCTGCGCGGGCGCGGGCGCTGCTTCGGTGGCGGCGGGCGCGGCGGCGGCGCTGGCGCCGCTGCCGGCCGGCGCGGCCTGCTCCGGCGTCACGTCGGGCGCCGGCGAGCCTTCGGCCGGGGCCGGCGGCACCGGGGCGGCCGGCTTGCGTGCGGCCAGCCACTTCTGGAAGTCGGCCTTGGACACGGCCTGGACCACGATCGGCATGAAGCCGTGGTCCTTGCCGCACAGCTCGGCGCACTGGCCGCGGTAGGTACCGGGCACCTCGATGTTGGTCCAGGCCTCGTTGATCAGGCCGGGGATGGCGTCCTGCTTCCAGCCCAGCGCCGGCACCCACCAGGAGTGGATGACGTCGTCGGCGGTGATGACGAAGCGGATCTTGGTATCCACCGGCAGCACCAGCGGGTGGTCCACTTCCAGCAGGTAGTGCGGGTTGCTGGCGGCGTCGGGCACCTTGCCGGACTGGCGCATCTGGTCGGAGTCGCGCGCCAGGCGGCTGGTGAACTCGACGCCCTGGCCCAGGTACTCGTACTTCCACATCCACTGGTAGCCGGTGACCTTGACGGTCATCTCCGAATCGCGCGTGTCGTACATCGCGATCAGCTTGGCGGTGGCCGGCCAGGCCATGGCGATCAGGATGATCACCGGCACGATGGTCCAGATCAGCTCGGCGGTGGTGTTGTGGCTGAACTGCGCGGCGACCGCGCCCTTGGACTTGCGGAACTTGAACATCGCATAGCCCATCGCGCCGAACACGATGATGCCGATCGCCACGCAGACCCACAGCGCCACCATGTGCGCCTCGTAGGCCATGCGCGCGGTATGGGTGACGCCCCGGCCCATGTTCAGCTGCCACGGCTTGGGATCGGCGACCTGCGCCAAGGCCAGGCCCGGCAGGCCCGCCAGTGTCGCCAGTGTCGCCAGCAGCGCGACGCGGCTGCCTCCCCTTGTCTTGCCTTGCGTCATTGCCTAGACCCCACCTGAGTGTCATCGGTCACGGCCGCACCGCGGCCGCAAGTGAAACGCGTAACTGCCTTGCCAGTTCCTGCCGCTCGGCCGGGCCGAGCAGCCTTCCCACTTCCACCTGGCGGCCGCTGGAGGACAGCGTGACGCAGGCATCGCCGCCGACGCCCAGCCGCACCCAGTACGGATGCGCCCGGAACGCGGCATCGCGCTGCGCGCGCCGCCGCACCTCCACCAGCTCCGGCGCGATCGCGATGACCTCATCGCGCTCGCCGGCCCGCCACGCCGCCCGCAGCGCCAGCCCGACCAGGCCGCCGTGCAGCACCGCGAACACCGGGGCGAAGGCGTTGCCCGCCAGCCAGCCCAGGATCGCCGCGCCCCACATCAGGCCGGTGCAGGCCACGAACAGCGTCACGAACTGACGCGCATTCAGTGCCCGCGGAGGCCGCAGCGTCAGCCGCGTTCCCCGCCCTTCCGGGCCCTGTGTCGCCACTTCGATCATCGCGCCTGCCGCACCCTTGGCTGCGGAAAACGCCTGAATGGTAGCCCCGCGATCCAGCGCCCGGCAACCGACCGGAAATTGTGCAAACGCACATAAAAGCGTTTCCGGCTCAAGGACTTGCGCGCCCCGGCGGATCCGGCGCCCGGCGCGTGGGGAACGGCTGCGACCATGGTCGTATCCGGCGCCGGACCTGCCGGCCGTGTACAACGGACGACACGCGGCACCGGCGGTCCGCCGGCGGGGGACGCGGCTGGCACGCTTCGTGCAGCGCCGCGAAGGGAATCAATGATGGAGCTACCGGCGCGCGGGGGCGCACCGGGATCGCAAGGGGAGTCGTCACCATGGCCAACGCGGTGTTCTTCAGCCTGCTCAGCGACTGCATGCTGGCGCTGGTGCTGTTCGCGTTGTTCTCCTACGTGGCGCACGTGTCGCGCACGCTGTACGGCATCGCGACCTGGGGCCTGGCGCACCTGGCCTATACCCTGGGCGCGGACAGCATCGATGTCCTGGCCAGCGCGCTCCGCGAGGCGGGCCACCCGGTCGCCGCCCTGCTGGCGGTCAACCTGGGCGCGGTGCTGGCCTGCGCCGGCATGGCGGGGCTGGCGTGGGCGCTGGTGCAGTTTGTCCAGCAGCGCCGCCTGCGTCGCCGGGAGCTGGCATGGATGCCGCTGAGCATGGTGCCGCCGGTGATCGCCTGGCTGGCGGCCGGCACCACCGACGCGCAGGGCATGGCGCTGAGCCTGGTCGAGGTGGTGGCGCTGGCCACGATGATCTGGCAGCTGCGGCGGCTGCGCGCCGCGCCGGACAAGGTGCCCGCCCGCCTGATGATGGTCAGCTGCGCGCTGCTGATCGGCATCTACAGCAGCGGCATGTCGGGCTGGCTGGAAGGCCGGGGCCACTACGACATCGACGACCTGTGGGTCAGCTCCGACCTGGCGCTGTGGTTCATGCTCAACTTCTGCATGCTGATGCTGAGCAGCTTCCACGCCGCCGAGGCGCTTCGCCACGGCGCGCTGGTCGATCCGTTGACCGGCGCGCTCAATCGCCGCGGCCTGAGCCACAGCCTGGAGGAGCGCCGCGCGCCCGGCGGCGGCGCCACGCCCGACAGCCTGTCGGTGCTGGCGCTGGACCTGGACCGCTTCAAGGAGATCAACGACCGCCACGGCCACCGGATCGGCGACCAGGTGCTGCAGGCCTTCTCCGACACGGTGCGCGCCTGCATCCGCCAGCACGACCTGTTCGCGCGCACCGGCGGCGAGGAATTCGTGATCGTCACCACCGGCATGCGCTGCGAGGAGGCGGTGCGCCTGGGCGAACGCATCCGCCAGTCCACCGACGCGCTGCGACTGCCGACGCACGGCGGACTGCGCGTGGGCGTCAGCATCGGCGTGGCCTGCGCGACCCGGCGCATCGCCGTGGTGGACCTGATGGACCTGGCCGACCAGGCCCTGTACGAGGCCAAGCGCGGCGGCCGCAACCGGGTGGTGCATCTGCACGACGCGTCCTAGGCGCCGTGGTCCACCTGGCGGGCGCCGCAAAAAAAAGAACCCCGCGCAAGGCGGGGTTCGCGGACATGCCGGCCTGCGGCGCCGGTCAGAACTTGTAGGTGTACGAACCGGCCAGCACGTCGCCGCCCACGTCGAACGAGCCCACCAGCGTGCTGCCGGTGACCGCGGTCTCGTCGATGGTCGGATCGGAGACGAACAGGTGGGTATAGCCCACGTTCCACTCGCTGCTGGGCGACGGCGTCCAGGTCAGGCCCAGCGACAGCCACTTGCGGGTGTTGTCCGGCACGCGCACGTCGCGGTACCGCGCCTGGGTCGGCGTCTGGTCGTAGGCCAGGCCGCCGCGGAAGGTCAGCGTGTCGCTGTACTTGTAGTCCGCGCCGATCGAGCCGAAGGTGGTATCGCGGTAGTTGAACACCAGCGTGTTGTCGGCCTGGGCCGAGTCGAAGTCGACGGTGATCTTGTCGAACTTGCTCCACGCCGTGCGGCTCACATCGGCCATGACCGTCCAGCGGTCGTTGATGATGTGGGTGAAGCTGGCCGTGGCGCTGGCCGGCATGATGATCTTGGCGCTGCCGCCGGTGTTGACGTACTGGCCCGGCGCGGCCACGCCCAGCACCGCCTTGGCGAACGGCGGCACATCGAAGGTGGCCTTGCCGTTATCGATCTTGTGGTCCACGCGCGAGCGGTAGGTGAAGCCGATGTGAGTGTTCTCATCGACGCTGAACAGGCCGCCCAGGGTGAAGCCGACCTCGGTGCTGTCGCCCTTGACACGGGCGAAGCCGTCCTGGCTGCCGGGCGTGACGCCCGGCACGCGCTGGGCATAGAGCGCAGTGCCGAAGTCGATGGCGTTGGTCAGATCCACGTCCAGGCGCTCGGCGAACACCGAGGCGCCGAAGGACACCCACGGATTGACGTCGTAGGAGAACGCCAGGCCGGCGTCGATGGTCTGCAGCTCGGTCTTAATGCCCTGGTAGCGGCCGACCCAGTCGCGGTCGTATTCGGTCTTGAAGCCGAACGGCACGGTCAGCGAGGCGCCGAAGTGCATGTTGTCGCCGACCGGCATGGCGAAGTACACCGCCGGCAGCGCGGCGATCGTGCCGGCATCGCCGCCGTCGCCGCCGCTCACCGGGGCGCCGGTGCCCGGGCCGGTCGCACCGACGTAGCGGCCGGAGCCCTTGAAGTCGGCGCTGAAGCTGATCGCGCTGGCGCCGATGGACAGCTGGCGACCATCCAGCAGGCGCATGGCGGCAGGATTGTTGGCCACCACGGCGATGTCGCCGGGGGCGCTGGCCGAACCGGCGAACGCGCGGCCCTGGCCCTTGGCGCTGTTTTCCTTCAGCTGGAAGGCGGCGGCGTGGGCGTGGCCACTGGCCAGGGCGCCGGCGACGCCGGCGGCCAGGAGCGAGACTCTGAGCAGATTCGAGGACAGCATGTGCATGGACTCCGGAAGACGAAAAAAGAAACGCCTGCGCCGCGACACGGGCCGGAGGCCGCCTGGCGGCCTCCGACATCCATGCGCCGGAAACTCCCTCCCGACATACGACGCCGTATGCAAGTATATCTCCGCAATCTGACCGGGCCGTCAGGTGGCCGATTAGATTTTAGTCGCGTGCGCGCCGACGATGGCGCCCTGCCTTCCCCGCCTACCGAAGACCCTTCCTGATCGTGTTCGTCGCCACGCCTTCCCGCCGCAAGCCCTCCGTGCGCTGGGCCACGCCCGTGCTGTTCGCCCTGCTGTGGCTGGCCTTCCTGTGGGCCATCACCCGCCCGGTCGGCATGTACCGTGGCCTGCTGCTGCAGTGGGGCGCGCTGACCGGCGGCCTGGACAGCCTGCAGGAATGGCGCACGGGTCTGACCGACGGCTCGCTCCTGCGCCTGTTCACCGCGCTGTTCCTGCACGCGGACTGGGCGCACCTGCTCGGCAACCTGGTGTTCCTGCTGATCTTCGGCCTGCCGGCCGAGCGGGCGATGGGGCCGTGGCGCTTCCTGGCGCTGTTCCTGCTGGGCGGGGCGGTGTCCAACCTGGCGGCGGTGCTGGCCATCGGCGCGCCGGACCGGGTGATCATCGGCGCCAGCGGCGCGGTGTCGGCCGTGATCGGCGCCTATCTGGCGCTGTTTCCCGGCGCCAAGCTGGGCGTGGTGGTGCCGCTGGGCCTGTTCCTGCAGTTCGTGCGCGCCCCGGCCGCCGTGCTGATCGGGGTGTGGGCGGTGCTGCAGGTGGTGTTCGCCTACATCGGCCCGGCGTTCGGCGCGGTGGCGTGGTCGGCGCACGTGGCCGGGTTCCTGTTCGGGATCGTGTTCGCGCTGTTCGTGCGCGCCGCCATCGCCCGGCGCCTGCGCCGGCGCTACGGCTTCTAGGTTGCAAAGCCCGGCCCGCGCCCAGATCTTGCCGCACTCCTTCCGTCGCCTCCCGCACGCCGCAATGTCCAAGCCGCTCTACAAGGTCACCTTCCTCAACCACGGCAAGGTCTACGAACTCTACGCCCGCCGCGTGGCCAGCTCCGACGCACTGTGGGGCTTCACCGAGGTGGGCGAGCTGGTGTTCGACGTGCACGACGGGCTGGTGGTGGACCCGACCGAGGAACGCCTGCGCGAGGAGTTCGGCAACACCCGCGTGCTGCACCTGCCGATGCAGAGCATCGTGCGGGTGGAGGAAGTGGAGAAGAAGGGCGCCAGCGCGATCCGCGACGCGGCCAGCGGCGAGAAGGTTGTGACGCCCTTCCCGCTGCCCGGCAAGCCGCGCTGATCGTGATGCGCGTGCTCATCGCCGACGATTACCAGCGCGCCACCGCGGCGCTGCCGGCGCTGGCCGCGCATGCGCAGGGGTTGGACGTGCAGGTGCTCGGCGCGCTGCCCGAGGCGCTGGAGGCGCGTGCGGCGCTGCTGCAGCCGGCGCAGGCGCTGGTGCTGATCCGCGAACGCACGCGCATCGACACGGCCCTGCTGGCGCGCCTGCCGCAGCTGCGCCTGATCAGCCAGACCGGCAAGGTCGGCGCGCACGTGGACCTCGCCGCATGCACCGCCCACGGCGTGGCGGTGGTCGAAGGGGCCGGCTCGCCGATCGCGCCGGCCGAGCTGACCTGGGCGCTGGTCATGGCCGCGATGCGGCGCCTGCCCGCCTATGGCACGGCGCTGAAGGCCGGCCGCTGGCAGGACACCGGCGATGCGGTGCTCGGCCGCGCGCTGCACGGCCGCACGCTGGGCGTGTGGAGCTACGGCAGGATCGGCCGCCTCGTCGCCGGCTACGGCCGCGCGTTCGGCATGCGGGTGCTGGTGTGGGGCGGCGAGGCCGCGCGCACCGCCGCCCAGGCCGATGGATTCGACGTGGCGGCCTCGGTGGAAGCGCTGTTCGAACACAGCGACGTGCTCAGCCTGCATCGGCGCCTGGCGCCCGCGACGCGCCACCAGGTCGATGCCGCGCTGCTGGCGCGCATGAAGCCCGACGCCCTGCTGGTCAACACCAGCCGCGCCGAGCTGATCGCCCCCGGCGCGCTGCTGGCCGCGCTCGAGGCCGGCCGCCCGGGCATGGCGGCGCTGGATGTGTTCGAGCATGAGCCCGCGGTGCCCGAGCGCGAGCCGCTGCTGACCCATCCGCGCGTGCTGGCGATGCCGCACCTGGGCTACGTCGAACAGGACAGCTACGCGCTGTACCTGGGCACGGCGCTGGACAACGTGCGGGCCTTCGCGGACGGGACACCGCGCAATCTGGTCAATCCCGAAGCGCTGACGCGCAACCGCTGATCCCGGCCCGCCCTGTGGGAGCCGGCATGCCGGCGGTGGGGCCGGACCGGGAAAGCCTCATCGCCGGCATGCCGGCTCCCACCAGGCCTAGGGCGTCGCCGGGACTTCGGCGGGCTTGGCCGGCGTGGGGGCGACAGGCTTGGCAGGCGCAGCGGCGGCCGGCTTGTCGGCGGCTTCCGGCGCCGGCGCCTTCGGTGCGGGCTTGGGCTTGGCGGCGGCGGCCTTGGCGTCGGCCGCCTTCTGCGCGGCCGCGATCGAACCCGGATGCTTCAGTTCGGCCAGCGCCTGATCGATCGGCTTGTCGCCGTTGAGCACATCGCCGGCGGCATAGCCCTCGGCGCCCTCCTGGTCGCCGCGCAGGTGACCGGGCAGCGTGGCCTCGCTGTAGTCGGCCAGCGAAGGCGGGATGTCGCGGTCGGCCGGCTCGTCGGGCTTGAGCACCACGTCGGGCACGATGCCGGTGGCCTGGATCGACTTGCCGCTGGGCGTGTAATAGCGCGCCGTGGTCAGCTTGACCGAATCGCCGTTGTCCAGCGGCAGTACGGTCTGCACCGAGCCCTTGCCGAAGGTGCGGCTGCCGATGATGCGCACGCGGTCGTTGTCGCGCAGCGCGCCGGCCAGCACTTCGGCCGCGCTGGCCGACCCGGCGTCGACCAGCACCACCACCGGCACGCCCTTGAGACGATCGCCCGGGGTGGCGTCGAACTTGGCGTCGCTGATGGCGATGCGGCCGCGCGTGGTGACGATGGTGCCCTTGTCCAGCAGATCGTCGGCCACCTGCACCGCGCTGGTCAGCAGGCCGCCCGGGTTGCTGCGCAGGTCCAGCACCACGCCCTTGAGCGGGCCCTTGGCCTTGAGCCCGTCGACCGCCTTCTGGAAGTCCGCGCCGGTGTCGGCCTGGAAGGCGCTGATGCGGATGTAGCCATAGCCCGGCTCGAGCAGGCGCGAGCGCACGCTGGCCACGCGGATGGTCTCGCGGGTCAGGGTCTTGTCGAACGGCTTGGCGACCTTGTCGCGCACGATGGTCAGGGTGACCTGGGTGCCGACCTTGCCGCGCAGCGGCTCCATCGGATCGTTCAGGCCGCCCAGCGGCTTGCCGTCGATGGCCACGATGATGTCGCCGGACTGCAGCCCGGCGCGCGCGGCCGGGGTGCCGTCGATGGGCGAGATCACCTTGAGCGTGCCGTCGGGCTGGGCCAGCAGTTCCACGCCGACGCCGTCATAGGCACCGTTGGCCTGCTCGTCGAAGTCCTTGGCGTCTTCCTTGTCCAGATAGGCGCTGTGCGGATCCAGGTCCAGCAGCAGGCCGCGGATGGCCGAGTGCATCAGTTTCTCGTCGTCCACCGGTTCGACATAGGCCTGCTTGACCGCGTTGAACACCGAGACGAAGCGCCGGATCTCGTCCAGCGGCACCTCGGAGGTCTTGGCCTCGGTGCCGTCGGGATCGTCGCTGGACGGCACGGCCGGCGCGTCGTCGTCTCCGTCCTGCGCCGGTTTGGCGGGCTTGGACGGCTGTGGCGCAGGCTGCGGGGCGGCCGGCGCGGGTGCGGACTGCGGCGCGTCCTGGGCGGCGGGCGCGGCCTGCTGGGCCAGGGCCGGCGCGATCGCCAGCAGCAGGGACGACAGCAACAGGGACACACGCATGCGGCGACTCCGGGTGGATCGTAGGGATCAGACGCCCGGATTATGCGGGAAGCCGGAGTGAGCGGAGGGCGTGAGGCGTGAGCGAGGGCCGGCGCGCGCAGTGGGCGCGGCTTCGACTCACGCCTCGAGCCTCTTCGCTCGCTCCTCGCCCCCTTACCGCCGCTGCAGCCACGTCCCCGGATCCACCGGCGACCCGCCCTTGCGCAGTTCGAAGTACAGCGCCGGCGTGCCCCAGCCGCCGGAGCTGCCGACCTTGGCGATGGCATCGCCCTTCTTCACCGTGGCGCCGACGTCGCGCAGCAGCGCCTCGTTGTGCGCGTACAGGCTCATGTAGCCGTTGCCGTGATCGATGATCAGGATCAGGCCGTAGCCGGTCATCCACTCGGAGAACACCACCGTGCCATCGGCCACCGCCGAGACGGTCGAACCCACCGGCGCGCCGATCAGCACGCCCTGGCTGGTGCGGCCATCGGGCAGCTGCCCGCCGAAGCGCGCCAGCAGGTTGCCCGAGGTCGGCCAGCCCAGCCCGCCCACCTTCAGCGCCGGCGCGCTGGCCACCACCGGCGGCGGCGGGGCGGCCTTGCGCGGCGGCGGCGGCGCGCGGCCTTCGGCCTTCGCTTCGGCACGGTCCCTGGCCGACTGCTCGCGGGCGGCGGCCTCGCGCGCGGCCTGCTCACGGCGTGCGCGCTCCGCGGCGGCGCGACGTTCGGCCTCGGCCCGCGCGGCGGCCGCGCGCAGGTTGGCCAGCAGGGTCTCCAGGGCCTTGGCGTCGCGCCCGAGCGCCTCGGCGCGGTCGCTGCGGTCCTCGTAACGCTCGTCCAGCTGGGCGACCAGCGCGGCCTGGGTTCCACGGTCGCGCTGCAGCTGCGCCACCTGCACCTGCTGGCGCTTGTGGGCGTCCTGCAGCGCCGCACGACGCGCCTGGATCTCGCGTTCGACGGCCTGCAGTTCCTGCAGCTGGCCGGTGAGCGCGGCGATCTTGCCGGCCACGTCGCCCTGCACGTAGCGGTGGTAGACCAGGGCGCGGTTCGCATCGGCCACGCTGTCCTGCGACAGCAGGACCTTCAGCGGCGCGTTGCTGCCGGCCATGTAGGCCGCGCGCAGCAGCTGTTCCAGTTCGGCGCGCTGGCCGGCCAGGCGCTTCTGCATGCCCGCACGCCTGGTCTGCAGCCCGGCCAGCGCGTCTTCCTCCTTGCGCAGCGCGGCCTGGGTCTGGGTGAGCTGGCGACTGGACTTGCCGACCTGTTCATCGGCCGCGCGCAGCCTGCGCGAGGCCTCGCCGCGCTGGCCCTCCAGGTCACGGCGCTCGGCGGCGATGGACTTGAGCTCCTTGCGGACCTTCTCCAGCTTCTTCTGCGCCTCGTTCTGGCTTTGGGCCCACGCCGGGGCCCAGGCGCCCGTGGCCAGGACCAGCAGCGCCGCCAGCACGATGCCGCGGGCAGGCTTGGAACGAAGCGACTGGGGCACGGATGCATCTTCGGCAACGGATCAGGCCCCGATTGTAGCCAGCCCCGGCGCGGCATCCTGTCCAGGCCCGGCTTGCGTTTAAACCCTGGCGGACCTCGCGGCATCCAAGCCCGTACATCACCCGCACAGGAACCGCACCATGACCGTCTCCTTCTCCCGCCCCGCCCTGACCGCGCTGGGCCTCGCCCTGGCCCTGGCCGCCGGCGGCGCCAGCGCCCAGCAGTCCATCGACAAGGTCCTCGGCAGCATCACCGCGCAGGCCGGCCAGGCCTACGGCGATCTGGAAACGGTCAACGGCAGCATCACCATCGAGGCCGGCGCCACGGTCAAGGAAGCCGGCACCGTCAACGGTTCGATCAAGGTCGACGACAAGGCCGTCACCGGCGACCTGGAGACGGTCAACGGCAGCCTCAAGCTGGGCCGCCAGGTTACCGTCAACGGCAGCCTGGAGACGGTCAACGGCAGCGTCTTCGTCGACCAGGGCGGCAAGATCGCCAAGGGCATCGAGAACGTCAACGGTGCCATCGGCATCGTCGGCACCGAGGTCGGCGGCGGCATTGAGACGGTCAACGGCGATCTCACCGTCGGCGCCGGTTCGCATGTGCGCGGCGGCATCAAGATCGAGCGCAACCAGGGCTGGTCGAGCCGCAAGCAGGAGGGCAACCCGCCGCGCGTGATCATCGGCCCCAATGCCGTGGTCGACGGCGCGCTGGTGTTCGAACGCCCGGTCAAGCTGTACGTGCACAGCAGCGCCAAGATCGGCCCAGTGACCGGCGCCACGCCGATCGCCTACAGCGGCAACACCGCCCCGGCCGAGTAACAAGCGCGCCCTCGTCGTTCCCAACGGCGGGAACCCAGCGCCCAGCTCCTCTCTCGGCGAAAGCGCTGGGTTCCCACCTTCATTCCGACGACCGCGCCATCGCCATTGCCGGCCGACCTCCCGCGCCGCCTGTCCGCATCGACAGGCGAAGCGCGCGGTGGGCCGGCCGCGTCTGGCTAGAATCCCGGGTTCCCGTACGTCACCCGCAAGGAACCCGCATGTCCCGCATGCTGCTGCTGGGCCTGGCCACGCTGACCGCGCTGGCCGCCTGCAAGAAGCCGGAAGCGCCGCCGGCGCCGGCCGCGTCCGCCCCCGCCACCACGCCCGAGCCCACCCAGGCCGCGGCCGCGCCGCACGCCTTCTCGCCGAAGATCGAGGCCGGCGACTTCGGTGAACTGGTCAAGACGCTGTCCTCCGATGCCTTCGAGGGCCGTGGCCCCGGCACGCCGGGTGAGGACAGGACGGTGGCCTACATCACCGAGCAGATGCAGCGCATCGGCCTGAAGCCCGGCAACGGCGACAGCTGGACGCAGGACGTGCCGATGGTGGAAACCACCGCCGACCCGTCAACCGCGCTGACCATCACCGAGGCCGACGGCAGCACGCAGACGCTGGCCTTCGGCGACCAGATGGTGATCGGCACGCGCACCGGCAAGCCCGAGATCGACGTCAAGGACAGCGAGCTGGTGTTCGTCGGCTACGGCGTGGACGCGCCCGAGCGCAAGTGGAACGACTACGCCGGGACCAAGAGCTGGAAAGGCAAGACCGTGGTGATGTTCGTCAATGACCCCGGGTTCCACACGCACGACGAAAAGCTGTTCGACGGCAACCGCATGACCTACTACGGCCGCTGGACGTACAAGTTCGAGGAAGCCGCGCGCAAGGGCGCGGACGCGGCGATCATCGTCCACGACAGCGAGGGCGCCAGCTACGGCTGGGACGTGGTCAAGAATTCCTGGTCGGGCACGCAGTACGACCTGCCGGCCGCGGACGATCCGCAGCCGCGCATCCCGGCGCAGGGCTGGATCACCGGCGAGGTGGCGCGCGCGCTGTTCGCCAAGGCCGGGCTGGACCTGGACCAGGCCTACAAGGACGCCTCCAGGCCCGGGTTCAAGCCGGTGCCGCTGAAGGCCAAGGTGTCCTTCAACCTCAAGAGCACCATCGGCCAGGCCAAGTCGCGCAACGTCATCGGCGTGCTGCCCGGCAGCGAGCGCCCGGACGAGGCCGTGCTGTACATGGCCCACTGGGACCACCTGGGCAAGCACGACAACGAGGACGGCGACAACATCTACAACGGCGCGGTGGACAACGCCACCGGCGTGGCCGGCATCCTGGAGGTGGCCGATGCCTTCGCGCACCAGGAGCCGAAACCGAAGCGCTCGGTCGTGTTCCTGGCGGTGACGCTGGAGGAGTCGGGCCTGCTGGGCTCGAAGTACTACGTCGCCCATCCGACCTTCCCGCTGAACAAGATCGCCGGGGTGATCAACATCGATGCGATGTCGGTGGCGGGCAAGGCGCGCGATGTCACCGTGACCGGCATGGGCGCCTCGCAGCTGGAGGACCTCCTCAAGCCGCTGGCCGAGGCCCAGGGACGCACGCTGCACGCCGAAGCCTCGCCGCAGAACGGTTCGTACTTCCGCTCGGATCACTTCAACTTCGCCAAGGCTGGCGTGCCGGCGCTGTACGTGGACGGCGGCGAGGACCTGCTCGAGGGCGGGCAGGCCGCCGGCAAGGCCGCCGCCAAGGAATACGGCGAGCAGCGCTACCACTCGCCGGCCGACGAGTACGACCCGGCGACCTGGAAGCTGGACGGCACCGTGCAGGACCTGGAACTGGTCTATGGCGTGGGCCGTGAACTGGCCGGCGGCGACCAGTGGCCGAACTGGTACGACGGCAATCCGTTCAAGGCGGCGCGCGATGCGATGATGAAGGCGCCGGCCAAGCGATAGGCCAACGCTTCGAGCCAGGAAGAAGGCGCCGCACGGCGCCTTTTTCTTTTCCGCCGCCGAAGGCGCCCGCGCTCAGCGCGCGTCGCGGTCCCAGCCGAACAGGTCCAGCGCGCGGAGGAACTGCGCGTCCAGCGGCGCCAGCGCCTCGATGCGCGCGCCGCTGTGCGGATGCAGGAACGCCAGCCGGCGCGCGTGCAGCAGCATGCGGTGCACGCCGCGCATGCGGAAGGCGCGGTTGTGCCGGCCCTCGCCATGGCTGGTGTCGCCGATCAGCGGATGGAAGGCATGCTTGAGGTGCCGGCGGATCTGGCGGAAGCGCCCGGTGTGCGGGCGCGCGCGCAGCAGCGCGTAGCGCGAGGTGTCGAAACCGCCGGACGGGACATCCAGTTCGCCCGTGGCCAGGCGCACGAAGCCGGTGCTGGCCGGCTTCTTCTCCGGCTTGCCCGGGCCACCGTCGAGCGCATGGTCGATGGTGAACGCATCCCCGGGCCAGCCGCGACAGACGGCCAGGTAGTCCTTCTCCACCTCGCGCGACATGAAGCCCTGGCCCAGCAGCGAGGCGGTGTCGCGGTCGAAGGCCACCAGCAGGCAGCCGCTGGTGCCGCGGTCCAGGCGATGGATCAGGAAGATCGGCCGATCCAGCTGCGCGCGCAGCAGGTCGGCCAGGAAGACCTCCTCGCCGCGGGCCAGGCCGCTGTCGTGGACCATCAGCCCGGCCGGCTTGTCGACCACGGCCAGGTGAGCGTCCTCGTAAAGCAGCGCGAGAGGCGGCAAGGGCGAATCGGAAGCGAAGCTCATCACGCCATTGTCCTCGGCCGACTGGCATGGCGCGAGTCGGGTTGCCCGGCCATCAAGGAGTCCTTGCAGAATGCCGCCCCGATCCCGTGAGAGCCGCGATGGCGGCGATGGGGCGTTCCCGGTAGAGCCTCATCGCCGCCACGGCGGCTCCCACCGAAGCGCGGGCGCGGCCAATCCTCTCCCATCAAAAGGTCGGCCATCAATGCCTGACCGCGCCGAGGAAGCGCGCCATGTCGGGGCAATGCCGGCCACTGCGGTGGTGTACCAGCCTCGTACTCCAGTGAAGAACCAGAAACCAACAAAAAGGGCGATGCCGGATGGCATCGCCCTTGTCGTCGCCAGGCATATGACGCCCCGGCGCGTGCGGCCTGCGCTTAGAAGTGCAGGCCCATCTTCACGCCGACGGCCATGGCGCTGTTGTCCTTGAAATCGCCGGCGTAGCTGTGCGCGCCGGTTTCGGCGGTGGCATCGCCCAGCCAGAAGTACTTCACGCCGGCGCTCAGGTCGATCTTGGGCGTGGGGCTGTAGCGCAGGCCGAGGCCGACGTTCCAGTAGCCATCGGTCGGGCCCAGGGTGGTCACCGGATTGCCGGCGCCGCCGTCCCAACCCACCGAGAACGAACCGGACACCGTGTCGGTCAGCTTGCGGCCCAGGCCCAGGTTGGCCGACCACTGGTCCTTGGAGTAGTCCACCAGGTTGAAGCCATCGGGCTTGCCGATCAGCGGGCCGACGGCCTCGGCGAGCTGGCCGAACTGGGCCGGACGCACCGCGAACTTGGACCACTGCACCCAGCGCACGTTACCGAACAGCACGGTGTCGGCCATGATGCCGGTCTGGAAATCCAGGTTGACCGACTGCGGCGTGGTGATCGAGGTGGTACCGCCGCCCAGGCCGCCCAGCGAGCCCAGCGTCCCGGCCAGCGCCTGGCCGGTGGCCGGCGGGATGCGACCGGCCAGCACCAGCTGCTGGATCAGGCCCGCCAGCTGCGCGCGGTTGGCGCCCAGCGCGGTGACCAGCGGCATGGACTCGTTGGCGTTGATGTCGTAGTCGATCTCCGAGCGGTAGGTCAGCGAGACCTGCAGGGCGATCTCCGGCTTCTGGTAGGCCACGCCGGCCAGCCAGCCCCAGTCGCGCTTGGACGGGATCGACAGGTCGTAGCCGTTGAAGGCCGAGTAGGTCGAACCGCGCAGCGACACCTGGCCCTTGATCTCCTGGTACACGCCGCCGGCGTAGAGGTTCCAGTTCTCGGTCGGCTGGAAGCCCAGCAGCGCCGACAGGCTCTTGGTGCGCACTTCCACGTCGGTGTCGCCGGTGATGCCGGCATTGAGGCCATAGGCGGCCAGCTGGCCGTTGCTGATGACGCTGGGGCCGGTCACGATCGGCAGGCCGCTCAGCACCACGTCGCGCGGGTTGGCGGTGAAGGCGTTGGCGCCGTGGTACTCGGCCGACGCGCCGAAGGGCTCGTCGTAGATGAAGCCGAAGGAAAACTTGTCGGTGGCCTGGAACTTGATCGCGCCGCCGACGAAGTTGTAGCTGTTGGCCACGTTGCCGGTGTCGGTGCCGTTCTTGTCCTTGCCGTCCACCTTGGGATTGAGGAAGCTGCCGCCGTACTCGGCGTAGTTGCCCGGCTTCAGGAACGGCGCGATGGACTGGCCGGAGCGGTCAAGCGCCGAGGCGAAACCCGCCCCGCTGGCGGCGGCGCAGATCGCGCCCACGGTGATGGCCAGCGCATTCTTCTTGTTCAACATGTATCCCCTCCGGATCCACGAGTTTGTCGGTGACTTGCATGCAGGTACGGCATGCGTCCTTGATTGATTTCAACTGCAACTTTGCGACCGCCGCGTGCCTAGCCCTCGCCGTACGCCACGGTACGGCGCATTCTGGCCCAGCCAGCGGGCCCAGGCTACTTACAAGAACAAAAGATTTACATTTTGACGTTCGACTTTAGTCGTAGCCGGCGGACACCCACGACTGCCACGCCGCGTTCCACGCATGCGCGCGCCGGGCCATTGACGGCGGGGACCCGTGCCGCCAACCATCGCCCTTCCCTTCCCCACGGTCCACGCCCCATGAAGCGCTTGATGTCGACCCTGCTGTTGCTCGCCGCCACCGGCGCCGCCCTGGCCGCCGACCTGCCTTACAACCCGCAAGCCGATGCCAAGGCCGAGGTCGCCCAGGCGCTGGCCGCCGGCAAACAAGCGCGCAAGCCGACCCTGCTGATCTTCGGCGCCAACTGGTGCGGCGACTGCCGCGCGCTGGACACCTCGCTGCACAGCGAGAAGAACGCCGCGCTGGTCAAGCAGCACTTCGAGGTGGTCAAGGTCGACGTCGGCAACTGGGATCACAACCTGGACATCGCCAACACCTATGGCAATCCCATCGAGAAGGGCATCCCCGCCGCGGTCGTGGTCTCGCCCGCGGGTAAGGTCGTCTATGCGACCAAGGCCGGCGAACTGGCCAACGCGCGCAAGATGAGCGACGAGGGCATCTACGACTTCTTCAGCAAGGTCGCCAAGGGCGGCTGACGCGCTCAGCCGGCGGCGCGCACGGCGACCAGTTCGCCCTTGCCCACCGGCAACAAGGCGCAGGTGAACGCCGCATCGGCGCGCAGCCCGGCCTCGAACGCCGCCAGCTCGGCGGCGTGCGAGACCGCGTTGTCCACCACCAGCGTGCCGCCGGGCCGCAGCACCCGGCGCAGGTCCGGCCACCAGGCCAGGTAGCGGTCGCGGTCGGCGTCCAGAAACATCAGGTCGACCGAGGCTTCGCCGGCCGAGGCCAGCCAGACGCCGGCGTCGGCCTGCAACGCGTCGATCGTCCCGGCCAGGCCGCTGCGCGCGAAAGTGAGCTGCGCCAACCGCCACTTGTCGGGCGCGAACTCCAGCGTGGTCACCCGCCCGCCGATGGCGGCGGCCGCTTCGGCCAGCCACAGCGTGGAATAGCCGTTGGACGTGCCGATCTCCAGCACCCGGCGCGCCTGGGTGGCCCGCACCAGGACCGCCAGGAACTCGCCGGTGTCCGGAGTGATGTTGAGCATGCGCGCGCCGCGCGCCTGCTGGACCGCGTCGTTGCGTTCGCCGTGGGCGAACAGCTCGGCCTTCAGCGCCTGCAGGGCGTCGCTGTCGTGCATAGTCATGCGCGCGGTGTCAGCGCCGCAGCCATGCCGAAAGCAGCGCCAGGGTGCCGGCCGCGCCGGTGAACCAGGTCCACAGCGGCACGCCCCACAGGCTCGGGCCGCCGACGCCGAAGGCGTGCAGCACCGCGGCCACCACCAGCAGGCCCGCGCCGCCGATGGCGGTGACCACCCGCCGCTGCAGACGCTGCAGGGTCAGGTTGAGCGCGGCCAGGTCCTTCGAGCGCATCGACAGCTCGTGCTGGCCGTCGACCTGCTGCTTGAGCCAGGCATGCACCAGCCGCGGCATGTCCGGGGCGTGGGTCATGATCTCCGGGAGGCGCTTGCGCAGTTCGTTGACCGCGTGCAGCGGGCTGTAGCGCTTGACCAGGATGCGCTGCAGCACCGGCTTGGCTACCGCCCAGATGTCCAGCTGCGGGTCGAGCTGGCGGCCGACGCCTTCGATGTTGAGCAGGGTCTTCTGCAGCAGGATCAGCTGCGGCTGCAGGGTCAGCTCGTACTTCTGCGCGGTGCGGAAGAGCTTGATCAGCACCTGCGCCAGCGAGATCTCCGACAGCGGCCGGGTGAAGTACGGCTCGCACACCCCGCGCGCGGCCGCCTCCAGCTCGTCGATGCGCACGGTGGCCGGCATCCAGCCGGCCTCGACGTGCAGCTCGGCGATGCGCCGGTAGTCCTTGTTGAAGATGGCCATGAAGTTCTCGGCCAGGTAGTACTGGTCCTGCTTCGAGAGCTGGCCGACGATGCCGAAATCCAGCGCGATGAAGCGCGGGTCGTCCTTGCGCAGCGGATCGGGATCGACCCAGATGTTGCCGGCGTGCGCATCGGCGTGGAAGAAGTTGTCGCGGAACACCTGCGTGTAGAACACGCGCACGCCCTTGGCCGCCAGCGCCTTGCGGTCGATGCCCGCCGCGTCCAGCGCGACGATGTCGTCGGAAGGAATGCCGACCACGCGCTCCATCGTCAGCGCGCGCTCGGCGGTGTGGGTCCAGATGATCTCCGGCACGTACAGGTCGGGCGAGTCCTGCCAGAAGCGACGCATCACGCTGGCGTTGGCGCCTTCGCGCTGCAGGTCCAGCTCGGCGGCGAGGGTGGCCTCGATCTCGGCGACGATCTCCTTGGGCCGGATCTTGTCGGCGGACGGATGCGCGTAGTCCACCAGCGCCGCGCCGGACTTGAGCAGCGCGATGTCGCCGGCGATCTGCGCCTCGATGTCCGGGCGCAGCACCTTGACCACGACCTCGCGGCCGTCGTGCAGCGTGGCCGCATGCACCTGCGCGATCGAAGCCGAGGCCAGCGGCGTGGTGTCGAAGTGGGCGAAGGCCACGTCGATCGGCACGCCCAGCGCCTGCTCGACGATGGCCTGGGCGCGCTGGCCGTCGAAGGGCTTGACCCGGTCCTGCAGCAGGGTCAGTTCCTGGGCCACGTCCGGCGGGATCAGGTCGCGGCGGGTGGAGAGGATCTGGCCGAACTTGACGAAGATCGGCCCCAGTTCCTGCAGCACCAGGCGCAGGCGCGCGCCGCGGCTGAGCGCGGCCACGTCGTCGCGCGCGCGCGGCACGAACGGCCGCGCCAGCCTGAGCCAGGGGCCGGCCGGCGTGTCCTCCAGCAGTGCGTCCAGGCGGTAGCGGATCAGCACGCGGCCGATCTTGTTGGCGCGCAGGGCCGCGCGCACGCTCTTCATCCCGGGCCACGCCAGGCTCATGCGCGCGCCGCCAGGCGGGACAGGCGCGCGGCCAGGCGCTCGACGTCGTCGCGCAGGCCGTCGACCTCGTCGTGGAAGGCCTCCAGCTCGGCCTTGGCGACCACGTCGCGCGACTCCTCGGTGACGAACTCGGCGACGCTGCCGGCCAGTTCGCTGCCGGTCTCGCGCAGGCGCAGCAGGGCGCCGCGCACCGCGCCGGCAATCTGCACCCCCAGCACCGGGCCGAACACGCTCACCAGCGGCTGCGCCCAGTCCGGGTCGAAGCGCTTGGCCAGCGTCTGCAGGCGCCGCGCCAGGTCCGCATCGCCGGACACGCGCAGCTTGCCCACCGGCGCGGCATCGTCGCGGCGCAGGAACGGCAGCTGGCCCAGCAGCCCGCCCAGCGTGCTGCGCACGGCCAGGTCCGGCTCGCTGGCCGGATCGACCGGCCCCACGTGGAGACGCTGGGCCTCCACCGCGATCTCCAGCGCCAGCGGCGGCGACTCCAGCGCGATGGCGATGCGCCGGCCGGCCAGTGGCGCCAGCGCGTCACGCGTGTCCGGGTCGAGCGCGACGGCACGGTTGAGCGCGGCTTCCAGCGCGCGGCCGGCCAGCGGTTTGAGGGCATCGAAGGGGGTGGGCGACATGGCGGGCATTCTAACCGGGGGATGCGCACGGCCCGTGCGAGGACGAGGGCGCGCGATGCGTCCGAAGCGAAAAGCGAGCGATGCGAGGCCGGGCACGGCCGCCGCACCTGCCCGAGCGCAACCTGGGGACGAGCCATCCACGCCGAGCCTGACCCTCGGCACGGCCGCTCGGCTGAGTGACTTCAGCTTCCCAGGCGCAGGGCTGGGCAGCGGCAAGCGGCCCGGGCCATGCTGTGCGCCCTCCAAGCAGCTGTGAAGCGAGCGATGGTCAAGGCGCGTATGGAAAATCTCTTGGGAGACCGCTCGGTCCAGCACCCTTGGGTATTCCAAGACCTTGCATGTTCAAACGGCCAGCTTCGCCTTCAGGAGGTTTACAGGTGAGCGAGTCCACGCCGCTGCGCGATGTCGCCCCGGCCGATCTGCCGGCCCTGCTGGCGCTCAACAATGCCCACGCCGCGGCGCTGTCCTGGCAGACGCCTGCGCAGTTCGCGCAGCTGATTGGGATGGCGTGCTTCGCCCGCACCTGCGGCGAGGCGGATGCCCTGCTGATCGCGCTGGACCAGGACGCGGCCTACGACAATCAGAACTTCGCCTGGCTGTCGGCGCGCTTCGAACGCTTCGTCTACATCGACCGGATCGTGGTGGCCGAACACGCGCAGGGCCGCGGGCTGGCCGGTACGCTATATGACGCGCTGAAACACCAGGCGCGCCTGCAGGGACAGACGCGCCTGGTGTGCGAGATCAATCTGGAGCCGCCCAATCCCGGCTCGGTCGCCTTCCACCAGCGATTGGGCTTCGAGCGGGTCGGCCAGGCCGATCTGCCCAGCGGCAAGCGGGTCGGCTACTTCGCCTGCCCGCTCTGAGCAGCGGCGGTCTACGCTTTCTTGCGGAAGAACGAGACCACGGCCAGGATCAGGAACACCACGAACAGGATCCAGGCGATGCTGGACGCGGTACCGGCGATGCCGCTGAAACCGAGCACGCCGGCGATCAGCGCAATGACCAGAAAGACGATGGCGTAATGAAGCACGGCGGTGATTCCTCTGCGGCGCGCCGGATCGGCGTGTGGCCAGCCTGTGGCCTGGCGCATCGCGGCCGCGTGAGGATTCAGCCGGATTTACTCCACGCGTTCTTCAGGCGGGCCAGGCCTTCGGTCATCGACACGCGCGGCACGTAGCCGAAGTCGCGGCGCGCCGGCTCCATGCTGTACCAGTGCGGCGTGCACAGCTGCTCGGCCAGGAAGCGGGTCAGCGGCGGCTCGCCCTTCAGCGGCAGCGCCTTCCACAGCACTTCGCAGGTCGCGCCGATGCGGTAGGCGGTCTTGAACGAGAGCGACTTGCGTACCGGCGGGGTGCCGGTGGCGGCCAGCAGCGCGTTCAGGACCTCGCGCATCGGCAAGGGCTCGCCGTTGGAGATGAAGTAGGCCTTGCCGGCGCAGACCGCGCCCGGCGCCAGATGGTCGAACGCGTCCAGATGCGCCTGCGCGGCGTTGTCGATGTACGTGGTGTCGACCTTGTTCATGCCGTCGCCGACCAGGCGCAGGCGGCCGCTGCGCGCGCGTTCGACCAGACGCGGCAGGATCTGGTGATCGCCCGGCCCCCAGATCAGGCGCGGACGCAGGGCGATGGTGGCCAGCGAGGCGTCGTTGGCCGCCAGCACGCGCTGCTCGGCGATGGCCTTGGTGGCCGCGTATGGCGCCTGGAAATCCTCACCGTAGGGCACCTGGTCGGCGCTCAGCCCCTCGACCGGATGGGTCGCGCGATGGGTGACGCTGGGCGTGGAGGTGTAGACCAGCCTGGGCGTGCCGTGCGCGCGGCAGGCGGCGATGACGTTGTCGGTGCCGACCACGTTGGCCTGGTGATAGCTGTCGTAGCTGCCCCAGGCGCCGGCCTTGGCCGCGTTGTGGAACACTGCCTCGACGCCGGCCACCGCATGGCGGACCGCATGCGCATCGGCCAGGTCGCCCTGGATCTGGCCCACGCCCATCGCCGCCAGCGCCGGGTAATGCCCGCGCTGGAAGCTGATGACCTCGTGCCCGCGCTCGACCAGGCCGCGGCACAGCGCCTGGCCGAGAAATCCACCACCTCCGGTGACCAGCAGCTTCATGCGGGCGCGACTCCTTGTTCGGTCGCCCAGATCGCCAGCTTCTCGCGGCCGATCTTGGCGTTGTGGCGGATGTCCACCGGGAATCCCGGATGGCGCAGGAAGGCGGCGATGCCGCGCAGATGCGCGTGGCGCTGGGCGATGGAGCGCAGGTCGGCGGCGATCGCGTCGGCGCGCTGCGGCGAGACGCCCGGCAGCAGTTCGAAGCACAGCACCGGCACCTGCGCGCCGGGCGCACCGACACCGACCAGCGCGGTGCGGCGCACCTCGCCGTGCACGTTGAACACTGGCTCGGCCTGTTCGGTGTAGAGCGGCCCGGCGGCGGTCTCCACGCGTTGGGTCTTGCGGCCGCAGAACCACAGCCGGCCCTCGGCGTCGAAGTAACCGACATCGCCCATGCGATGCACCACGCGCGTGCCGCCGTCGGCCAGCGTCTCGCGGATCTTGGCGGCGCGCGTGGCGGCGTCGCGGTTGAAGTAGCTGTCGGTCGCGGTGGGGCCGGCGACCGTGATCTCGCCGACGTGGCCGGGCGGGAGTTCTCGCACGCCGCGCCACTCGGGAATGGCCGCATCGTCGATGGCGATGATGCGTACCAGATTGGGCTCGACCGGGCGGCCGACGCAGGTGCCGGCGCCGGCCTCGGTGGCCTGCCGGGTGGCGTCCAGCTCACGGCCTTCGATCACCGCGACCGGCAGGCATTCGGTGGCGCCGTACGGCGTCCAGAACTGGCCATCGTCCGGCAGCAGCGCGCGGATCTTCTCCACGATGTCCGGCGGCACCGGCGCGCCGGCGGAGGTCACCCGCTTCACCGTCGGCAGCGGATGGCCGTACTCGGCCAGCACCCGCATCAGCGCCGGCGAGCCGAACAGCTGGGTCACGCCGAAGCGGCGGATGGCCGCATGCAGCTTGGCCGGCTCTGCCTTGGCCGGGCGCGTGGGATCCATGTCGGGGATGACGCTGGTCAGGCCCAGCGCCGGATCGAACAGCGCGAACGGCGGAAAGGTCGGCAGGTCCACGCCGCCCGGCACCATGCCGAACGCCTTGCCCAGCAGTTCGATCTGGCCGACGAAATGCCGGTGCCGGTACACCACGCCCTTGGGCACGCCGGTCGAGCCGCTGGTGAACAGGATGCCGGCCACGTCCTCGCCGTCGGTGGTGGCCAGCTGCGGGCCGGCGCCGGCGCCGTCACGTTCGACCTGGGCCAGGGTCACGCCGCCCCAGCCCAGCCTGGGACCGACGGTGACGATCCTGGTCGCGCTGCGCGCCCAGCCCAGCAGCAGGCGCGCGGCCTGCGCCAGCGGGATGCCGATGAAGCCTTGCGGCTGGGCCTCGTCCAGGCACTGCTTCAGCGCGCGCCGGTCGATGCCCGGATCGACCAGCACCGGCACCGCGCCGGCCTTGAACAGCGCGAACATCAGCAGGAAGAACGCCGGCGAGGGCCGCACCATCACCACCGTGCGCGTGCCGCGGCCGATGCCGTGCCGGGCCAGGCCCGCGGCGATGGCGTCGCTGCGCGCGTCCAGCTGCGCATAGGTCAGCGCGATGTCGTAGCGCCCGCCGCGGCCCGGGCAGCGCAGCGCGATCTGGTCGGGGCGCTCGCGCGCCAGTTCGGGCAGCCGCGCGGCGATGTTGCAGACGGTGGTCATCGCGCCATTGTCGCCGATGGCGGTGCCGCGGACGCGCAGGCCCGGGCCGTGAAGCGCCGGGTGCCGCCCGCCCGAGCCAGGCCGGCGCTTGCGCGCGGCGGCGGTTCGGGCAGAATCCGCGCCCTTGCCCGACCTCGCCGCGCGCCGCCCGGCAGTCCCCCATGCATCCCTGCCTCAGCTGCGGCGCCTGCTGCGCCTACTTCCGCGTGAGCTTCCACTGGAGCGAGGCCGAGCCGACCCTGGGCGGACACGTCCCCATCGAACTGACCGACTCCCTGCGCACCCACGAGCGCGTCATGCGCGGCACCTCGCAAAGCCATCCGCGCTGCATCGCCCTGGACGCGGACATCGGCCGCTACAGCCGCTGCACCATCCACGACCGGCGCCCCTCGGTGTGCGCGGCGGTGCCGGCGTCGCTGGAGTTCGGCCAGCGCAGCGCGCAGTGCGACAAGTCGCGGCTGGCGCACGGCCTGCACGCGCTGACCGAGGCCGACTGGATCGGCGTCAGCGACATCGAGCGCAATCCGCTGCCCGCGGACTGAGGAACCCTCAGCTTTCTGGGTGGGAGCCGCCACGGCGGCGATGGGGCCTTGCCGGTAGAGCCCCATCGCCGCCGTGGCGGCTCCCACCGAGCGCACCGCTAGGCGAGTCCCGTCACCGGATGCGCATCGAGGAAGGCACGGATCTGCGGCACCAGCACCGCGTGCTTGTCTTCCAGCACGTAGTGGCCGGCATCCTCGAAGGCGACCAGCTGCGCCTCCGGCAGCGCCTTGCGGAAGCCGTCGAGGAAATGCCGGTCGAACACGAAGTCCCGCAGCCCCCAGCCGATGAACGCAGGGCGATCGGCGAAGGACGGCAATGCGCGCCCGGCGGCCTCCAGCAAGGGCCAGGCGCGGTCGGCGGGCGAGAGCGGAATGTCCTGCATGAAGCGCACGGTCGAGATGCGGTGCGCCCAGCTGTCGTACGGCGCCACATACGCCCGACGCACGTCGGAAGGCATCTTCTTCTCCACGCCCACGCGCGAGGCGCCGCCGGAGAAGGCGTTGAACGCGCGGATGAGGAATGCGCCGAACAGCGCATCACGCCCCAGCGCGATCTGCCACGGCATCGCCTTGGCCGCCGGCAGCGGGAACGCGGCGGTGTTGGTGATCACCAGCCGCCTGACCTGCGCCGCATGCGCCAGCGCCCAGCCGAAGCCGATCATGCCGCCCCAGTCGTGCACCGCCAGCGTCACCGGCGTCGCATCGTCGATGCCGGCGTGCCGCAGCAGCGCCTGCAGGTCGTCCACGCGCGATTGCAGGGTGTAGTCGTAGGCCGGCGCGCGGCCGTGCGCGTCGGGCCGGCCGTGCGGATGACGCAGCCCGCCGCCATCGTCGGGCTTGTCGCTCAGGCCCATGCCCACGTGGTCGGGCACGATGCAGCGATAGCGATCGCGCAGGCCCGCCACCAGATGACGCCAGTAATAGCTCCACGACGGATTGCCGTGCAGCATGACCACGACCTCGCCCTCGCGCGGGCCTTCGTCCAGGTAGTGCAGGCCGATGCCGGGGCGTACCTCGAAGCGGTGGCTGCTGAAGTCGTAGTCGGGGAAGCGCACGCAGGTCCTTGAGGGCCGTTCGCGGGTGCGCATTGTAGCGGCCGGCCATCGCGTCACGACACGCGCGCGCCCGATGCGCTCTACCATGCGGGTCCTGTCCCTCGCCCACCTCCGCCATGTCCACGCCAACCGCCGCACCCGCCTACCTCGACGACGCCCAGATCGAGCAGCTGTCCGATCTGCTCGACCAGCGCGCGGTCCCGTTCAAGGGCTTCAACCTGGAGGCGCTGGACGGGTTCCTGTCGGCGCTGGCCGTCTCGCCGTCCCCGGTGCCCGAGGACGAATGGCAGCCCGTGGTCTGGGGCGGCAAGGCACCGCGCTGGGACGACACGCAGGCCGCGACGCAGGTCCAGCACCTGCTGATGGGCCACTGGAACATGGCCCAGGCGCGCACGCGCCATGACGAGGACACCCTGCCCGACCATCTCGCGCCGCTGCTGTGGCTGCCCGAGGACCCGGAGCTGACCGGCGAGGAGGCCCTGCACGAGGACGAGCTGGATGTCGGCCGCGACTGGGCGCTGGGCTTCTTCACCGCGGTGGAGCTGCGCGAGGCCGAATGGGACCAGTGGCTGGACGACAACGAATGGATCGAGGAGATCTTCGACCAACTCGATCGCCTGGCCAGCGGCGAGGCGATCAATCCGGACGATCCGAGCGCGCCGGGCACGCCGATCGGCTATCAGGAGCGGCTGGCGATCGTGGCCAGCCTGCCGGGCATGCTGGCCGACCTCAACCACCACCGCATCGACACCCTGACCCCGCGCACCCCGATCCGCCGCGACACCGCCCCCGGCCGCAACGATCCGTGCACCTGCGGCAGCGGGAAGAAATACAAGAAGTGCTGCGGCGCGCAGTAAGCGCGGCAACGGCTCGGTGCGCCTGCCAGCCAGGCGCCAGCGCGCGGCATCGCCACAGCGACGCAGGGCACGCGCAAGTCGATCAGCCTTTCGTGCGACCGCGCCGCTCGGCGCGGATCGCCTGGTCTTGCGGAAGCTAGCGCGGACGCAGCGGTCCGCGCCTCACCTCACCACACCACTTCGGCCATCGTGCAGTTCAGGCCCGAGCCGATGCCGAGCAGGGCGATGCGGTCGCCCTTCTTCAGGCGGCCCAGCTCCTTGAGCTTGCTCAGCACGATCGGCACCGAGGCCGGGCCGATGTTGCCGTGCTCGCCGAAGATGGTCATGACCTTCTTCGGGTCGATGCCGAAGGTCTTGATGAAGGCCTGGGTATGCGGCTGGCTGACCTGGTGGATGATGAACTGGTCGATCTCGTCCACCGCCCAGCCCAACACCTGGCGCGCGGCGACGAAGGTCTTCTGCGCCAGCTTCATGCCCTCGATCAGCAGCATCTTGGTATCGGTGACCATGCGGTCCAGGTTGCCGCGGCACAGCTTGTTCCACTCGGTCGCCGAGCGGGTCACGCCGCCCTTGTAGACCGGCGCGTCGGGCACCAACTCGCGGCGCGCCATGACCATGGCCACCGAGCCGCAGCCCAGGGTCAGGGCGGCCAGCTCGTCGCGGAACTCGGCCTCGGTGACGGTGGGCGAGGTCATGCGCTCGAGCGTCTTTTCGTAGACCAGGTTGGCGGTCTCGCCGTCCACGACCAGGGCGTACTCGATCTCGCCGCGCTCGATCATGCGCGCGGCGATGTCCATGCCGTTGATGAAGGCCAGACAGGCGTTGGCCACGTCGAAGGCCATGCAGTGGTCGCCCACGCCCAGGTTGCCCGACACGATCGAGGCCGTGGACGGCTCCAGGAAGTCGCGGCTGACCGAGGTATTGACCAGCAGGCCCAGGCGCTCGGCGCCGATGCCGGCGTCGGCCAGCGCCTTCTTCGCCGCCAGGGTGGCCGCGTCGGAAGACTGCACCTCGTCGTCCCACAGGCGGCGCGCATGCACGCCGGCCACGTCGTTGAGCACGTCGGTGCGGATGCCCAGCCGGTCGAAGGTCGGCTGTAGGCGCGCGTTGATTTCCTTGGAGGTCAGCACATGCGGCGCATCGACATGCGCCAGTCCCGCGATGGAGACGTTCTGGAAAAGCATTGGACGAGTGCCCAGGCTTGAGGCGAAGGGGCGCCAAGGGTAGCGGGTTCCTGCCCTTAACGCATCTTTGACGCACCGCGCAATGACGCGTGCGCGCCCCTTACGTCGCCGTACGGGCGCGGATCGTGACCCTATTCAGTCGGAACTGTCAGCGACAGCGCAGGCCGGCGAAGCGCTGCTCGCCGTCGGCGGGCGCGCTGAGGGGCTGGATGGTGTCGGCCTGCAGGCTCAGGGCCTCGTTGCGGGCCAGGGTTTCCAGCTCGTCGCGGACCTTGAGCTCGTTGCGCTCGTAGAAGGCCACCTTGTCCTTCACCGAGACCGAGATCTCGCCCAGCTTCTGGCAACTGCTCGGCGCGCCGGCCGGCAGCACCTTGATCGCGCTGGCCTGCGGAGTCAGTTCCACCCAGGTGCAGGCGGTCAGCACGGGCAGCAGGGCAGCGGACAGGACGAGCAGGCGCATGGAGGCTCCGGTCGAAGGCAAGGACGGAAGGAAGGCCTGCATGGTGCCGCAGCCTTGATGAATGGGGAAGGCGAAGCCCGGAGTGGGAAGGGGGGAGCCGCCATGGCGGCGATGGGGCTTTCCCGGGAAGGCCCCTCGCCGCCATGGCGGCTCCCACATAGAGGTGCCGCAGAAAGCCCCACAGGAGCTCCTGCGGAACGCTCCGGCAACAAGACAAAGCCCCGGCCCGCGCGGGGCGGGCCGGGGCTGGGGTCATGCCGACCGGCGGCTTACTTGGACGGCTTGGCGCTGACCGGCTTGCCGTCGGCGTCGACCACGCTGACCTCGCCCAGCTTCAGCGCGCGCACCGGGGCCTCGATCTTGGACAGATCGCCCACGATCACCCACGTCAGGGCATTCGGATCGATGCCCTTGGCCGCGGCGTTGGCCTGGTCGGGCGTGAACGCGGCGACCTGCGCGTTGCGCACCTGCACCCAGTTGTCCGGGCGCCCGTAGCGCACGATGCTGCCGATGGTGCCCATCACCGCCGAGGCGGTCTCGTAGGCACCGGGCTGGCTGCGCAGCTCGTTGGCCACGACCTTGTCGACCTCGGCCGCGGTCGCCGGCGCCTTGCCGTCGGCGTAGTCGGCGATCTCGCGCTGCATCTCGGCCACCGACTCGGCGGTCTTGTCGATCTGCACCGGGGCGATGGACAGGAACGGGCGCTGGCCCAGCGCGCCGGCCAGCACGGTGCGGGCACCGTAGGACCAGTGCTTGTCCTCGCGCAGGTTCATGTTCAGGCGCGAGGTGAACGAGCCACCCAGGATCTCGTTGCTCATCTCCAACTTGACCGCGCCGGGATCCTTGCTCGAAGGCAGCAGCTCGCCGGCGTAGATGTTGGCCTGCACCGCGCCAGGCTGGTCGATCAGGTACACGCGCGGCTTGGCCGGACGCTTGGCCTGCGGGATGTCCACCCCAGCCTTGGCCACGCCTTCGCCCTTCCAGTCGCCGAAGTACTTGTCCAGCACCGGCACGATCTGCGCCAGCGTGGTGTCGCCGACCACGATCACCGTGGCCTTCTCCGGGCGCAGCCACTGCTGCTGGTAGTTCAGCAGGTCCTGGCGGGTGAGCGAGGTGATCGCCGCTTCCGTGCCCGAGCCGGTGAACGGGATGCCATAGGGATGCGTGTCGCCGTACAGCAGCGGCGGCAGCACGCGCAGCGCGGCGGTCTGCGGACGCGCCTTCTCCTGGGCGATGCCGGCGATCCACTGCGCCTTGACGCGGTCAATCTCGGACTGCTCGAAACGCGGTGCGCGCAGCATGCTGGCGAACAGACCCACCGAGGCGTCCAGGTTCTCCTTCAGCGCCGACAGCGAGGCGGTGGCGCCGTCGAGCGAGGCGCCGGATTCCAGCGACGCGCCCAGCTCCTCGGCGCGCGACTTGAACGCCAGCGCGCCCAGGTCGCCCGCGCCTTCGCCCAGCATCTTGTTGGTGAAGCCGGCCGTGCCCAGCTTGCCGCCGTGGTCGCTGGCGTAGCCGCCGTCGAAGTCGTAGGCGATGTCCACCACCGGAATCTCGTGGCGCTCGGCCAGCACCACGGTGCTGCCGTTCTTGAGCGTGGCCCGCTGCAGGGCCGGGAACTTCAGCGCCGGGAAGCTCTCCACCTTGGGTACGCCGGCCTTGCGGTCCACGGTGCTGGCCAGGGTGGTGTACTTGGGATCGGGCTTGGGCGCGTTGAACGGCGTCGGCTTGGCGGAAGGCTCTTCCACCAGCGGCGTGCGCGTGCCGGGCTTGACCACGAAGGTGTGGCTCGGGTTGCCCAGCCACTTGGCGGCCGCGGCGCGCACGTCGGCTACGCTGGCCGCTTCGATGTTGGCCAGCGACTCGCGGAAGCAGCCCGGATCGCCGGTGAAGGTGGCGCACGAGGCCAATGCGTCGGCCTTGCCGCCGAAGCCACCGATGCGCTCGATGCCGCGGATGAAGCCGGCGCGGTAATTGGTCTTGGCGCGGGCCAGCTCCTCGGGCGTGGGGCCTTGCTTGATCAGGCGCTGCAGTTCCTCGTCGATCACCGCCTCGACCTTGGCCGGATCCACGCCCTGCTTGACCAGCGCGTTGACGTAGAAGTTGCCGCCCAGCTGCGAGCCGTAGTTGGCCGTGCCGATGTTGTCCACCAGCTTGTCCTGGTGGGTCAGACGCGCGTCGAGCCGCGAACTGGCGCTGCCGCCCAGCACGTCGGAGACCAGGTCGAGCAGGTCGGCATCCTTGGTGCCGAACTGCGGCACGTTCCACATGCGCCGCACCATCACCTGCGGCACCTTGTCCTCCAGTTCGGTGCGGCCGGACTGCTTGAGCACGGCCACGTCGACCTTGGGCTGGGCCATGGTCGGCGTGGCGGGGATATCGCCGAAGTACTTGGCCGCCTTCTCCTTGGCCGTGGCCAGGTCGATGTCGCCGGCCAGCACCAGCACGGTGTTGTTGGGGCCGTACCAGGTCTTGAACCAGGTCTTGACGTCGTCCAGCGAGGCGGCGTTGAGATCGTTCATCGAGCCGATCGTGGTGTGGTGGTACGGGTGGCCCACCGGATACATCGTGCGCGCGATGACCTCGCGCAGCTGGCCGTAGGGCTGGTTCTCGCCTTGGCGCTTCTCGTTCTGGACCACGCCGCGCTGCTCGTCCAGGGTCTTCTGGTCGATCGCGCCGACCAGGTGGCCCATGCGGTCGGACTCCATCCACAGCGCCATGTCCAGCGCGGTGGTCGGCACGTTCTCGAAATAGTTGGTGCGGTCGGTGTTGGTGGTGCCGTTCATGTCGGTGGCACCGGCCTGCTCGAACGGGGCGAAGAACTCGCCCGGCGCGTTCTCGCTGCCGTTGAACATCAGGTGTTCGAACAGATGCGCGAAGCCGCTGCGTCCGGCCGGCTCGTCCTTGCTGCCCACGTGGTACCACAGGTTCACCGCCACGATCGGCGCCTTGCGGTCGGTGTGCACGATCACGCGCAGGCCATTGGGCAGGGTGAACTGCTCATAGGGAATGTCGACCTTGGCCGGCGCGGCGGCGGCGGCAACCGGCGCCTGGGCGAGCGCACCCGTGGCCACGCCGCCAAGCAGTGCGGTGGAAAGGGCCAGGGACAGCAGGCGGATCTGGGGACGCGTCGAAATGCGCATGGAACTCCTTGTGGATGCAGGTCCCGCGGCGGCGTGATGCCGGGCGGGTGGACGAGGAACAGCCCCGCGATGCTAGGCGCGGGCGCCGGGGTTTTCACTAGGCCACAAGCCATGCGGGCGCTGACGATGGCGACAGCTACAGGCGTACGGCCTGCTACCGCATGCGTTCCGGCCGGAATCGCGGGGTGTGCGCCCGCTCCCCCCGTCGCAGGTTTGACGCTCGATCTGGGCCCGGCCGGGGAGGCCATCGGCGGTTCAAGCCTGTCCGATCCAAACCTTCGGACAGTTTTGCGCATCGGAGCAGGTGTTCGCGGACACCGCCGCGGACACCGGACACTCAGCCAGCCGCGTAGGTCCCTTTAAAAACAAGGATTTGGAGTTGGCACGCGTCCTGCGTTGCTACTCGCCGCGGAACACCGCCCACCCTTAACTTGAACAGTTACTGAATAGAAGCGAAGTCCGATCACTTCGCGCTTGACCGAACTGATTAGGTGTTTTACTTTACTACCACACCACCTGACGACATCACTACGGAGACCCACCATGAACACCAACACCCTGCTCCCGCTAGCCGCCGCCTCCCTGTTCGCCCTGTGCGCCGGCTCCATGCTCCTGTCCCGCCCTGGCGCACTGGAATCCGCGCCGGTCGCCCAGGCCAGCCAGTCCGCCCACGTCGTCGACCTGCCGACCGTCAGCGTCCGCCCGGACCCGGCCGACCTGGCCTATTTCAATGCCACCCGCAGCGCCCGCGTGGTCGACCTGCCGGCGGTGAAGGTCACCCCGGACCTGGGCGACCTGGCGTACTACCAGGCCTCGCGCGGCGCCGAGCGCGTGGTCACCCTGGCCGCGGTCACCGTGCGCCCGGCCGCCGAGGACGTGGCCTACTACGTCTCGCATCAGGCCGGTCAGGTCGCCGCCGTGCAGGCCCAGCAGGTCAACACCCAGCTGGCCACCCAGGCCGCCAGCCTGGTGAGCGGCGCGGCCGCCCGCTGAGCCCAGTCGCACCGTCCTTCTGCAGTACGTAACACCCGGGCATTCGCCAAGGGCTGGAAGCTCCCAAGGCTGGTTGACGATGGCAGCGCTCGCGCGGGTTGTCGCACGCCGTACGCAACACCCCTCGACGCGGGCGCTCGGCAGGCCCCTCGATGCTGAGCAAGTCTCGCAAGGCGCCATGCACCTGGCCGATCCATTGAGCCAGCGCAGGGTTTTTGGATTTAACGCTTCATCCTGTCGACTGCACGGCTCGTCCGGCGCCTCGTCTGGGCGTTGCGGCGAAGTCGCGCAAGCGCCGCACGCAACCCCGACCGCTTGCCGAATCGCGTGATGCGAGCCTCGCTCGCAAGACCTTCCGCGTGATGCGAGCTTCAGCGCGCGCGCCTCGAGGTCGGCAGGCAGCCTAGACTTGGCGGCCCCGTCGCCCCTCGGCTCACGCAGCATGGTTCCTTCGCTTTTCGGCGTTTTCCGCCACACGGTGGCCCCCTGTCGCCCGGGCGCCGCATGAGCGCGCCATTCCAGCTCGATGTGCTGCTCTACCAGCCGGAGATCCCGCCCAACACCGGCAACGTGATCCGGCTGTGCGCCAACACCGGCGCGCGCCTGCACCTGATCCGCCCGCTCGGGTTCGCCCTGGAGGATCGCCAGCTCAAGCGCGCCGGGCTGGACTATCACGAATACGCCGCGCTCCAGGTCCACGACGACCTGCCGGCCGCGCTGGCCACGATCGCGCCGCGCCGCCTGTTCGCCCTCAGCACCCGCGGCCGCCAGCGCTACGACACGATCGAGTACGCCCCGGGCGACGCCTTCCTGTTCGGCCCGGAGACCCGCGGCCTGCCGGCCGACGTGCTGGACGCGCTGCCGGCCGAACAGCGCCTGCGCCTGCCGATGCGGCCGGACAACCGCAGCCTCAACCTGTCCAACACCGTGGCGATCATGGTGTTCGAAGCCTGGCGCCAGCAGGGGTTCGTCGGCGGTGCCTGAACCCCGCCAAAACTTATCACTTGCAATTCAATCGCGCACGATGTAATTTACGTCCCATGGACTCCCCGAACACATCCCGCGACCTGCTGCAGCTGGACAACCAGCTGTGCTTCGCGCTGTATTCGACCAACCTGGCGCTCAGCCGCACCTACCGTGGCCTGCTGGCCGCCCTAGAACTGACCTACCCGCAATACCTGGTGATGCTGGTGCTGTGGGAGCGCGACGGGCAGACCGTCTCGGCCATCGGCGAGAAGCTGTTCCTGGATTCGGCCACGCTGACGCCGCTGCTCAAGCGCCTGCAGTCGGCCGGCCTGGTGACCCGCACCCGCGCCGCGCAGGACGAGCGCCAGGTCGAGATCCACCTCACCGACGCCGGCCGCGCCCTGCGCAGCCGTGCGCAGTCCGTGCCCGAAGGCCTGTTCTGTGCCATGGACTGCTCCCCCGACCAGCTGCGCGCGCTCAAGGCGCAGCTGGAAGACCTGCGCGACAAGCTCGCGCGTGCCACCCCCACCGCTTGAACCGCTCCACCCTCCCCGACGTCGTCCCCATGAAATCGCACGCGATTCAATCGCAAACAACCCAGGAGTTCACCATGAAACCCGACAAGATCCTCTACACCGCCACCGCCATCGCCAAGGGCGGCCGCGAAGGCCGCGGCATCACTCCGGACGGTCCGCTGGACCTGCAGCTGTCCACGCCGAAGGAGCTCGGCGGCGGCGGCGGCCCCGGCACCAATCCCGAGCAGCTGTTCGCCATCGGCTACGCGGCCTGCTTCATCGGCGCGATGAAGGCCGTGGGCGCGCGCGAGAAGATCAAGGTGCCCGATGACGTGGCCATCGAGAGCAAGGTCGGCATCGGCCCGGCCGGCAGCGCGTTCGCCATCGCTGTCGAGCTGAAGATCGAGCTGCCGGGCCTGGATCGCGAGACCGCGCAGAAGCTGGTCGAGACCGCGCACCAGGTCTGCCCGTACTCCAACGCGACCCGCGGCAACGTGGACGTGGTGCTGACCCTGGTCTGATCGACCCGCACCGCTCCGCAACCGGACACGGCGCCCAAGGGCGCCGTGTCCTTAACTGTTTTTGTGTTTTTTGGGAGCCGCTATGGCGGCAATGGGCTTTACAGGGAAGGCCTCATCGCCGCCATGGCAGCTCCCACCAGGCGGGAGAACTGCGGCGCCTCACCGCTGTCGTCCCCGCGAAAGCGGGAACCCAGCGACTTTCGCAATCAGCGCACAAGGCACGGATTCCCGCCTGCGCGAAATAACGGCTCGTCCTGCCGTCTTAAATGTCCAGATACAGGTCCGCGCTGTTCTTGACCTCTTCCATCACCGCATAGGTGCGGGTCTCGCGCACGCCGGGCAGCTTCCACAGCACGCGGCCGGCGATGTCGCGGTAGTCGGCCATGTCGGCCGCGCGCAGCTTGATCAGGTAGTCGAAGCCGCCGGCGACCAGGTGGCATTCCATGACCTCGGGCTGGTCGCGGATGGCGGCCTGGAACTCCTCCAGGATGTGCGGCGTGGTGCGGTCCAGCAGCACCTCGACGAAGACCAGCATGCCGGCGCCGAGCTTGTGCGGGTTGAGCCGCGCGCGGTAGCCGATGATGTAGCCCTCTGTCGTCAGCCGCTTGACCCGCTCCAGGGTCGCGGTGGGCGACAGATGCACGCTGTCGGCCAGCTTGAGGTTGGTGATCCGGCCGTCCTGCTGGAGCAGGGCGAGAATTCTGCGGTCGGTCCGGTCCAGCGCGGCAGGAAGTTGGCTCATCCGCGGATCATAGCCCGCCTAACGGAGATTCATCCGGCGCAGCGGCGCTCAGAATGCACATCCTCAAGTCCATTCTGCGCCAGGCGGTCATTTATGCGGTTGCCCATCCCCTACCGGCCCGAGGCCGATGTGCTCGCCCCGCTGCTGCAGCGCCTGCAGGACCTGGACTGGGCCCTGGCCAGCGGCGATGCGATCGGCTGGATCGGCCAGGTCCGCGCGTCCAAACCGTCGGCCTTCGCCATGGAAACGCTGCTGCGCGAGTTCCCGCTGTCCAGCGCCGAGGGCCTGGCCCTGATGCGCCTGGCCGAGGCCTTGCTGCGCGTGCCCGATGCCGACACCGCCATGACCCTCACCGCCGACCAGCTGGGCCGCGCCGATTTCTCCGGCGCCTCGCAGTCGTGGCTGGCCACCCTGTCCAACCAGGCCATCAGCCTGTCCAAGAAGATGCTGGGCGAGGACGGCCAGAAGGCCGGGTTCCTGGCCCGGATGGGCGCCAAGGCCGTGGTCGCCGCGACCGTGCGCGCGGTGCAGCTGATGGGCAAGCAGTTCGTCATGGGCGAGACCCTGGACGAGGCGCTGGACGATGCCCGCAAGCAGCGCAAGGCGCGCAAGGGCCTGCGCTTCTCCTACGACATGCTGGGCGAGGGCGCGCGTACCGACGCCGACGCGCAGGCCTACATGCGCAAGTACCACGCCGCCATCGCCGCGCTGGCCAAGTCGCGCGATCGCAGCGTGCCGGTGGAACAGGCCGACGGCATCTCGATCAAGCTCTCGGCCATCGACGCGCGCTACGAGGCCGTGCAGCACGACCACGTCATGGCGCTGCTGGTGCCGCGCGTGTGCGAGCTGGCCGAGGCCGCGGCCCAGGCCGACCTCAACCTGACCATCGACGCGGAGGAGAGCGAGCGCCTGGAGCTGTCGCTGGAGGTGTTCGAGGCGGTGGCCACGCGCACTGCCGCCAGGTATCCGCAGTGGAACGGCTTCGGCCTGGCCGTGCAGGCCTACCAGACCCGCGCGCTGGAGACGATCGAGGAGGTCGCCCGCATCGCCCGCGCGCTGAAGGTGCGCTTCATGGTGCGCCTGGTGAAGGGCGCCTACTGGGATTACGAGATCAAGCGCGCGCAGGAGCTGGGCCTGGCCGCGTTCCCGGTGTTCACCCACAAGCACCACACCGACCTGTCCTACCTGGCCTGCGCCCGGGCGATGCTGGCCATGCCCGACGCGATCTATCCGCAGATCGCCGGTCACAACGCCGGCACCATCGCCGCGGTGCTGCACCTGGCGCGTGCGGCCGGCGTGCCGTTCGAGCTGCAGCGCCTGCACGGCATGGGCGATGCGGTGCACGAGGCCGCGCATCGGCAGTACCCGGACGTGGGCCTGCGCGTGTACGCGCCGGTCGGCCCGCACAAGGACCTGCTGGCCTATCTGGTGCGCCGCCTGCTGGAGAACGGCGCCAATTCCTCCTTCGTCCACCAGCTGGCGGATGAGACACTGCCGGCCAGCGCGCTGGTGAGCTCGCCGCTGCACATCGCGCCGCAGAGCGCGGTGACGCTGCCGGCCGACATCCTGGGCGTGCGCCGCAACACTGCCGGCACGGACGTGAGCTGCGAGCCGATGGCCAGGTCGCTGCTGGCCGCCTATCCCGCCGCCGCGCTGCCGACGCCGGCGCTGACCCCGGTCGCGCAGATCGATGCCCTGGTGCAGACGCTGGCCAAGGGCCAGAAGCGCTGGAACGCCACGCCGGTCGAGACCCGCGCCGCCGCGCTGGAACAGGCCGCCGACGCGCTCGAACGCGACCTGGCGCAGTGGTGCGCGCTGATCGTGCGCGAAGGCCATCGCACCTGGGGCGATGCGGTCTCCGAAGTCCGCGAAGCCGCCGACTTCTGCCGCTACTACGCGCTGCAGGCACGCAGCCTGATGGCCCCGCAGCTGCTGCCGGGCGTCACCGGCGAGCGCAACACCTATGCCCTGGCCGGGCGCGGGGTGTGGGCGTGCATCTCGCCCTGGAACTTCCCGCTGGCGATCTTCACCGGCCAGGTGGTCGCCGCGCTGGTCACCGGCAACGCGGTGGCGGCCAAGCCGGCCGAGCAGACGCCGGGCGTGGGCGCGGCGATGATCGCCCTGCTGCACCGCTGCGGCGTGCCCGAGGACGCGCTGATCGGCGTGTACGGCGCAGGCGAGACCGGCGCGGCGCTGGTGGCGCATCCGAAGATCGCCGGCGTGGCCTTTACCGGCTCCACGCCGGTGGCCAAGGCCATCGCCCGCACCCTGGCCGGCAAGGACGGCCCGATCGTGCCGCTGATCGCCGAGACCGGCGGCCTCAACGCGATGATCGTCGACTCCACGGCGCTGCCCGAGCAGGTGGTCGACGCGGTGGTGCAGAGCACCTTCCGCAGCGCCGGCCAGCGCTGCTCGGCGCTGCGCGTGCTGTGCGTGCAGGACGACATCGCCGACGGCGTGATCGAGATGCTGGCCGGCGCCGTGGCGCTGCTGAAGGTCGGCGACCCCGCGCAGCTGTCCAGCGACCTGGGCCCGGTGATCGACCAGGACGCGTTCGACAAGCTCCAGGGCCAGATCGCCGCGCTTGAAGGCCGCGCGCGGCTGATCGCGCGCGCGCCGCTGCCGGCCGACGCGCCGGTCAACAGCATCGCGCCGGTGGCCTTCGAGATCGGCGCGCTGGAGCAGGTGCGCGAGGAAGTCTTCGGCCCGGTGCTGCAGGTGCTGCGCTGGAAGGGCGAGGTGGAAACGCTGGTCGAGCAGATCAATGCGCTCGGCTACGGCCTGACCCTGGGCGTGCAGACCCGCATCGACACCCGCGCCCAGGCCATCGCCGCGCGGGCCGAGGTCGGCAACGTCTACGTCAACCGCAACATGATCGGCGCGGTGGTGGGCGTGCAGCCGTTCGGTGGCGAGGGCCTGTCCGGCACCGGCCCCAAGGCCGGCGGTCCGAACTACCTGCCGCGCTTCTGTTCCGAGTCGGTGGTGACCATCAACACCACCGCGGCGGGCGGCGACGTGGACCTGCTGATGGCCTCGCACTAGCCACCGGACATGGCGCGCGTGGACACAGGGCGTCACGCGGATGACACCGGGCCTAGAGTTCCCAAACTGTCGCCTGAATTAATAAACGGTTAAGTACAATATTCACGTGGAATTGCGGTTACCGGAGCGATAGTGGCCACGTGGTCGCCGGGGTGGCTCTGGCGATCACGGCGAGGCGGTGCGACCTCTCTCCCGCATCCGACCTCCGCGAAGCCCGGCCCCTCAAGGCCGGGCTTTTTTTCTGGGCTCTTCCGGCAGGCGCTGCCGCGACCATGCCGGCCCGGACACGCGCCCTTCGCGCGCATCGACTTCACGCTGGCGGCCCTGCGCCCGCCGCGCGCGTCGTGACGAGGGCGTCATCCCGTTCGCGCGATGTTTCCGGCGTGGGGTTGCAGGTCCCGGGAGGCTTTGCGATACGTCGGCATGGCGATGCCGTCGCGGCGTGCCTTCCCAAGGCCTGCTGCATGACGGCGCGAGGTGCGCGGCTGCCTCAGGGGGAGGCGTGCCGGAGACTTCCAGCACCGGGATGCACCAGGGCTCCACGCATGACCCACGCGCCGGCGCCGAGGGAGGCCGCCGGCCATCCAGTCACAACCAACAGGAGATGGAAGAAGATGCATGTCATGGCAGATCGCATTCGTCAGGCCCGCCGGTTGAAGGCCCTGTCGCAGACCCAGCTGGCCGAGCACGTCGGCGTGCAGCGCAGCGCCGTGGCGCAGTGGGAACGCGCGGGCGGAACGCACCCCAGCGTGGAGCACCTGGCGCAGATCGCGGTGATCACGCAGGTGCTGTTCGAATGGCTGGCCACCGGGCGCGGCCCGATGATCAGCGCGGCCACGCAGGCCGAAGCCGCCTCCGGCACGCCGGCGCCCGCGGCCGAGTGTCTGGCCCGCGATGAGGTGGAAACCCGGGTCCTGCAGCTGATCCGCAAGCTCTCGCCGCACCGGCGTTCGGACGCCTGCGACATGCTGCGCGCGATGGTGGGCTGAGGGTCGCGCCGATGCGCAGGCGCGACGCTGCCTGCGCCGAAACAAGACTCCCACCCGCGGGGTGGGAGATCTCCGGCCCGGGGCGAGCGGGCTACTGGAACAGCGTTTCCGGATACTCCGGCTTCTGCTCGCGCGCCAGCAGGCGTTCCAGGCCTTCGGCCGGGGTGATGTCGCCGTGCAGGACATCGCGCACGGCCTCGCTGATCGACAGGTCGATGCCGTAGCGGCGCGCCTGGCGCATCACCTCGTCGGCGGTCTGCACCGACTCGACCACCTGCCCGATCTCGCGCACGGCCTCGTCGATGGACTGGCCGCGGCCCAGGGCCAGGCCCAGGCGGCGGTTGCGCGACAGGTCGCCCGTGCAGGTCAGCACCAGGTCGCCCAGGCCGGCCAGACCCATCAGCGTCTCCGGGCGCGCGCCGATCGCCGCGGCCAGGCGCAGCATCTCGTTGAGGCCGCGGGTGATCAGTCCAGCGCGCGCGTTGAGCCCCAGGCCCATGCCGTCGGCCACGCCGGTGGCCACGGCCAGCACGTTCTTCATCGCCCCGCCCAGCTCGGCCCCGACCATGTCGTTGCCGGTATAGGCGCGAAACGCCGGGCCGTGCAGCACGTCGGCGACCTGCTTGCAGAACGCGTCGTCGGCGCCGTGGATGGTCAGCGCGGTGGGCAGGCCCTGGGCGACTTCCTTGGCGAAGGAGGGCCCGGTCACCACCGCCAGCGGCACCTCCGGACCCAGCACGTCCTCGGCCACCTCGTGCAGGAAGCGACTGGAACCGGGCTCGAACCCCTTGGTCGCCCAGCTCACGCCCGCATGGCGGGGGCGCAGCGGCGCCAGCGCGCGCAGCGTCTCGGTGAAGGCATGCGAGGGCACGACCACCAGCACCAGGTCGGCGTCCGCCATGGCGGTGGCCAGGTCGGTGGTGGCGCGCAGGGTGTCGGGCAGTTCGATGCCCGGCAGGTAACGCGGATTCTCGTGGCGACCTTCGATGGCCTCGGCCACGACCGCATCGCGTCCCCACAGCACGGCCTGGTGGCCGTGCCGGGCGATCAGGGCCGCCAGCGCGGTTCCCCAGGAACCGGCGCCGAGCACTGCGACGTTCAACGCCTTCATTGCATCCCCCCGACTGTGTGCAGGGGGCCAAGCTTTATCACACACGCCATCGAAATCAGGCGTTGCCCACCGGCGGATCGTTCTCGATCACGCCCTGCTGGCCCTGGGCGGCGCGCTGGCGCAGCGTTTCGGCGTACAGGCCGTCGAAGTTGATCGGCTGCAGGAAGAACGGCGGGAAGCCGCCGGCCTGGATCAGGTCGCTCAGCAGCTGGCGCACGTACGGGAACAGGATGCTCGGGCACTGGGTGCCCAGCAGCGCGTCGATGGTCTGCGGGTCGAAGCCGGCCAGACCGAACACGCCGGCCTGCTGCACCTCGGCCACGTAGGCGGTCTTGTCGCCGGCCTTGCAGGTCAGGGTCACGCCCAGGATCACCTCGAAGGCGTTCTCGGCCAGGCGCTGCACGCGCTGGTTGAGGTTGAGGTTGAGCTCCGGAGCGATGTTCTCCGAGTAGATCGCCGGCGCGCCGGGGACCTCGAAGGACACGTCCTTGACGTAGATCTTTTCGACGGTGAAGTTCGGGCCGTTGGCCTGGGTGGCGGCTTCGTTGGCGCCGTTGAGGGTCTCGTCGGACATCATGTACTCCGGAATAGCGTTGCGGTGAATGGGCCAAAGCCCGGGATTATCGCATGGGGTGGCGGCGCGCCCGGACCGCTTCAAGGTCCGCGGGCGACGCGACGCGTGTTCAGTGTCAGGCGCGGCCCTTGACCAGCGGCAGGTCGGCGGCCTGCCAGGCGCCCACGCCGCCCTCGAGCACATAGACCTTGGCAAACCCGGCCTTCTTCAGCTGGGCCGCGGCGCCCGGCGCGGTCTGGCCGCTGCGGCACACCAGCACCACCGGCCGATCGGTCGCGCCGGCGAGCAGCTTGTGTTTGGGATCGAACTTGCCGGCCAGGTTCCTGCTGCCGGGGATGTGGCCCTTCTCGAAATCGCCGCTGGCCGACAGGTCCAGCACCAGCGCGTTGTCGTTGTTGATCAGCGCGGTCAGTTCGCCCGGGCGCACGCCCTTGTAGCCGCGGAACAGGCGCATGACCTCGGTGACGAGGATCGCCAGGGTCAGGCCCACCAGGGCCATGGACAGCATCGCGTTGTCGGCGGCGAAAGCCTTGAGTTGGTCGAAATTCACGGCAGGAAAGCGTCGGCTGGGCGCGAAAAGGCCGGCGATTGTCGCACAGCCCGGCGACTATTGACCCTGCCAGAGGTCCGGCAGGCCGTCCTGCAGCCACCACTGCTCGGCCGTCGGGTCCCAGCGCCAGCGTTCGCGCACCCGCACGGTGCGTTCGGCCATGGTGTGGCGGTTGACCACGCGCGCATCGACCACGCGCACCACGCTGCCGTCGGGTTCGGCGCCGCCGCCGATCTCGCTGTAGCCGGTGATCTCCACCTGCTGGTAGCGCGAGAGCTCCAGCGCGCTCAGGCCGGCGCCCTGGCGCGCCTCGGGGTCGACCACGCTCCAGGCCTGTTCGAACTCGCCCCAGCGCATCGCCTTGGTGAACAGGGTCTGGGTGTCGGTGAGCTTGCGCTGCTTGGCGCGGTTGCCGATGGCCTCGGCCGGTCCGGCGCTGGCCAGCACCAGCAGCGCGGCCAGCAGCATCCACAGTAGTCGTCCCACGTGCGTGTTTCTCCCCAGGCGTGAGCCAGGATGCTACCGCTTTGCCAGGGCCACGTAGCGGCCGCTCAGTTCGGCCGCGACCCCGCCGTCGGGCAGCAGCACCTGCGCCAGCAGGGTGGCGCGCGCCTTGCCGCGGCGCACGAAGGTGTCGATGAAGCCCGCCCAGTCGGCTTCCGGCGCCAGCCAGGCCTGGGCGACCAGCTCGTCCAGCAGCGGGGCGCGGTAGCGCACCTGGCTGTCGGCCACGTAGACCTCGGCGTCCAGCCCGGCCTTGCGCAGCTGCAGCGTGGTCAGCGCCCAGCCGGCCAGGGTCATCAGCGCGACCAGGCTGCCGCCGAAGGCGGTGCCCTTGTCGTTGACGTTGGCGGCCAGCGGCGCGGTCGTGTGCAGGCGCGTGCCATCGAAGCGGCGCAGCGCCATGCGCATCGCCACCACCGGCGGCATCTGCGCGCAGGTCGCGCGCAGCGCGTCGAGCAGGGCGTCGTCGTTCATCGCGTACTCTTGATTCATGGGCCAGGGCAAAGCGCGCGCATGGTACGTCATCTCCCTGCGGCCTCAGGGCGGGCACGCCGCGCTGCGCCGCGCTGCCGCGCGCGTGGGCGCCGGGGTGATCGCGCTCTCGCCCTGGTCGCTGGTGGCGCGCGAGGACGACGAAGCGCGGCAGGCCTGGGAGGCGGCGCGGGCCTGTGAGGTGGTGGTGTTCACCAGCCCGGCGGCGGTGCGCTTCGCCCATGCCCTGGTGCCCATCGGCGCGGGTCCGGGCCAGGTCCTGATCGGTACCGGCAGCGGCACGCGCGCGGCGCTGGCGCGGCTGGGGCTGGCGGCGCTCGCCCCGTCCCGCATGGACAGCGAGGGTCTGCTGGACCTGCCGGCGCTGGCCACGCTCGCGCGGCGCCCGGTCGGGCTGGTCACCGCGCCGCAGGGGCGCGGCACACTGGCGCCGGCGCTGCAGGCGCGCGGTGCGCAGCTGCACCTGGCCGAGGTGTATCAGCGCCAGCCGGTGCCGCTGTCGGCACGGGCCATCGCCCGGCTCGACGCGCTGCAGGCGCCGGCCTGCGTGCTGGTGACCAGCGGCGGCGCGCTGCGCGAGGTGCTCGAACGCCTGCCCGCGCGCTCGGCGGCGGCGCTGCGCGCGCAGCCGGCGATCGTGGCCAGCGCGCGGCTGGCGGGCCTGGCGCTGCAGGCCGGATTCGAGCGGGTGCTGCAGGCCGAAGGCCCGCGTGCGGCGCAGCTGCTGGCGACCGCGCAGGCCATGTACTCACATCGCTTGAGCTAGCATGCGGCCGATCCCGCCGCGCCACACGCGCCTGTTCCACGCTGCTTTGTTGGAGTGCCCCCTTGAACGATGCCATCGCCAGCGCCGAGTCCGAGCCGCGCCCGCGCCGCCGCATCTGGCCAGCCCTGATCGCGCTGCTGCTGATCGCCGCACTGGCGGCGGGCGGCTGGTACGGCTGGCAGCAATGGCAGGGCCGGCGCAGCGCACAGGAGGATCAGCTCCAGCGCCAGCTGGCCGCACTGGACCAGCGCATCGACGCCCTGCGCGGCGATGCCCGCGCCCAGAGCGAACGCATCCAGGACGCGGCCGCCACCAACCGCGTGCTGCGCGATGAAATGCTCGGCCTGAGCCAGCGCGGCGCGCTGCTGGAAGACACCGTGGCCAAGCTCGCCGATTCCACCCGCCAGGGCGCCGCCGCGCTGCGCCTGGACCAGACCGAGCTGGAACTGCACCTGGCCGCCCAGCGCCTGACCATCGCCGGCGACCTGCCCGGCGCGCAGCAGGCCTATGCCCTGGCCGCCGACACCCTGGCCGGCCTGGACGACCCGCGCGTGCTCAACCTCAAGCAGTCGCTGGAACAGGAGCGCGCCGCGGTCCTGCGCCTGGGCGCAGGACCGAAGGCCCAGGCCCTGCAGCGGCTCGATGCCGCCAGCGCCGCGCTGGCCCAGCTGCCGCGTCAGGTGCCCGTGGATCCGGCCACGCGCCCGGCCTGGCAGCGCGTGCTCGCCCCACTGGTGGATGTGCGGCCCAGCGGCGCGCGCGTGGCGGTGGTCCCGGCCCAGCGCGCCGCCTTCGACAACGCTCTGCAGCTGGAACTCACCCTGGCCCGCGCCGCCGCCGAGCGTCACGATGCCGCCGGGTTCCGCGCCGCGGTGCTGCGCGCCGCCGGCTGGGTGCCACGGCTGTGGCCGGCCACCCCGCAGGCCAGCGCGCTGGAGCGCCAGCTGCGCCAGATCGCGGCCCTGCCGCTGCAGCCGCAGATCCCCGAACTGGGCAGCACCCTGGCCCAGCTGCAGGCCCAGCGCGGCAAGGCGACCGGCGCCACGCCATGGCCGGCAACGCCTCCGTCCCCGTCCGCGCCCGCCGCGCAGGCCCCCACGGAGGGCACGCCATGAAGACCCTGCGCATCGTCGTGGTCCTGCTGGTCCTGGTCGCCCTGGGCGTGATCGGCGCGCAGTGGCTGGCGCGCGAGGACATCCGCGACTGGGGCGAAGTGTTCGTGCGCGTGGGCGGCTACGACGTCACCGCCACGGTGCCGGGCGCGATCCTGGCGCTGATCGTCGCCGCGCTGGTGCTGTGGATCGTCTGGACCCTGCTGGCCCTGCCCTTCCGCGCCTGGGGCCGGCATCGCCGCAAGCGCGCCCGCGCGCAGCTGATCGAGGGCCTGGAAGCCGTCCAGCACGGCCACTGGCTGCGCGCCGAGAAGCTGCTGGACCGCGCCGCGCAGGACCCCGAGGTCGGCACCGCCGCGCGCATCGCCGCCGTGCGCGCCGCCCGGGCCCGCGGCGACGCCGCTGCCCTGGAGCGCCACCTGCAGGCCCTGGCCCAGCGCGATGCCACCGCCCACGCCCTGCTGCTGGCCGAGGACGCGCTGGCCGCCGACATGCCGGCCCAGGCGCTGGTCGCCCTGGACGCGCCCGGCGCCCAGCCGCTGCCGCCGCGCGGCCTGGCCCTGCGCGCGCAGGCCCTGGCCGAGGTGGGCCGCGCCGGCGACGCCTGGGGCCTGCTCGGCCCGCTGCGCCAGCACAAGGCGCTGTCGCCCCCCGACTACGCCCTGCTCGAAACGCGCCTGGCCGCGCGTGCGCTGGAGCAGGCCGGCGACGCCAACGCCCTGGCCGAGCGCTGGGAGCTGGTTCCCAAGCCGCTGCGCACCGAACGCGCGGTGGTCGCCGCCTACGCCACCCGCGCCGCCGCCCTGCGCTGGGACGACGCGGCCACCCATGCCCTGGAGCACGCGCTGGACAGCCGCTGGGACGAGGATCTGATCGCCCTCTACGGCCGCCTGCCGGTCGGCAAGCTCGATTCGCGCCGGGCCAGCGCCCAGCGCTGGCTGCAGGCTCATTCCGACAGCCCGGCGCTGCTGCTGACCCTGGCGCGGCTGGCGCGCCAGCAAGGGCAGTGGCCGCAGGCGCAGGAGTTCCTGCACCGCGCCCTGGCCCAGGGCGGCGGCGCCGAAGCCTGGGAGGAGCTGGGCCACGGCTACGCCGCCGCCGGCGAGGACCTGCTTGCCCGCCGCAGCTACGCCAATGCCCTGGCTGCCCAGCGCGGCGAACTGCCCGCCACCGAACCCGATCGCGACCTGCGCCAGCAGATCCACGACCAGGCCGTCACCGAGACCCGCGACGAACACGGCCTGCCGCGCCTGCGCGAGTGACGCTTAGCGGGCGTCGCGCCGACCGCGGCGCAGCAGGAACGCGCCCAGTGCCAAGCAGATCAGCGCGAACCACAAGGGCCACAGCGTGGCCAATCGCAGTGCCAGCACCTGCAGGCCTTCCCAGCCGCCCCTGAGCGACTGCGCCAGGCGCCAGCCGAAGGAAGGCGTGTGCTCGCGCAGCGCCGCCTGCAGGTCGGGCAGTTCGGTCCGGCGCAGCAGGGCGGGCTGATACAGCGAAAGGGTCAGCGTGCTGAAGGCGATGCGGTCCTCGATCCGACGCTGCTCGACCAGCGCCTCGTCGCGCGATGCCCGCGCCTGGTTTCGCGCCGCGATCACCTCGGCGATGTGGTCCGCGCGACCCGTGCGCGCGCTGGCCGCACCGAGTTCCTGCTGCGCCTGTTCCTCGCGCTGCCGGGCCAGCGCCTGGGCGAGCAGGTCGAACTGCACATCGTTTGCCTCGACGCTGCGCGCATCGAGGAACTCGATCTGGCTGGCCAGGGCGCGCAGCAGCGCCTGGGTCCGTTCGCTGGGCACACGCACGGTCAAGCGGCCCTCCACGATGTACTCGGTCAGTTCCAGCCTGCGTGCGTGCGCGATCGAACGCGTCCGCGTGTCGAGCACGCGCGCTTGGATCTGGTTGCCGGTCACGAAGCCCTGCTGTTGCGCCACGAGGTCTTCGATCGCCAGCGCGGCGGCATAGGTGTCGCGCACACAGAAGCGCGCGTTCGCCGTCCTGACGAACCTGCGCTGCCCATCCGAGTAGGTCAGCGCCGCGGAAACGAGCTGCGCGGCGGGGGCCATCGTCGGCTTGGCGGCTTCCATCTGCACCGCCTCCGTGCCGTTGCCGTCCGCATACGCGTCGCGCATCACCGCCGGTGCCGCGGGCGCGGCTCCTGAAGGGGACTCGGCGGATTGGGCTTCAGCCGTGCCCGGCGCGGGTCCGGGTTGCGGTGAGCGCGCGCATCCGGCCAGGACCGCGCCGAGCGCCAGGGTCGTCATGGTCAGTGTCCACCTGCACGTCATCGCCACGTCTCCGCTCAAGGTGCGATGGCAAACGCACCGAGGGAGCGGACGGGGTTAGCGCGGCACAGGGCGCGGCCTGCGCGCCAGCAGCGCGCTGGTCGCAGCGGCAGTCAGCGCGGCGCAACCGGCCAGCAGGTAGATCGCGCCGAAGCGCCAGGCCAGCGCGAGCGCGCCCGCCAGCGGGCCGGTGATCGCCAGCGCCAGGTCCAGGAACAGCGAGTACAAGCCCAGCGCGGTGCCACGGTTGCTGTCGCTGACCCGGCGCACCGCTTCCAGGCCCAGCGACGGGAACACCAGGGCGAAGCCCGCGCCGGTGATCGCCGCGCCCACCGCGGCCAGGGCCGGCAGCGGCGCCAGCCAGATGCACAGCAGGCCGGCGGCCTCCACGCAGAGCGACACCATCGCCACGCGGTAGCCACCATGCCGGTCGATCGCCCGCGGAAAGACCAGCCGCACCGACACGAAGGTCGCCCCCAGCAGCGTCATCGCCAGCGCCGCGTGCGGCCAGCCGCGCTGGGCGTAGTACAGCGCGATGAAGGCGGTGATCGCGCCGAACCCCACCGACGCCAGCCCCAGGCATAGCCCGAACGGCAGGACCCGCGCCAGCACGCGGCGGGCCGGGATGCGCTCGCCCGGCACCGGCCGCACGCCGCGGCGCGGCACCACGCAGGCCAGCGCGGCCAGCGCCAGCACGACGGTCAGCCCGCCCAGCGCGGCCAGGCCGAAGCGCTGCCCCAGGGCGACGCCGACCGGGGCCGCCAGGGCCAGCGCGCCGTAGGTGGTGACGCCGTTCCACGAGATCACCCGGCCGGTATGGACCGCACCGACCGCGCCGATCCCCCAGATGATCGTGGCGGTGGTGATCAGGCTTTCGCCGCAGCCCAGCAGCAGGCGCCCGGCGAACAGCACCGCCAGGCTGGCCGCCGGCCAGGCCACCATCAGCGCGGCGGCCGCAGTGCAGGCGCCCGCCAGCGCGCACGCGCCCAGGCCCAGCAGCACCGAGACCTTGGGCCCGCGCCGATCGCACAGGCGTCCGGCGACGGTGCGGCTGAGCAGGGTGGCCGCGTACTGCAGGCTCACCGCCAGGCCGGCCATCACCGTGCCGTAGCCCAGCGTGGTGTGGACGAAGCCCGGCACCACGGCCAGCGGCAGGCCGACGCAGAAATAGCCGACGAAGTTGAACACCACGACGCTCAGCACGCGGCGGGTGAGGCGCGAGGGCGCCGCGGCAGCGGCGCTTGCAGGCGTGAGGGCAGCGGATGAATCGTCCAAGGCGATACGCGACGGTCCGCGCAAGGTCATGCGCGCGCCGGCAAACGGGGGAGGCCTGGACATGATGCGCTTTGCAGCGGGTCCACGCCGCACCGGCCTTGCCGAATTCCAGTCAGCGGCGCGTGGCCTGCCCTGCGGGCACTGTCACGCGCCGCGCGGCAATAGTCAGAGGCCTGGTTGCGCTTCAGCCTGGTTGCGCTTCAGCCTGGTTGCGCTTCAGCTTGAGGCTTCTTCTGCTCGGTGGGAGACGCCATGGCGGCGCGGGGGCTCTCCCGGGAAAGCCGCATCGCCGCCATGGCGGCTACCGCGACAGCGGCAACGAGCACCCGCGATTTTCTTAGTGCTGGGTCGGTTGAGCCGACCGCGGCCGCTCAGCGCTCGACGATCGCGACCACACCCATGCCGCCGGCAGTGCAGATGGACACCAGCGCGCGGCCGCCGCCGCGCTGGGCCAGCTCCTTGGCCACCGTGCCGATGATGCGCGCGCCGGTGGCGGCGAAGGGATGACCCGCGGCCAGCGAGGAACCATTGGGGTTGATCTTCTCCGGATCGATGCGACCCATCGGACCGGGCAGGCCAAGGCGATGGGTGCAGTACTCCTCGCTCTCCCACGCGCGCAGCGTGCACAGCACCTGCGCGGCGAAGGCCTCGTGGATCTCGTAGATGTCGAAGTCCTGCAGGCTCAGGCCATGGCGCGCCAGCATCTGCGGCACGGCCACGGTCGGCGCCATCAGCAGGCCCTCGCCGTGGACGAAATCCACCGCCGCGGTCTGCACGTCCTTCAGATAGGCCAGCGGCGTGTGGCCATGCGCGGCCGCCCATTCGTCGCTGGACAGCAGCACCGCCGCGGCGCCGTCGGTCAGCGGCGTGGAGTTGGCGGCGGTCAGCGTGCCGCGGCCGGAGGTCTTGTCGAAGGCGGGTTTCAGCGTGGCCAGCTTCTCCAGCGAGGTGTCCGGACGCAGGATGTTGTCGCGGCTCACCCCGCGGAAGGGCACGATCAGATCGTCGAAGAAGCCGCGCTCGTACGCGGCGGCCAGCTTCTTGTGCGAGGACACCGCCCAGGCGTCCTGCGAGTCGCGCGAGATGTTCCACTCCTTGGCCATGTCCTCGCAGTGCTCGCCCATCGACTTGCCGGTGCGCGGCTCGCCCACGCCCGGGAACTCGGGCTTGAGCTCGGAAAAGCGGAAGCCCCTGAGCAGGGCGCGGGCCTTGTCCTTGGGCGTCTTGGCGCGGTTGACCTCGAGCAGGCGCGCGCGCAGCTTCTTGCCGTAGACGATCGGCACGTCCGAGGTCGTATCCGAGCCGCCGCCGATGCCCGCGTCGATCTGCCCCAGTGCGATCTTGTTGCCGATGTGGGCGATGCTGTCCAGGCTGGTGCCGCAGGCGCGCTGCAGGGTGATGCCCGGCGTCAGCGGCGACAGGCCCGAGGACAGCGCGGCCTCGCGGCCCAGGTTCCAGTCGCTGGAGTGCTTGATCACCGCCCCCATGGCCACCTCGCCCAGAGTCTGCCCATGCAGGCCGAAGCGCTCGACCAGCGCGCCCAGCGTACGCACCGACATGCCCAGGTTGCCGACATCCGCGTAGGCGGTGTTCTGGCGGCAGAAGGGGATGCGGACGCCGCCGAGGATGGCGACGGGACGAGCGACTGGCATGGGAAGACCTCGGTGGACGGCCATGTTCAAGGGGGACCCGCACATGCGCAGGCGTATGGAGGAAGTGTAGCGGCGTCGTTCGACGCCTGTCATCGATCGTCCACGACCTTCCCTGCTGCGCCGTGAATGACGCGTGCGCGTGCATCGTGTCGCGGCGGTCACCCGGCCGGTGGCTAGAATGCCGGCAGATCGTCCTGACTCGCCGTTCTTCATGACCCACCCCAACGAAACCGCGCAGGTGATGGGCCTGATCGCACTGGAACTGGCCGGCGGCGCACCGCCGCGGCAGGCGGCGCTGCCGCAGGCCGAGGCCGGCGCGCTGGCCGAGAAGATCGCCCGCGATCTGGCCGGCCTGGTGCCGCAGGTCACCACGCTGGAGCTGACCCTGGCCGCGGCGCACTTCGACCCCGCCGAGGCGCTGCGCCCGGGCTGGCCGCTGCATCGGCGCCTGGACGAGCTGCGCCAGCGCGCCCCGGGGCGCGACCAGGGCCCGCGCGTGATCGCCTTCGGCGCCGCCAGCGACGGCCAGGTGCCGATGCCGTTCCAGGCCGACCCGGACCTGACCGGCGGCGCGCTGCGGGTCCTGCCGTTCCTGCTCAGCGGCACTCCGGAGGACGTCGATGCCGTCGGCGAGGCGCTGGAGGAGGTGCTGATCGAGCGCGGCATGGCCGGCGCCGATACCGCCCTGCAGCTGCAGGACGGGCTTGGCGCGAAGGTGGAGCACGTGCGCTTCATGACCCTGCACGACCTCGCCGCGATGATGGCGCTGCAGTACCAGCACCAGCACCTGGAAGGCCTGTGGCCGCTGATCGAGACCGCGCTGCTGGCCCCGGACGAGGAGCAGTGGCTCGACGCCCCGCCCGAGCCGCTGCTGCGCTACGCCGATGGGCAGGTGCAGATGGCCCTGCTCGACGCGGCCACGTGGAAGGCGCGCAACACGCCGGGGACCGACGAGCCCGAGCGCCTGGCCCGCGCCTACGAGCACTACCTGATGCGCAAGCGCCAGCTCGCCGCGGTGCTCGAGGCGCACGGCATCCCCGTCACCTACGTGCACTGTCCGGGCGAAGGCGACCTCTGCGCGCATCTGCGTAGCTGACGGCGACCACGTCGCACCCTCGGACAAGAAGAAGGCGCCCATCGGGCGCCTTCTTCTTGGCAGGCATCGCGGGCGCACGCATGGCGCGGCCCGCGATGGGCTTCCTCACATCGCGGCCGGGGCCGCTTCGATCACGCCGCAGGCCAGGCGGCCGCCGGCGTCGCCCGTCGGCTGGGTTTTGTAGTCGTCCGGCTTCTCGTGGACGATCACGCCCTTGCCGACGATGTCGTACTTGTCGCCCTTGCCGATGTCGGTATTGGCCGAGAGCATCTGGTCGATGGTCACGTTGCCCTGCGCATCGGCGGTGATGTTGTTGCTGTCGCCGGCGTGATGGGTCGGCGCGGTCACCTGGCCGTGGTCCACGCCGTCGGGATTGAAGTGGCCGCCGGCGCTGCTGCCGTCCGGCGCGCTGCAGTCGCCCTTCTCATGGATGTGGAAGCCGTGTTCGCCCGGGGTCAGCCCGGTCAGCGTGCCGGTGACGTGGACGCCGCCTTCCATCGCCATGAAGGTCAGCTCGCCGGCGACCTTGTTGCCCGCGGTCGGCTTGAGCGTGGCCTTGGCCGAGGCCGTCGCGGTGGTGGCCGGCGTGCTGGGCGGCGGCGTGTTTTCGGCCGGGGCCGCGCTGGCCGCCGGATCGCTCACCGGGGCGGGCGCGCCTTCGGGTTCGGGCTTGTTGCACGCGGCCAGGGCCAGCACGGTGGCAGCGCACAGCAGGGTCTGGGTCAGTCGCTTCATCGGAACGCTCCTCGTCTTGCTTCTAGGAAATGCGCGCCGGGAGGCACGCGATCAGCGGATCGCCTGGATCACGCCACAGGCCACCCGCGCACCGGACTTGCCCGCCGGCTGGGTGGCGTAGTCGTCGGGGTCTGCATGCACCACCAGCGCGCGGCCAAGGATGTCGTTCGGCGCGCCGCCGCCCAGCGTGACCTCGCCCAGGCGCGTATCGACGCGGGCCACGCCCTCCAGGTCGGAGGTGAGGTTATCCATGTCGCCGGCATGGTGGGCGCCGATCTTGGCGTTGCCGTGCGGCTGGTGGGTGGGATTGAAATGGCCGCCGGCGCTGCTGGCATCCACCGCGCTGCAGTCGCCGAACTCGTGCACGTGGAAGCCGAAGCGCCCCGACGGCGGCAGGCCGCCGATGGTGCCGGCGATGCGCACGCCGCCGGCCACCGGGCTCAGCATCAGCTTGCCGCTGACGAGGCTGGCCGAGGCCGAACGCATGATCGCCTGCGCCTCGCGCACCGTGGCCGGGGGAGGCACCACGACCGGCGGCGCCGGCTTGGGCGCGGGCGCGGTGCTGCAGGCCGTGAGGACCAGCAGCCCGCCCGAGGCGAGCGCCGGCAGGAGCAGGCGATGGAAGCGGCGGTGGTGCATCGGTCGGGCACGCTATCGACGACGGCGTTCAGTTGCAATGAAGTTTGCAGTCACGGCGCGTTGCGACGCGCTGACCATCGCGTCATCGCGCGCGCATGCGCCACCGCGCTCGTCAGCCGCGGCGGCGCCCGGAGCCCAGCTTGCGCGTGATCGTGTTGCGGCCCACGCCCAGGCGCGCGGCGGCATCGGCGCGGCGGCCGTTGGTGAACTGCAGCGCCGCCTCCAGCAGCGCGCGGTCCAGCCGCGTGCGCGCCTCGGCATGCAGCCCGTCGGCACCCTCGGCCAGGCGCGCGCGCGCCCATTGCCCGAGCAGCGCGTCCCAGTCGGCGGCGTCGCGCGTGGGCGCGCGCGCGGTGTGCGGCAGGGCCTGTTCGACATCGCCTACGGTGATGGTGTCCGAGGGTGCCAGTGCAGCCAGGCGCCAGCAGACGTTTTCCAGTTCGCGCACGTTGCCGGGCCAGTCGTGTGCGCGCAGCGCCTCGCGCGCCGACGGCGCCACGCGCTTGGCCGGCATGCCCAGCTTGGCGCAGGCCTGGGCCAGGAAGTTCTCGGCCAGGCGCGAGACGTCGCCGCGGCGCTCGCGCAGCGGCGGCAGCTGCAGGCGGACCACGTCCAGGCGATGCAGCAGGTCGGCGCGGAAGCGGCCGGCCTGCACCAGGCCTTCCAGGTCCTGGTGGGTGGCGGCGATCACGCGCACGTCCACGCGGATCAGCTCGCGCCCGCCGACACGGAAGAACTCGCCCTCGGCCAGCACGCGCAGCAGGCGCGTCTGCAGCGGCAGCGGCATGTCGCCGATCTCGTCCAGGAACAGCGTGCCGCCATCGGCCTGCTCGAAGCGGCCGATATGCCGCCGCTGCGCACCGGTGAACGCGCCGGCCTCGTGGCCGAACAGTTCGCTCTCCAGCAGCTCGGCCGGAATGGCCGCGGTGTTGAGCGCCACGAACGGCTTGCGCGTGCGCGGGGACTCGTTGTGCAGGGCACGCGCGACCAGTTCCTTGCCGGTGCCGGTCTCGCCGGTGACCAGCACCGACAGCGGTGCCTGCGCCAGGCGGCCGATCGCACGGAACAGCGCGCGCATGGCGGGGGTGTCGCCGATCAGTTCGGGCGTGCCATTGGCCGCCTCCGCCGCCGGCTCGGCGACGGCGTCCTCGCTGGGCTCCAGGCTGGGCAGCGCGCGCGCGGCCAGGGCCACCGCGTCGTCCAGGTCGAAGGGTTTGGACAGGAACTCCTGCGCGCCGCCGCGGAAGGCGCCAGCGGTGCTGGCCACGTCGGTGTAGGCCGACATCACGATCACCGGCAGACTCGGATGCGCGTGCTTGAGGCGGTCCAGCAGCTTGAGGCCATCGTCGCCGGGCATGCGCACGTCGGTGAACAGCAGGTCCGGCACGCCGCGCGTGCCCAGGGCCTGCAGGGCCGAGGCCGCGCTGTCGAAGCCATCGACGTCGTAACCGGCATCGCGCAGCGCGGTCGCCAGGACGAAGCGGACCGAACGGTCGTCGTCGACGACCCAGATACGCTGGCTTTCCTCAGTGGGCATGACGGCCCTCCTCGCCGGCATCGCGCGATTGCGGCAGCAACAGGGTGAAGACGGTGTGGCCCGGGCGCGAGCGGAAGCCCAGTGAGCCGCGGTGCTCGCGCGCCACCTGCTGGGCCAGCGCCAGGCCCAGGCCGCTGCCTTCGGCGCGGCCGGAGACCAGCGGCAGGAACAGGTGCTCGGCCAGCTCTTCGGGCACGCCGCGGCCATCGTCGATGATCTCCAGCCGCAGCGCGCGCGCATGCAGCTGGTCGTGGATGCGCAGGCCATGCTCGACCCGGGTGCGCAGGGTGATCAGGCCGGCGCCGGCCTGCATCGCATTGCCGACCAGGTTCCAGACCGCCTGGGTCAGGCGGTCGGCGTCGCCGTGCAGTTCCGGCAGGCTGGGGTCGTAATCGCGCTGCAGGCGGCCGCTCCAGGCGCCTTCGGCCTCGGCCAGGCGCAGCACGCGCTCGAGCACGGCATGGATGTTGAGCGCGGCGTGCGGGCGCTGCGAGGCCGGCGACAGCAGCCGGTCCAGCAGGGCATTGAGCCGCTCGGCCTCCGACTCGATCAGGCCGATGAGGGCGCGCTCGTCCTCGTTGTCCGCACGGTTCTGTGCGCGACGCGACAGCAGCTGGGCGGCGCCTTTCAGGCCGGCCAGCGGGTTGCGCAGTTCATGGGCCAGGCCGCGCAGGGCGGCGGCCAGCGCGCTGGGCATGGCCTGGGCCGGGTCCAGCGCGGGGAAGTCGTCGACCGGATGGGCCTCCAGCAGCCAGCCCCCGCGCTCGGCACGGGACAGCCAGCCCTCGGCGAAGCGCGCGGTCTCGCCGGGGAAGCCCAGCGCGACCCGGTGCAGTCGCAGCAGGTCGCGGTCGGTATTGTCGAGAAAGCGGGCCATGGCATCGCCGTCCATTTCCAGTGCGGCCAGGGGGCGCCCCACGAAGCGACGCTGGCTGACGCCCAGCCAGCGCGCAAAGGCGGAATTGACGCCAAGGACGGTGCCGGCGGCGTCGGCCCAGGCCACCGGAGTGCTCAGCGCATCCGGGGCGGGAACATCGGTCACAGGTCTTTCCGGGAGTTCGGGAACGGGATCTGTGGCGTCCGACGGCGGCATTGCACCATCTTAGTGCAATGCCGCCCCCGGTGTTTCGATCAGGTCTCGTAGGCCGATTCGCCGTGCGAGGTGATGTCCAGACCCTCGCGCTCGGCCTCTTCGCTCACGCGCAGGCCGAAGACCAGCTTGGCGATCAGGAAGGCGACCACGGACACCACGCCGATCCACACCACGGTGATGGCCACGCCGGTGGCCTGCACGGCGACCTGGTGGCCCATGGTCACGCCCTCGGCATAGCCCGCGCCGCCCAGGGCCTTGTCGGTGAACACGCCGGTGAGGATCGCGCCGACGATGCCGCCCACGCCGTGCACGCCGAACACGTCCAGCGTGTCGTCGGCGCCCAGCAGCTTCTTCAGCCCGGTCACGCCCCACACGCAGATCACGCCGGCAGCCGCGCCGATGGCGATCGCGCCGAACGGACCGACAGTGCCCGCGGCCGGGGTGATGCCGACCAAGCCGGCGACCATGCCCGAGGCCACGCCCAGCGCCGAGGACTTGCCCTTGAACAGCTTCTCCACCAGCGACCACGCCAGCACGGCCGCGGCGGTGGCCAGCAGGGTGTTGAGGAAGGCCAGCGCGGCGGTGGCATTGGCTTCCAGCGCCGAGCCGGCGTTGAACCCGAACCAGCCCACCCACAGCAGCGAGGCGCCGGTGAAGGTCAGGGTCACGTTATGCGGCTTGAGCGCCTGCTGGCCGAAACCCAGGCGCTTGCCGACGAAGTACGAACCCACAAGGCCGGCGATACCCGCGTTGATGTGGACCACGGTGCCACCGGCAAAGTCCAGCGCGCCCTTGCCGAACAGGTAGCCCGGCGCGGACCACACCATGTGCGCCAGCGGCAGGTAGCCGAAGGTGAACCACAGGACGACGAACAGCAGCACCGCGGCGAACTTCACGCGCTCGGCGAAGGCGCCGACGATCAGCGCGCCGGTGATGCCGGCGAAGGTCAGCTGGAAGGCGACGAAGACGTATTCGGGCAGCTTGAAGCCCTTGGAGAAGGTGTCGGCCAGGGTCGTGGTGTCCACGCCGCCCAGCAGCGCCTTGCCCAGCGTGCCGATGAACGGGCCGCCGTCCGCGAAGGCCAGGCTGTAGCCGTAGAGCACCCACAGGATCGCGATCAGCGAGAACACCACGCCGACCTGGATCAGCACCGAGAGCACGTTCTTGGCGCGCACCATGCCGCCGTAGAACAGCGCCAGGCCCGGGACCACCATCATCAGCACCAGCAGCGTGGAGGTCAGCATCCACGCCACGTCGCCCTTGTCCACGACGGGGGCGGCGGCCTCGGGCGCCGCTTCCGCGGCGGCGGGCGCGGCGGCCGGTTCCGGCGCGGCTTCGGCCGGGACGGAGGCGGCGGGGGTTTCGGTGGCGGCAGGCGGGGTGGCCTCCTGCGCGGCCAGATCGAACACGGTGCCCGCGGTCAGCATGCCCAGGGCCGCGACCACGCACAGCAGCTGCAGACGGGTCTTCAACCCGGAGAGCAGACGAGTCTTCATGGGGGTTCTCTCCGAGTTGGGTTAGAGCGCGTCAGCGCCGACTTCGCCGGTGCGGATGCGGATGACCTGGTCGATCGTGGTCACGAAGATCTTGCCGTCGCCGATCTTGCCGGTGCCGGCGGCCTGCTGGATGGCCTCGATGACCGCCTCCAGGCGCTCGTCGGTGACGACCGTTTCGATCTTGATCTTCGGCAGGAAATCGACGACGTACTCGGCGCCGCGATACAGCTCGGTGTGGCCCTTCTGGCGGCCGAAGCCCTTCACTTCCGTGACGGTGATGCCCGAGACACCTGTCTGCGACAGCGCCTCCCGGACCTCGTCCAGCTTGAACGGGCGGATGATGGCGGTGATCAGTTTCATGCACATTCCCCGATGGTGGATGGAACGCCCGGCGCGAGGCCGGACGAGGTTGCTGCGCGATAAGTCGAACCAGAGGTGGCGCCGGCATCGGGCCGGCGCCACGGCAAGGCACCCAAGGGCCGCGTCGGGCGCGCGGGGCAAGGACCCGTGCGTACGACGTGGGAGGGAGGGCGTGCGGCCCATGGGCGCCTTCGATGACGCGTCCCCGGCACTGCAAGGTCACGGCCGCCCCGGTGTGGCATCGCCGCTTCCGTCGGCCGTGGACCGGAAGCGCGGGTGAGGTGCAGCGATGGCGGCGGGTGGGAGGGGGGACCCACCGCCATCGCCGCGTTTGCTCAGTTGGCGTAGTACAGCTGGTACTCGAGCGGATGGGTCGCCGCGCGGAACTTGGTGACTTCCTGCATCTTCAGGTCGATGTAGCCATCGATCAGGTCGTCGGAGAACACGTCGCCGGCCTTGAGGAACTCGCGGTCGGCGTCCAGCGCGGCCAGCGCCTGGTCCAGCGAGGAGCAGACCTGCGGGATCAGCTTCTCCTCTTCCGGCGGCAGGTCGTAGAGGTCCTTGTCCGAGGCCGCGCCCGGGTCGATCTGGTTCTTGATGCCGTCCAGGCCGGCCATCATCAGCGCGGTGAAGGTCAGGTAGCCGGACTGCAGCGGATCGGGGAAGCGCATCTCGATACGGCGCGCCTTCGGGCTGTTGACCCACGGAATGCGGCACGAGGCCGAGCGGTTGCGCGCCGAGTAGGCCAGCATCACCGGCGCCTCGAAGCCCGGAACCAGGCGCTTGTAGCTGTTGGTGCCCGAGTTGGAGAAGGCGTTGATCGCCTTGGCGTGCTTGAAGATGCCGCCGATGTACCACAGCGCCAGCTGCGACAGGCCGCCGTAGCCGTCGCCGGCGAACAGGTTGGTGCCGCCCTTGGCCAGCGACTGGTGCACGTGCATGCCGCTGCCGTTGTCGCCGACGATCGGCTTGGGCATGAAGGTGGCGGTCTTGCCGTTGCGGAAGGCGACGTTCTTGACGATGTACTTGAGCATCAGCAGCTCGTCGGCCTTCTTGACCAGCGTGTTGAACTTGGTGCCGATCTCGCACTGACCCGCGGTGGCCACCTCATGGTGGTGGACTTCGGTCTCGATGCCGACCTGCTCGAGGGTCTTGACCATCTCGGCGCGGATGTCGTGCAGCGAGTCGGTCGGCGGGACGGGGAAATAGCCGCCCTTCACGCCCGGACGGTAGCCGCTGTTGCCGCCTTCGTACTTGGCCGCGCTGTTCCAGGCCGCCTCTTCCGAATCGATCTTGAAGAAGGTGTTGCCCATCTCGTTGGCGAAGCGCACCGAGTCGAAGATGAAGAACTCGGGCTCGGGACCGAAGAACGCCAGATCGGCGATGCCCGAGGACTGCAGATAGGCCTCGGCGCGCTTGGCCACGCCGCGCGGGCAGCGCGCGTACGAGGTCATGGTCGCCGGGTCCAGCACGTCGCAGGTCAGATTGATGGTCGGATCGGCGTAGAACGGATCCAGGTACGCCGTGTCGGCGTCCGGCATCAGGACCATGTCCGACTCGTTGATGCCCTTCCAGCCGGCGATGGAGCTGCCGTCGAACATCTTGCCTTCCTCGAACAGGCTGGGCTCGACGATGCTCGCCGGGAAGGTCACGTGCTGCTGCACCCCGCGCAGGTCAACGAAACGCAGGTCGACGAACTCCGCCTTGGAGTCCTTGATCAGCTTTTCGACTTTGTCGACGGACATCTTTGCTCCTCGAAATCGGTGTTGAGGTGGAATGTGTGACCGTCTTATCGCAAACGCTGTGCCAACCGGGACGCCCCGCTAAGTGGCTGTTTTCTCTACATTCCCTTCACGCGGAGCACCATGCGGATGCACTTTAAAGGTGCAAAAGCACGTATTTGCACCATGAACGTGCAAACGTGAATGGTCGTATGCTTCCGCGTCCCCCGTCGCACCGCCCTGTCCCATGTCCGAACTCCTGGCCGCGCTGCTGCTCGGCATCCTCGAAGGCCTGACTGAATTCCTGCCCATCTCCAGCACCGGGCACCTGCTGATCGCCCAGCACTGGCTGCCGCGGCAGACCGACTTCTTCAACATCATCATCCAGGCCGGCGCGATCATCGCGGTGGTGCTGGTGTTCCGGCAGCGGCTGGTGAGCCTGGCGCTGGGCTGGCGCGATCCGGTGCAGCGCGATTACCTGTTCAAGCTCGGCACGGCCTTCCTGGTCACCGCGGTGGTCGGCCTGGTGGTGCGCAAGCTGGGCTGGGCGCTGCCCGAGACAGTGACGCCGGTGGCCTGGGCGCTGATCATCGGCGGCATCTGGATGATCGTGGCCGAACGCCTGGCCGAACGCCAGGGCGACAATCCCAACGTGACCTGGACGGTGGCGTTGCTGGTCGGCCTGGCGCAGGTGGTGGCCGGCGTGTTCCCCGGCACCTCGCGCTCGGCCGCGGCGATCTTCATCGCCATGCTGGCCGGCACCAGCCGGCGCGCGTCGGCGACCGAATTCGCCTTCCTAGTCGGCATCCCGACCATGTTCGCCGCCAGCGGCTACACCTTCCTGGAGCTGGCCAAGGACGGACAGCTGGGCCAGGTCGACTGGACAGCGGTGGCCGTGGCCTTCCTGGCCGCGGCCGTCACCGGCTTCATCGTGGTGCGCTGGCTGCTGGGCTTCATCAAGTCGCACCGCTACACCGGCTTTGCGGTGTATCGCATCGTGCTGGGCGTGGCCCTGCTGCTGTTCCTGCCCGGCGGCGCCTGAGCCGCGGCAACCACTGAAACGAAGAGCCCGCGCGATGCGCGGGCTTTTTTTCTTGCCGGAACGCATCACCCAGATCGGTCGATGACATGCGCGCTGAAGCTTGAGCTCGCTTCGCCGACCAGCCTCGACCCCTCCCCATCCCTCCCCTGCGCTGCGCGCAAGGGAGGGGGCCTCAAGTCGATGCCCTCCTGTCACCGATCGCGCTGCGCGCATCGACGAGGGTCCCGAACGATTGGGCAAACCGAAGTCCCTGTGAGCTGACGCGCGAGGCAGCGGGCCGGCGGGCGGTGGCCGCGCCGAGCGAGGCAGGAAGCCGAGCGCCCGAGTCAGGGCAGGATGCCCTGATCGAGGGGAAAGCGGCCGCCGCCCGCCGGACCGCTGCCCATCCGAAGCCGCAACGCGCCGACGCCGGGAACTCAGCCAGCCAGCTTGGGGTTAAGCGTGTAAGTACCGACCCACTCGGCCTGCCCCAGCACATGGCCCTCGATCGCCTTCAGCACGTCCTGTCCGGTGAACGCGCCCTCCACCGGCACGCGTTCGAGGTCCAGCGCGTACAACTGGAAATGGTAGTGATGCAGGCGCGCATCGTTGTACGGCGGATAAGGCCCGTCGTAGCCGAAATACTGCCCGGCCAGCTGCGCATTGCCCTCGAAATAGCCCGTGTAGTCGTTCAACCCCTGGCGCGCGCCGGACGGACCTTCTGGCGCGCGCTTGCCGCCGGCCACGAAGCCATCGGCGCAGCTGCCCGCCGCCAGCGCCTGCACCTGGGCCGGGATGTCGACCATCACCCAGTGATAGAAATCCTGGCGCGGCTGGTCGGCCGGCACCTCCATGTCGTCGCGGTTGGTGGTCTCCGGCACCGTCGGCACATCCGGATCGACCACGAGCAGCGCGAAACTGCGGGTGCCGGCCGGCGCCTGCTCCCAGGCCAGGTGCGGATTGCGGTCGGGCGCGAAGCCCTTGGCATCGCCGCCGGCGAACTCGGCCGGGATCGGGGCGCCGTTGGCGAAACTGTCGCTATGGATGCGCATGGCAAGTCTCCGTATCGAAGGGAAGCAGGAAGACGGCGCGCCGGGCGCGGCGCGGACGCTAGTCGCGGGTGAGCCGATCGGTCACCCAGCGCTCGCCGAACCCGTCGCAGTGCGCGTTCTCGATGAAGCCGCAGTGCCCACCCCAGCGCGCCACCTCCAGCGCCACGCTGGCCGGCAGCTGCCAGCGGGCGAAGTCGGCGAAGGGAATCACCGGATCGTCCTGGGCCATGAGGATGTGCGCCGGGATGGTCATCTCGGCCAGCCGGTCGCCGGCGATGGAATAGCCGTCCAGGTAGTTCTCCAGCGTGCCGAAGTCGGTCTCGTGCTCGACCATCCAGCGGGTCAGCTCGCGCACGTTCAACGACAGCACCGCGTCGTCGTAGACGTGCCGCTCGGGGAACAGCTGGCGCTTGATCTCCAGCGAATGGCGCCACTTGCGCTGGAAATACCAGTGGTACAGCGGCAGGCCCTGCTCCATCCCGGTCAGCGTGGACTGCGGATCCAGCACCGGGCACACCGCGGCCACGGCCTTGAGCGGCAACCCGAAGGCCGGCGCGCGCAGCGCCAGGCGCAGCGCGAAGTTCCCGCCCAGCGAATAGCCGGCCGCGACCATCGGCCGCGACGGGAACCGCTGCGCCACGTCGCAGGCCGCATGCAGCACCTCGGGCAGCAGGCAGGAGTGGAAGATGTCCTCGTTGAGGTGGTGGGTCTGGCCGTGGTCGCGGAAGTTCAGCCGCACCACCTCGTAGCCGGCCTCCAGCAGGCTGGCGGCGGTCATGCGCATGTAGCTGGATTCCGAACTGCCTTCCCAGCCGTGCAGCAGCAGCGCCAGACCGCGCACCTCCATGCCCGGCACGATGCTGTGCCAGCCCTGCAGGCGCACGCCGGCGCCGCCGTCGAAGATGTGCTCGGTGCTGACCGCGCCCATGGCCTGCAGCCGGCGCAGGCCGCGCCGGCGACGCAGGTCGCTCGAACTCAGGATCGACTGCAGGTGCGCGTTGCGCAGCCAGCGCGGCGGCGCATAGCTGCTGGCGCTGACCGGCGCCTGGCCCACGTCGGACTGCGCCGGCGCCAGCGAGGCGCCCATCAGTCCCGCGCGTGCGCCGAAGCCCAGCATGCTCAGGCCTCCATGGCCGCGACGATGCGCGCCCGGGCGGTCTCGGCGATCTGGCGACGTCCCTGCACCTGGTCGGGGAAGATGGGTTCGAGGAAGCAGATATCGGCCACGCGCGAAGGCTCGCCCAACAGGCGTAGAAAATTCGCGAAGAAGCTCTCTTTGGCGCCGAATGCCACGATTTGCTGCGCATCGCCACGGACCCCGTAGCGCAGCGCGACCGGCTGCACCGGCACCCCTGCCTCGACCGCCGGCTGGAAGATGCGCGCGTGGAACGGACCGATCTCGCTGCCGTCGCGGGTGCGGCCTTCCGGGAACACCGCCACGGGGCGGCCCTGCTGCAGCCGTTCCAGCATCGCCTCCATCACCCCGCCCAGCGACTCGGTGCTGCCGCGCTGGTGGAAGATGGTTTCCCCCCGCTGCGCCAGCCAGCCCACCACCGGCCAGCCGCGGATCTCCTGCTTGGCCACGAAGCCGACCATGCGCTGGCTGTGCACCATCTCGATGTCCACCCAGCTGACGTGGTTGGAGACGAACATCACCGCCCCGTCCAGCGGCGTGCCGCTGCGGCGCAGGCGGAACCCGAAGATGCGCATCAGCCCGGCCGACCAGTGCTCGACGAAGAACTGCTTGACCGTGCGCCCGCGCAGGGGCAGGCCCGCCCACAGCGGCACCATGGTCAACAGCAGCAGCGGCAGCATGACCAGCACGTGGACCAGCAGCAGCGGCGTGCGGAGCAGATAGCGGAAGGCGCGGCCGGCACCGGGTGCTGCGGGCGCCAGAGAGGGGGACTGACTCATCCGGGCAAGATACCGGATGGGTCCGGGGCCGGCTACAACAGCGCGCCGGAAGCAGCGTTGCGCCTGGCTGGCGCGGCTTAGATGCCCGGCTTGGGCACCACCGCCAGGGTCAGGCGCGAGACACAGACCGGCTTGCCACGTTCGTTCTCGATACGGATGTCCCAGACCTGGGTGCTGCGGCCGATGTGGATCGCGCGCGCTGTGCCCGTGACCGTGCCGGCGCGCTCGCCGCGGATGTGGTTGGCGTTGATCTCCAGGCCGACCACGGCGTGCCGCTCGGGATCGAGCACGCTCAGGCCGCCGGCCAGGCTGCCCAGCGTCTCGGCCAGCACGACCGACGCGCCACCGTGCAGCAGGCCGAACGGCTGATGGGTATGCGCGGCGACCGGCATGGTGCCGCGCAGCCAGTCCGGCCCGGCCTCGGTGATGACGATGCCCAGGTGGCCGACCAGGTTGCCGGCCGACATGGCGTTGAGCGCGTCGATGTCGACGGGGACGCGAAAGGTCATGAACGGTGTCCTTCGAAGTACGGAAGTCTCAGAGGATCGGCACCAGGCCGGCGCCGAAGGCGATCAGGATGCGCGCATACAGCCGCTTGGGCCCGATGCTGACCTCGGGGAAGTCGCCCACCGACTTGTAGCAGGCATGGAACATCGGGTCCTTGACCGACAGCGGGCCGGTGCACTGCTCGCTGGGCACGAACTCGTAGCTGGTGGCGTACCGCCAGGGCCAGATGTCGAACACCGGCAGCGCCGAGGACACCTTGTCCAGGCTGTAGTTGATCCCCGAGAACACGCCGGGCTTGGGCCGTGGCGCGATCACCCAGGAATTCTCCGGCTCGATGTCGCGGCGGATGCTCTGCTCCAGCTGCTGGGCGAAGGCGCGGTTGGGGATCACCACCACCGCCTCGGTGTTGTAGTCGAGCGAACGTGGGTCGAAGTTGTGCGTGCCGATCACCGCGATGCCGCCGTCGATCACCATCGACTTGGCGTGCAGGCCCATGCGCACACCGGCGCGCTTGAGCGGCAGCGGGTCGCTGTGCGGACCCTTGCTCAGGAAGGACGGCCGGCTCTCGGCGCGCTGCAGGCGCCGGTCCACGCGGTTGCGTTCGCGCGCGCGGCGCGCGGCGCGGTCCTCCTGCTCGTCGCGGTCCACCATGCCGAAGGGCCGGCTGCCGGGCATCGAGGTGCGGATGGCGGTGCTGCGCGGCGCGTCCTGCTCGGGCATGGGCGCCGGCTGCTGCCCGGGCAGGGCCACCGGGGGCACCGGCAGCAGCGTGGCCACGTCCACCGGCGCATCGGCCGGGAACGGCTTGTACTCGTAGAGCTGGAAGCCCAGCTCGCGCAGGTACATGCGCTTGTACTTGGCCGACACCGAATACACGATCGGGTTGTCGGTGGCCGCCAGGCTGTTGGTGGACACCACCACCGCCGGCGGCACCGGCCGCTTGCGCAGGTCCTTGAAGAACCGCTTGGCCTGCTTGGACATGATCAGGTACGGGGTCTGCATCAGGATCTCGTCCTGTGCACGGGTCAGCAGCGTGCCCAGTTCCCAGTCCGAGGGCGCGGCGGTCTCCGGGTCGTCGGCGCGATGCTTGCGCGGGGTATCGGCCACGTAGGCGACCGTGCCCACCTCCAGCGCGCGGTCGACCAGGCGCTGCTGGATCACTTCCGGATCGCTGGCGTCGGCGTCCATGTCGGCGACCCGGTCTGGCCGCTTGAACGCCACCGGCGGCATCGCCGGCACGCCCTTGTCCAGCAGCGTGCGGCCGACATCGTTGAGCCGCTCGGCCGGGATGCTGCGCGGCGCTTCCCAGAACTGGTCGAAGCTGCGCGCCATGTCCGCACCCTCCGGGCCCGCGATCAGCACGTCGCGGTCGCGGAAGTTGTATTCCGAATCCCAGTCGTAATAGTCGTCCTGGTAGTTGCGCCCGCCGGTGATGCCGACCGCGTCGTCCACCAGCAGCAGCTTGGTGTGCATGCGCTGGTTGAAGCGGCGGAAGCAGCACAGCACGCTGGCGGCGTAGTCCAGGTAGCCCGGCACGGCCTGGTTGAAGGTCGGGTTGTAGATGCGCAGGGCGAAGTTGCGGTGCGCGCCGGACAGCGCCGCCAGCATGTCCAGGTCGGGGATGGCGGTGAGCTGGTCGATCAGCACCCGCACCCGCACGCCGCGGCGCGCGGCGGCCAGCAGTTCGTCCAGCACCAGCCGCGCGCTGTCGTCGGTATCGAAGATGTAGGTCTGCACGTCGATGCTGCGGCGCGCGGCGCGGATCAGGTTGAGCCGCGCCAGCAGCGAATCCTCGCCGCGGTCCAGCAGCAGCGCGTAATGGCGCGGCACCTGGGCGGTGGAGTCGGCGCGCGCCCTGTCGGCCAGATCGCGCAGCGGCGAAGGCTCGGCGCAGGCGTTGGCGGCCTGGCAATCGATCACCTGCGAGCGCGCGTCCTGTGCGATCTGCACCGCGCGCGCGTGCTGGGCCTGGGACAGGCTGGCGCAACCGCTGCCCAGCAGGGACAGCAGCAGGGCGAAGGCCCCCAACAGCTTCCTCAAGGTTTGAGCTCCCGCTCGGGTGCCTGCACGCGCGCGCGCAGCAGGAACTGCACCTTGTCGCTCAGCGCCAGCCGGAAGCCATCCATGTCGTAGTCGCTGCGGCGCACCTCGCCGGACAGCACCACGTCGCAGTCCACGCCAGGGCGCGCGCAGGACTCGGGCGTGACCGTCAGGGTCTCCGGGCGGCGGATGCCGCGGATCACCAGCTCACCCTCGAGCTGGCCGCCGCCTTTGAGCACCGTACTGTCGTAGGGATAGGACACGAACACCACTTCCGGCCATTTCTCCGCATCGAAGAACGCGCTGCCGCGCGCCCACTGCGCATAGCGCGTATGGTCGCCGATCTGCACGTCGGCGGTGTACATGTGCAGGGTCACCTGGTGGCGCCCGTCGGGCAGCACGTGCACCACCCCGTCATAGCGCGGGAAGTTGCCTTCCAGGGTCTGGCCCCAGCGCGTGGACAGGGCGAAGCCCAGCCGGGTGTGCTGCTTGTCCAGCGGCATGGTGCGCGACTGGGCGACGGCGGCGGTGCAGAGGGTCAGCCCGGCGCCGAGGCAGAACCGGATCCAGGCCTTCGCCTTCACGGCCACCAGAACGCCGACAGGGTCGCCGCGCCCGGTTCGATCGGGCCATCCTCGGCGAAGCCCAGGACCACCACCGAGCCGGTGGGCATGCCGCGGTAATCGCTGGTGCTGCCGCTGTGCAGCAGCGCGGCCAGCTGCTCCAGGCCGGGGTTGTGGCCCAGCAGCAGCAGGCGATCGACGTCGCGATGGGCGTCGGCCAGACCGATCAGGGTGCCGGCGGTGGCCTCGTAGATGGCCTGTTCCAGCCGCTGTTCGACATAGCCGGTAGCGGCCAGGACCGCCTCGAGCGTCTCGCGGGTGCGCCGCGCCGGCGAACACAGCACGCGGTCGGGGATCAGGCGCTGGTCCTTGATCCAGCGGCCGGCCGCCTCGGCCTCGGCCTGGCCGTGCGGGGCCAGCGGGCGGTCGAAATCGGACTGGCCAGGCAGGGCCGGCTCGGCATGGGCATGGCGCAGGAGGATGAGTTCACGCATGGGACGACCTTAAGAGGAGCCGCGTGATCAGACCGCATCCAGCCAGGCCAGCAGCGGCTGCCAGTCCTGCTGATGGTCGCGTACCTGCAGCGAGTGGTAGTCGAACAGGCTGCGGCCCAGGCCGGCCATGACCACGTAGGCCTGGGTGTCGCGCAGGGTGGCGACCACCGGATAGGGCCACTCCCCCATCATCTCCAGCGCCTGCTGGGCGGTGTGCGTCCAGGGCTTGGCGCGGTTGAGGACCAGGCCCACCGGCAGCTTGCGCTTATGCACGCGCGGGACCTTGGAGAGCGAGTTGAGGAAGCCAACGGTGGCCTCGATGTCCAGGCCCGAGGGCAGCACCGGCACCACCACCGCGTCGGCGGCGTCCAGCAGCGGCTCCAGTTCGTCGGCCATCGCCCCGGCGCGGCCGTCGGCGATCACGGTCTGGGTGTCGGCCGGCAGCCTGGAGGCCCATTTCCTGCCGGTGCCGCTGAGCGGCAGCACGGCGCTGGCCAGTTCCGCGCGGCGCTGCGCCCAGCGCGTGGAGGATTCCTGGGGATCGGCGTCGACCAGGACGGTGCGCTGGCCCTGCAGGGCGTAATAGGCCGCCAGGTTGGTGGCGATCGTGGTCTTGCCCGCACCGCCCTTGGAACTGGCGACCAGGATGGTCTTCATGCGCTCACGCCTTCGCACTCGTCCGGGAAGCCGGAGCGTACACCGTTGGCCGTGAAAGCCACCAGCCGGATCGCGGCCTGTCACGGCGGCGGGCTCTGCTATGTTCGCTCGCCCCCGCAGGAGTCCCCATGAGCGAGCTGAAGGACCTGACCGCCCTGATCCGCGCCGGAACGCCGCTGATCGTCATCGAGACCCAGGACGAGGCGCGGGTGGTCGACCTGTTCCGCCAATGCCTGGCGCAGGTCTGGCGCGCGCTGTATCGCTGGTCGGCCACCGAGGGCCTGCGCCGGCTGGACATGGACCGCGAGGACGTGCCCGAAGGCGCGCCCGAGGCCGGCGCGGCGCTGCAGGCGATCAAGGCGGCCGAGCAGCGTGGCGTGTACCTGCTGCTGGATTTCGTGCCCTACCTCGAATACGCCGGCCACCAGCGGCAGCTGCGCGACATCGTCCAGCGCCGCCATTGCCAGCCGCACGTGGTGGTGCTGGTCGGCGCCCGGGTCGAGCTGCCGGAAGCGCTCGAGCCACTGGCGGTGCGCTTCAGCCCGCGCCTGCCCGATGCGGCCGCGCTGTTGAAGATGCTGCGCGAGGAAGTGGCCGCCTACCCGGCCGAGAACGGCGGGCGGCGGGTCGAGGTGGACACCGCCGCGGCCCAGCAGATCATCCGCAACCTGGCCGGGCTGGACCTGGTCGATGCGCGGCGCATCGCGCGCCACCTGATCTACGACGACGGCGTGCTCGGCCCCGGCGATCTGCCGCAGCTGGCCAGGCTGAAGTTCGAGCTGCTCGGCCGCGGCGGCCAGCTGCAGTACGAATACGACGGCACGCGGCTGGACGAAGTGGCCGGCGCCGACCGGCTCAAGCGCTGGATCGCCCAGCGCCGCAGCGTGTTCGCCTCCACCACGCCGCCGCCGGGCCTGGACCCGCCGCGCGGCATGCTGCTGCTGGGCGTGCAGGGCTGCGGCAAGTCGATGCTGGCCAAGGCCACCGCGGCCGGGTTCGGCGTGCCGCTGCTGCGCCTGGACATGGGCGCGCTGTACGACAAGTACCACGGCGAGACCGAGAAGAACCTGCGCAAGGCGCTGACCGCGGCCGAGCAGCTGGCGCCGTGCGTGCTGTGGATCGACGAGATCGAGAAGGGCCTGGCCAGCAGCGGAAGCGGCGAGGACGGCGGCGTGTCCCGGCGCGTGCTCGGTGGCCTGCTGACCTGGATGGCCGAGCGCGGCGCGCAGGTGTTCGTCGTGGCCACCGCCAACCAGGTGCATGAACTGCCGGCGGAGCTGCTGCGCAAGGGACGCTTCGACGAGATCTTCTTCATCGACCTGCCCGATCCCGATACCCGGGTGGAACTGCTGCGGCTGCATCTGGGCCGGCGCGGGCTGGTGGCCGAGGACTTTGCCCTGCCTGCGCTGGCCGCGGCCAGCGACGGCTTCTCCGGGGCGGAGATCGAGCAGGCCATCGTCTCGGGCCTGTACGCCGCCCACGCCGAGAGCCGCGCGCTGGACACCGACGGCCTGATGCGCGAAATCCGCACCACCCGCCCGCTCTCGGTGCTGATGGCCGAACAGGTCCAGGCGTTGCGCGACTGGGCCCGGGGCCGCACGGTGCCGGCGCACTGACGGCGGCGCACCCGCGGCCGCGGACGGGTGAATCACAGGGAAGGCGCTACCGATCTTCACTATTCTCCTGTAATTTCAACTACTTGCCGCTTGTGGCGCGGGCTAGGCTGCCGTAGGCTCGACGGTCTCACGGATCCCGACGGAACGGCCCCGTAGTCCATGGAACGCCCCCTTTCCCACGCCCGGCCCAGGCACGCCGACACGCCCTCGCAGGTGGCCGACGGCCTGATCGCGCGGCACCAGCAGGCCGATGGCCGCGTCGCCGTGCGTGAGCTGGCCCGGCAGGTGCCGGCCATGGCGCGCGCCAGTCGCATCGAAACGCAGGTCCTGGCACAGGAAGTCGCCGAGCGCCTGCCCGTCCCTAGCGCGCGCAAGCTGCTCGCGCGCTTCCCGCCCTTCAGCCTGGTGCCGCGCGCGCCGTGGCGGCGCAAGAGCCTGCTGTATCGCGCGCTGGACGTCGTGCCGCCGCTGCGCTGGGTGCGCTATCGCCTGGGCCGTTCGCGCTATGCCTGGGTGCGCCAGCGCGCCGCGCATCGCCAGGGACTGGAGGCGTTCACCGTCATCGAGCGCGCCACCGATGCGGCCGTGGCGCGCTTCGCGCGCGTGGTCGACCTGCACGGTTTCGCCGACCTGTTCGGACGCGACACCGATTTCCGCGAGACCGTGGTCGCGGTGGTGCGCGAGCACGCCGCGCCCGAACTGCGCGATCCCTCAGGGGCCGAGCAGCGCCTGAACATGGCCGCCCTGCTCGACCTGACCGCCTGGCACGCGGCGCAACGCGGGGGCGCGTCGACGCAACTGGGCGCCGAGCTGGTGATGCTGGCCATCCCGGCGCCGGTGTTCGAGCGGGTCACGGCCGCGATCCGCCAGTGCATGGCCCAGCGCACGGCGGTCGCTGCGGCATAGGCGGGGACAGCGGCGGTCCGAACGCGGCCCCATCGCGCTACTGTTCGCGCGATGTGGCGGGCGTCCAGCCCGCGGGCGCAGTGAGCGGCTGGTGGTTGGCTTCCAGCAGACGCCGCAGGGTGACGATCTCGCCGTCGCGCAGATGCCAGTCCAGATAGGTGTCCAGCGCAACCTGGCCCGTCGAGGGCGGCAGGAAGCGGGACGCTGCGGTCTGCAGCCACTGCAGTTGCCGCCGCTCTTCGCGCCAGCGCAGCTCCTGCGGGGTACCGGCCGTCAGGCGCGTCATCATGCCAATGCCGATCATGCGGCCGATCAGGTCGTTGCCATCGCGCGCCATCAGCGCGAACACCGATTTGCAGTCGTCCCAGCGTTCGCGATCGTCGTGCGTCTGCGTTGGACCGCAATAGCGCGTGACCACCAAGAAATTGGGAAGCGAACGCATCGCCAGCGCGGCCAGCGCGGTGACCCTGGGCCAGTCCGCACCTTCGGCGCCCTCGTGCATGCCGTCCGGCGTCATGAAGGCCTGGCGCAGCGCTGCGTCCATCGGCGGCACCGGCAAGCCGGAGACCGCGTCGGCCAGCACGCCGCCGAACTCGATCTGCATCGCGTCGTAGCGCGCCGCCTGCGTGGCCGCGCGCCAGGCCCTGGCCGATGCCTTGGCATCGCCGCGCTGCTGGGCATCGATGAAGGCGAGCAGCTGCACGAACAGGTTGTCGCCTTCCTCGCGCAGCAGGAACGTCAGCGCGCCGGCCGCGTCGCATTGCACGTTGCTGCCAGGACACCCCATCGCCTCGAAGCGCGCGACCAGGGGATCGCGCGGACGCGCATCCAGGGCGGCCTGCATCCACACGCTGCGCTCGTCGATCCCGGCGGCCGGCGGCCGTGCCGCCCCCTGCGCCGCGCCGTGCCCATCGTCCGGCCACAGCAGCGCGGCGGCGTAGAGATCGCGTGCCTGGCCGCTGGAGGCCACGCCGCGCAGGTGCAGCTGCAGGGCCTGGTCGTACTGCGCCCGCCAGCCGTTGAAGCGCTGTTCGAAGGCGGCCTGGTCGGCCGCGGCCTGCGCCTGCGCCGGCGGACAGGCCGGCAGCACGAGCGCGGCCAGCAACACGGCGGCGGCGAATGGAAAGCGGCGCATGTCGGTTCGTCCCTGGAAACCCGGCCGCGAGGATGACACGTCTCAGGGCGCCAGCGCTGGCAGCAGCCACGCCAGCAGGGGCAGCGTGGCCAGCGACAGCACGATGGAGTAACCGGTCAACGCCGCGCACAGGCGCGGGGCGAGGTTGTGCGAGATCGCCAGCGCGGCGGCGGTGATCATGGTCGGCATGGCCGACTCGAGCACGTTGACCTGGAACAGCTGCCCGCGCAGCCCGAAGGCGTAGGACAGGGGAATGGCCAGCGCCGGGATCACCAGCAGGCGCAGCGCCAGGCCGACCGCCAGCGGCTTGAGCTCATGGCGCGGCAGCCGCAACTGGATCGACAGGCCGACCGAGAGCATCACCAGCGGCAGCATCGCATCGGCCAGGCGCTGCAGGCCGCTGGCGATCCAGGCCGGCGGCGCGGCGGGCATCAGCGTGACCGCGAACGCCAGCGCCCACAGCGGCGGGAACTTGAGCACGCGCAGGGCCAGCTGCCCCGGTCCCGGCGGCGTTTCCCCCGAGTAGCGCGCCATGATCACGATGCCGAGCGTGGACAGCATCAGGAAGGTGCCGAACTGGTCGTAGACCACCGCGTAAGGCAGCGCGTGGTCGCCCAGCAGCGCCCGCACCATCGGGTAACCGATGAAGCTGGAGTTGGAAAAGCCCACGCAGATGAGCAGCGCGGCCCGTTCCCCGCGCGCCAGCTTCAGGGCGCGGCCAGCCAGGGCGACCAGCCAGTACACCGCGCCCATCAGGAGCCACGGCGTCAGCATCAGGCCCAGCAGCGAGCCGTCCAGGTGCAGGCGCGGCACGAAGGTCAGCACCGCCGCCGGCAGGCAGACGTACAGCACCACCAGGTTGAGCACCTGCGCCGCGCCTTCGGGAAACAGGCGCAGCCGCGCGAACAGCATGCCCAGCGCCAGCATGGCCAGGATCAGGGCGAAGGCATCGAAAGCCATGCGTTTCCTTGCGGTGGAGCCGTCGCGTGGACGTGGGTGGTGCAATTGTGGCCATGGCCCTGCGGCAACGCCAAATCGGGGCCGGCGGGGCGCGGTTGCTAGACTGCCGCCGCGCCAGGGCCGGTCGGCCGGCGCGCACGCCACGCCGCTTTCCACCGGGCCAGCCCATGACCAGCACCGCAGAACTCACCTCGCCCTCGTCCGCCGACACGCCGGCGCTGGTCACGCTGGACGCCGATTACACGCTGGAGCACAAGTACACGCGCACCGACGGGCGCATCTATCTGTCCGGCGTGCAGGCGCTGGTGCGGCTGCCGCTGATGCAGCGCCTGCGCGACGATGCGGCCGGCCTGGACACCGCCGGCTTCGTCAGCGGCTATCGCGGAAGCCCGCTGGGCGGCTTCGACCTGGAGCTGTGGCGCGCGCGCCGGCACCTGGACGCGGCGAAGGTCAAGTTCCAGCCCGGTCTCAACGAGGACCTGGCCGCAACCATGCTGTGGGGCACCCAGCAGACCGGGCTGTTCCCCGGCGCGCGCGTGCAGGGCGTGTACGGCATGTGGTACGGCAAGGGCCCGGGCGTGGACCGCAGCGGCGACGTGTTCAAGCACGCCAACGCGGCCGGCACCTCGCCGCTGGGCGGGGTGCTGGCGCTGGCCGCCGACGACCACGCCTGCCGCAGCTCGACCCTGCCGCACGGCAGCGAGGAGGAATTCGTCAGCGCGATGATGCCGGTGCTCAACCCGGCCGGCGTGCAGGACATCCTCGACCTGGGCCTGGTCGGCTGGGCCATGAGCCGCTACACCGGGCGCTGGATCGGCTTCAAGACCATCGCCGAGACGGTCGAGTCTTCGGCCTCGGTGGACGTGGATCCGTTCGCGCGGCGGATCGTGCTGCCAGAGGACTTCACCATGCCGGCCGGCGGCCTGAGCATCCGCTGGCCCGACCCGCCGCTGGAGCAGGAGATGCGCCTGCATCGCTACGCCGTGGCGGCCGCGCAGGCCTTCGCCCGCGCCAACCAGGTCGACCGGGTGGTGCTGGACTCGCCACGCGCGCGGCTGGGCATCGTCACCACCGGCAAGAGTTACCTGGACGTGCTGCAGGCGCTGGAGTACCTGGGCCTGGACGAGGCGGCCTGCCGCGACCTCGGCATCCGCGTCTACAAGGTCGGCATGAGCTGGCCGCTGGAGCCGGTGGGCATCACCGCCTTCGCGCGCGGGCTGGAGGACATCGTCGTGGTGGAGGAGAAGAAGGCCTTCATCGAGCGGCAGATGAAGGAGCTGTTCTACAACTGGCCGGCCAGCGCGGGCGCGCGGCCCAGCATCGTGGGCAAGTACGACGAGGCCGGCGCCTGGATCCTGCCCTCCACCGGCGAGCTGACCCCGGCCACCATCGCCGGCGTGATCGGCGCGCGCATCCTGCGCTTCGCCAGGACCGAATCGATCGAGCAGCGCCTGCGCTGGATGGAGGCCAAGGAAGCGGAGATGGCCCTGCCGCGCGCCAGCTTCCCGCGCGTGCCGCACTACTGCAGCGGCTGCCCGCACAACACCTCCACCGTCGTGCCCGAGGGCGCGCGCGCGATGGGCGGCATCGGCTGCCACTACATGGTCACCTGGATGGACCGCAGCACCGACACCTTTACCCACATGGGCGGCGAAGGCGTGACTTGGTCGGGGCAGGCGCCGTTCACCGCGACCGAGCATGTGTTCCAGAACTTGGGCGACGGCACCTACTTCCACAGCGGCTCGCTGGCCATCCGCCAGTCGATCGCCACCGGCGTCAACATCACCTACAAGATCCTCTACAACGACGCGGTCGCCATGACCGGCGGCCAGCCCGTCGACGGCCAGCTGAGCGTGCCGGACATCGCCGCGCAGATGCGCGCCGAGGGCGTGCAGACCCTCGTGCTGGTGTCCGATGAGATCGCCAAATGGTCGCGGCGACGCGACCTGTTCCCGCCCGACACCGAGTTCCACGACCGCGCCGAGCTGGACGCCGTGCAGGAGCGCCTGCGCCAGGTGCGCGGCGTGTCGGTGCTGATCTACGAGCAGACCTGCGCCACCGAGAAGCGCCGCCGTCGCAAGCGCGGCAAGCTGGTCGATCCGCCCAAGCGGGTGATGATCAACTCGCTGGTGTGCGAGGGCTGCGGCGACTGCGGGCAGAAGAGCTTCTGCGTGTCGGTGCTGCCTAAGGAGACCGAGTTCGGCCGCAAGCGCGCCATCGACCAGTCCAACTGCAACAAGGACTACTCCTGCGTGTCCGGCTTCTGCCCCAGCTTCGTCACCGTGCACGGCGGCCGGCCGCGCAAGGGCCAGCGCAGCGAGGCCTCCGCGCTGCTCGAGGCGCTGCCGGCGCCGACGTTCCAGTCCGCGCTGGCCCAGCCCTGGAACATCCTGATCACCGGCGTCGGCGGCACCGGCGTGGTGACCATCGGCGCGCTGCTGGGCATGGCCGGGCATCTGGAAGGCAAGGGCGCCAGCGTGCTCGACCAGACCGGGCTGGCGCAGAAGGGCGGCGCGGTCACCACCCACGTGCGCCTGGCGCGCACGCCGCAGGACCTGCACGCCGTGCGCATCGCCGCCGGCGAGGCCGACCTGGTACTGGGCTGCGACATGGTGGTGGTCAACGACTACTGGGTGCTGTCCAAGGTCCGCGGCGAGCGCGCGCAGGTGGTGCTCAACACCTACGAGGCCATGCCCGGCACCTTCACCACGCATCCGGACATGCAGTTCCCCGCGGCCGAGATCATCGCCGGGGTCAACGTCGCGCTGGGGGGACGCGACCCGCTGCTGCTCGATGCCACCCAGTTGGCCACCGCGCTGCTGGGCGATGCCATCGCCACCAACCTCTTCATGCTCGGCTACGCGTGGCAGCAGGGGCTGGTGCCGATCTCGTTGGACGCGTTGATGCGCGCGATCGAACTCAACGGCGCGGCCATCGAGATGAACAAGACCGCCTTCGCCTGGGGCCGCCTGGCTGCGGTCGATCTGCCCGCCGTGCAGCAGGCCGCCGGCATCGTGCGCAACACCGAGACCCGTGAGGAGCACCTGCCGCGCAACCTGCGCGTGCTGCCGCCCGGCGAGTGGGAAGGCACCGAATGGGGCGCGACCAGCGCGCCGCGCAATCCGGACAACGCGCGCAGCGTGCGCGGCCTGCCCGATGCCGCCGCGGCCACGGCCGAAGGCGTGGTGCTGCTGCCGCTGGACGATGCGCGCCTGTCGCGCACCCTGGACGAGGCCATCGCGCGCCGCAGCGCCTTCCTCGTCGACTATCAGGACGCCGCCTACGCGGCGCGCTATACCGGCTTCGTCGCGCAGGTGCGCGAGGCCGAGAACATCCGCGCGCCCGGCTCCACCGCGCTGACCGAGGCCGTGGCGCGTTACCTGTTCAAGCTGATGGCCTACAAGGACGAGTACGAGGTCGCGCGGCTGTACACCAGCGGCGAGTTCCGGCGCCAGCTGGAGCAGCAGTTCGAAGGCGACTACACCCTGCAGTTCCATCTGGCCCCGCCGCTGCTGGCCAAGCGCAACGCCCGGGGCGAGCTGGTCAAGCGCGCCTACGGGCCGTGGATGCTGCGCGCGTTCGGCGTGCTGGCGAAGCTGAAGTTCCTGCGCGGCGGCGTGTTCGATGCGTTCGGCCGCACCGCCGAGCGGCGCATGGAGCGCCAGCTGATCGAGGACTACCGCGCCACCGTGACCGGCCTGCTCGACACGCTGGACCCCGACCGCCTGCCGCTGGCGGTGCGCATCGCCAGCCTGCCCGAGCAGATCCGCGGCTACGGCCACGTCAAGGAGCGTCACCTGCATGCCGCCAAAGCGCAGGAAGCGCAGCTGCTGGCCCAGTGGCGCAATCCGAAGACCATCCCGATCGTGCAGGCGGCCTGAGGATCGCCTCGCTCCTGTGGGAGCAAAAGATGCAGCGGCGGCGAATACTTCCAACCGCAACCAAGCCACAGGAAACCCAAGGCGCGCGGTAGCATGGCGGCCCTATGACCGCACCGCTCAAGCCTGCCGATTACCTCAGGAAAATCCTCACCGCGCGCGTCTACGACGTGGCCGTCGAGACGCCGCTGGAGCCGGCGCGAATTCTCAGCCAGCGGCTGCACAACAAGGTGCTGCTCAAGCGCGAGGACCAGCAGCCGGTCTTCAGCTTCAAGCTGCGCGGCGCCTACAACAAGATGGCGCACCTGAGCCCCGAACAGCTGCAGCGCGGGGTGATCTGCGCCTCGGCCGGCAACCATGCCCAGGGCGTGGCGCTGGGCGCGCACCGGCTGGGCACGCGCGCGGTGATCGTGATGCCGGTGACGACCCCGCGGCTGAAGATCGACGCGGTCAAGGCGCTGGGTGGCGAGGTGGTGCTGCATGGCGACAGCTACTCGGACGCCTATACCCATGCGGTGACGCTGGAACAGCAGCAGGGCCTGACCTTCGTCCATCCCTTCGACGATCCGGACGTGATCGCCGGCCAGGGCACCATCGCCATGGAACTGCTGCGCCAGCATCCCGGTCCGCTGGACGCGGTGTTCGTGGCGGTCGGCGGCGGCGGGCTGATTTCCGGCGTGGCCAACTACATCAAGGCGCTGCGCCCGGAGATCAAGGTGATCGGCGTGCAGATGGCCGACTCCGATGCGATGGTCCGCTCGGTCAAGGCGCGCAAGCGCGTGGCGCTGAGCGAGGTCGGCCTGTTCGCCGACGGCACGGCGGTCAAGCAGGTCGGTCGGGAGACCTTCCGCATCGCCCGCGGGCTGGTGGACGCGTTCGTCGTGGTCGACACCGACGCGGTCTGCGCGGCGATCAAGGATGTCTTCGTCGACACCCGCGGCATCGTCGAGCCCTCCGGCGCGATGGCGGTGGCGGCGATCAAGCAGTACGTGGCCACGCACAAGACCAAGGGCGCCACCTATGCGGCGATCCTGTGCGGGGCCAACATGAACTTCGACCGCCTGCGCTTCGTCGCCGAGCGCGCCGAGGTCGGCGAGGAGCGCGAGGCCTTGTTCGCGGTCACCATCCCAGAGGAGCGCGGCAGCTTCCTGCGCTTCTGCGAGCTGGTCGACCAATTGCCCGGCGGGCCGCGCAACGTCACCGAATTCAACTACCGCATCAGCGATGCGGCGCAGGCGCACGTGTTCGTCGGCCTGACCACGCACGGCAAGGGCGAGTCGTCGAAGATCGCGGCCAACTTCCAGCGCCACGGCTTCGCCACGCTGGACCTGACCTTCGACGAGCTGGCCAAGGAACACGTGCGGCACATGGTGGGCGGGCATTCGGCGCTGGCCCAGGATGAACGGCTGCTGCGCTTCGTGTTCCCCGAGCGGCCTGGCGCGCTGCTCAAGTTCCTGACCCTGCTCAAGCCGAGCTGGAACATCAGCCTGTTCCACTACCGCAACCAGGGCGCCGACTACGCGCGCACGCTGGTCGGCCTGCAGGTGCCGGCCAGGGACGACGCCGCCTTCGCCCGCTTCCTGGACACGCTGGGCTACCCCTGCGTGGAAGAGACCGATAATCCGGTGTACCGGCTGTTCCTGCGCAAGTAGCGCCCCTGCCTCTCCCCGTCGCGCGCAGCGCGGGTGGAGGTTGGGAGGGGTGCTGTTGCCGTTGGCACAGGCACGAGCAACGGCAACGGCAACGGCTAACCCCACCCCAGCCCTCCCCTTCGCTTCGCGAAAGGGAGGGGGCAGAGGCCCGCGAGCTTGCTGCAATCAGCGGCTGCCGGGGCAGCGCGGTATGCGCTGCTGCGAACACCGCTTTTGCCCCTCCCCTTTGCGCGCAGCGCAAGGGGGAGGTTGGGAGGGGGTGCTTTTGCGGTTGCTGTTGGCACAAGCACGAGCAACTGCAACAGCAACAGCCAACCCCTCCCCCTCAATCGCTAGCCGCGATTTCGAGCTCCCCTTCGCTTCGCGAAAGGGAGGGAGCAGGAGCAGATCGAGGCCGTGGCTTCATGATCGGCCAGCAGGCGTATGCCGCCCGAAACGCGCGGCTAGGGCGCGTCGAAACGTTCGCCGCGGCGCAGGCGCACCGGGCCCTTGGCGTCCTCGATCCGCACGGTGCGCTGACGCTGGGTGACCTCGATCCGCCGAGCCTGCACCAGGCGTGCGGCCGCATCGCGCACCGCCGGCATCAGCGCGCGCCAGGCGGCCTCGTCATCGCCCAGGGCGCGCGCCACGTCGGACGGGCAGATCGAGGCCTGCGCGTCGCGCTCGGCCAGCAGTCGCAGGATCGTCGCTTCGACGCACGCCGGTGCGTCGGGCGCGGTCACAGCGGCTGCAGCAGGCGCAGGCCGAACCAGTCGCGGGCGTCGTTCCAGCCGTGGGTCACCTTCAGGCCCGCGCGCGCGGCCAGCTGCGCGAAGCGGGCGTCGGTGTACTTGTGGCTGTACTCGACCTGCATGGCCTCGCCTTGCGCGAAGTCGAACGTTCGGCCGCCCACGTGCACGGTCTGCGCGCGCTGGCTGACTAGGAAGGTCTCGATGCGCAGCCGCTCGCGCACGTAGACGGCGCGATGGGCGAACGCATCCAGGTCGAAATCGCTGCCGATCTCGCGGTTGAGCCGCGCCAGCAGGTTGAGGGTGAAGGCGGCCGTGATCCCGGCGGCATCGTTGTAGGCGGCCTCGATCAGCGCCGGGTCCTTGTCCAGGTCGATGCCGACCAGCGCGCAGCCGCCCGGTCCCATCGTCTGCCGCATGCCGTCCAGCAGGGCCTGCGCGGCCTCGTCGGTGAAGTTGCCCAGGGTCGAGCCGGGGAAGAACATCACCGTGCGCTGCGCCGGCCGCGCGCTCTCGGGCAACGCGAGCGGCTTGGTGAAGTCCGCGCACACCGGCAGCATCTCGATCGCGGGGAAATGCTCGGACAGGCGGGCGGTGGCCTGCACCACCGCCGTGCGCGAGATCTCCACCGGCGTGTAGGCCACCGGGGCGTGCAGGTGTTCGAGCAGCAGCTCGGTCTTGCGGCCGCTGCCGCTGCCGTACTCGACCACGTGCGCGCCCGGGCCGATGGCCTGGGCGATGGAGGGCAGGCGCTGCTCCAGCAGGGCCAGCTCGGTACGCGTCAGGTAGTACTCGGGCAGATGCGTGATCGCCTCGAACAGGCGCGAGCCTTCGGCATCGTAGAAGTACTTGGACGGCAGCGTCTTCGGATCGCGCGACAGGCCGTCCAGCGCGTCGGCGGTGATGTCGTCGGGTTTGGGGCGCAGGTCGGTCAGCGCGTCACGGGCGCGGGTCATGGCGCAGGCGGCAGCGTTCAAGGCAGGTCCTTGGCAAGGCGCATGCCGGCGTACTGCCAGCGCGCGTCGGAGGGGAAGAAGTTGCGGTAACTGGCGCGGATATGCGTGCGCGAGGTGGCGCAGCTACCGCCGCGCAGCACCCACTGGGCATTCATGAACTTGCCGTTGTACTCGCCCAGCGAGCCGGGCCAGGGCGTGAAGCCGGGATACGGCAGATAGGCACTGCCGGTCCATTCCCACACATCGCCGAACAGCTGCGAGAGGCCGGTGTCGGTGCCGGGCTGCGAGCGCGGATGCAGCAGGCCGTCCTCGACGAAATGACCTTCGGCCGGCACGCCGGTGGCGGCCAGTTCCCACTCAGCCTCGGTCGGCAGGCGCGCGCCGGCCCAGCGGGCGAAGGCGTCGGCCTCGAACAGACTCAGGCCACTGACCGGCGCATCGGGATCGCGCTCGCGCCAACCGCCCAGGGTGAACTCGCGCGCGCCATCCTCATGCCAGTACAGCGGGCGCTGCCAGTCGCGGGCGCGTACCGTCGCCCAGCCGTCGCTGAGCCAGTGCGCCGGCGTGCGATAGCCGCCGTCGTCGACGAAGGCGGCGAACTCGGCATTGCTCACCGGCCGGCTGGCCAGCGCGTGCGCCGCCACCAGCGTGCGATGGCGCGGCGACTCGTTGTCGTAGGCGAAGTCCTCCGCCTGCGGCCATGGCGCCGCGCCGATCTGGGCGATCTGCTCCTCGCGCGGGCACCAGCGCAGCGGCCCGCCCTGCGCACGCGGCGCGGGCAGATCCTCGCGATAGGCCGGCTGCAACGGGTTGCTCCACAGCGCGTGGCGGATGTCGGTCAGCAGCAGCTCCTGGTGCTGCTGTTCGTGCTGGATGCCCAGCTGCACGGTGTCCAGCGCCTGATCGTCCAGCGCCCTGGCCTGCAGCCGCGCGCACAGCGCGTCTTCGACCGCCGCGCGATAGGCGCGCACCTGCGCCAGCGTCGGCCGCGACAGCATCCCGCGGCGCGGGCGCGCGTGCATCGGCCCGACGCTGTTGTAGTAGCTGTTGAACAGATAGTCCCAGGCGGGATCGAAGGGGCGATAGCCCGCGTCGGCGCCCAGCACGAAGCGTTCGAAGAACCAGGTCGTATGCGCCAGGTGCCATTTGGCCGGACTGGCGTCATCCATGCTCTGCACCATCGCATCCTCGGCGCTGAGCGGCGCGGCCAGCGTTGCGGTCAGGGCACGCATGGCCTGGAAGGCGGCGAGCAGGGTCTGCGACCGCGCGTCGCGGTCGCGATGCGCCTGGCGGGGTGGGATGGCATGCATGGGCCCATGCTAGGCGGCGGCGGTGAACGCCCTGTTATGCCTGCCCTGGCCGGGACAGCTAGGCTGCACACATGACCGACGCGCCGCCGTTTCCCGACCCCGTCGCCTGGCCGCAGCGCCGGCTCGCCTTCGCCACGCCCCCGGAGGCCGTCTACCTGGACGCGGCCTCCAAGGGCGCGCGGCTGCGCCACGTGTTGGACGGCGCGCACGCGATGCTGGAGGCCGAGGCTGCGCCGTGGTGGCTGCCGCACGCCGACTGGATGCGACGCATCGAAGACGCGCGCGCGCTGGCCGCGCAGGTGCTGTTCGAGGGCGATGTCGAGGGCCTGGCGATGGTGCCCTCGGCCGCGCACGGCCTGGCCACCGCCGCCGCCAACCTGCCGCTGCAGCACGGCCAGGTGGTGCTGGTGCTGGAGGGCCAGTTCCCGTCCAACCTGCTCGCCTGGCAGCAGCGCTGCGCGCAGGCCGGTGCGCACGTGGTCGGCGCCGCACCGCGCGCCGGCGAGACGCTCACCGACGCGGTGCTGCGCACCATCGACCAGACGCCCGAGCTGGCCATCGCCACCCTGCCCCATTGCTACTGGCACGACGGCCGCCTGCTCGATCTCGACGCCATCGCCGACGCCGTGCACGCGCGAGGTGCGGCCCTGGTGCTGGACCTGAGCCAGAGCCTGGGCGTGCTGCCCCTGCAGCTGGCGCGCTGGCGGCCGGACTTCGTGGTGGCGGTGGGCTACAAGTGGCTGCTGGGCACGATGGGCCTGGCCTGGCTGTGGGCCAGCCCGCGCTGGCGCAGCGAAGGTGTGCCGCTGGAGCAGCACTGGGTGGCGCGCGACGCCGGCGCGGATTGGGTATTCCCGCTCGACACGCCACCGCCCTACCTGCCGGGCGCGCGCCGCTTCGATGCCGGTGGCATCGCCGATCCGCTGCGGCTGCTCATGACCCACGGCGGCCTGGCCCAGCTGCAGGCCTGGCAGCCGGCGCGCATCGCCGCGGCGCTGGGCGAGGTTACCGCCGCGCTGGATGCGGCGCTGGACGCCCGCGGGCTGTCGGCGTGGAAGACGCCGGGGCATGCGCCGCATATCGCGGGGTTGCGGGTGCCGGCCGAGCGCTTTGATGCCGTGGCGGGGGCGTTCGCGCGGCGGGGGGTGATCTGTTCGCGGCGGCACGGGTGTTTGCGGTTGGCGCCGTATCTGATGGTGGCTGCGGAGCAGATGGAGGAAGTGGTCGAGATTGCGGCGAGCGCCTAGCGCCGTTGCCGTTGCCGTTGCCGTTGCTGTTGCTGTTGCTGTTGCTGTTGCTCAAGAGCTTTTGCTTTTGCTGTTGCTTTACCTGTCTGAGCCGTAAAGCGAGCCGAGCATCGCAGGAAGACGGGGCCGAAGAGGCGCCCTGTTTGAGCGAAGCGAGTTTGGGCGCCGTCCCTAAAAGGGGATAAATGCCCCGTCTTCCGAGAAGCGCAGGGGACCGCCGCGTAGCGGCGGCTCGCGTCCCGGCGAGAAGCGGTTTTGGCTACTTTTGACAAGACAAAAGTAGCTCGCGCGGCGAAGCCGTGCGAAAGCTTTGCTTTAGCTTTGCTTTTAAGAAGCGCCTGCATGGCGGTCAAGTTTTGCTTGCAAATTAAATGCAAGTTTGGCCGGCGAACCTGCGCCGGCTCTGGTAGGGCTAAGGCAACGCGCCTGCGGCGCGCCAAGTGCAAAGCTTTCGCGCCTGCGGCGCGACTTCCTTTTGTCTTGTCAAAAGGAAGCAAAACCGCTTCTCGCCGGGACGCACGCCGACGCTACGCGTCGGTCCCCTGCGCTCCTCGCAAAGCAGGGCACGGCGCCCAAACTCGCTTCGCTCAAACAGGGCGCCTCTTCGGCCCTGCTTTGCTGCGGTGCTCGGCGTGCTTTACGGCTCAGACAGGTAAAGCAACCGCAACAGCAACGGCAACGGCAACGGCAACGGCAACGGCAACGGCAACGGCGACAGTAGCGACCCGCTATGCCCGCGCTGCGAGCCTCAGGCCCTTGGGCGTCATAGCCCGCTCGAAGAGCTCAAACACCCCCTGCACCAGCAAGGCCAGCACCGCCGCCGGCACCGCCCCTTCCAGAATCATCCCCAGATTGTCGAGCCGGATCCCGGTCAGGATCGGCTGGCCATAGCCGCCGGCACCGATCAAGGCGCCCAGCGTCGCCGTGCCGACATTGATCACCGCGGCGGTCTTGACCCCCGCCAGGATCGTGCGCAGCGCCAGCGGCAGCTCCACCCGCCACAGGCGCGTGCGCGGCGGCAGACCCAGGGCCGCGGCGGTCTCGCGCAGGTCGCGCGGGATGCCGGTCAGGCCGGCGTGCGTATTGCGCACGATCGGCAGCAGCGAGTACAGGAACAGCGCCGCGATCGCCGGCTTGGCGCCGATGCCGAACAGCGGAATCATGAAGACGAACACCGCCAGCGAGGGCAGCGTCTGCAGCACGCCGGTCAGCGACAGCACGACCTGGCCCAGGCGCGGGCGGCGCGCGGCCAGCACGCCCAGCGGCAGCGCGACCAGCAGCGCGCAGCCCAGCGAGAGACCGACCAGGGCCAGGTGTTCGCCGGTGCGCTGGGCGATGCGTGCGGCGCGGCCGCTGCCCCGCGGCGCATCGACACCGACGAAGGTCGCCGCCACCTGCGCCTCGCCGCGATGCTCCAGCTTGACCTGCGCGTTGAGCCGGCGCATGTCCGCCACGTCGATGCGTCCCTCCAGCGAGCGCAGCACCTGCACGAAGGCCGGCGCACTGCGCTCCAGCGCCAGCCGGTACAGGAACACCGCCTGGTAATCGGGGAAGTAATGGCGGTCGTCGTCCAGCACCACCAGGTCGTAGTACGGAATCTCCGCGTCGGTGCTGTACAGGTCGGTCACATCGATCGCCCCGCTCTGGAGCGCGCGATAGGCCAGGTCGTGGTCCAGGCCATTGGCCTGCTGCGGCAGCCCGTAGGCGGTGCGCACGCCCGGCCAGCCGTCGGCGCGCTGCAGGAACTCGTTGCTCAGGCCCAGTTTGAGTTCGGGATGGCGTGCCAGATCGCCCAGCGTGCGGATGCCCAGCGCCTGCGCGCGCGCCCTGCGCATGCCCAGGGCATAGGTGTTCTGGAAGCCGAGCGAGCGCGTCATGCCCAGCCCCTGCTGCGCCAGCGCGGCGACGAGCTGCGCCTCGGTGGCGTCGGGCTGTTGCAGCAGTTCCTGGCGCAGCGTGCCGGTGTACTCGGCATAGGCATCGATGTCGCCCTCCTGCAGCGCGCGCCAGAGGATGCGCGTGCCGCCGAGCTGGCGCTTGTGCGCCACCTCCACGCCGTCCTTGCGCGCCTGCGCCACGGCGATCTCGGCCAGGATCACACCTTCGGTGAAGTTCTTCGAGCCGACGGTGACCTGCCTAGCCATCGCCGGCGACAGCAGACACAGCAGCACGCAGACCAGCCAGGCGCGCATCGACGCGCGCCTCATGCGGCATCCTCCAGCGTGCGCTGGGCGGTCATGAAGCGGGTGACGAAGTCCTCGGCCGGGCGGTCCAGCAAGGTCCGGGCGCTGCCCTGCTGGACGATGCGCCCCGCCCGCATCAGCACCAGGGTGTCGGCCAGGTAGGCCGCCTCGGCCACATCGTGGGTCACCAGCACCACGGTCTTGCCCAGTTGGGCGATCAACGCGCGTATCTGGGTCTGCAGTTCGTGGCGCACGATGGGATCGAGCGCGCCCAGCGGCTCGTCCAGCAGCAGCACCGGCGGATCCAGCATCAGCGCGCGCACCAGCCCCATGCGCTGGCGCTGGCCGCCGGAGAGTTCGGCCGGATAGCGCGCCAGCAGCGCGGGCGGCAGCTGGCAGACCTCGGCCAGCTCGGCCAGGCGCGCCTCGATGCGCGCGCGCGGCCAGCCGAGCGCGCGTGCCAGCAGCGCGGCGTTGTCGCGTGCGCTCAGGTGCGGGAACAGGCCGCCTTCCTGGATCACGTAGCCGATGCGCCGGCGCTGCGCCAGCAGGGTCTTGCGCTGCAGCGGCGCGCCCTCGAACCGCACCTGCCCGCTGTCGGGCCACTCCAGCCCGATCAGCATGCGCAGCACGCTGGACTTGCCCGCGCCGCTGGGCCCGATCAGGGCGGTGGTGCGGCCCTGTTCGATCTCGAGGTCGACGCCGTCGAGCGCAAGGGCCTGGCCATAGCGGCGGGTGACCTGTTGCAGGGAAAAGATCGCCATCCTTGGATGCTGGCATACACCGCCGCGGCCCGTCGCGAAGGGCGCAGGGCTCGCGCCAGCTCAGGCCACCGCGGCCGCCTCCCCCTCGCGATCCGGCGCGCGCCGCAGCCAGCGCCGCTTGAGCCAGCGCTCGGCCGGCAGCGTCCACAGTCGCGCGAAGGCCCAGGCCAGCAGCCAGCACAGCGGCAGCAGCGCCAGGTACCACCAGGCCCCGCCGCGCACCTGCCCACCCTGGGCCTGGTACAGCCCGACCAGTGCGAAGACGACGAACATGTGCGTCAGGTAGAGCTCGTAGCTGAGCCGGCCCCAGGCGCGCAGCCATGCCAGCGCGCGCAGCGGCGCATGGGCGGGCATCGCGTGCAGGCCGAGCACCAGCGCACCGGCCCCGCCGACCAGCACCAGCATGGAGCCGTTGCCGAACGAGCGCCACAGCTCGCCGCCGTACAGCATCACCGCCGCCAGCGCGACCACGCCGAGCACGCGCAGCCCGCGGGCGGTGGAGGCCGGCACCTGCCAACGCATCGCCGCCAGGGCCGCCAGCACGCCGACGGCGATGGCGGAAAAGCCGGGCAGGTAGGCCTTCTCCTGCCAGATCTCGTTGCCGGCGATCGCCGCGCGGGTCAGCGGCAGCGACAGCGCCAGCAGCAGCAGGGCCGGCACCAGCAGCGCGCGCCGGCGCAGCAGCAGGCAGACCAGCGGAAAGGCCAGGTAGAACGCCTCTTCGATCGACAGCGACCACAGCACGTCCCAGCCGCCGGGCAACCAGCCGGTGCGGCCTTCGTACCAGTTCAGCTGCAGCGTCAGCGCCGACCACAGCGCGCCACCCAGCGACTGCCCGGGCTTGTCGATCACGAAGTTCGGCACGCCCAGGCCATGCATCAGGGAGAGCACCGCCAGCAGGAGCAGCAGCGCCGGCAGGATGCGGGCCGCGCGCCGGGCATAGAACGCGCGCAGGTCGATGCGCGCCAGCGACGACCAGCGCTGCACCGCATGCAGCGTGATCAGGAAGCCGGAAATGACGAAGAACACGAACACCGCCTCATAGCCGTTGTAGCTCAGCGCGCGCAGCAGGCGCAGCGGCAGCCAGTCGGCCAGCGCGGTGTCGCGCAGCGGGATGCGCAGCGCCAGGTGGTGCAGGACCACCAGCAGGATCGACACCCCGCGCAGCGCGTCGATGCCGGGATTGCGCTGCGCCGGCGCGGTCATGGCGCCGCGCCCTGCGCCGACGCCGGCAGCAGCACCGGCGGCCCGGCCGCGCGCAGGGCCTGCAGGATCTTCCGGCCGGCGCGGCCATCGACCGGCGCCAGGCCCAGCGCCTGCTGCTCACTGGCGATGGCGCGGCGGGTCTGCGCGCCGACCAGGCCGTCCGGCGTGCCGATGTCGTGGCCGCGCGCCAGCAGCAGGAGCTGCAGGTCCCTGCGCTGCGCGCGGTCCAGCGCCGGATCGTCGGTCGGCCAGGACGCGGCCAGCGGGCCGCCGCCGCGCAGGCGGTCGGACAGCAGCGCGATGGCCAGGGCATAGCTCTCGGCCGCGTTGTAGCTGTAGATCGCATCGAAGTTGCGGAACACCAGGAACGCCGGCCCGGCCACGCCGGCCGGCAGCAGCAGCGCGGCCGGCGTGTCGTCGGCCGCGATCGGGCTGCCGTCCGCGCGGGTGATGCCCGCGGCGACCCACTCGCGCAGCGGGCGCTTGTTCTTGCGCCCGGCGCGCGCGGCGTCCCAGCCCGCTGGCACACGCACCTCGAAGCCCCACGGCTGGCCCGGCTGCCAGCCGGCGCGGTCGAGATAGTTGGCCGTGGACGCCAGCGCGTCGGGCACGCTGTGGACCAGGTCGCGGCGGCCGTCGCCGTCGCCATCCACCGCGATGCGCTGGTAGGTGCTGGGCATGAACTGGGTCTGCCCGAACGCGCCGGCCCATGAGCCGGTCAGCCCATCGGGCGTCAGGTCGCCCGACTGCAGCAGCCCCAGCGTGGCCAGCAGTTCGCCGCGGAAGAACGCCTGGCGGCGGCCGAAGCACGACAGCGTGGACAGCGACACCAGCAGCGGCCGCTTGCCCTGCACGCGGCCATAGTCGCTTTCCACGCCCCAGACGGCGACCACCGTGGCGGCGTCCACGCCGCTGGCCTGGGCCACGCGCGCCAGCACGTCCGCGTGCTGGACCAGCAGCGCCTGGCCATCGGCGATGCGCTGGGCGTCGACCAGGGGCGCCAGGTAGTCCCAGATCGGCGTGGAGAACTCGGGCTGGCTGTCCAGCAGCGGCAGCACGCTCATGTCCGGCACCACGCCGGCCATGAAGCGATCGAACGCGGCAGGCTCGATCCCCGCGGCGCCCGCTCGCGTGCGCGCCATGCAGCTGGCGTAGGTGGCGCGATCGGCGTCGCTGGGCGCGCCCGCATCGACGGTCGGCTGCTGCGCCTGCGCCACCCAAGTCATCGAGGCCATCAGGAATCCCGCCAGCTTGCGTCGCATGCGTTTCTCCGTCGCTGCCATTGCCGGCGTCGATTGTAAGCAGCGGGCCGCCGTGGGAGCCCGGGATGCGATGTCGCACCGGGCGCCGTGCCGTCGGAGGCCTGCGCGCGACACGCCGCGTCAAGCGCAAAAGCGCTGGATTCCCGCCTTCGCGGGAATGACGGCCTGAAGCATTCGCGTTGCAGTTGCTGTTGCTCTGGCTCTAGCTTCAAGGCCCCTCCCCTTTCGCGCAGCGAAGGGGGAGGCTGGGAGGGGGTGCTTTTGCTTTTGACGTTCCCGCGAAGAGCGCGCCTCCCTCAGTCGCTGGCCGCGACTTCGAGCTCCCCTCGGCCTACGGCCCAAGGGAGGGGGCAAACGCCCTACCCCCGTCGCCACACCAGCAGCCGATTGTTCGCCGGCAGCGCGTGATCGGCCTCCAGTCGCAGCCCGATGCCGCGCGCCAGCGCATCGACCGCCTCGAAATCGCGGATCCCGCTCGCCGGATCGCGCGCCTTCAGCCACTGGTCGAACTGCGCGTTGCTGTCGCTGGTGAACGCCCCGCCTGCGTTGAACGGCCCGTACACCGCCAGCACCCCGGCCGCGTCCAGCACCTCCGACAGCCCGGCCATGCACGCCTCCACCTGCGGCCAGCCCATGATGTGCAGCGTGTTGGCGGTGAACACCGCATCGAAGGTACGCCGCGGCCACGGTCCGCGCGCCACGTCCAGTTCCAGCGGCGGCGGGGTGTTGGGCAGCGCCGCCTCGTCCAGCCATGCGCGGATGCCCGGCAGGTGTTCGGCGCGCTCGCTGGTCTGCCAGGACAGGTGCGGCAGCGCGGCGGCGAAATGCACCGCGTGCTGGCCGGTGCCGCTGCCGATCTCCAGCACGCTGCGCGCGTGGGCCAGCAGCGGCCCCAGCACGGCCAGGATCGGATCGCGGTTGCGCGCGCAGGACGGCGCGAACGGCTTGTCGGTCATGCCCGCCCCGGCTCAGCCGTCGGCGGGCTGCAGCGCCTCGGCGACCGCGTGGAAGAACCGGCCCATCTCCAGCGGCTTGTCGAGGAACTGCGCGCGCAGCCCGGGCGGCAGTTCGGCGCGGTCGAACGGACGCGCGGGATCCTGCAGCAGCAGCACCGGTCCGCGGTAGCCGCGCTGGACCAGCGCCTGCACCAGCGCGGTGGCCGGCAGCAGGACGAAGTCGCTGTCGATGATGAACAGCTCGGGCATGCCATCCACCACCGCCGCGCGCAGCGCATAGGCGCCATCCGGCGCGGTGGCCGGCGCGTAGCCCTGGCTCTCCAGCGCATTGCGCAGCAGCGACTGGCGCGTGCTGTCGCCATCGACCAGCAGGATGCGCTGGCCCTGACCCGGGGCCGGCACGCTGGGCTGCGGCGCGGCGCCGCCGGTGACCGGCAGCACCACCGAGAACGTCGTGCCCTCGCCCGGCGTGCTGTCCACCTCGATGCGGCCCTGGTACTGCTCGACGATGCGCAGGCAGGACATCAGGCCCAGGCCGGTGCCTTCGGTCTTGGTGGTGAAGAACGGGGTGAACAGCTGGCTGCGCGTCTTGGCATCCATGCCGATGCCCTGGTCGGCCACGACGATGCACACGCCTTCCTCGACCGGGCGCGCCGACAGGGTCAGCGTGCCGCCGGTCGGCATGGCCTGGATCGCATTGAGGCACAGGTTGATCAGCACCTGCTGCAGCTCGACGTAGTTGGCGTCGATCTGCAACTGGGTGGCCGGCGGCTGCAGGTCCAGGCGCACGTTGTCCGGCAGCGTGCCCTGCAGCAGGACCTGCACGGCCTGGAACAGTTCGCCCACCGCGACGTGCTCGCGCGCCTTGCGCGCGCCGCGCACGAAGGACAGCATCGACTCGGCCATCTCGTGGCCGCGGCGGCCGGACTCGGCGATCACCTCGCCCAGCTTGTGGACCTTGGGGTTGTCGCTGTGGATGGCCAGCAGGTCGGGCACGATCAGCAGCGGCTGCAGGATGTTGCGCAAGTCATGGCTCAGGCCGGCGGCCAGCATCGCCATCGAATCCAGCCGCTGCGAGCGCAGCAGCTCCTTCTCCACCCGCGCGCGCTCCTGTTCGCTGCGCGCCTCGCGGATGGCGCGCGCGGCGGCCGACGGCAGCCGCGCGGTCTTGTCCTTGAGGATGTAGTCGGCCGCGCCTTCGCGCAGCGCCTGCACCGCGGTCTCCTCGCCCATCGTGCCGGAGACGAAGATGAAGGGGATCGGCGGCCGGTGCGCGCGCACCAGCTGCAGCGCCTGGTGGCCGGAGAAGCCCGGCATGCTCAGATCCGACAGCACCAGGTCCGGCTTGAACACGGCCAGCGCGCGCACCAGCCCGTCCTCGGTGTCGACCCGCTCGAACTCGGCCTCCAGCCCCGCGTCCACCAGCTGCATGGACGTCAGCTCCGCGTCCTCCGGGGAGTCCTCCACCAGCAGGACACGGACCGGACCGATCGGGGCGGCGCTCAGCGGCATGCCGTTCAGGCCTGGCCCGGCGCTTCGTTGAACACGGCCCAGAACGTGCCCAGGGCCTTGACCGCGGTGAAGAACTGGTCGATGTCCACCGGCTTGACCACATAGGCGTTGGCGCCCAGATCCCAGCTGCGCACCAGATCGCTCTCCTCGCGCGAGGACGACAGGATCACCACCGGCAGCGCCTTGAGCGTCTCGTCGGACCGGATCGCGCGCAGCACTTCCAGCCCGTCCATGCGCGGCATCTTGATGTCCAGCAGCAGCACGGCCGGCAGGCCCTCCGGGCGCTCGGCGTGGGCGCCGCGGCGCAGCAGGTAGTCCAGCGCCTCCACGCCGTCCTCCACGTGCACGATGGGGTTGGCCAGGTTGGCCTCGCGCAGCGCGTCGATGGCCATTTCGGCGTCGGCGATGCTGTCTTCGGCCAGCAGGATGGTGCGGATCGGGGTACTCATGACAGGAACTCGGCAGGGGTGGGCCCGCGCGGGACGAAGGCATCGTCCGGCGAGCTGGGGATGACGAAATGGAACGTGGCGCCCTGGTCGGGCTCGGCTTCGGCCCAGACGCGGCCGCCATGGCGCGTCACGACGCGGCGCACGCTGGCCAGGCCGATGCCCGTGCCGGCGTACTCGCTGGATTTGTGCAGCCGCTGGAACACGCCGAACAGCTTGCCGGCGTAGGCCATGTCGAAACCGGCGCCATTATCGCGCACCCAGAAGTGATGCTCGCCTTCGCCTTCCAGGCGGTAGCCGATCTGGATGTGGGCGACCTCGCGCTTGCCGCTGTACTTGACCGCGTTGCCCAGCAGGTTCTGCCAGACCTGGCGCAGCATGTTCTCGTCGCCCACCAGGATCGGCAGCGGGTCGATGTCCCAGTCCACGCGCAGCGGCAGCGCGTGCTTGTCCGCGCTGACCTGCGCATCGAGCATCGAGCGCGTCTCGGCCACCAGCGACTGCATGTCCACCGCCTGCAGGCGCAGCGCGCTGCGGCCCAGGCGCGAGTACACCAGCAGGTCGTCGATCAGCGCCGACATGCGCCGCGCCGAGTCGCCGATCACCTGCAGGTAGTGGCGGCTGCGCTCGTCGGCCTCCTCGCCCAGGTGCCGGGACAGCTTGTCGGCGAAGCCGGACACGTGGCGCAGCGGCGCGCGCAGGTCGTGGGAGACCGAGTAGCTGAAGGCTTCCAGCTCGCGGTTGACGTCCGAGACCTGCTCGATCTTGCCTTCCAGCTGGCGGTTGAGGTCGATGATGCGCTGCTGGCTGGTCTTCTGCGTGGTGATGTCGCTGAGCGTCATCAGCACCGCATCGTCGCCGCCGTCGGGCAGGGCCATGCGCCGGGCGTTGAGCAGCAGGGTGCGCTGCACGCTGCCGCGGGTCAGCTGCTGGACCTCGTAGTCCCACAGCTCGCGCCCGCGCGCCAGCACGTCGGCCAGGCGCTGGCGCACCACCTCGTCGTCCCAGGCCTCGCTGAGCTCGTCCAGGCGCGGATGGCGCTGCGCCAGGACGTCCTCGTCGATGGCGTACAGCTCGGCGAAGGCGGCGTTGTGCAGCAGCACGCGCTGCTCACGGTCGAGCACCACGATCGGCTCGCGCACGGTCTGCAGCACCGAGGCGGCGCGCGCGTCGGCGCGCGAGCTGGCCTGTTCGGCCGACAGCCGCTGGCCCATCTGCCGCGCCAGCAGCCAGATGATCAGCACCAGCAGCAGCAGCTGCAGCACCATCGCGCCCAGGCTCAGCCAGCGCACCTGTTCGCGCCGGTCCTGGAAGTCGCGTTCGCGCTGGGCCTTCATCCGCTGTTCGTCGTGCAGCAGCTCCTGCAGCACCGGGTGGGCGGGCAGGTCGTTGGCGAGCAGCTTGAGGATCTGGGCCCGACGCGGGCCGGTGCTGTCCGGGAGTTCGGTCGCCAGCGTGACGCGCCGGGTCGCGATCTCGCGCAGGCGGCCCACCCGGACCTGGGTGTCGGGATTGTCCTGGGTCAGGGCCTGGAGCTGATCGAGCATGCGGCCCAGGACGGCCGGGGCGGCCTTCAGCCGCTCGCGCGCGACCGTGGCCTCCGCCCCCATCGCCAGCAGCAGGCTGCACTCCTCGGCCTCGCGCAGCTCCACCGTCAGCGCGTTGACCTGCGACTCGACCTGATGGGTGTGGGTGACCCACGCCGCCGCGTTGAGCGTGGACGCGAACAGCTGCTGCAGGAGCAGCGTCGGGAGGATGACGATGAGCAGGACGACCAGCGTCAGCAACGGCAGACGCCAATCCAGCCACTGCGACCGAAAGGACACGGACATGGGGGTATGGTGAAGGTGACGGGAAACCCGGGTCTTCACCCGGACTCTACATAAATTAATGCGACAGCATCCGCCTGCTTCCCGTCCGTCGCGCGCCGCCCCATCCCACCTGGACTGCGACCCGACACGCGAAACGCGTGCTCTGGAGCACGCCGCAAGTGGACCGTTAAAGATGTAAATTTTCCGTGAACCGATGTGAAGATGAATGGGCGGGGGCGCGTTTGGCGCCTTTGTCAGCAGACCGCCGACGCCACAACGCTTAGCATCTGTGCGACTCCCCTTGGTTGCCGCCCCGAAGCCTGCATGATCCGACGTCAATTCCTCACCCGCGCCGCCGGGACCCTGGCCGCCCTGGGCCTGCCCCCCTCGCTGCTGGCCTCGCAGGCGGCCCTGGCCGCGCCGGGCAGGTCCAACCTGGTGTTCGGCCCGGCCCAGCCCTTCGACTACGCCAGCCTGAAGGGCCAGGCGCGGGCGCTGGCCAGCGCGCCGTACAAGCCGCATGGCGGGCCGCTGCCGGCGGCCCTGGACGGGATCAGCTGGGACCACTACCAGGCCATCCGCTACCGCAAGGACCACGCGCTGTGGACCGGTCAGGACGATGCCTTCCTGGCCCAGTTCTTCCACATGGGCCTGTACTTCAAGCGGCCGGTGACCATGCACGAGGTCGCCGATGGCCAGGCGCGCGAGATCAAGTACAACGCCGGCATGTTCGACTACGGCGACAGCGGTCTGGCCAAGGCGCGGCTGCCGGACACGCTCGGCTTCGCCGGCTTCCGCCTCAACACCAAGGACGACCCGAACCGCGACTTCGCCGCGTTCCTGGGCGCCAGCTACTTCCGCGCGGTCGGCAAGGAGGGCCAGTACGGCCAGTCCGCGCGCGGCCTGGCCATCGACACGGGCATGGGCAAGCCGGAGGAGTTCCCGGATTTCGTCGCCTATTACCTGGAGCGCCCGGCCAAGGGCTCCAACACGCTGGTGGTCTATGGCCTGCTGGATTCGCCCAGCGTGGCCGGCGCCTACCGCTTCGCGCTGACGCCGGGCGAGCCGCTGCTGATGGACATCGATTGCGCGCTCTATCCGCGCACCAGCATCGAGCGCCTGGGCCTGGCGCCGTGCACCAGCATGTACCAGACCGGCGAGAACGACCGCCGCATGGCCTGGGACTGGCGCCCGGAGATCCACGACACCGATGGCCTGGCCCTGCACACCGGCAGCGGCGAGTGGATCTGGCGCCCGCTGACCAACCCGCCGCAGCTGCGCTTCAACGCCTTCGCTGACAACGATCCCAAGGGCTTCGGCCTGCTCCAGCGCGACCGCGACTTCGACCACTACCAGGACGATGGCGTGTTCTACGAGAAGCGCCCGTGCCTGTGGATCGAGCCCAAGGCCGGCTGGGGCGCCGGCTCGGTGCAGCTGGTCGAGATCCCGACGGTCGATGAGACCTTCGACAACATCGTGGCGTTCTGGAATCCCAAGGAAAAGCCGCAGGCCGGCCAGGAGCTGCTGTACGGCTACAAGCTGTTCTGGGGCTCGGCCGCGCCCTCGCAGCCGCCGCAGGCGCACTGCGTGGCCACCCGCACCGGCCTGGGCGGCGTGGTGGGGCAGAAGCGCAGCAAGTGGTCGCAGCGCTTCGCGGTGGACTTCGTCGGCGGCAAGCTGGCCGCGCTGGAAGCGGCCAACGCCAAGGTCGATCCGGCGCTGGAGATCCGCGGCGGAACGCTGGAGACGGTGTCGTGCCGCCCGCTGCGCGAGTTGCACGGCTACCGGGTGATGTTCGACGTGGTGCCGGACAAGGACGACAGCAGCCAGATCGACCTGCGCCTGTACCTCAAGGACACCAACGGATCGTTGAGCGAGACCTGGCTGTATCAGTTCAGTCCGCCGCCGGCGGCCGAACGCAAGGTTTACTGAGCCGCGCGGAACCGTTCGGCGCGCCCGCGGGCTCGTCAGCACGCGTCCCTGGGTTGCGCGCGTGAGCCCGAGGATGTCGGCAAAGCGGCCTCGGCGCGAACCGCGGCACGTGCGGCAGGCGGCCCGGGCCGCGGGCCCTGGACGGGATGCAAAGCGTTGCGGCGCCGGCCCTTTTGACCGTGCCGCCGCCAGGACTGCCGCGATCTGGACCAACGTCAGTGGATCCCCGCCTCCGCGAGGATGACGAGGACTGCTTCCCATCCACCCCGGCTGGGCGCGCCGCGCCCGAAGCGGGAGTCCCTGCACGTCGGCCGCCACGGCGCGGCGTGCCCGGTCAGCGCACCACCAGCACCGGCACCGTGCTGCGGGTCAGGACCTCGGCGGTCTGGCTGCCCAGCAGCACCCGGGTCATCCCGCGACGGCCATGCGAGGCCATCACCACCAGGTCGCTGCCGCGCGCGGCCATGGTTTCGAGGATGCCGTCGGCGGCGTAGCGGTCCAGCACGTGGATCGGCTCGGCCTCCACGTCCATCAGCTCGGCCCGGTCCAGCGCCGGCTGCAGGATGGCATTGGCGGCCTGCTCGCGCTCGGCGCGGTACTCGGGGCCGGATTCATAACCCACCACCCAGCCCTGCGCGTCGACCATGCCGCCGGCCCACGGCTCGGAGACGGTCAGGATGTCCACCTTGGCCCCCAGGCGCGCGGCCAGTCCCAGTCCCTGGTCCAGGCCGCGCAGGGACAGCGCGGAACCATCGATGGCAATCAGAATGCGTTGGTACATGGGACCCTCCACGCGTTGCGGTGAAGTCCCATTCAAGCGCGCACACGCCTCCTCCGCCTTGATCGCGATCAAAGGCACACAAAGAAGTCGCCCCTTCCAGCCCCCCCCGGCGGCACCACAAAGCAAGACGGCCGCTTCGGTTGAAGGCCACTCCGTCGAGCGCTGGCTCACAACGCCCGCCGAGGCCCACCCCCCGAAACCGTCCGGCGCTTGCTCCAGCTCTGCTCTAGCTCTGCTCTAGCTCTGCTTTAGCTCTGCTTTAGCTCTGCTTTAGCTCTGCTTTAGCTTTGCTCTAGCTCTAGCTCTAGCTCTGGCTCTGGCTCTGGCTCTGGCTCTGGCTCTGGCTCTGGCTTTGGCTTTGGCTCTCACCTCCCCGTGAGGCACGGCGGAGGGCCGAGGACAAGACCCGCAGGGCGCCGCACATGGATGTGCGGCGTTTTTCGAGGGGACAGGATGTCCCTTCGAAAAATCCCTCGGCCCGCAGCGGACCTGCGCATAGCGCAGGCGTGCCGCCCGGGTGTGCTTTCTTTGGCCTACCTTTCTTTGCACAAGCAAAGAAAGGTAGGTCGGGCCGCGAAGCGGCACGAAAGCCTTTGCTTCAAAAATTGACGCGAAAGCCACTGGGTTCCCGCTTTCGCGGGAACGACGATAGGGAATTTCTCAACGACTCCAAACCGCCAAGCAGGGCCCAACGCCTCAAGCCGGCGACAGATTCGCGTAGGCCAGCACCAGCCACTTGGCGCCTTCGTCGAACTGCACCTGGACGCGCGCGTGCGCGCCCGCGCCTTCGTAGTCGATGACCACTCCGGCCCCGAACTTCGGGTGCGACACGTTGGCGCCCAGCTTGAGCGCCGGCACCTCCAGCGGCGCATGGCCGGCACCGCCCCGGACCGCGCCCAGCGACGCGGCGCGCGACACCTGCACCTTGGGCCGCACCTCGTTGAGCAGCTCGCGCGGGATCTCGCGCAGGAAGCGCGAGGGCACGTTGTAGTTGTCCATGCCGTGGATGCGGCGCGACTCGGCGTAGGCCAGCACCAGCTTCTGCCGCGCGCGGGTGATGCCTACATAGGCCAGGCGACGCTCCTCCTCCAGCTTGCCCGGCTCCTCGACCGAACGCGCGCTGGGGAACAGCCCATCCTCCAGCCCGACCAGGAACACCAGCGGGAACTCCAGCCCCTTGGCCGAGTGCAGCGTCATCAGCTGCACGCCGTCCTCACCGGCCTGGGCCTGGCCTTCGCCGGCCTCCAGCGCCGCATAGGACAGGAACGCCACCAGCTCGTCCATGCTCTGCGCCGCATCGGGCGTGTCGTCCAGCTCCAGCGGATTGACCTCGGCGCGGGCGAAGCGCGAGGCCACCGAGACCAGTTCGTCCAGGTTCTCGGTGCGCGACTCGGCGTCCAGCCCGCCCTTGTTCTCGCGGGCCCAGTGCTCGCGCAGCGCCGAGCGTGCCAGCACGTGGTCGATCTTGTCCTTCAGGTCCAGCGCGGCGGTCTCCTCGCCCAACGCCTGGATCAGCTGCACGAACGCGGCCAGCGCGTTGCGCGCGCGCCCGGCCAGGTCGCCGCCCTGCGCGGCCTGGCGCGCGGCGTCCCACAGCGACAGCGACGCGCCGCGGGCCACGCGCCGCACCTCGTCCAGAGTGCGCTCGCCGATGCCGCGTGGCGGCGTGTTGACCGCGCGCTCGAACGCAGCGTCGTCGGCGCGGTTGGCGACCAGGCGCAGGTAGGCCAGCGCATCCTTGACCTCGGCGCGCTCGAAGAAGCGCATGCCGCCATAGACGCGATACGGCACCTGTTCGGCCAGCAGGGCCTCTTCCAGCGCGCGCGACTGGGCGTTGCTGCGATAGAGCACGGCGACCTCGCCGTAGCTGCCGCCCTCGCGCACCCACTGGCGCGCGCGCTCGACCACGTAGCGCGCCTCGTCGACCTCGTTGTAGGCCGCGTAGAGGTCGATCGGGTCGCCCTGGCCGGCATCGGTCCACAGCTGCTTGCCGATGCGGTCGGGGTTGTGCGCGATCACCGCGTTGGCCGCGCCCAGGATGTTGGCGGTGGAGCGGTAGTTCTGCTCCAGGCGGATGGTCTGGGCGCCAGGGAAGTCGGTGAGGAAGCGCTGCACGTTCTCCACCTTGGCCCCGCGCCAGCCGTAGATGGCCTGGTCGTCGTCGCCGACCACGAACACCTGCCCGCTGTCGCCGGCCAGCAGGCGGATGAAGCCGTACTGGATGGCGTTGGTGTCCTGGAACTCGTCCACCAGCAGCTGGCCGAAGCGGCGCCGGTAATGCGCCAGCAGCGCCGGGGTGTCGCGCAGCAGTTCGTGCGCGCGCAGCAGCAGCTCGGCGAAATCCACCAGGCCGGCGCGGTCGCAGCGCGCCTGGTATTCGGTGTAGGCGGCGACCATGGCGCTGAGCCATTCGTCGCGGCCCTCGGGCTGGATGTGCTGGGGGCGGCGGCCTTCGTCCTTCTGCTGGTTGATCCACCAGGCGATCTGGCGCGGCGGGTACTTGCCCTCGTCCAGTTCCAGCGCCTGGGCCACGCGCTTGACCAGGCGCTGCTGGTCGTCGGAGTCCAGCACCTGGAAGCCTTCGGGCAGGCGCGCTTCGTTGAAATGCAGGCGCAGCAGGCGGTGGGCCAGGCCATGGAAGGTGCCGATCCACATGCCGCGGCTGCCGTTGCGCAGCTGCGCATCGGTGCGCTGGCGCATCTCGGCGGCGGCCTTGTTGGTGAAGGTCACCGCCAGGATGCCGTGGGTGGGCACGCCCAGGACCTCGTTCAGCCAGGCAATGCGGTGGGTGAGCACCCGCGTCTTGCCCGAGCCGGCACCGGCCAGCACCAGGTAATGCCCGGAAGGGGCGGACACGGCCTCGCGCTGGGCCGGATTGAGATCGTCGAGCAGGTGGGAGACATCCATTGCCCGCCCATTCTACCGGGGCCGTCCTCAGGCCTTGAGAAAGGCGCGGAGAAGGTGGGAGGTCTACCGGGAAAGCCCTATCGCCGGCATGCCGGCTCCCACCACAGCAGGCGCTGCCGGCCGCTTCCGGAAGGCGCAAGTTGCCCCGTGGGAGCCGCCATGGCGGCGAGGGGCTTTGCCGGGAACGCCTCATCGCCGGCAGGCCGGCTCCCACCGAGCGCGCCGTCGCGCTGGCAGGGGCGTTGAGGGCCGCGGCTCAGGCCACCGCGGGGCGCGCCTGGGCGCAGTAGCTGCGCAGGTAGTCGGCGTGCGTCGGCAGGCGGGCCACGGTCTGTTCGACCTGCTGGTGGATGCCGTCCAGGAAGCGCGCCAGCTCGGCGTCGTCCATCAGGTCGGCGACCGGGTGGTACTGCGCGGGTGCGATGCCCTGGCCCAGCATCACCTGGATCCAGGAGTTCTCGGCGAACAGCTCGTTGGGCACATGGAACACGCGCCCGGTCTGCGCGAACAGGTCGATCCGGTGCCGCAGCGTGGCGGGGATGTCCATCTGCGCGCAGGCCTGCCAGAACGGCGTGTCGCGGCGGCGGGTGACGTGGTAATGCAGGATCACGAAGTCGCGGATGTGGATCATCTCGGCCTCGGTCTGCGCGTTGTACTCGTCGATGTCCACCTGCCGGATCACGTGTGGGAAGCACTGCAGCAGCCGGGTGAGGTTGCGCGAGACCAGATGGATGTTGGTCGACTCCAGCGGCTCCAGGAAGCCGCTGGCCAGGCCCAGCGCCACGCAGTTGCGCTGCCAGGTGACCCGACGCTGGCCGGGGGTGAAGCGCAGCAGGCGCGGCTCGAACAGCGGCGGCGCTTCCAGGTTGCCCAGCAGCGCCGCGCGCGCGGCCTCCTGGTCCATGAAGCGGCTGGAATAGACGATGCCGTTGCCGACGCGGTGCTGCAGCGGGATGCGCCACTGCCAGCCGGCCGCGCCGGCCATCGAGCGCGTGTACGGCACCGGCGGGCCCACCGATTCGGTCTGTACGGCCAGCGCGCTATCGGCGAACAGCCAGTGCGACCAGTCCTCGAAGGCGACCCCCAGCGTCTGCCCCAGCAGCAGCGAGCGGAAGCCGGTGCAGTCGATGAACAGATCACCCTCCACGCGCGTGCCGTCCTCCATCACCAGCGCGGCGATGTCGCCCTGCGCGCTGGTCTGCACGGCGGCGATCTTCCCTTCGATGCGGCGGGCGCCGAAGCCCTCGCTGAAACGGCGCAGGAAGCGCGCGTACAGCCCGGCATCGAGGTGGAAGGCGTAGTTCATGCCGTTGCGCGCCAAGTGGGCGAAGCGCTGCTCCTGCGCGGCGCGCAGCTCCAGGCAGTAGTCGCCGTAGTCGCGCGCCAGCCCGCGCTGGCGGCCCTTCATCCAGAAGTGCTGGAAGCCCGCGCTCCAGTGGTCCTTGCCGGTGGTACCGAAGGAGTGGATGTAGTCCTGGCCCGGCTCGCGCCAGCCCTCGAACTGGATGCCGAGCTTGATCGTGGCGCCGGTGGCAGCCATGAACGCCTGCTCGTCGATGTCCAGCAGGCGATGGAAGGTGACCAGCGTGGGGATGGTGGCCTCGCCCACGCCGACCGTGCCGATCTCCTCGGACTCGACCAGGGTGATGTCCAGCACCTTGCCCAGGGTGCGCGAGAGGGCCGCGGCGGCCATCCAGCCGGCGGTGCCGCCGCCGGCGATGACCACGCGCTTGACCGGGCGGGGCTGGGAACTGTCCGTCATGCGGTTCGATCCTTTGCGGCGCTCAGCGGTTGAGCCGCTGCAGCAGGCGCGCGCGCAGCTCGCGCGCGCGGGTGTCGTCCATCGGCGCCAGCGCGCCGCGCGCCTCGGGCGCGATATGCGCCACCGTCTCGGCGTCGGCGTCGAACACGTAGTGGCGGAACACCTCGCGCCAGTGCTCGCGCTCGTGCGCCGGCAGGTCGCGCACGCTCAGCAGCGCCAGCATCAGCGCGTTCATCGGCGAATCCATGTAGGCCGGGCTGCGCCGCCACCAGTAGTTCACCAGGATGTTGAACGGGGCCAGGCCTTCCATGTGGTGCCACCACAGCGAAGGGATCAGCACCGCGTCGCCCGGCTCCAGCACCGCGACCTGCGCATGGCGCAGCGCCTCGGCGAAGCGCGGATGGGCCTGGTAGTCGGGATCGGCGAAGTCCACCAGGCTGATCGCCTGCCCCGCCGGCGTGCGATCCAGCGGGCCGATGTACAGATTGGCCAGCTGCTCCGGCGGGAACAGCGTGACCCGGCGGCGACCCGCCACCACGCACGCGATGTTGTCGGGCACGTCCTGGTGGGCGGCGATGCTGGTGCGGTTGCCGATCCAGATGCTGGCCAGCGGCACATGCGCGCCCAGGTCCAGATCGTTCTCGGCGCGGAAGCCCGGCAGCCAGGTATCGATCGTCGTCGAGCCGACGTAGATCGCCGGCGGCGCGGGGTCCTGCAGGTAGCCCAGCAGCGTGTCCAGCACCACCGGCAGCGGCACGCGCTCCTGGCGGAAATTGAAGCCCTGCTGCCCGTCGGTATAGAAGAACCGGCCGCCGGTCTCGGGCGCGGCCACGGTGGCGACCACCGGGTCGGGGCGCGCGAAGCGGCGCAGATAGGCCACCGCCTCCTGCGCCGACGCCGCACCGGCCCGGGCCATGGGCCAGTCGGCCACCACGCCGCGCAGCACCAGCGGCCGGTCGGAGGCCAGCAGCTCGGGGCCGAGCGTGTCGGCGCGCAGGCCGTGGCGCTCCTCGATCGGGCGCGGCGTGGCGGGCTGCATCACGCGCCCTGCTCGAGGCGGCCGATCAGGTCGCGCAGGTGCGTCATCGAGGCCAGCGCCATGTAGATCGGCTCCAGATGGCCCGCATGCGCCAGCGCCTGCAGCGCCGCGCCGTCCAGCGCGCGCAGGCGCTCCTCGTGGATGGTGTAGAAGCCGCGCAGCTGAAGCGGCTGGCCGCCCGTCAGCTTCACGTCCAGCACGAAGGACTCCAGCAGTTCATGCGACAGCAGGGCCTGGATGAAGGCGTCGTTGCCGGCCAGCCCGTCGTGCAGGGTGCGCAGCAGCGCGACCATGTGCTGCAGCAGCGGCGCGTGGCCGCCGTGTTCGAGGAACAGCGGCTCGCCCTGCGGATCGATGCGCGGATGCTCCAGGTCGACATGCAGCATCGGTTCGCCCTGCGCGTCGTGCCCGATCGCGAACGGCTGGCGCTCGACCGCCATCGGCACATAGTGGGCATCCCAGCGATCGCCGCGCAGGAACAGGTTCTGCCCCGGCTGCAGGCCCAGCAGCGCCAGCGGATGGAAGCGGCCCTGCGCGTCCTTCTGGAACACGATCGGGTAATAGGCCTGCAGCGCGCGAAACTCGCCCGGGAAGGTCACCACGGACATCGCCGCATCGTCCACCCCCGCGCCGTGGCGGGTGGACACGCGCAGGTCGCGATGATCGATGTTGTTGAGCAGGGCGTGGCGCGGCATCGGCATTCCTGAGGATCAAAGGCGGGGCAGGCCGTGGGCCTTGATGTGCTCGACCAGCGCACGGTGGCTGGGCAGCGCCGGCAGCATGCGCTGCACCAGCGCCGCGCTCTCGGCGAAACAGGCCTGCGCGGCCTGCAGGTCTTCCGAGCGCCGCGCGGGGCGGGGTTCCGGACGCACGCCCATGCCGTAGAGGATGTACTGCCAGCTGGCCGAAGGAAAGATCTCCTCGCTGCGCGGAAAATCGCTGCGCGAGGGCGACTGGTGGCGCCACAGCTGCAGCAGCTCCCGCAGGCGCGGCGGCACGCTGGCGTCCTCGCGATGCGCCCGCCAGTAGGGCATCGTCCGGCGGCTGAGCACGTAGTGCAGCTTGAGGAACTCGATCACGCGCTGCCAGCGGTAGGCGAAGGTCTCGTTGAAACGCGCGGCCAGCAGGTCCATGTCGGCGCGCGTGGCCGGCATCTCGTCGGCCAGGCGCGCGGCCGCCAGTTCGACCAGCACCAGCGAGGAGGCCTCCAGCGGCTCGACGAAGCCGCTGGCCAGGCCGACCGCCACGCAATTGCGATGCCAGGGCGTGGGCCGATAGCCCGGCTGGAGATCGATGCGCCGCGCCGGCGGCAGCGTCGCCGCGGCGGGGCCGCCGGTGGCTTCGACATAGGCCCGCAGATCCGCCTCGGCCTCCTCGTCGGAGGTGAACGCGCTGCTGTACACATGGCCCACGCCGCGCCGCGCCGACAGGCCGATGTCCCAGATCCAGCCGGCGCGCTGCGCCGTGGACAGTGTCTGGCACGCGATCGGCGCGTCCGGATCGGCGTAGGGCACCTGCAGGGCCAAGGCGCGGTCGTTGAACAGCGTGTCCGAGACGCCGACCGGTGCGATGCCGTAGTGCGCGCCCAGCAGCAGCGCGCGCAGGCCGGTGCAGTCCACGAACAGGTCGCCCTCGAGCGCGGGCTGGTCGCGCACCGCCAGCGCGGCGATATCGCCGTTCTCGTGGCTGAGCACCGCGTCCATGTGGCCGACGATGTGCCGCACGCCGAGGCGTTCGACGCAGTGCTGGCGCAGGAAGGCGCCGAGCCGGGTCGCGTCCAGGTGATAGGCGTAGTTGGCGACCGCGGCGAACTCGGGGGTCGCGAACTGCTTGGGCCCGCGCCCGGCGTCGCACAGATGCGGCTGGAAGCAGGCCAGGTGCGCGAAGGGCACAGCGCCCTGCGCCGCCCAGGCCACGGCCAGCTGCGTCTCGCCGTAGCCCTTGGGCAGGGTGAAGGGATGGGTGTAGCGATCGTGCGCGCCGCCGTCGACCCAGCCGACGAACTGCGAGCCCTGCTTGAAGGTCGCATCGCAGGCGCGGACGAAGTCCGCCTCGCCCACGCCGATCCGGCGCAGCGTGTCGCGCATGGTCGGCCAGGTGCCCTCGCCGACGCCGATCGCCGGCACGTCGGGCGACTCGAGCACGCTCACCCGCAGCGTGGGGCCGTGGCGATCGCGATGCTCGGCGGCGATCAGTCCGGCCGTCAGCCAGCCGGCCGAGCCGCCGCCCACGATCACCACATGCCGGATTGCCTCGTCCATCGCGCTTCCCGAACCTTCAGCCTGCCTATCAAACGCGACGGGCCACTGGTTTGCCAGTGGCCCGTGCGCCGCGTCCACCCGCCACGCGGCGTTTCCCGCAACGCCTCGGCCCCCACCTCGTCGTTCCCGCGAAGGCGGGACCCCAACGACTCGATGCGGCGGGCCGAAGGCGCCGGATTCCCGCTTTCGCGGGAATCACGGCCCTGCGTGCGCTCAGAACTTGTAGCGCGCGCCGAACATGTAGCGCGGCCCGAACTGCTCCAGCGAGTAGATCTGGTGCTTGTTGCGGCCGTGCACGCGGGTGGACTCGTCGGTCACGTTGATGCCTTCCAGCGACACGCTGAAGTGGTCGTTGAACTCATAGCTGAAGCTGAGATCCAGCTGGCCATAGGCTTCGACGTAGAGCGGGTTGTCGCCCTTGCCATCGCCCAGGGCGCTGAGGAACTCGTCGCGCCAGTTGTACGCCGCGCGCGCCTGCCACGGGCCCTTGTCGTAGAACACCACGAAGTTGGCCGTGTCGCTCAGGCCGGTCAGCGCGAACTGGGTGCCCAGCACGCCGTTGTTGTAGGTCAGGCCCGAATCGACCTTGGTGTAGTTGGCCGCCACACCGAAGCCGGTCTCGCCGAACACGTGCTGGATGTTGAATTCCCAGCCATCGAGCTTGTCCGAGCGGTTGTTGACCGGCTTGGAGATGTTGAACTCCAGCACCGGGTCGCCCGGCTGGCCGACGATGCTGCCATTGGCCGCGTTCACGCCCGGGTCGCCGTCGTGGTTGGCGAAGATGTAGTCGCGGATGCAGGGACGGTCGGTCTGCGCGCAGCCGGCGGCCACGGCCTCGTTCCAGTACGCGCCACCGGCGGGGGTGTACAGGTCCGGGATCGGGGTCTCGCGCTGGGTCTGGCGGGCAATGAAGTTGTCGATCTTCTTGTAGAAGTAGCCGACCGAGACATAGCTGCCCTCGGCGTAGTACCACTCCCAGGACAGGTCCAGGTTCCTGGACACCAGCGGCTTGAGCGCCGGGTTGCCCGAACCGCCGCCGCCGCCGTCGTAGCGCGCGGGGCTGCCGAGCGTCTGCGCGGCATTCAGGTCACCCCAGTTGGGACGGCCGATGGTCTTGCCGGCGCTGAAGCGCAGCTTCATGTCCGAGGTCAGGTCCAGACCCAGGTCCAGGTTCGGCAGCCAGTACTTGTAGTCGCCGCCGAGGGTGTAGAACTCGTTGCCCTGGTAGACCAGGTTGAACTCGTTGGCGCTGGCCCAGTTGACCGCCACCGGCGCCGGCTGCAGCGCCGAGGCGGTGACCTTGGTGTCCTCGTAGCGCACGCCGACGGCCACGCTCAGCGGCATGGACAGGTCGTAGGTGTTGCTCCACTCCAGGTAGGCGCTGTGCGACTTCTCCTGCACGCGGCTGTCGCCCACCGTGCGGCTGGCCGAGCTGCCCGGCACCGCGGCGCCGGAATAGTCGGTCGAGGCCAGGTAGTCCTCCGGCACGCCCAGGCCGGCGTTGGTGCGGGCATTGGCCGCGGCCTGGCGCATGGCCTCGAAGTCGAACAGGAAGAACGCATCGGAGAAGGCCGGGCTGTTGGCGCCGCCGCCGTCGAAGTAGTCGCCCATGTGCGCCAGCTTGAACAGCGAATCGTCATAGGCGCCCGGGCCGGCGGGCACGTTGCCGCCCCAGGTGTCCAGCTGCACGTTGGTGAAGGCCGAGCGGTTCTTGTACTCGGTGCTGGACACGCCGAAGTTCAGCTTCGAGTAGTCCTCGAACTGGAACTGGCCGGACAGCTGGCCCTGCTTGATCTTGGCCTTCTGGTAGTCGTTGCGGAACACCGAACCGGTGGCCTGCATCATCGACGGGTCGATCTCGCTCATGCCCGGCGGCAGGTTGAGCATCAGGATCGGGAAGTCGCCGCTCATGTCGAAGCCGGCGCCCTGGCGGAAGAAGCCGGCGGTGGACATGGTGTTGCTGGAGCCGTACGGGCTGTCCGGGCGCGACTCGGCGCTGGAGTCGTGGTAGTCGAAGTTCAGGCTGAAGCTGTCGGTCACGCGCCAGTCGACGTTGAAGCCCAGCGACTTGTTCTCATGCACCACGGCGGTCTTGGACGCGCCCATGGCCAGGTCCGAGCAGCCCGGGTCGGTCGCGCCGCCCGGATAGACGCGCGGCGTGCAGCCGTAGGTCTCGTGATAGGTCAGCGGCGAGGAACCGGAGCCATCGGTCCACGAACTCTGGTCCGGCGTGAAGTTGAACCACACCGACATGTCGTTGCGCGCCGACTGGATCTTGTTTTCCGAGTAGGTGTAGTCGAGCGTGGCGGTCAGGTTGTCGGTGGGCGCGAACTGGAAGGCCAGCTGGCCGTTGGTGCGCTGGCGATGCACCGAATTGACCGAGTAGCCCAGGCTCTGCGGCATCGAATACACATCGTTCGGGCCCGGACGGTTGGTGACGTTGGGCGAGGCGGCCAGCGCGCCGTTCGGGCCGCCCACGCCGTTGGCCTGCGGGGTATCGATGTAGGTCTGCCAGCCGTTGCCCGGCGCGACCTGGGCCAGGGCCGACCCGGACTCGCGGTCCTGGCGGCTGGCGCTCAGCGAGACGCCGAAGCGGTTGTCGGCCCAGGTGTTGCTGAAGATGCCGGAGATTTCCGGCGTGACGCTTTTGCCCTCGTAATGGCCCGGCAGATCGTCGTCGGAGGTGTCCACCACGCCCTTGACGCCGGCGCTGGCGTGGAAGCCCGGGTTCTCCAGCGGACGGGCGGTCTTGATGTTGATCGTGGCGCCGATGCCGCCGGCCGGGGTGCTGGCGCGGCTGGTCTTATAGACCTCCACCGCCGAGATCGCCTCGGAGGCCAGGTCGGAGAACTCGAACGCGCGGCCGCCGGTGGCGGTCGGCATCTGGCGGCCGTTGAGCAGCACCAGGTTGAAGTCCGGCCCGACGCCGCGCACGGTGACCTTGGAGCCTTCGCCGTTGCTGCGGTCGATGGACACGCCGGTGATGCGCTGCAGGGACTCGGCCAGGTTGGTGTCCGGGAACTTGCCCATGTCCTCGGCGACGATGCCGTCGACCACGCCCTGCGAATCGCGCTTGAGGTTGGCCGAGGACATCATGCTCTGGCGGATGCCCTTGACCTGCACCGCATCCAGGTTGGTGGCATCGGTACTGGATTGCGCGCTGGCATTGCCCGGCGTGGCCTGTGCGGCCGAACCGCCGGACGGTTCCGGCGCCGTCTGCGCGGCGGCCGTCGTGGACAACGCGACCAGCATCGCCGACACCAGCAACTGCCGACGCGGCATGGCAACCATGTGCTTCATAAGACCCTCCCCAGGCACGAAATGACAAACGCCGCGCTAGCCCCCGATGGAGGCCCCCTCACGGCAGTGGTGCGCCGTTTTGTCAGAGGGTGACAGCGCTGTCACGCCGCATCGCAGCACCGTGCCCGCAGGCCACGCGCCGCCACCGCAGGTGTCGGCCGATGCGGCTTGCGCCATAAGGCCCTGCGGCGGGGCTGGAAGCGATTACGCATCGCCGCGCTCCGATGACAACGTTGGTCACGCGAGTGACCGAGGAGACATCGGCGCCCCTCCGCCCCGCCGCCGTCAGTGCGCGGGTTTTTGCGCGGCCTGCACGCCCTGCATCAGGCGGTCGGTCCAGGCGATGCCGATGGCCGAGAGGATGAAGACGCAGTGGATGATGGTCTGCCACAGCACGCCCTGCGGGGTCAGCGTGGAGCAGCCGGTGGTGCCGATGGCGCTGGCCGTGGCGGCGCTGGCCAGCAGCTCGGGCGAGCAGAACGGCAACCCGCCCAGCGCGCCGGCGGCGATGAAGGTCTTCAGCAGGTGGATCGAGGAGATGCCGATGATCGCCATCGCCAGCTTGACCTTGAGCACGCTGGCGTTGACGTGGCTGAGCCACTCGGGCTGGTCGGGGTGGCCTTCCAGGCGCAGGCGCGAGACGAAGGTCTCGTAGCCGCCGACGATCACCATCACCAGCAGGTTGGAGATCATCACCACGTCGATCAGCCCCAGCACGATCAGCATGATCTGCTGTTCGCCCAGGCTGGGCGCCTCGTGGATCAGGTGCCACAGCTCCTTGCCGAACAGGAACACGTACACGCACTGCGCCAGGATCAGGCCCAGGTACAGCGGCAGCTGCAGCCAGCGCGAGGCGAAGATCAGGCCGGCGATGGGGTGGAGGCGGGCGGGCGGCTGGGGCGACATGGCGGAACGGTTCGTCTCGTGGGCGCGGCAGCGTAGCCATGCCGCCATGACACTGCCAAGCGAAGCCGCGCCGTAGACTCGCCTTCTTTCAGCACTGTAAGGAACCGGCGCGATGATCGACCTCTATTACTGGCCCACGCCCAACGGACACAAGATCACCCTGTTCCTGGAAGAGGCCGGGCTGGACTACACGATCAAGCCGGTGAACATCGGCGCCGGGGATCAGTTCGTCGCCGACTTCCTGGCCATCTCGCCCAACAACAAGATGCCGGCCATCGTCGACCACACCCCGGCCGACGGCGGCGCGCCGCAGAGCGTGTTCGAATCCGGCGCGATCCTGCTGTACCTGGCCGAGAAGACCGGCGCCTTCCTGCCGGCGCAGGCGCGCGCGCGGATCGAGGCGCTGGAATGGCTGTTCTGGCAGGTGGGCGGGCTGGGGCCGATGCTCGGCCAGAACCACCACTTCAACCAGTACGCGCCGGAGAAGATCCCCTACGCCATGGACCGCTACACCAACGAGACCCGGCGCCTGTACGGCGTGCTGGACAAGCGCCTGGACGGCCGCGATTTCCTTGCCGGGGACTATTCCATCGCCGACATGGCGGCCTATCCGTGGATCGTGCCGCACGCCAAGCAGAAGATGGATCTGGTGGACTTCCCCAACATGGCGCGCTGGTTCGACGCCATCAGCCAGCGTCCGGCGACCGCGCGCGCCTACGCCCTGGGCCCGCAGGTCAATCCCGCCCTGGGCGAACCGCTGACCGAAGAACAGCGCCGGCACATGTTCGGCCAGCCGCCGCGGTAAGCGCCTGCCGGGTGGAGGCTGCCTGCTCGGTGGGAGCCGCCATGGCGGCGATGGCGCCTTCCCGGTAAAGCCCATCGCCGCCGTGGCGGCTCCCACCCCCAGCCGCAGGTGGCATCGACGATCATGTCCGCATGAAGCCTGCTCCTGCCCTCGCCCTCCAGCCCCTCACCCTAGAAGCCATCACCGGCGATGCGCCGCTGAGCGGGCCGAGCCTGCTCAAGCCCACCCTGTCGCCCGACGGCGCGCGCGTGGCCTATCTGCGCGGCCGCGACGGCGCGCGGCACCGACTGGACCTGTGGTGCTACGACGTCGCGGCCGGCCAGCACCGTCTGCTGGTCGATGCCGACCACGTGCTGCCGGCAGGCGACGAGCGGCTCAGCGCCGAGGAAGCCGCGCGCCGCGAGCGCCAGCGCATCGCCGCCTACAGCGGCATCGTCGAGTACCAGTTCTCGCACGACGGCGCACGGCTGCTGTTCCCGCTGGGCGGCGCGCTCTACCTGTACGACCTGCGCGCCGCGCCGGCGCAGGCGGTGCGGACGCTGACGCATGCCGAGGAGGGCTTCGCCACCGATGCGCGCTTCTCGCCGCGCGATGGCTTCGTCGGCTTCATCCGCGGGCGCGACCTGTGGGTGGTGGACCTGGCCGACGGCGTGCAGCACCGGCTGACCCACGACGGCGATGCGGTCATCGGCAACGGCGTGGCCGAGTTCGTCGCCGACGAGGAGATGGGACGCCACACCGGCTACTGGTGGGCTCCGGACGACAGCGCCCTGGCGTTCGCGCGCATCGACGAATCGCCGGTGCCACTCAAGCAGCGCAGCGAGCTCCACGCCGACCGCACCGTGGTGGTCGAACAGCGCTATCCGGCCGCCGGCGAGCCCAACGTGGAGGTGCGGCTGGGCGTGATCGCGCCACGCGCGGGCGCGGCCCCACGCTGGATCGACCTGGGCACCGACCCGGACATCTATCTGGCCCGGGTGACCTGGCGCGATGCGCAGCGCCTGGCCTTCCAGCGCCAGTCGCGCGACCAGCAGCGCCTGGACCTGATCGAACACGACCTGCGCACCGATGCGCAGCGCACCCTCGTCACGGAGACCTCGCCGACCTGGGTCCCGCTGCACGATGCGCTGCGCTTCCTGGACGACGGGCGCTTCGTGTGGGCGTCCGAACGCAGCGGCTTCCTGCATCTATCCCTGCACGAAGAGGATGGCACGCTGGGCACGCCGCTGACGGAAGGCGCGTGGCCGGTCGATGCGCTGCTCGGCGTCGATGCGGTACGCAGTCTGGTGTACTTCAGCGCCGGCATGCGCGAGGGCATGGCGGCGCCGACCCAGGCGCATGCGTTCGCCGTGCCCTTCGATGGCGGCCCGCCGCAGGCGCTGACACGGGAGGCGGGCCTGCATGCGGTGAGCTTCGCGCGCGATGCCAGCGTGTTCGTCGATCACTGGTCCAGCCCGTCGGTGCCGCCGCAGCTGGTGCTGCATCGCGCCGACGGCACGCCGCTGGCCACGCTGCTGGCCAACGACCTCGACGATCCCCGCCATCCGTATGCGCCCTACCGCGCCGCGCATCGCCCGCCGCGGTTCGGCACCTGCCTGGCCGCCGATGGCGTCACGCCGCTGCACACCAGCCTGCTCCTGCCGCCCGGCTTCGACCCGTCGCGGCGCCATCCGGTGATCGTGCATGTCTACGGCGGCCCGGCCGCGCAGACGGTGACCGAGAGCTGGCCCACGCGCGGCGATGCCTGGCTGGACCAGTCCCTGGCCCAGCGCGGCTACGTGGTCTTCAGCGTGGACAACCGCGGCACGCCGCGGCGCGGGCGTGCCTTCGGCGGCGCGCTGTACGGGCGGCAGGGCACGGTCGAAGTGGACGACCAGTGCGCGGCGGTGGACTGGCTGCGCGCGCAGCCCTGGGTCGACCCGGCGCGCATCGGCGTGTACGGCTGGTCCAACGGCGGCTATCTGACGCTGATGCTGCTGGCGCGCGCGCCGCAGCGATTCGCCTGCGGCGTGGCCGGCGCCCCGGTTGTCGACTGGGCGCTGTACGACACCCATTACACCGAACGCTACATGGGCCATCCGCGCGCCAACGCCGACGGCTACGCCCAGGCCAGCGTGCTGAGCCATGTGGCGGGCATCGCGCCGGGGGCGCTGCTGCTGATGCACGGCATGGCCGACGATAACGTGCTGTTCTCCAACGCCACCGCCCTGATGAGCGCCCTGCAGGCGCGCGGCACCGCCTTCGAACTGATGGCCTTCCCCGGCGCCCGGCACGGGCTGCTGGGACGCGACGCGCTGTTCCGCTACCGGATGATGGAAGACTTCTTTGCGCGCAAGCTGAAGGGCGGCAGCGCAGGCTGAAGGCTTCGAGCCACTGCTCCGCCCTCTCCCTCTCGCCGCAGGCGAAGGGGAGCTGCAAGTCGCGACTGGCGACTGAGGGGATGGAGTGCTGTTGCTCTTCGCTTCGGCGCCTTCCCGGGGAAAGCCCCAACCCTCCCCTCAATCGCTAGCCGCGATTTCGAGTCCCCTGCGTGATGCGCGAGGGAGAGGGCCTATGGTTGCCTCCCTGCGCTGCAATGCGTAGCGTCGCCGCACCCTCCCTGCTGCCAGGTGTCGTCCATGATCAAGCCGCTGGTGTTCGCCCTTGCCCTGGCGCTGTGCGCGCCGCTGCCCGGCGTGGCGGCCGAGGCGACCTCGCCGGCCGCGCCGGCCTGGGTCGCGCGCAGCAACACCTATGCCGAGGCGCTGCTGGAGGCGCAGGCAGCCTTCATGCCCGAGATGGCCAGCCAGGTGGGCCTGTCGGCCTACGACGCCCAGGTGGCCGACTTGGGGCCCAACCAGCCGGCGCGCTACCGCGCGGCGATGACCGCCGCGCGCGGCAAGCTGGAGGCCGCGCTGCAGACCGAACGCGATGCCAACGTGCGCCAGGACCTGCAGATCCTGCTGCATGCGGTGGACATGGAGCTCCAGGGCAGCCAGCTCAACGAGGACCTGCTGCTGCCTTGGGTCGACGCGCCGCAGTCGGTGTTCAACGGCATCAACAACCTGCTCTCCGACCAGGTGCCGCCCGCGCGCCGGGCCAAGGCGCTGGACCGGCTGAAGGCCTACGTGGGCCTGACCCCGGGCAGCACGCCGTTCACCACGCTCGCGCGCCAGCGCTACGAGGAGAAGCTGGCCAACCCGGCGCTGCTGCCGCCGACCAGGCTCGAGGTCGAGCGCGCCCTGTCCAACGTGGACACCTACATCGACGGCATCCGCGAGCTGTTCGTCGAGTACAAGATCGCCGGCGCCGAGCCGGCGCTGGCGCGCATGGCCGCCGAGCTCAAGGCCTACGCCGACTGGACCCGTAGCACCGTGCTGCCCAAGGCGCGCACCGACACGCGCCTGCCGCCGCAGCTGTACGCCTTCCAGCTCAAGCAGGTCGGCATCGACATCGATCCGCAGCAGCTGATGCAGCGCGCGCAGGTGGAGTTCATGGAGACCCGCGCGGCCATGCAGCAGCTGGCGCCGCAGGTGGCCAAGGCGCAGGGGCTGCGCGACACCGACTACCGCGCGGTGGTCAAGGCGCTCAAGCGCGGCACCATCGCCAACGACCAACTGGAGGCGCACTACCGCGATGTGATCGACCGGATCGACCCGATCATGAAGCGCGAGCGCATCGTCACCGTGCCCAAGCGGCCGCTGCAGATGCGGCTGGGCTCGGCCGCCGAGAGCGCCGCCTCGCCCGCGCCGCACTACCTGCCGCCGCCGCTGGTGGGCAACACCGGCCAGCAGGGCCAGTTCGTGCTGCCCATCGGTAACCCGTCGGCCGATGGCCAGGACGCCGGCAGCCGCTACGACGATTTCAACTTCGCCGCCGCGGCCTGGACGCTGAGCGCGCACGAGGGCCGCCCGGGCCACGACCTGCAGTTCGCCGCGATGGTCGAACGCGGCCTGTCGCTGGCGCGCACGCTGTTCGCGTTCAACTCGGTCAACGTCGAGGGCTGGGCGCTGTACGCCGAGGCCGAGATGGTGCCTTACGAGCCGGCCGAGGGGCAGATGATCGCGCTGCAGTTCCGCCTGCTGCGCGCGGCGCGCGCGATGCTGGACCCGATGCTCAACCTGGGCCTTATCGACCGCGAGCGCGCGCGCCTGGTGCTGGAGAACGACGTGGGCCTGTCGCCGGCGATGGCGCGCCAGGAGCTGGACCGCTACACCTTCAACGCACCCGGCCAGGCCGGCAGCTACTTCTACGGCTACAGCCGGATCCTGGAGCTGCGCATGCAGACCGAACTGGCGCTGGGGCCAAAGTTCGACCGGCAGGCGTTCAACGACTTCCTGCTCGACCAGGGCCTGCTGCCGCCCGATCAGCTGGCCGAGGCGGTGCGCACGCAGTTCGTTCCGCGGTACGCGGACAAGGCCGCGCCGTGAAGCCGCCGGTCGTGCGCCGCGTGGTCGCCAACCTGGTCACCTCCGACCCGGCCGGGCTGGCGGCGTTCTATCGGACGGTGTTCGATCTGGAGATCGCGATGGACCATGGCTGGATCGTCACCCTGGCCAGCGACGCGGCGACCATGACGCCCCAGGTCTCGCTGGCCAGCGAAGGCGGCAGCGGCGCGCCGGTGCCGCAGCTGTCGATCGAGGTGGACGATGTGGCCGGCGCCTATGCGCGGGTGCAGGCCCTGGGTGCGCCGGTCGCGTATCCGCTGACCGACGAGCCCTGGGGCGTGCGGCGCTTCTTCGTGCGCGATCCGGCCGGACACCTGCTCAACGTGCTGGCGCACCTTCCGCGCTAGGGCCTTGGGTCAGGGCGTGGCGGGCGCCATCTCGGCCGCGTGCTCGGCGCCCGGCGGGACGTAGATCGCCACGCCGTTGGCCTGCTTCTGCTGGGTGGGAATGCCGATGCCGATCCCGCCGCCGACGTGGCCGCCATAGCTGCCGCCGCCGACCGACAGGCCCACCGGCGAGCGCCCGCCGGCGCCGGCGCCGATCAGCACCACGCCATTGGCGCCGAGCTTGGCGGCCTCGTTCTTGAGCCGGCGCATGGCCGCGTCGGTCTGGCCCTGGGTGCCGAAGCCGACCGCGCTCTGCGCCTCGAGCTGGGCGATCTGCACCGCGCCGGGCGGCACGGCGGTGTAGACGCGCACGGTGGCCGGGTCCACCGGCGGGCGGGGCGAGGACAGCATCACCTTGGTGGTGCCGGCGCAGGCGGCCAGGCTGAGCAGCAGCGGGGCGAGGAACAGGGCGCGCTTGGACATGGTCGAAACTCCGGCAATGGGCGAGGACGGCCCTCCAGGCCGGCATGATCCACGGCGCGCGCTGAACCGCAACGTCCCAGGCGGCGCGTGGCGCCGCGCGGGCGTCGGGGCGATCATGGCCTGTCCGGTTTTCCTGTCCCCCTTCGCATGATCCTGCGTCCACGCCCCACCACTTGGCAGCTGCTGTACCTGACGCGCGGCTCGATCCTGCCGCTGGTGGCGCCGCGGCTGCTGTTCGTCGGCGCGGTGGCGTGCCTGGCGTCGTGGTTCGCCCAGCGGCATCCGCCGGCGTTCGCGCAGATCACCGTCGCGCCCTTCACCCTGATCGGCATCGCGCTGTCGCTGTTCCTGGGCTTCCGCAACAGCGCCTGCCACGAGCGCTGGTGGGAAGGCCGCAAGCAGTGGGGCGCGCTGCTAGTCCACACCCGCGCGCTGGCGCGGCAGACCGACGCCCTGCTGGCGCAGGCGCCGGAGCTGCGCATCGAATTGCTGCGCGCGGCCATCGGCTTCACGCATGCCCTCAACGCCCGCCTGCGCGGCGGCCAGGTATCGGCCGCGGCCGCGCCCTGGCTGCCGGCCGAGCCGGCCGCCGCCATCGCCGCCGCGCCCAACCCGACCGACGCGGTGCTGGGCTGGATGAGCCGCCGGCTGGGCCAGGCCCTTCACGATCAGCAGGTCCATCCGCTGCTGTATCCGAGCCTGGCCGCGCCCGTCGCCGGCCTGGGCGAGGTGCAGGCCGCGTGCGAGCGCATCCACGGCACGCCGCTGCCGTTCGCCTACACGCTGCTGCTGCATCGCACCGCGCTGCTGTTCTGCACGCTGCTGCCGTTCGGCCTGGCCGGCGATAGGGCCTGCCCTCCACTCCCGAGTAGGCCGCGTTGGCGCTGCAAGGCCGTCAGGTTTGCGCCGCGTGGCGCAGGCTTGACTGGCCGTCAGGCCAAGCCGCGCGGCGCGAAGATGGCGGCCTTGCAGCGCCAACCCGAAGGGCCGCCCTTGCGCGCACCCGGGACAGCGTCATTGCTCGGTCGTGGACGGACGTCCACTCCCTCCCGCTTCCTTGCCCCGGGCACGCGCAAGGGCGGCGCGGCCTACTCGGGAGTGGAGGGCAGGCCCTAGGCTGGGCCACGCCGCTGCTGTCGATGCTGATGGCCTATGCGATGTTCGGCCTGGACGCGCTGGGCGACCAGCTGGAAGACCCTTTCGGCCGCGCCGACAACGACCTGCCGCTGGACGCGCTGACCCGGACCGTGGAGATCGAGCTGCGGGCGGCGCTGGGCGAGACCGCGCTGCCGGCGCCGCTGCAGCCGCAACGCTTCGTCCTGACCTGATCGCCCCCACGCCGCGCCGGTCCGCGCGGCGCGGGGGCGTATCCTTGTCGGGTTGACGCTGGAGTTCTTCCCGTATGGCCTACCCCGCCCACCGTCCGCGCCGCATGCGCCGCGACGATTTCTCGCGCCGCCTGATGCGCGAGCACACCCTGACCACCAACGACCTGATCCTGCCGGTGTTCGTCCACGAGGGCGAAGGCCGCATCCCGGTGCCGTCCATGCCCGGCGTGGAGCGGCTGTCGATCGACGAACTGCTGCGTGTGGGCGAGCAGGCCCTGGAGCTGGGCGTGCCGGTGCTGGACCTGTTCGGCGTGCCCGACCCGGCCGCCAAGACCGACGACGGCCGCGTGGCCTGGGACGAGCAAGGCATCATCCAGCGCGCGATCCGCGCGCTCAAAAGCCGGTTCCCCGAGCTGGGCGTGATGACCGACCAGGCGCTGGACCCGTACACCACGCATGGCCAGGACGGGCTGATCGACGAGACCGGCTACATCCTCAACGAGGCGACCATCGAGGCGCTGGTCAAGCAGTCGCTCTCGCACGCGGCCGCCGGCGTGGACATCCTCTCGCCCAGCGACATGATGGACGGACGCATCGGCGCCATCCGCGGCGCGCTGGAAGCCGAAGGCTTCATCCACACCAAGATCATGGCCTACTCGGCCAAGTACGCCAGCGCCTTCTACGGCCCGTTCCGCAACGCGGTCGGCAGCGCCGGCAACCTGGGCAAGGGCAACAAGTTCACCTACCAGATGGACCCGGCCAACCTGGACGAGGCGCTGCACGAGATCGCGCTGGACCTGGAGGAAGGCGCGGACATGGTCATGGTCAAGCCGGGCATGCCGTATCTGGACGTGCTGCGCCGGGTGAAGGACACCTTCCGCCGCCCGACCTTCGTCTATCAGGTCAGCGGCGAGTACGCGATGCTCAAGGCCGCCGCGGCCAATGGCTGGCTGGATGGCGAGGCGGTGATGATGGAATCGCTGGTCGGCTTCAAGCGCGCCGGCGCCGATGGTGTGCTGACCTACTTCGCCCTGGACGCGGCCCGCGTGCTGCGCCAGCGCGGCTGACGCCATGAGCGCCGGCATGGCCCTGCAGGCGCTGCTCGGCCTGCCCCTGGTCTGCGCCACCGCGTTCGCACTGCTGGTGGCGCTGATCGCCCCGCGCGTGCCTGGCCGTGCGCTGGTGCGCTGGGGCGCGGCGCTGATGCTGCTCGGTCAGGTGGGCGCGCTGGGCGTGAGCGTGGGCCAGACCCTGCTGCTGCAGCGCACCCTGGCCGGCGGCGGCAGCCTGCAGCACGCCGGCGTGGTGATCGGCGTGATCCACATGGGCCTGGGCGTGATCGCGGTGGTGGGCCTGTGCCTGCTGGCGGTCGGCTTCCTGCGCACGGCCCGCGCGGCGGCCGGCGCCATGCCGCGTTGAAGCCCGGCATGGGACACTAGGCGTTCGTCGTCCCATCCGAGTGCCCGCATGAGTCGTTACGCGCTGTTTGGCCGGTCCGTGGCCAAGTCGCCCTCCCCGCAGATCCACGCCGCCTTCGCCCGCCAGACCGGCATCGCGATGGAGTACGTCGGCCTGGACGTCGAGCCGGGTGCGCTGCCCGCCGCCCTGGACCTCTTCGCCGCCAGCGGCGGCCGCGGCGCCAACGTCACCGTGCCGCACAAGCAGGCCGCCTTCGCCGCCTGCACGCGCCTGAGCGAGCGCGCCCGCATCGCCGGCGCGGTCAACACCCTGCGCCTGGAAGAGGGCCAGTGGTACGGCGACAACACCGACGGCGCCGGCCTGGTGCGCGACCTCACCGGCCGCCACAGCCTGGACCTGCGCGGCCGCCGCGCCCTGCTGCTGGGCGCCGGCGGCGCCGCGCGCGGCGTGGCCCCGGCGCTGCTGGAAGCCGGCGTGCGCGAGCTGGTCATCGTCAACCGCAGCCCCGAGCGTGCCGACGCCCTGGCCGACGCGCTGGGCGAACCCGGCCGCGCCCATACCCGCTACTGGGAAGACCTGGCCGGCATCGGCGACTTCGAACTGGTCATCAACGCCACCTCGGCCGGCCGCGACGCCGGCGCCCCGCTGTCGCTGCCCTTCGCCCTGTGCAACGACATGACCGGCGCGGTGGACCTCAACTATGGCGAGGTGGCCATCCCCTTCCTGGCCTGGGCCCGCGCCGCCGGCCTGCGCACCATCGTCGACGGGCTAGGCATGCTGGTCGAACAGGCCGCCGAGAGCTTCGAGGTCTGGCACGGCGTGCGCCCCGACACCGACCCGGTCTACGCCCTGCTGCGCGAGGGCGCCCCGGAACCGGCAACAGCCTGAGCCGCCTAGCGTTCGCTTTTGCTGTTGCGGCTGCCTTTGCGGTTGCGGTTGCGGTTGCGGTTGCTGTTGCGGTTGCGGTTGCTGTTGCTGTTGCTGTTGCTGTTGCTGTTGCTGTTGCTGTTGCTGTTGCTGTTGCTCAAGAGCTTTTGCTTTACCTGTCTGAGCCGTAAAGCGAGCCGAGCATCGCAGGAAGTCAGGGCCGAAGAGTCGCCCTGTTTGAGCGAAGCGAGTTTGGGCGACGTGCCCTGACTTCCGAGAAGCGCAGGGGACCGCCGCGCAGCGGCGGCTCGCGTCCCGGCGAGAAGCGGTTTTGGCTACTTTTGACAAGACAAAAGTAGCTCGCGCGGCGAAGCCGTGCGAAAGCTTTGCTTTTAGGCTCGACGTTCAACGCCGACGCGTACTTGCTCGCCAGAGCAGCGAGAGCAGCGAGAGCAGCGAGAGCAGCGAGAGCAACAGCGATCGTGCCGCTAACGCAAGGGGACTTGGGTCCCCTCACGATGACGCCCCAACTGCCTTATCCCCTGGCCCCAGCCACATAAGGCCCATGCACGATCCGGCCTTCCAGCTTCTGAGAATCCTTGACCAGGTTGTACAGCGGGCAGGTGTCCTCCACCGCCTTGGCCAACGCATCGATGTCCGCCCGCGAATTCGGCGAAGCGACGTCGACCTGATAGGTGATGTAGCCATAGCGCGCCGGTGACTTCGCGTTCCTGCCGAAGCGCGGACTGAGCTCGGCATCGGCGGTGAGTTCGAGCTTGTCCAGCAGCACGCCGCGGGCGGCCGCCTGGATCTCGAAGATGTGCGTCGGGCAGGTGGTCACCACGCCCAGCAGATTCTCTTCCACGGTCGGCGCCAGGCCGCGACCCAGCAGGCCGGGCGCACTGTCGTGGAGCGCGCTGAAGTAGCCGTCGTCGCCCAGCCAGGTCTGCCGCAGGCCGGTATGCGGCTCCACCCGCGTGTGCGCGATCAGGGTGCGCGGCGCCTGCGCCTCGCCGCGCGGCTTGCTGGACGTCAGCGTGCCCTTGGTCACCGGCACCTGGTCTTCGAGGATGAACTCGCGCAGGCCCGGCTGCGTATTGGGCGCGCGCTGGGCCGGGGTCTGCTGGTAGTGGATCGTCAGCGGACTGACCTGGTGCGGCTGCGTCACCAGGTCGATGACCGAGGAGTTGGCGTGGACGGCGGCCTTCAACGCCTGAAGCTCCGCATCCGATGCCGGCGACTGGATGTAGGCCACGTAGGACAGGTTGTTGGGATAGCTGAGGTTGGCGTTCTTGCGCTCGGGGATACTGGTGAACACGATGTCCAACGCATCCAGCGGCACGCCACGCACGGCGGCCTGGACGATGTATTCGTCGGCCACCGCGCTGGACAGCATCGCCACCAGCGATTCCCACGAGCCGGGCGCCAGGTTGAAGCCGGCGCCCTGGCGCGGGCTGTCGCTCAGCCACTGGAACTGTTCCCTGTCGCCAACGCGCAACCGGCGCACGCCCGAGCGGCCTTCGGCGATCACATGCGCATGCAGGCGCGTGGGTGCGGCGTCCTGCTGCTGCAGGGCCGAAATGGCCTGCGCCTTGTCCTTCAGATAATCGCGCAGGGGCTGGTCGCTCTCCGCCGAGCGGGCCGGCGATACGGACAGCAACGATGACAGCGCCAGGACGGCGCCGATAAGGAGCTTGGACGAAACAGTGGGCATGGGCTGACGCTTCGGATGGACAAAGAGCGTGCATCTTCACTGACAACGCCCGTCTCCCCTCATGCCGATCGGCCATGTGGAAACGCCTCACCCTTTCATCGGCAACCGCTCCTTGCGCCGGCATAAGCAGCGAATAAATCCGCATTTCGCAAACCGATGAACGCTGTTCAGGCTGCTGCTCCCCTTCACCGACACAGGGCGCCGCGTGCAGCCGCATCGTCATTCTCCAAACCCGCTCGTGCTGGAGACGCGCGCTCGATCCCGGTTGTCGCTGGCGCTGTGCGCACTGCTTTGCAGCGGCACGCTGCATGCGCAGGACACCACCGAGCGCGACACCAAGCCGCAGGACGCGACGGCGCAAACGACCGACGTGCCGCAGCACGGCGACAGCAAGACGCTGGACAAGGTGTCCGTGGTGGGCTCGCAGATCGCCGGCGGTGGCGCGCAGGCGGCGCTGCCGGTGGTCAGCGTGAGCAAGGAGCAGATCGACTCGACCGGCGCGACCAAGGGCGATGAGCTGTTCCGCAACCTGCCGCAGTTCGGCGATGTGGCCTTCACCCAGAAGACCGTCAATGCCGGCCGCAACCAGAACTATGCGCGCGGCGACGTGGCCTCGATCAACCTGCGCAACATCGGCTCGCAGTACACGCTGCTGCTGGTCGATGGTCGCCGCACGGTTCAGTACCCGCTCAGCGGCAACACGCCTTCCTACAACGCCAACGCGATCCCCACCTTCGGCCTCGACCGCCTGGACGTGCTGCTCGATGGCGCCGCGGCCGTGTACGGCTCCGATGCGGTGGCCGGCGTGGTCAACCTGGTCCTGCCCAGCAACCTCAACGGCGGCGGGGTCGAACTGGGCTATGGCCACGCCGAGGGCACCAGCCGTTCGACCCGGTCGCTCGACGGCTACTGGGGCAGCGACTTCGCCGAGGGGCGCGGCAACGTCAGCCTGCTCTACGGCGCCTCGCACCAGAGCAAGCTGCTCAACAGCGACCAGGCCTATACCGCGACGGCCCGGCGCAGCATCGCCGAGGACGGCCGCGCGGTGCCCGATCCCAACGGCACCGCCGGTGGACTGAGCACCTACACGCCCTGGGGTCAGTTCACGCTGGTCAGGAAGAACGCCGACGGCTCGGTCGCGACGCTGGGCCAGCCGTACTACGTCGACACCACCGGCACCCTGCGCCGCGCCAGTTCGGTTCCGACCTCGCTGCGCTACGACACCTCGGCCGCGCCAGGCATCACCCAGGAGCCCTCGGTCGACAAGGCCAACGTCTACGCGAGCGCGCACTTCGATCTGAGCCAGACGACCCAGCTTTTCGGCGAACTGGGCTACTACCGTGCGAAGTCCGAATCGCGCTTCTCCGGCGGCCCGAACTCGGTGCTGAGCTCCACGGTGCCCAACTACGTGTACGTCGACACCAACGCGTACTGGGTTCCCGCGTCCCTGCGCGCCGCCGCCGCCGCGGCCGGCGCCAGCGCGATCCGCCTGACCAACTACCAGCTGGTCGACGAGCCCGTGCAGCGCCTGAAGGACGACAACTCGGAAGTGCGGGTGCTGACCGGCGTGCGCGGCAGCACCGAGGGCGGCTGGAACTGGGAGAGCGCCGTCCTGTACGCGCGTGCCCGCGTGGTCGACAGCCAGCAGAACGGCCTGTTCAATCAGTTCGTCGCGGCGTTGAACAAGACCACCGCCGACGCCTACAACCCCTTCAATGGCGGCGACCCGTCGCATCCGAGCTGGGGCGACGCCACGCCCTCCGACCTGGCCGGCATCCTGGGCTGGACCACGCGCATCGGCACCACCACGCTGGCCTCGTGGGACTTCAAGGTCGATCGGCCCGATGCGCTGCGCTGGTACGCGGGCGAGATCGGCGTGGCCGCGGGTGTGGAGCTTCGCCGCGAGACCGCCAAGGACGACCGCGACGCGAACGTCGACGGCACCGTCCAGTACCTCGACTGGTATACGGGTAACGTCAACTCGAGCAACGTGTTCCTGACCAGCTATTCCGACGACATCAGCGCCAGCCGCACGGTGAAGTCCGTCTTCGCCGAGCTCGCCGTGCCGCTGGTCTCGCCCGAGCTGGGCATTCCGCTGGTCAAGGCCATCGATCTGCAGGTCGCCGGCCGTTACGAGGACTACAACGACGCCGGCTCGGTGGCCAAGCCGAAGCTGGCGCTGGCCTGGAACGTGGTGGACGGCCTGCTGCTGCGCGGCTCGGTGAGCGGCGGCTTCCACGCGCCCGCGCTGGAGCTGGCCAACTCCGGGACCATCTGGCGCGGCGGCAGTACGACCGACCTGATCCGCTGCGATGCGCTGGTCAAGCGCGGCGCCTACGCCAGCTACAGCGCCTGCACCAGCGCCACGAGCGGCGCGGTGCTGCTGGCGCCGCTGTCCACGAACATCGACACCGGCACGGTGTTCGACAAGGGCAGCATCAAGCCGGAGACCAGCAAGCAGTACTCGTACGGGTTCGTGTTCGAGCCGGCGTTCCTGCCCGACGCGGCCGGCCGGCTGAACTTGGGCGTGAACGCCTGGCAGATCCGGATCGACAACCCGATCAGCGCGCTCGGCGGGACCAACGAACTGCTCTACGACGCCTATCTGCGCACCAGCGGTCAGGGCGGCAGTCCCAACGTCGTCCGGCTCGACCCCACTGCCGAGGACGCGGCCCAGTTCGCCGGCTCCGGCATCGCCCCGGTCGGCGCGCTGCAGTACGTCAAGACCTACTACGCCAACGGCAACCCGCTCACCGCCCGCGGCATCGACTACGACCTGAGCTGGCGCAAGCGCGGCACGGCCTGGGGCGACTGGACGTTCACCGTCAACGTCAGCCAGCTCAAGCGCTACTCGCAGGAGCCGCTGCCGCAGGTCAAGGCCATCGCCGGCGCGATCGCCAGCGGCGTGCTGGTGAACATCGTCGACCCCGCCACGCTGGCCGCCTACAACCAGGTCGGCCTGGAGGGCGCCAAGCCGGAGTGGCGCGGCAGCGCGGCGCTGATCTGGCATCGGGACGACTGGACGGTGCGCCTGCGCGACAACTACATCGGCAGCGTCACCAGCGCGGCCTACAGCTTCGTGGCCAGCACCGCGCCGCAAAAGGTCGATGCCACCCAGTTGTGGACGCTGTCGCTGAAGAAGGGCTTCAGCCTGGGCGCGCTGGCGGGCAGCTACGTCGAGGTCGGCGCGCGCAACCTGTTCGACAAGGATCCGCCGCTGGACGCCGGCGGCAACTATCTGGCCGCGCTGTACGAAGACTACGGCCGCTATCTCTACCTCAACGTGGGCGCCACCTGGTGAGCGCCCGCCTCTTCCCTCAACGGAGCACCCTCGTGAAGACTTCGCATCCCGCGCCCAGGCGACTCGCCGCCGGCCTGCTCATCGCGCTGCTGTCCGGCACCGGCGCCTGGGCGGCCGACCTTCCCAAGCCGGGCGCCGCGTCCGGCCAGCCCAACGCAAGCGCCTTCGCCCAGGCGCAGGCCAAATTCGAGCAGGACTATGCCACCGGGCTGCGCAAGCCCGACGGCTGGCCCAGCGTGATCGGGCTGCACTGGATCGAGCCGGGCAAACAGTCGGTGGGCGGCGCGGACGGCAACCGCATCAAGCTGGCGATCGCGCCGGCCACGCTGGGCGTGATCGAGGAGCGCGGACAGACCGTCTACTTCACCCCGGCCAAGGCGGCCGCGATCACCGTGGACGGCAAGCCGCTGGACCATGAGATCGCGCTCGCGCCCGAGGGCCACGATGGCGGCACCCAGCTGGTGTACGACGGCGGAAAGGGCAAGATCAGCCTGATCAAGCGCGCCGACCGGCTGGCGCTGCGCGTGCGTCATGCCGACGCGCCGACACGGCTGAACTTCGCGGGGGTGGATTTCTATCCGGCCAACCCGGCCTGGGCGATCAAGGCCAGGTTCCATCCCAATCCGCCGGGCACCACGCTGCCGATCGCCAACATCATCGGCAACGTCACCGACACGCCGAATCCGGGCTATGTGGAGTTCGAGAAGAACGGCAAGACCTGGCGCCTGCAGGCCCTCGGCGACCCGAGCAAGAGCCTGAACTTCATCTTCCGCGACGGCACCAGCGGCAAGACGACGTATCCGAACGCGCGCTTCCTGCGCACCGGACCGGTGGCGGCCGACGGCACGGTGCTCATCGACTTCAATCGCGCCTACAACCCGCCCTGCGCCTACACCGCGTATGCGACCTGCCCGCTCCCTCCGAGGGAGAACCTGCTCGGCAAGACCGCCGACGGTCAGGTCGCGCAGCTGGCAGTGGAGGCCGGGGAGAAGAAATACCGCGGCCAGGTCGACCACTAGGCCCGGCTAGCCCGCCAGCCGCTGCAACGCCTCACGTAGCGCCAGCCCGCCGCCGCCGATCAGCACGCCGAAGTAGACGATGCTGGCCAGATTCATCAGATGGCCCAACAGCGCCGCGACACCGTCGCGCTGCATCAGGCCGATGGCCAGCAGCAGGATCGCCAGCGCCGGCAGGGTGTTGGAGAACGGCACGAAGCCGAACGGCGCCATCAGCAGCAGCGCGCCCAGCACCAGGCCGGCGTCGTTGACCGTCTCGGCCGGGCGCGAATCGACCAGCGCGGGCAGCCGGTGCGGACGGCTGATCTTCTGCAGCCGCCCCACCCAGACCATGCCGCGGCCCAGCGCGCTGCGCAGCCGGTCGGCCGGCAGCTGGCGCGCGCGCAGCTTCGCCGGCAGCCACAGCGGGCGGCGCAGCAGGCGGCACACGCCCACCAGCAGGATGCCGGCGCCGAACACCGTGCTCACCCCGGGAATCGACACCGGGATCAGGAACACCAGCGTCAGCAGCGCGGTGAGCAGCAGCAGTCCCTGCGGCCCGAACTGGTCGAGCAGCGCGTCCAGGCTGAGCTGGTCCGGCGGCAGCTGGTCGATGGCCTGTTGCAGCTGGTCGCCCAGCGCGGTGGTGGACGGGTCGGGCGCGGCGCGCATGCGGGATCCGAAGCGACGTGGGACCGCGAGCCTAGCCCGGCCGCGCATGTCGGCGCTGTCAGTCGGCGCCGACATGCGAAGGCGCGATTCAGCGCGCCGCGGCGCCGTGCGCGGCCAGGAAGGCGCGCAGCGAGGCCGGCTTGACCGGCTTGGTCAGCAGGCGATAGCCGCGCTCGCGCGCCTCGGCCTTGAGTTCGTCGCGGCCATCGGCGGTCAGCAGCGCGCCGGCGATCGGGCCCGGGCTGGCGGCGCGCAGCGCGTCCAGGGTGTCCAGGCCTTCCAGGCGGTCGTGCAGGTGGTAGTCGACCAGCATCACCGCCGGCGCCTCGGCCACCACGCGCTCCAGCGCCGCATCGACGGTGGCGGCGGTGACCACGTTCACGCCCCAGCGGCCCAGCAGCACGCGCATGCCGTCCAGGATCTCCTGGTCGTTGTCCACGCACAGCACCTTGAGGCCGGTCAGCGAGTCGCTGGCCGGCATGCGTCGCGGCACCGCCGGACGGGCGCTGATGCTGGCCGCGCGCGGCACGGTGATGGAGAACATGCTGCCCTTGCCGACGTTGCTGCGCGCGTCCAGCGGCGCGTCCAGCACGCGCGAGATGCGCTGGCAGATCGACAGGCCCAGCCCCAGGCCCTGCTCGCCCCAGTCGAAGGGCTGCTGGTAGCGCTGGAACTCGTCGAAGATCTGCCGCATGTGCTGCGGCGGGATGCCCGGGCCGGTGTCCCACACCTGCAGCTCCAGCTGCGCGCCGCGGCCGCGCATGCCCAGCACGATCCGGCCCGAGCGGGTGTAGCGCAGCGCATTGGCGATGAAGTTCTGCAGCACCCGGCGCAGCAGGCGGCGATCGCTGCGCACCGGGGCGCGGTCGCGCACGTGCACGCGCAGCTGCAGGCCGCGGCCGGCGGCCACCGGCGCGTACTGCGCGGCCAGCTCGCGCATGACCTCGGCCGCGTCGAAGTCGGTCAGTTCCGCGCGCAGGCGGTTGTGGTCCATGCGCGAGACGTCCAGCAGGCCGTCGAGCAGCTCCTCGGCCGCGCGCAGCGAGGCGTCCACGCGTTCGGCCAGGCGCACCTGCTCGGCCGCGTCGCCACCGCTCTCGCGCAGGGCCGAGGTGAACAGCCGCGCCGCGTTGAGCGGCTGCAGCACGTCGTGGCTGATCGCCGCCAGGAAGCGGGACTTGGACTGCTGCGCCGACTCGGCCTCCTCGCTGCGCTGGGCCACGCGCTGTTCGAGGTTCTCGTTGGCCTCCAGCAGCGCCAGCTCGACGCGCTTGAACTCGGTCACGTCGTTGTAGCTGGTGACATAGCCGCCGCCGGGCAGCGGCTGGCCGCGCATCTCGATCACCTGGCCGTCGCTGCGCGTGCGCTCGAACACGTGCGGGCTGCCGGCGCGCATGTAGCCGATGCGCTTGGCGATCTGCTCCTCGACATCGCCCTCGCCCAGCTCGCCGCGCTCGGCGTTGTAGCGGATCAGGTCGGCGACCGGGCGGCCGACGTAGAGCATGCCCTCGGGATAGCCGAACATGGTCTGGTAGCGGCGGTTCCAGGCGACCAGGCGCATCTCCGGATCGACCACGCTCACGCCCGAGCTGATGTTCTCCAGCGTGGAGGAGAGGATCTCGCGGTTGAAGCGCAGCTCCTGACCGGCCTCGTCCAGCACCGCCACCACCTCGCCCAGCTCCATGCCCGAGCCGCGCAGCACGCTGGTCAGCACCAGCCGCGCCGACGCCGCGCCGATGGCCGAGGCCAGCAGGCGCTCGGTGAACTGCACCCAGGCACGGTCGGCGTTGGCGTCGAGCTTGAGCTCGCGGCCCAACTCGCGCGCCTGCTCGGCGAAGGCGCGCGAGGCGTGGCGTTCGCCGACCACGCGCTGGGCCAGCGACATCAGGTCGGCCACGCGCACGTTGCCCGGCCACTCGCTGGCGATCAGCGCGCGCCGCTGCGCGTACGGGTCCAGGAACGGCACGATGCGCAGGCGCTCGTCCAGCGAGGGCCGCCAGCGCGCCGAGACCAGCATCATCGTGCCGGTGTTGAGCAGCAGCGACCAGAACGTGCCGTGGGTGAGCGGGTCCCAGCCGCTGAGGTTGAACAGTTGCTGCGGCTTGAGCCAGGAAATGCCGAACGGCCCGGTCTCCAGCCACTCCGGCCCCAGCCAGCCCGAAGCCGACAGCGTCGGCAGCAGCAGCGTGTAGCCCCATACCGCGAAGCCCGCCGCCATGCCCAGCTCGACGCCGCGCTTGCTGGCGCCGCGCCAGTACAGCCCGCCGATCAGCGCCGGGGCGAACTGCGCGACCGCGGCGAAGGCGATCAGGCCGTAGCTGGCCAGCGTGCTGTCGCCGTTGCTGCCGCGGTGGTAGGCGTAGGCGCACAGCGCCAGCACCAGGATGGTGACCCGGCGCACCCACAGCACGCGCGTGGCCACGTCGGCCGCGTCGTGGCGCTCGCCCCAGCCGCGGCGCAGCAGGATCGGCATGACCAGGTCGTTGCTGATCATGGTCGCCAGCGCGATGCTGGCCACGATCACCATGCCGGTAGCGGCCGAGAAGCCGCCGATGTAGGCGGCCATGGCCAGCTTGTCCTGGCCGATGGCCAGCGGCAGGGCCAGCACGAAGGTGTCGCCGGCCTGCGCGCCGTGCCCGCCGAACAGCTCCACCCCGGCGGTGGCGATGGGCACCACCATCAGCGAGATGATCACCAGGTAGGCGCCGAACATCCAGCGCGCGCGGCGCACGTCGCCCACGTCGCCGCATTCGACCACCGCCACCTGGAACTGGCGCGGCAGGCACAGGATGGCCAGGAAGCCCAACAGCGTCTGGGTGAGGAAGCCGGCCGGCGGCTGGCTTTCGAACAGCGTGCGCGCCGCCTCGCCCAGCGGCTGGTCGCGCGCGCTCAACCACTGCCAGGACACCAGGCCCACGGCCACCAGCGCCACCAGCTTGACCACCGACTCCAGCGCCAGGGCGGCCATCATGCCGTGGTGGTGCTCGGTGGCATCGACCTGGCGGGTGCCGAACAGCGCGGCGAACAGCGCCATCAGCAGCGCCACGTACAGCGCCGGATCGTGGAAGAAGCCGGTCGTCTCCGGGTTGTGCCCGGTCAGCACGCCCAGGCTCATCGCCACGGCCTTGTACTGCAGGGCCAGATAGGGGATGACGCCGAACAGCGCGATCAGCGTTACCAGCGCGGCCAGCCGGCGCGAGCGCCCGTAGCGCGAGGAGATGAAGTCGGAAATGGACACGATGTTGTGGCTGCGCGCCAACAGCGCCAGCCGCTCGATCATGCGCCAGGCGAACAGCATCAGCAGCAGCGGGCCCAGGTAGATCGGCAGGTAGCTCAGCCCGTGGCGCACCGCCGTTCCCACCGCGCCATAGAAGGTCCACGACGAGCAGTACACCGCCAGCGCCGCCGAGTAGATCATCGGGCGCAGCCAGCGCAGGTTGGGATACAGCCGATAGCGGTCCCCCAGCCACGCCACGCCGAACAGCACCGCGGCATAGGCGACGGAAATCCCCAACAGGACCCAGCCTGAAATCATCGTGTTCCTTAGGATGTGCTGCGCGCGGACGGCGCGCCCGGCGGCCAGTGTACTGAGCGGCGTCGGGAAAGCCCCAGCGCCGCCGTGGCGGCTCCCACGAAGGCGCCGGCTGACAGCGCCGCGCTCGTGGTGGGAGCCGGCATGCCGGCGATGGGCTCTCCCGGGGAAGCCCAGCGCAGCCACTGGCCCTGAAAGCCACGAGGGCCGCTTCCACAGGGGCGCTGGCTGACAGCCGCCAGCCACTTCCTGCCGTCATTCCCGCGGAGGCGGGAATCCAGGGACTTCGCGCGAGGGCTCAAGGCGCTGGGTTCCCGCGTCGGCGGGAACGACTGTGTTGAGGCTTTGCCACGCTCGTGCTTTGTGGGGAGCCGCCATGGCGGCCCCCACCACGCAGGTTGGCTTCCTGCCGCAGCGCCGGTGGCGCCGCCAAACTAATCTTCCGCGCAGAACCGCAGCCGGGCCACCGTGCCGCGCCCGAGGTCCGACTCGATCCGCAGCTGCCAGCCCAGGTGTTCGCACAGGCGGGCGATCAGGTCCAGGCCGATGCCGCCGCCGTCGCGGCCGCCGCCGCGCGCCATGCGGCTGTAGACGGCGCTGATCTCCTCGGGCGACATGCCGTGCCCGGGGTCGCGGATGACCACGGTGGCGCCGGGTTCCAGGCCCACCTCGATGCGGCCGCGGTCGCTGTTCTCCACCGCGTTGCGCAGCAGGTTGCCGATGGCGGCCTGGACGATGGCCAGCGGTGCGTGGATCACGCACTCGGTCATGGGCGCGACCACCAGCTCCAGGTCGCGGCCCTCGGTCAGGTGCTGGTGATCGGCCACCACCTCGGGGATCAGGTCCTGCAGCGCGACCAGGTCGGCGTTGCGCGTCAGCCGCGACGGGTCCTTGGCCAGCACCAGCAGCAGCGAGATCAGCTGCTCGACCTTGCGCGCGGTGCGGCGCACGCGCAGCAGCGGCGCGCGCACGGCCGGCGGCAGTTCCGGGTGTTCCAGCGCCAGGTCGTTGGCGCCGGCGATCACCGCCACCGGGGTGCGCAGCTCGTGGCTGGCGCTGTCGATGAAGGCGCGCTCGCGCTCGACGAAGCGCGCATTGCGCTCCAGGTAACCGTTGAACGCCTCGCCGATCACGCGCAGCTCCTCGCTGGCGTCGGCCGGCACGTCGATGCGCGCCTGGGTCGCGTCCGGGCGCAGCCCGGCGATCTGTCGCGCCATCGCGCTCAGCGGCTGCACCGCCCGGCCCAGGCCGAGGGCCATCAGCAGGCCGAAGATGATGATCGCCACCGCCGCGGTCATCACCGTGGAGAAGGTGACCCAACCCTCGACGCCCTCGAAGCGGGTCAGGTCCAGGGCCAGGGCCAGCCGCCCGAACTGGGTGTCCTCCACCAGCACCACGTGCTTGATGCCGCCGATGAGGAAGTCGTCGTGCAGCCCGGGCTTGAGCCTGGCCAGCGCCGGCGGCACGTTGGCGTCGCGCTGCAGGAAGTACATGTGCTCGGCCGGATCGTCGATCCAGTTGTAGCCCGGATCGGCGCGGCGCCGCTCGACGAAGTGCTGCAGGTCCGAGCGCATCAGCGAGCGCCAGACCTGGCGCTCGGCATGCTCGTTGACGATCTCCCCGCCGATGACCACCGCGGCGGTGACCACCACCAGGTACACCAGCGCCCAGCGCAGCAGGCGCGCGCGCAGCGAGGATCTACGCGCCATCGCGCGCCGCGGGCTGGGCGTGCAGGCGGTAGCCCACGCGCGGCAGGGTGTGGATCAGCTTGGTCTCGAACGGCCCGTCCACGCTGCGGCGCAGTTCGTAGATATGCGAGCGCAGCATGTCGCCGTCCGGCGGCTCGTCGCCCCACAGCGCCTGCTCCAGGCGCTGGCGCGCCACCGCGGCGGGGCTGGCCTGCATCAGCACCTCCAGCAGCTTGCGGCAGGCCGGGTACAGGTGCAGCGGGCGGCCGGCGCGCTGCACCTCCAGCGTCGCCAGGTCCAGGGTCAGGTCGGCGACCTGCAGCAGGCGGCGCCGGTTGCGGCCCTCGGCGCGGGCCAGCAGCGCCTCCAGGCGCACCTCCAGCTCCTGCATGGCGAAGGGCTTGGTCAGGTAATCGTCGGCGCCGGCGCGGAAGCCGTCGACCTTGTCCGGCAGCTCGTCGCGCGCGGTCAGCATGATCACCGGTACGGCGCTGGCGTGCTCCTCGCGCAGCTGGCGCAGCACCTCGCGCCCGTCCATGCGCGGCAGCATCCAGTCCAGCAGGACGGCGTCGAAGGCCTGGGTGGTGGCCAGGTGCAGGCCGGTGATGCCATCGGGCGCGGCATCCAGCGCATGGCCGCGCGGTTCGAAATAGTCGAACAGGTTGGCCACCAGGTTGCGATTGTCTTCGATCACCAGCAGCCGCATGGCGAGAATCCTTGCACGGGGGCCGCCGGCAGGAATGCGGGCGGCAGGGGGCGCATGATGCATGGCCCGGCGTCGGAAAGCCGTCCGGGCGCGCCGGCCGATTGTCCCATATGCTCCGCCCGCTGAACGCCATTGCCAGGGATGCCAGGTTCCGACATGTCTCCGACACCACCCGGCACAGCATCGTCCGCGCTTCCCTTGCACCGCGCGCCCTCCATGCAGATGCCCGCCGTTTCCCGCCCGCGCGCGTCGTTGGCCGCCCGCTTCCATCCCGATCTGCTGCTGTGGGGCCCGCTGTGTGCGGCGGCCGTGGCCATCGCGCTCTTGCAGGGCGCCGGCGGCGATCTGTGGCTGGCCGACCATGTCTACGCCTGGGAAGGCGGGCGCTGGGCGCTGCAGCACGCCTGGGCGACCGAGACGCTGGTGCACCAGTGGGGCAAGCGCGCCGACGTGGTGGCCTGGCTGACCCTGGCGGCGCTGCGCATCGTGCTGTCGCGCGAGCCCTCGACCCGCGCCTGGTGGCGGCCGCTGGACTATCTGCTGGTCGCCTCGCTGGCCGGGCCGCTGCTGGTGTCGTGGATGAAGTCTTGGACCGACGTGGACTGCCCCTGGGACCTGGCCCGTTACGGCGGCACGCACGCGTACGTGGAGCTGTTGCAGTCGCGTCCGGCGGGCTATGGCCCGGGCCAGTGCTTTCCGGCCGGGCATGCCAGCGCCGCCTATGGCTGGGTGGCGCTGTTCTTCGGCCTGGGCGCGGTGCGGCCGCGCTGGGGCCGGATCGGCCTGGCGGCGGCGCTGGGCGCGGGCCTGCTGTTCGGGCTGAGCCAGCAGCTGCGCGGGGCGCACTTCGCCTCGCACGACATCGCCGCGGTGGCGGTGTGCTGGACGGTGGCCTGGGTGCTGGCGCGGCTGATGCTGCCCCGCATGGACGCCACGGCTTGAACGTGCAGCTGAGCGCGCCACACGCCCGCCTGCGGCTGCCGGCCTGGCTCGGCCGCCGCCCGCTGCTGTCCAGCGATGCGCTGGTGGTGCTGGCCAGCCTGTACTTCGCCTGCTTCAGCAATGCGCGCTTCTGGTCGGCGGCGATCACCTCGCCCAGGCAGCAGTGGCCGATGGCGCTGGCGCTCCTGGTGCTGCTGGTCGGCCTGCACGTGCTGCTGCTGGGCCTGCTGGTGACCCGCCGCAGCGCGCGGCCGCTGCTGACGGTGATCGTGCTGGTCACCGCGGCGGCCTCGCACTTCATGGTGAAGTTCGGCCTGTACCTGGACGCGGACATGGTCCGCAACGTGCTGGCGACCGACCGGCGCGAATCCTCGGAACTGCTCACGCCTTCGCTGCTGCTGCCGCTGCTGCTGGCCCTGATTCCGGTGACGCTGCTGTGGCGCGTGCAGCTGGTCCAGCGCCCGCTGAAGGTCGCCCTGCTGCGCCGCGGCGCACTGCTGGGCGGCGCGGCGCTGGCGTGCGCACTGGCGGCCATGGCCGCCTACCAGCCGCTGGCGGCGCTGATGCGCAACCAGCACGACCTGCGCTACCTGGCCGCGCCCGGCAACTGGATGATCTCGCTGGCGCGCGTGACCCTGGCCGGCCCACCCGGCGACAAGCAGCCCAAGCAGCCCATCGGCCTGGACGCGGTGCAGCTGCCGCTGCGCCCGGCGGGCGCCAAGCCGCGCCTGCTGGTGCTGGTGGTCGGCGAGACCGCCCGCGCGCAGAACTGGGGACTGAACGGCTACGCGCGCGACACCACCCCGGAGCTGCGCCAGGCCGGGGTGATCAACTTCCCCAATACCAGCTCCTGCGGGACGGCCACCGAGGTCTCGGTGCCGTGCATGTTCTCGCCCTGGGGCCGGGCCAACTACGACGAGGCCAGGATCCGCAGCCACCAGTCGCTGCTGCACGTGCTGGACCACGCCGGCGTCGGCGTGGTGTGGCGCGACAACCAGGCCGGCTGCAAGGGCGTGTGCGAAGGCCTGCCGTTCCAGTCGGTGACCGAGTCGACCGATCCGGCGTTCTGCAACGGCACGCGCTGCTTCGACGGCATCCTGCTCAAGGACCTGGACGGCGCGCTCAGGCTGGCCAAGACCAAGGGCGGCGACCGCGTGCTGGTGCTGCACATGCTGGGCAACCACGGCCCGAGCTACTACGACCGCTATCCGCCAGCGTTCGCCCGCTTCGCCCCGGCCTGCCAGCAGGCCGACCTGGGCCTCTGCACGCGCGAGCAGATCGTCAACGCCTACGACAACGCGCTGACCTACACCGACCACGTGCTGGCCAGCGCCATCGCCCAGCTGGCCGCGCGCACCGATGTGGACAGCGCGCTGCTGTACGTCTCCGACCACGGCGAGTCGCTGGGCGAGAAGGGCCTGTACCTGCATGGCGTGCCCTACGCCATCGCCCCGCGCGAGCAGACCCACGTGCCGATGGTGATGTGGTTCGGCGACGGCTTCGCCCGCGACGAGGGGCTGGACGTGCAGTGCCTGCGCCAGCAGGCCGATGCGCCGGCCAGCCACGACAACCTGTTCTCGTCGGTGCTGGGGCTGATGGACGTCAAGACGTCGGTGTACGACCGGTCGCGGGATCTGTTTGCGCCGTGCAGGAGCAAGGTCGTGGCGAGCAAGTAACGCACAGCTGTTGCTGTTGCTTCGGCTGTTGCTGTTGCTTCGGCTGTTGCCTTGCTTCGGCCGTTGCCTTGCTTCGGCTGTTGCTGTTGCTTCCCTGTCTGAGCCGTAAAGCGAGCCGAGCATCGCAGGAAGACGGGGCCGAAGAGGGGCCCTGTTTGAGCGAAGCGAGTTTGGGCCCCGTGCCCCGTCTTCCGAGAAGCGCAGGGGACCGCCGCGCAGCGGCGGCTCGCGTCCCGGCGAGAAGCGGTTTTGGCTACTTTTGACAAGACAAAAGTAGCTCGCGCGGCGAAGCCGTGCGAAAGCTTTGCTTTTAAAAGCGCCTGCATGGCAGTCAAGTTTTGCTTGCAAATTAAATGCAAGTTTGGTCAGCGAACTGGCATTGGCTCTGGTAGGAATAAGGCAACGCGCCTGCGGCGCGCCAAGTGCAAAGCTTTCGCGCCTGCGGCGCGACTTCCTTTTGTCTTGTCAAAAGGAAGCAAAACCGCTTCTCGCCGGGCCCCGAAGAGGGGGTAAAACGCACGCCGACGCTACGCGTCGGTCCCCTGCGCTTCTCGCAAAGCAGGGCACGGCGCCCAAACTCGCTTCGCTCAAACAGGGCGCCTCTTCGGCCCTGCTTTGCTGCGGTGCTCGGCGTGCTTTACGGCTCAGACAGGGAGGCAACGGCAACAGCCGAAGCAACAGCAACAGCCCAGCCGCACGGCACCCAACCCCTACCCGCGATGCGCGGTCGCCAGATACTCGGCGCTCTGCATTTCGATCAGCCGCGAGGCGGTGCGCTCGAACGCCCCCGCCAGGCGCGTGCCCGCATACAGCGCGACTGGCAAGGCCGCCGCGGTGCAGACCAGCTTGACGTGGCGGTCGTAGACCTCGTCGATCAGGTTGACGAAGCGGCGCGCCGCGTCCTCGTTCATGCGGTCGAAGGTCGGGATGCCGCCCACCAGCAGGGTCTGGAACTCGGTCGCCAGCGCGATGTAGTCGCTGGCCGCGCGCGGGCCCTCGCACAGTTCGGCGAAGTCGAACCAGGCCAGGTCCTTGCTGCGACCCCGCATGGCGATGGAGCGGCCGTCGATCTGGATCTCGTCGCGCTGCGCCGCGGCGCCGGCCAGCTCCTGCCAGCGCCCGGCCAGCCAGGCCTCGCTGTCGGCATCCAGCGGCGCGCGATACACCGGCGAGCGGGTCAGCGCGCGCAGGCGATAGTCCTGCTCGCCTTCGGCGTACAGCACCACGCAGTGCCGCACCAGCAGGTCGATCGCCGGCAGGAAGCGCTCGCGCTGTAGCCCGTCCTTGTAGAGGTTCTCGGGCGCGGTGTTGGAGGTGGTCACCAGGGTCACGCCCTGGGCGAACAGGCGCTCGAGCAGGCGACCCAGCAGCATCGCATCGCCGATGTCGGTGACGAAGAACTCGTCCAGCACCAGCACGCGCAAGGAATCCTTCCAGTCCTGGGCGATGCGCGCCAGCGGATCGGCCTGGCCGGCGTGCTCGCGCAGCTTGTCGTGGATGTCGCGCATGAAGCGGTGGAAGTGGATGCGCCGCTTCTGCCGGATCGGCAGGCCTTCGTAGAACAGGTCCACCAGGAAGGTCTTGCCGCGCCCCACGCCGCCCCAGAAGTACAGGCCGCGCACGGCCTGGGGCTTCTTCCAGAACGCCGAGAGCCGGTCCAGGAAGCCGTCCTGCGCCTCGTCGCACAGCTCGGTGTGGATGCGGTCCAGCTCGGCCAGGGCCGCGTGCTGGGCCGGATCGTCGCTCCACTGCCCGGCCCGGGCGCCCTGCGCGTACCGCCGCGAGGGCAACAGGTCCACCTGCGGGGCGCTCACGCGCCGGCCGCCGGCAGCCAGCCCTTGACCGCGTGCTGGAGGGCGCCGCGCAGGTCGATCAGCTTGCGGTGGAAGAAGTGGCTGGTGTCGGGCATGCGCACCAGCGTGTGCGGGGCGCGCTCGCCGATCTCGGCGAGCCAGCCGTACACCGCCTGCGGGTCGACGATCTCATCGGCCTCGCCCTGGATCACCAGCCAGTGCGCCGGCGGATGGATCTCCGAGAAGTCCCAGCGCCCGGCCGGCGGGGCGATGGAGATCAGCACCTTGGGCCGCAGCGCGCCGGCGGCCTTCAGCGAAACGTAGGCGCCGAAGCTGAAGCCCACCAGCCACAGCGCCGCGCGTGGGCGCATCACCCGCACCCACTCGACCACCGCGGCCAGGTCGTCCTGCTCGCCCTGGCCGTCGTCGAAGCTGCCTTCCGAGGCGCCGACGCCGCGGAAGTTGAAGCGCACCGTCGGCACGCCCAGCTCGCGCAGGGCGCGCGCGGCCATGGTCACGACCTTGTTGTGCAGGCTGCCGCCCTCGGTGGACAGCGGATGGCAGACCACGGCCACGACCGGCAGCTGGGCCGCGTCGGGCGCGGGGAAGTCGACGGCCACCTCCAGCGCGCCGGCCGGGCCGGCCAGCTGCAGGACGGCGTCCTGGGTGGGGAATTCGGGCAGGGACATGCGCCCATGATACCGCCGCGCCGCAGCATGGCCGCGACACGGCGCTCGCCCTACTGCAGCGAGACGTCCACCAGGTTGTCCTCGGCGATGCGGTCGACCAGCTTGTTGTACGGGTCGATGCCGGCGCGCGTGGGCAGGCGGTCCACGGTGAAGGTGAAGTCGCGCTGGCCCGCGCCCAGCCGCACGCGCTGCACGGCCAGCGGCTTCTCCTTGCCGGCCGCGCCCTCGAACACGCCAACCTCGACCAGGTCGTCCATCGGCGCCGGCGTCTCGTTGCCGTCACCGTCGGCCTGAGCCTTGCCGGCCTGCACCTGCAGGGTCACCTGGTAGCGACCGTCGGCCAGCTTGCGCGCCGTGGCCGAGCGCGCGCGGTTGTCGTAGAGCACGATCCGCTCGAAGCTGTCGTCGATGAAGGCCTGCAGGTCCGCCGGTGCCTGCGCGCGCAGCGCGGCCACGAACTCGCGGGTATCGGGGTAGCTGCCGTCGCGCCCGTCGGCCGGATCGGCGTTGGCGTAGCGGCGACGCAGCAACAGGTCGCGCAGCGCCGCGTTGACCTTGTCCTCGCCCATGTAGTCGGCCAGGGTGTACATCAGCAGGCCGCCCTTGTTGTACCAGACGTAGGGCTCGTTCTGGACCAGCACCAGCGGCCGCTCGCGACGCAGCTCGCGGGTCCGCCCGCGCAGGTAGCTGTCCAGCTCGGTGCGCAGCACCTTGCGCATGTAGTCCTGCCCGTACTGGTGCTTGAGCGCCATCAGCGCCGAGTACTCGGCCAGGGTCTCGGACATCATGTTCGAGCCCTCCACGTTGCCGCCGATCAGCTGGTGGCCCCACCACTGATGGCCCAGCTCGTGGGTGGTGATGAAGTACGCGAAGTCCACATCGTCGTCCTTGCGCCGGCGCTGGATGAAGCCCAGCGCTTCGGAGAACGGCACGGTGTTGGGGAAGGACTGGGCGAAGCTGCGGTAGCGCGGATACTCCAGGATGCGGTACTGGCGGAACTGGAACGGGCTGAAATGCGCCTCGTTGTAGGCCAGGCCCGCGCGCGAGGACGCCAGCAGGGTGCCGATGTTCCAGGCGTGGCCCGGGTGGTAGTAGACCTCCAGGTTGATCGGCCCCTCCTTGCCGGGATAGACCTCCTTGTGCACCGCGTAGCGCCCGGAGACGAAGGCGAAGAAGTTCTGCATGGGCTGCTGGCCCATGCTGTACTCGAAGTAGCGGCGGCCGTCCTTGCGCCATTCCTTCTGCAGGTAGCCCGGCGCCAGCGCGGTCTGGTCGCCGCTGGTGCCGACCACCGCGCGGAAGCTGATCCAGTCGGCGTTGGGACTGAACAGGTTGATCCTGGACTGCACCGGGTCGCCGCGCCTGGCCATCTCCTGCTGCGGCCCCAGGCCCTGTTCGCGGCGGCGGCGCGGATCGTCCAGCTCGTGGCCCGGCTGATAGCCCAGGACCGGGAAGAACTCCAGGTCGAAGAACGTGCCGTTGTAGGCGAACTTGCCGCCGGCATCGCCGCCGGAGAAGTCGGTGACCCGGCCGTCGGTGAAGCCGCGGCTGTCGTGGCCCACCTTGAAGTGCAGGGTCATCGTCTGCCCCGGCTGCAGCGGCGTGTCCAGTGCGTAGATCACGTACAGCCCGCGCGGCGCGCGGCTCACCAGATGGGCGGGGCGGTCGAAGGACAGTTCGCGCAGCGACTGGTTGATGTCGGTGAAGTGCAGCTGGGTCACCGGCACGCTGCCGCGGTTCTGCAGGGTGTAGGTGCCGGTGGCCTCGAACGAACGGCGCTCCGGATAGATCTCCACCGCCGTATCCACCGCCGTGACCTTGGGCAGCGGCACGTTCTGGTAGCGCTTGAACCGGCGCTCGTAGTCGGCCTGGATCGCGCGCCGGTCCTTGCTGCTCAGGAACTCGTTGAGCACATGGGTGTTGTAGTAGTACCAGCCGCCGGCCGCGGCGGCCACGCACAGGCAGGCCAGGGTCGCCGGCAGCCAGCCGGACGGCCGCCGCAGCGCCGCGCCGATGCGCCGGCGCAGGCCGGTCTCGGCGCCGCGCCGGGCCAGGGCCATGGACAGCACGCCCAGCGCGGCGAAGATCGCCAGCCAGTACAGGATCGACCAGAACAGCGCCGGCACGTAGTGCCCGTAGCCGTTCATGTCCGAATAGGTGAAGCCCGGCGTCGCGCCCGGCAGGTACAGCGTGTTCTCCAGCCCGAAGTTGTACAGGATCGGCACGATCACCCACAGGCCGATCACGATGGCGTGGCCCAGGAACTTGTTGGGCACCACCGTCTGCACGAACAGCGCCAGCATCGAGAAGCCCACCAGCTGCGGCAGGATCAGCACGAACAGTTCCTTGAAGTACAGCAGCGGCTCGTAGTGGTGGTAGCCCAGCACGGTCTGCATCAGCACGCCGCCGAGCATCGACAGCAGCAGCATCACCGCCTGCGCGGCGGTGAGGGCCGCCAGCTTGGAGGCGGCATCGGGCAGCGGCCGCAGCGGCAGCGCGTCGAAGATGCCGTCGAAGCGCACGTCGCGCTCGCGCCAGACCAGCTCGCCGGCGTACAGCGCGGTGACGATGACCAGGAACAGGTAGGCGTTGCCCTCCACCGATTCGAGCATCAGATAGGTCACCGGCCACACGTCGGTGCCGCTCATGCGTCCGGCGTAGTAGCCGTTGTTGACGATGAAGGCGAACAGCACGCCGCACAGCGCCCAGAACGGCACCGCCTTGAGGATCGCGCGCGTGCGCAGCCCGGCCAGCGCCAGGAACTGGCGCCAGCGCGTGCCCAGGTCGTCGCGCGGATGCACCACCGGCAGCCGGGTGGCGATCTGCGTGCGCGCCGGCGCACCCTGCACCTGTTCCAGGGTGCGCAGCTTGGCCGCGCGGCGCCCCTGCGAGCGCGCGCCCAGCGCCTCCACCGACATCGGGAACAGCACCGCCAGCACCGCCAGCACGACCGCGCCGAAGCCGAGCCACAGCAGCCGGTTGTAGAGGAACACGCCCGGCGCGTAGCCGCTGGTGGTGTCCAGCGGGAACAGCCAGCTGTTGCGCTCCACCACCGACCAGTAGCCGCTGACCACGCGCGTCAGCTGCAGGCCGATGGGGTCCAGGATGCCCGACCAGAAATGCTCGGTGGAGCGCGTGGCCGAGAACGCGGTGATGCCGATCAGGTACAGCACGAACAGCGCCACGCCCTGCACGTAGACCACGAACAGGCTGCGGGTCAGCGCCGCCACGGCGAAGAACAGCGCGCCGATGAAGAACACCTGCACCACCACGATGGCGAGGAAGGGCTGCAGGTACCAGAGCAGATGGTTCGGCCCGATGCGCGCCTGGTCGGCCCACGGCGCGTGGGTGCCCAGCCAGGCCCCGACCAGCAGGCCGGAGAAGGCGAACAGGGTGACCAGCATCGAGCCCGACCAGCGCCCGCCCAGGTACGACAGCCGCGACACCGGCTTGGTGAACAGCAGCTGGAAGGTGTCGCGCTGGAAGTCGCGCAGGATCGAGGTGCCGAAGATCGCGGCCATCACGATCATGCCGAACATGCACGCGCCGAACATGTTGTAGCCCATCGCCCAGGGCCCGTTGAGCATCACCTTGCCGCTCTGGCTGGACACCGGCCCGAAGTTCTCCGAGGCCACGCACAGGAACGCGAACGCCGCCCACATGAAGAAGTAGACGTAGGTGGACGGACTCTTGAAGCGCAGCTTCAGCTCGAAGCGCAGGAACTCGAGGAACTGGTGCATGGCGCGCCCTCCCCGGCTCAGGCGCGCCCGGCGGCGAGCCGGGTGAAGTAGACGTCCTCCAGGCCGGCGCCGGCGGGCACGAAGCCCTCGCCCGGCGCCTGCGGGGCCAGCACGCGCACCTCGTGGCGGCCACCGACCAGATGGGTGCTGATGAGCGTCATGTCGGCCTCGATGGCGCGCAGTTCCGCATCACTGTCCACCAGCTTGGACCACACCTGCCCGTCCAGCGCGCCGATGGCCTCGTTGGGCGCGCCCTCCAGCAGCACCTGGCCGCCGGCGATGATGGCCATGCGCGGGCACAGCTCGCGCACGTCATCGACGATGTGGGTGGACAGGATCACCGTCACGTCGCGGCCGATGCCGGCCAGCAGGTTGAGGAAGCGGTTGCGCTCGGCCGGGTCCAGGCCGGCGGTGGGCTCGTCCACGATCACCAGCCGCGGGTTGGCCAGCAGCGCCTGGGCGATGCCGAAGCGCTGCTTCATGCCGCCGGAGTAGGTGGCGATGGCCTTCTTGCGCGCGTTCCACAGGTTGGTCTGGTTGAGCAGCGCCTCGATCATCTCGCGCCGCTCGCCCTTGTGGGTCACGCCCTTGAGCACCGCCAGGTGCTCGAGCATGTCTAGCGCCGATACCTTGGGATAGACGCCGAACTCCTGCGGCAGATAGCCCAGCACGCGGCGCACGCGGTCCTTCTCGCGGACCACGTCGATGCCGTCCAGGGTGATGCTGCCGGCGTCCGGGTCCTGCAGGGTCGCGATGGTGCGCATCAGCGAACTCTTGCCCGCGCCGTTGGGCCCCAGCAGCCCGAACATGTGGTTGCCGATGGTCAGCGACAGGTCTTTCAGAGCCTGCACGCCGTTGGGATAGGTCTTGGACAGTCCTTCGATGACGAGGGCCATGCATGGATCCTTGGGAAGGTACTGGGGAGAGAGGGAGGTGCCGACCACCTCGATACTGGGCGCACGGCAGCCCGATGCGAATGCCCGGACGTCATCATGACGAAAGATCTAGGCGGCGCCGGCCAGCCGCCGTGCGCTGCTCTGCCGGGCTCGGACCCCCAGGCCGGGTTCGGCGGGCGGCACGTCGGGCCGGACCGCCTGGCGTCACTTCGGCGGCGGGCTCTCCTTGGTGAGCTGGCCGGCGGCGATGCGCCAGCCTTCGGCGGTCTCGACGGCCACAAGCAGCAGCGCCCGCTCGACCCCGGCGATCGGCTGACCCTTCGCATCGAGGAACCTGACCCGGAAGAACAGCGTGGCCACGCCGGGTTTGGGGAGGCGCACGGTGCTGGGGCCGAACGGCGCGATCGTCGTCTTGCCCGCCCAGGACGCATGCGCGGCCGCCAGGTCCCGGACGATGGCCGCGCGACCCTCGTCGCGCACTTCGGCGATCGGCACCCAGACCGCCTGCTCGGTGAAGAGCTGTTCGAAGCCTTGCGGCTGGTGGGCATTCCAGGCGTCGACGAAGGCCGCGATGAGCGTCTCCGGTCCGGTCGCCGCGGCTACGCCGTCCGGACTCGCGCCGGCGGGCGGTGCCGCGTCGGCACCCAGTGGGGCGCAGCAGGCGATCAGCAGCAGCGCCAGGAAGCGGGCGGTGCGCGAGGAGGGCGACAGCGTCATGTGCGTGTTTCCTTTGGTGTCGTCGGTGGAGGCAGCTTGTGGTCCGGCATGTCCTGTGCCTGGATGGGTGCGGAGCATGCGTCGGAGGACGCGCACACCTGGCATGTCGAGCTCAGGAAGGCGACTGGGCCCAGGTCGCGAGCCGCTGCGCGAGCGTGGTCGCGGTGACGGCATCGGAGAGCGGCCCCATCGCGAACAGGAGCGTGCCGCCGATGACGGTCACGGCCACGACCCGCCTGTGGGTGGCCAGGTCGAAGACGAACAGCGCGGCGATCGCGCCCAGCGGCACCAGGCCGATGAGCGCCGGATGGTGGACCATCACCGGAAACGTCAGCGCCGGCGGGTCCACTACGGGGAAGGCCATCCGGAACAGCGCCGGCGGCAGGAGTGCGGCATTGGCGATGAGCATCGCGCGCTTGTGCACGATGCAGTCGTTGCGCCTGTGGACGGCGAATGCGACGAAGGCGCCGAAGAACAGCATCTCGATGAGGTTGCCGATCAGGAAGGACGCCGGGCTGCCCAGCGCCGGAGGCAGCGCCAGCCCGCGCGCCAGCGTCCCGAACGTGGTGAGGATCCCGAGCACCACCATCGTGGCGGCGATCAGCGCGCCGGCCATGCCGAGCGCGCGGTGGAGCCGCAGGCGCCCGGTCGCGACCAGCGCGCACTGCACGACCATCAGCACCATCCAGGACGAGAACACGAGCCCATGTGCGTGGACCAGCGCACTGGGCTGATGCGAGAACGCCCCACCGCGCAGGAAGTAGCTGGAAGCGAACCCCATGAACACGATCGCCAGCATGACGAGCGACATGGCGGTGAAGAACGCATCGTCCGCGCGTCCGCGCAGGGCGGGAGCCGGGTGCGGCCTCGCGCCCATGACGGCCGGCGGCGGCGGCAAGGGCTTGCTCATCCCCGCTCCGGGGTGCCTTCGACAGCGCTGCGCGCCGGCCCACCCTCTGGATGGCGCGTCGCCGCGCCGCGCCCGCGCTTGTCCGCACCACAGCCCGCGATCAGCAGCAACACCAGCAGCAGGGTCATCGTCGATCTCCGGTCAGGACGTTGGGTCTTGCGGACGTCAGGCGCCTCGGCGCGTGGCGCCAGGGCTCAGTAGTGCTTGACCGCCGGGTCGTAGATCGTGGCCTGGCGCGCGATCAGCACCCAGGCGCCGTCGCTGTACTGCCAGATGTTGGTCGCGCGCCGGTGCAGCAGCTTGCCCTTCTCCGGTCCGAAGGTCGGGGTATAGGTGTCCTCGCCCATGGTCACGGCGACGTTGCCGTAGAACTCGGCGCGCTCGAGCCTGAAGGCGTAGCCCTGCTCGTAGTCGAGCATGCCGGCCTTGATCGCGCCGAACACCTGGTCGCGGGTCAGCACCGAGTTGTCGGGCGAGTTGACCAGCAGCTTGGGCGACCAGAGCTTGCTCAGCGCGTCCAGGTCACGGGCGACGATGGCCCGGCCCACCGCCTCGGCCGCCTGCGGCAGCTGCTGCCTGGCGCGGGCGTCGAGTTCCTGCGCCTGCGCCGATGCGATGCCGCACGAGGCGAAGAGCGCCAGCAGCAGGGTGAGCCTCAAGGTCCTGGACATGGGAATTCCTTCATGGATGGATGCGCGGCCTGCGCGCGGGAAGACGGATCGCGGCGGACGCCGCAGCCGGCCGTATCCGGGCCGGTCTGCAGGCTGTTACGCCGAAAGCCGCGCCAACCTGCCATCGACGCGGCGAAGAGGAACGCGGCGCGGCTCACGGCGGGTTGGGCCAGCGGAAGTCCTCGCGCGCCACCGACACGCTGAAGCGCTCGGCCGCGCTCTGGCGCCACCAGCCGAAGGGGACGAACAGCGCGTCGCCCGGCTGCAGCAGCACCGCGTGCAGCTCCAGCCCGCGCAGCTGCGGCAGGCGTTCGGTCAGGTCCGGCGCGGTCAGGTCGCCCAGCGTGCCGGCGCGGGCCAGCGGCTCCAGGCGCGCGGCCTCGCCCGGCGGCGCCAGCCAGATGCGGCGCTGGCCGTGCAGCTGCAGCAGCAGGCGGTTGCACGGCTCGGGCGCGGCCAGGGTGCCGCTGCCGGCCGCCTCCAGCCACAGCCGGCCCGGATCGCGGCCGCTCAGCAGGCGGGTGAGATGGCCCAGGCGCGGGGCCAGGTCCGGCAGCGCCTCCAGCGCCCCGGTCAGGCGCGGCTGCCACCCCGGCGTATCGGCAGGCTGCAGCGCCAGGCGGACGAAACGCTCCAACGTGCCGGGCCGACCCTGCGCATCGACCAGCGGCGCGCCGCCGTGGGTCGAGGCCAGCGCGTGCGGCGTCCATCGGCCCTGCCCTTCCTCGATCTCCCCGGCCAGCAGCACCGGCCAGTTGGCGGCGTAGTGCTCGTCCAGGAACACGCCGGTCGCCAGGCCGCCGCGCCGCGGCACCTGGCGGTTGCGCGCCGACAGCGCGCGCAGCCGCTGCAGACGGGACAGCACCTGCGCCGGGTCGTGCTGCGGCAGGGCCGGCGCCGCCGCGCGCGCATGCGGGCACGCCGGCGCGGCCGTCGGCCACGACGCCGCGCCCTCGAAGCCCGGCAGGCGCAGCTTGCTGCGGTGATCCGCCGCCCCGGGCGTGCCGTCGACATCGGTGCCGCGGAAGTAGAACTTCTGCCATTTCGCGCCCGGCGCGGCATGCGGCGTCGCCGCGACCTGCGCCTGGAACGCGTCGCGCGCCTGGCTCCACTGCTCGAAGCGGCGCTTGAGCTCGGGCGCCTCGTCGATCGGCGCGATGCGCGGCACCACGCCGTCGAGCAGAGCGCGCGGCAGCGGGAACAGGAACGCCACCGGCTCGTTCTCCTCGAAGCGCACCACGTGCCCGGCACGGGTGAAGCGCCAGTTCATGGTGAAGGTATAGGGCGCCCAGTCGGTCTCGATGACGCCGCCCAGCGGGGCGACGCCGTCCTTGGCCTGGTTGGGCGAACCGCCGACCCACAGGTTGTGTCCGGGCGAGGTGCGGAACAGCCCGGGGACATGGAAGGTGAAGGTGCCCTGCCCGAACAGCGCCACCGGCGCCTCGTGCGCCGCCGTGCCCGGGTCGGCCTGGATGCGCACGTCCTGCGGCAGCGGCCCGCCGTTCCAGTGCGCCTCGAACCCGCACGGGCTGAGCAGTTCCCAGCCATGCGCGTTGGCGATGCCCAGCGGCAGGCAGCGGTAGGCGAAGCCTTCGGGGCTGGCGTCCATCCAGGCGCGCCGCGGACTGGCCGCGCGCAGCCGCGGCCTCCAGCCCGGATAGACGTAGCAGGTCAGGTCCATCGCCGCGCCTCGCTCGCCTCAGAACGTGGCGCGCAGACTCAGCGTGCCCTGCTGGTCGCTCCAGCCGTCGGCCCACTGCCCGCGCCAGGCCAGCGACAGCGTCCATGGCCCGCGATGCGCGGTCAGCGCCGCGCCGGCCTCGCCGACATCGCGCGAGAGCGTGTCGCGATTGCCGTCGAACAGCGTGCCGTCGGCGGCGGTGAGCGCGTAGCGCTGGCCCTGCCCGGCCTGCGCGCGGCGATAGCCCACGTGCAGCTCCGGCGTCCAGCGCACCCCGCTTGCCTGCTCGAAGCTGCGCGACAGCCCCAGCGCCGCGTACGGCGACACCAGCGTCTCGCGCCGGGCCTGGCCGCTGACCTTGAACGCCTCGGGCACATCGCCGGTCTCGGCGAACGCGTCGCCGGTCAGACGCGTGACCACCACGCCGGCGATGGGGGTCAGCTGCGCCTGGCCGACGTCGAGCGGCAACGCCAGCTGCAGCGCCGCGGTGGCCGCATCCGTGCCGCGGCTGGAGAAGGCCAGCCCGATGCCGGTCTGACGCCAGGCGTGCTCGCGCGCATGGGCATAGCCCAGCATCGCCGACACGCCCAGCGGCCCGATCAGCTGCGAGCCGTACAGGGCCACGCGCGTGACATCACTGCGGCCGCGGCTGCCCAGGCCGTCGTGCAGCCAGGCGTTGTCCGTGCCGACCGCCAGGCCAAGCCGCGTGCCCTGGCCGAGCGTCCAGTCCGTGCCCACCTGCGTGGCCGTAGAGCGCGCGCCGAAGCCGACCTGGTCGCTGGCGCGTTCGACATCCAGGTCCTGGTAGCGCAGCTGCACCCAGCCGCGCGCGGCCGGGTCGAGCGCGACATCGCGGTTGAACAGGGTGTTGCCATCGCCCTCGGCGCGCAGGCGCGCCAGCAGCCCCATCGCGTCGGCCTGGCTGGACAGCGCCAGCGCGGTGGCCTGGCGACTGAACAACTCGCCGTCGTTGGGCGCGATCCGCACGGGCGCGGTGGGCGTCGGGGTTGGCGTCGGCGTCGGCGTCGGAGTCGGAGTCGGAGTCGGAGTCGGAGTCGGGGTTGGGGTCGGCGTTTGCGTTGGTGTTGGCGTGGGTGTTGGCGTTGGTGTTGGCGTGGGCGTCGGAGTTGGCGTCGGAGTTGGCGTTGGCGTTGGCGTCGGCGTTGGCGTCGGCGTCCCCAGGGTCAGGTAGGCATTGTTGGCGTCGTAGGTGACCGCGATCGGGAAGCCCGCCGGTGGCGTGGTGCCGGCCGCGCTGGTGACGCTGGCGAAGCTGCCGCTGACACCGCCCGTGGCGTTGACGAAACTGCGCGAGCCGCTGCCGTAGGTGCCCGGCGCCCAGGCGAAGGCCGCCGTGCCGCCCAGCGTGGCCGCACCGCCGGTGACCTTGAGCTGGTCGATCGCATCCGGTGTGACTCCCACGACCAGCGTGCCGCTGCCGGCCTGTGCGTAACGGCCCAGCACTTCCAGACTGTTGCCCGGCGCGCCGGACTGGCTCAGGTCCAGGGTGCCGGCGTTGTTGAATACGAACTGCCAGCTGCTCGCTCCCAGCGTCTGGCCCGCGCCCACGATCAGGCGTGAGGTGGCGTCGACGTTGACGCTGGCATCGGACTGGCCGTAGGAGGACGAGAGGGCGAGCCTGTCGCCGGTCAGGACCGCGACGCTTCCGTTGGTCAGATTGATCGTGCGCCAGTTGGATCCGAGGTTGATGCCCCTGGACGGATCGTTGCTGCTGAAGCTGCCGCCGCTGAACTGCAGTCCGTCCAGGCTGAGCGTGCTTTCGCCGAAGTCGTTGCTCAACCTGGTCAGCCCGGCGTAGTCGGCGGCGCTCAACCCGCTCACGCGGATGGTGCCCGAGCCGATCGCGATGCCGCCGGTCAGCGCACCTCCGGTCCAGTTCACCGTCGTGTCCGAACCCATGCCGTAGCCGGAGATGACGTCGCCGCGCACGCTGCCGCCACGCAGGTTCAGCACGTTGCTGTTGCTGAGCGCGATCGCGGCACCGCCGGCGCCGTCGATCGTGCCCGTGTTGTCGAGCACCAGCGCGCGCCCGCTGCCCGCGCTGACGCCGCCGACCAGGCTGCCGGCATTGGTGAGCGTCAGGGTGCTGGGCAGCGCCGTGCCGCGATCTGAGATCGACAAGGTCCCGACGTTGGGGACGCCGGTGGCGGTAACCGTGCCGCCCTGGGCCACGTCGATGACGGCATTGCCGCCGTAGCTCAGATTGATGCCACCCCCGCCCTGGATACTGCCGGCCACGGCGATGCGCAGGCCCGGATCCACGCTGGCCGTGGCGGTGCCGTACCCGTATGCGCTGCTGAAGTCGATGCCATAGTTGCGACCGGTCAGGCTGCCGTTGACCTGCACGACCGCGGTGCGGTCGGCGGCGCTGGTGCCGCTGCTTGGCAGCGCCTGTTCCAGGGTGACGGCGCTGCCGCTGGTCGAGCTCAGCGAGCCGTCCAGTTGCAGGATGGCCGCGCCATTGAAGTTGCGGACCGACAGCGCATTGCCCTGGCCACTGATGCTGGCCGCGCCCGTCACCGCGACATCGGTGCCGCCGACGCCGGAGTTCCACACCGCCACCGTGTCGGTCACGCCGGTGGGATTGCTGGTGCCGCGGGTGACCGCGCCGGTGAGCCTGACCGCCGTCCTGCCGGTGGTGCCCTGGTTCCAGGCGTAGACCGCGGTGGCGCCCGGCGTGCTGACATCGCCCAGCTGCAGCGTCAGGTCACGTCCGCTGGCGGCGTTGTGCGCGTTGACCGCGGCGTCGGTGCCGAAGGTGGCGGTGCTGCCCGAGCGGCTGACCGGGCCGGTGGAGATCACGCTCAGCGAGCCGGTCCCGCTGTTGTCGGCGTTGATGGCGCGCGCGCCTGCATCGACCCCGGCGGTGCGGATGGTCAGATCGCCGGTGCTCGCGCTGCCCAGCGACGCGCTGACGCCGACGCTGGCGGCGCCGCTGCCGGTCACCTGGCCGTCGGCCGTGATCGAGATCCCGCCGCGCGCCGCGTAGGCCTCGATGCCGGTGTAGCCGCTCACGGTCGAGGCGGCGGCGATCACGATGTCGCCATTGGTCGTGGCGGCGTTGATGCCCCGGCCCCCGCCGACGCCGCTCACGGCGCCCTGGGTCGTCACACTGACCGGGCCGCCGGCGTTGATGGCGAGGGCTTCGCCGCCGTTGCTGGGCGCCATCGCTACCGCGCCGCGGGTGATGACCGAGACCGGGGCGTTGGGGGCCGACACCACGACGCCGTAAGCGTAGCTGTAGCCCTGTCCATCGCCGCCGGTCACGCTGCCCAGATCCAGGCTCACCTGTCCGGCGTGGCTGGTTTCCAGCGAGAGGCCGAAGCCATGCACCGCGGTGACGCTGCCGTTGCTGACAAACGAGAGCGGCAGGTCGCCCTGATCCGGGTCGTAGCCGTTGTAGCGGAAGTAGATGCCCGCGCCGCCGCGGATGGAGGCCTGGTTGGCATCCGTGAAGCTGCCGGGGCCGTTGATCGTCAGTGCGGTGCCGCTGTTGCCGGTGTCCACGCCGAAGCCGGCGGCCGTGCTGGCGGTGTTCACGGTGGGGCTGAAGACGATGGTCTGCCCGCTGGTGTTGGGGCTGGCGGCGCCGTCGCAGATCCAGGTCTGCGGCGTCAGGTCGGTGCGCAGGACGCAGGCGGCCTGGGCGGCCTGCTGGGTGGCCAGCACGGCCAGGATGGAAACGCTCAGTGCGGCATAGCGCGGCACGGCCTTGCGCCGGATCGGGTTCATGTCTGCTCCATGGCGGGACGAGGAAGCCGCCGTCCCGGTACCGGGACGGCGGCGCGGGCCCGCCTCGCACGGACTCGCAGTCCTCTGTTACGCCGCATGGGGGCGGGGGCCGCCATGGCGTGGGAGTTTTTCTTTTCCTGATCGAAGATGGTGGCGTGTGAACGCCCAGATGCTGGGCAAATGCGACTTCGAAGGGGCAGCGGTCCGGCGGGCGGTGTCCGCTTTTCCCTCGGTCACGGCATCCTGCCCTGATTCGGACGCTCGGCTTCCTGCCTGGCTCGTCGTGGCCACCGCCCGCCGGACCGCTGCTGCGCGCGTCAGGTCACAGGGCGTCGGTTTGTGCGGTCGTTCGAGGCGCGTTCCCTTGCGCAGAACGCGATCAGCGACGGAAGGGCATCGACTCGAGGCTCCTTCCATCCTTGCGCGCAGCGCAGGGGAGCTCGAAATCGCGGTGGCGATTGAGAGGCAGGGGTTGGGGCTTTCCCGGGCAAGCCACCGAAGCAAAAGCACCCCTCCCCGGCACTCCCCTTCGCCTGTGGCGAAAGGGAGGGGGCGGAGCGCTTGTTCAATGCCTTCGAGTCGAAGAAGTCCTGATCTTTCCGATCGCGGCGCTTTGGCTCGCGCAGGCGAAGCGGCTCAGGTGCCCAGGGCCTCGTACAGCAGGGCCTTGGCGATGGCCCAGTCACGCTGCACGGTGCGCTCGGAGACGCCCAGGGCCAGGGCGGTCTCGGCATCGGAATAGCCGGCGAAGTAGCGGCACTCGACGATGCGCGCCAGGCGGGGCTGCTGGCGCTCCAGTTCGGCCAGGGCCTCGTCCAGGGCGACGATGCGCTCGTCGCTCTCGGCCAGCACCTCGACCGTGTCGATGTCCAGCAGCGCCCGGCCCGGGTCGCGCTTGTGACGCAGGCGCGCGCGGGCGTGGCTCACCAGCACCTGGCGCATGGCCAGGGCGGCGGTGTTGAGGAAATGGGCCTGGCCTTCAAAGACGCCGTGGCGGCTCAGCTTGAGATAGGCCTCGTGCACCAGCGCGGTCGTTTCCAGCGTGGCCGCGCGCGGAAAGGCCCGGCCGCGCTCGCGCCGGGCCAGGCGCTTGAGGTCGGCATAGAGGACCTGCACCAGCAGATCGACCGCGGGGTCCTGACGGCTGGACGGTGAGGAGGTCATGGCAGGCGTTGTGCGATCAACCGATGCATGCGCGGCCTGCCTCAGGCCCGCGCCAGCGGGCGCTTGGCCAAGCGGTCGCGCAGCGACGCGAGGGGCCGCAGGTAGCCCGCGGCCAGCGAACTGTGCTGAGCCTGGATCGCCTCGGCCTTGGCCAGCAGCGTGGCCGCTCCGCCCGGCCGGCCCAGTGCCAGGTCGCATTCGGCCAACGCCAGCTGCGCCTGGGCGATGCGCGGACTCTGCGGCAGGTAAAGCGCACTGCGCAGGGTCAGCGCCTGTTGCAGCAGCCCTCGCGCCTGCGCCGCCTGGCCAGTGCGCAGGCGGGCCTGTCCCGCGATCAGTGTGGCGTCCGCGCGCGCCACGTTGAGCACCGGCGCCAGGTCGGACGATTGCGCCCGCGCCAGGACCGCATCGGCCAACCGCGCGGCCTGCTCCGGTTGCCCGTCGGCCAGATCGATGGCGGCCAGCAGCAGATCGCGCCGCGTCTGGATGAGACCCACGGTCCGCGCGTCCCCCTGGATCGGTGCCAGCGCCGCCAGCAGGGCCCGGGCCCGCGCCGGCTGCGCCTGGTCCAGCGCCAGGCGGATGCGCCAGGTCGTCAGGAACTCGTCCAGGCGGGGATTCTTCATCCGCTGGCCGAATCCGGCCAGTTCCTGCAGCGCCGCCTCGGCGCGGGCGGTGCGACCCAGCTCGACCAGGGCCTGGGCCTGCTTGCCCACCGCCGTGGCCAGGTGTGCGCCGCTGGTGTCGTACTTGCGATAGATCCGCACCGCCGCTTCGGCGTCGGACAGGCCCGCATCCAGGTTGCCCGACTGCACCTCCGCATCGCCGATGGTGCTCCTCGCGTAGGCCATCGCGGGCCCCTCGGCCTGCGGGCCAAATCGTTCAAGCTCCTGCTTCAGCGCCGCGGCCGACGCCGCGGCCTGGAGCAGGCGCTCGGCGCGGAGCTGGATCTCGATGCCCAAGGTCTGCGCCCTGACCCGGTCGGCATCGGCCGACTGCTCGCCGTTGCCCGCCTCCGCCAGGGCCCGTCGCGCATCGGCCTCGGCCTCGTCGAAACGCATGGCCGCGCTCTCGGCCTGGGCCAGCTGGAAATAGTAGATCGACAGGCGCGAGCCGCGCGCTCCCTGGGTCTTGACCGACAGCTCGGCCGCGCGCCGCAGGGGCTCCACAGCGCCCGGAGCATCGCCGGTATACAGGCGGCCCATCCCCAGCAGGCGCTGGGCGTCGGCCAGTTCCGCCGAGTCCGGATAGCGCTCCAGGATCGCCACCGCCTGGCCTGCCTCTGCCAGCGCCCTGGGCGGTTCGCTGGAATTGTGCAGGGCCGCGGCCGTGGCCAGCAGCCGGCCACGCAGGAACGAGGCGGTATCGCCACGCGCATCGAGCACCTTCAGCCCGTGCTCCAGCATCCGGTCGAACTCGTCGCGCGCCGACACCGCGTTGTTGACCCGTGCCAAGGTGATCTGGTCGTTGATCAGCTCCGGCGAGTCCTGCCCGTACAGCTGCAGACTGAGCGTCACCACCTGGCGTCGCAGGCGATCGGACTCGTCGGTCAGCCCCAGGTCGTAGTAGAGATCGCCGAACAGACGCAGCAGCGCCAGCTTGTTCTCCGGCGCCTGCGTCAGACCGGTCTCGATCCGCGCCGCGCCGATGTCCAGCAACTCGCGGGCGGTGGTCTGGCGGGCCTTGACGGGATCGGGCTGGTTGCTGGAATTGCTGCGGAACATGTCGACCATGAACGCCTGCACCGCCGCGGCACGCTGCGCCTCGCGTTCCGCGCGCCGCTCCTGCCAGGCCAGCGTCACCAGGCCGGTGCCCAGCGCCAGGAAGGCCACGCCCACCAGCGCCAGTCCGCGCCAGTGCCGACGCACGTAGCGGCGCGCCTGGTAGCTGCGCGCGCCCGCGCGCGCCAGCACCGGGCGGTGTTCCAGATGGCGGCGGATGTCCTCGGCCAGGGCGCGCGCGTCGGGATAGCGCTGCTCGGCCGCGGGCCGCATCGCGCGGGCGACGATGGCATCCAGGTCGCCGCGCAGCGCGCGTGCCGGGATCGGGCCGTCGGCGGCCACGGCGCGGCTGGGCGGCGGCGGTTCGGCCGCGGCCAGGCGTCGCACCGCGGTGGCCAGCGCGCCGCCCTGCATGTCCCACGGCAGGCGGCCGGCCAGCAGTTCGTACAGGGTCACGCCCAGGGCGTAGACGTCGGTGGCAGTGCCGACCAGGCCGCCTTCCAGCTGTTCGGGCGCGGCATAGGACGGAGACAGCTGCAGCGAGCGGGTGGTGCTGGCCGCCGCGCCGCCCGGTCCATCCTCGAGCAACCGCGCCAGGCCGAAATCCAGCAGTCGCGCCTGGCCGTCCTCGGTGACCAGGATGTTGGCCGGCTTGATGTCGCGGTGGACGACCAGCCGGGTGTGGGCGTAGGCGACCGCGTCGCAGACCTGCAGGAACAGGCCCAGGCGCTCGGCCACGCCGCTGTGGTGCGCCTGGCACCAGCTGACCAGGTCCTGGCCCTGCACGTACTCCATGGCCATCCAGGCCAGGCCCTCGTCGGTCACGCCGCCGTCGTAGAGCCGGGCGATGCCCGGATGCACCAGCGAGGCCAAGATGTCGCGTTCGGCCGACAGCCGGCCCTGCAGCGGGTCGGGCAGCTGGGCGATGAGCTTGATCGCCACCTGCTGGCGGAAGCCGCCGGCGATGCGCTCGGCCAGCCACACCTGGGCCATGCCGCCGGCGCCGAGCCAGCGCAGCAACCGGTAGGGCCCGACCACGCGGCCGGGCGTGCGCGGTTCGTCCTCCTGCGCCTCGGTTTCGCCGAAAGGGGACCGGTCCAGGAAGCCGCCATCGCCCTCGGCCAGAACGAGCAGCCGCTGCAGGCGCTCACGCAGTTCCGGCCGGTCTTGGCACGCACGCGCCAGCGCCGCCTGGCGCTGCGCCGGTGGCAAGGCCAGCAGCTGCTCCAGCAGGGCGTGCAAGCCGTGCTCGTCGGTCTGCGTCATCGAAAGGTTCCAGGCCAGTCCCCCTGCCCTGCGCCGGAGCATAGCGCGACGCGGGCGCGATCCGGTGTCCGGAAAACAGCGACGCCGGCCCCCCACGGACCGGCGTCGGTGCGGGCCGGCGATCTTCGCCCGCCCTAGGGCCCGTGGGCCCTGCCCCTCCCGGGGACTACTTGGTGATATCCACGTCCTTGGTCTCGCGCAGGAAGATCGCGCCGATCACCAGGGTCATCAGCGCGATGCCGATCGGATACCACAGGCCGTAGTACATGTTGCCGGTCGCCGCGACCAGGCCGAAGGAAATGGTCGGCAGGAAGCCGCCGAACCAGCCGTTGCCGATGTGGTACGGCAGCGACATGGAGGTGTAGCGGATGCGGGTCGGGAACAGCTCGACCAGCCAGGCCGCGATCGGCGCATAGACCATGGTCACGAACAGCGCCAGGACGAACAGCACCGCGATCACCATCGGCTTGTTGATGCGCGCCGGGTCGGCCTTCTCCGGATAGCCGGCGCCGGTCAGCGCGCCCTTGAGCTGCTTGCCGAAGGCATCGGCCTTGGCCTTGCCTTCTTCCTTGGACAGCCCGCCGCCCTCGTAGGAATTGATCTGGTTGCTGCCCACGTTGACCGTGGCGATGGTGCCCGGCGGCGCGGCCTTGACGGTGTAGGGCACGCCGGCCTTGGTCAGCGCGGTGGCGACGATGTCGCAGGAGCTGGTGAAGGTCTTCTTGCCGACCGGGTCGAACTGGAAGCTGCAGGTGTCCGGATCGGCGGTGATCACCACCGGCGAGCTGGTGCGGGCCTCCTCGATGGCCGGGTTGGCGTAGTGGGTCAGCGCCTTGAACATCGGGATGTACAGCAGCGCGGCCAGCAGGCAGCCGCCCAGCACGATGACCTTGCGGCCGGTGCGGTCGGACAGCCAGCCGAAGAACAGGAAGAACGGCGTGGCCAGCGCCAGCGCGCCGGCGATCAGCAGCGCGCCGGTGGTGGCATCCACCTTGAGCGCCTGGGTCAGGAAGAACAGCGCGTAGAACTGGCCGCCGTACCACACCACGGCCTGGCCAGCGGTGGCGCCCAGCAGCACCAGCAGCATCAGCTTGAAGTTGCCGCCCTTGAGGCTGTCGCGGAACGGGGTCTTGGAGCCCTTGCCCTCGGCCTTCATCTGCTGGAACAGCGGCGACTCGCTCAGCTGCAGGCGGATCCACACCGACACGCCCAGCAGGATGATCGAGACCAGGAACGGGATGCGCCAGCCCCAGGCCTCGAAGGCCTCGTTGCCCAGCGCGCTGCGGCAGGCCAGGATGATCAGCAGCGACAGGAACAGGCCGATGGTCGCAGTGCACTGGATGAAGCTGGTGTAGAAGCCGCGCTTGTTGGCCGGCGCGTGCTCGGCCACGTAGGTCGCCGCACCGCCGTACTCGCCGCCCATCGCCAGGCCCTGGGCCAGGCGCAGGCAGATCAGGATCACCGGCGCAGCCACGCCGATGGTGGCGTACGAGGGCAGCACGCCCACCAGGAAGGTGGACAGGCCCATGATCAGGATCGTCACCAGGAAGGTGTACTTGCGGCCGATGCGATCGCCCAGGCTGCCGAAGAAGGCCGCGCCGAAGGGCCGCACGAAGAAGCCGGCGGCGAAGGCCAGCAGCGCGAAGATAAAGGCCGTGGTCTCGTTGACGCCGCTGAAGAACTGCTTGGCGATGATCGCCGCCAGCGAGCCGTACAGGAAGAAGTCGTACCACTCGAACACGGTGCCCAGGGACGAAGCGAGGATGACCCGCTTGTGGCCCTGGGTGAGTCCGGCCGGCTGGCCGGCGGTGACGTTGACGCTGGACATGGGAGCTTTCCCTCGAAGCTGGATGCCGTGGTGCTGGCGTGGATGTCAGTTGGCCATGGAGCAGCCGTGGGTCTCGCGCCGGAAGGCGAGCCCCTCCGGCGCGTGGCAGGCAGGTGCAGCGCCCTAGAAGGTGTACTGGGCGCTGACGCTGACCTGGTTGCCGCTTTCGGTGGTGGTGTTGGCGGTGTTGCCGACGGTGTGTTCGAGCTTGTCGTGCATCGCCTCCAGGCCCAGCTTGTACGGCCCGTTGGCGTAGATCAGATTGAGCGCGGCCTGGCGGTTGCCCAGCAGGCCGACGGCGGTGCCGCGCCAGCGCAGCACGTCGTCCTTGTCCGGGTTGTCCACCGCGTAGAACGCGTTGACGCTCCAGTTCTTGTTGAAGCTGTAGCCCACCTGGGCGTAGCCGCCGGTTTCGGAAATGTCGCCGAACTGCGAGAGCGCGCCGAAGTTCTGGCCCATGCCGTTGCCGGTGAAGGCGAACGCCTTGATGTTCCAGTTGCCCGGCTTGACCATGCCGCCCACTTCGAAGGCGGTGCTGTCGATCTTCGAACGGATCGGCGTGGGCGTGGCGCCGTCGACGCCGCTCAGGTCGATCTTGGAGTAGTGCCCCGCGGCGTAGGCCACCCAGTTGCTGCCGGCCACGCGCACGCGGGCCTCCAGCTGCGGGTTGAAGCCGGCGTTGCCGCCGGTGAGGTAGTTGGTGGTGCTGCCCGGGCCGGACCAGTTGCCGCTGAAGGCGCCCACGTCCAGGCGCCACTTCGGGCCATCCGAACCGTGGTTGAGGTCCTGCATGACCACCACGCCCGGATAGCGCCAGCCGATCATGCCGGCGCCGAAGCCGAGCGGGAAGGCCACGTGGGCGACCGAGTCGGGCACGTTGTCCAGCGGGAACATCAGCGTCCACTGCTGGCCCACGCGCACCTTGGTGCCGGTGGCGGCGTTGTCCATGTCCAGGTAGGCCTGGCGCAGGCGCGGGACCGGCTGCTGGCCGCTGTAGGCGCCGGTGCCGTTGTTGCCGCCGAAGAAGTCCATCTCCAGGCGCGCGCCGCCGGTCCAGTGCTCGCCCATCTTCGCGCCGGTGATGTCCACCCAGAAGCGGGTGTTGCGGATGTCCACGCCGCTCAGGTCGCCCTCGCCGCCGGGCGTGGGCCATTCGGCGTTCTGGCCGTTGCCGAAGTTGAACGGCCGCGACTGCTGGAAGGCGGTGGCGTTGATGAAGCCATGGAACGCGACCGACATGCCCGGCGCGGTGGTGAACTGCGGCGCGGCGGCCGGCTTGGCCGTGGCCTTGACCTGGTCCAGCTCGGTCCTGGCGTCGGCGACCTGGGTCTGGGTCTGACTCACCTGGCTCTGGGTCTGCACCACCTGCGCCTGGGTCTGCTGCTGCGCCGACAGCAGCTGCTGCACCTGCGCCTCCAGCTGGGCGACGCGCGCCTCGAGCGCCTTCTCCTTCTTCGACTGCGCCAAGGCCATGCCGGGCGCCATCAAGGCGACCATCATGGCGAGCGCCAACGGGCGACGCGCCATCGTTGCGATGCGTGTGGTCATGCTCCCCTCTCCCAAGAGTCCGGTGGTTCACGCGGGTGCGCGCCCTCCCCTTCCGAAGGCGCGATGTGGGCCGCAGATTGCGCACGCATGACAGCGCCCACCATTCGCCTTTGGTCTCAAAACAAGGGCTTTAAGACCATGGTCTAAGCCAGCTGCTGCACTGCGCAAACGGTGGATCGGTCAAACTTCAAGGCCTCGACAAGTCACTGGCCGCACCCCGCACCGGTTGGTCCATCCGCCACGTTCTACGCAAGATGAGGTAAGGAGATTCCATGTCTGATCTGTATCCCGTCGATCCCGCGTTCGCCAGCCAGGCCCTGGTCGATGCGCAGGCCTATGCGCGCGACTACAAGGCGTCGGTGGAAACACCGGACGCGTTCTGGGCCAAGGCGGCGCAGCGACTGGACTGGATGAAGGCGCCGACGCAGATCAAGGACGTCAGCTTCGATGTCGAAGACTTCCGCATCAGGTGGTTCGCCGATGGCGAGCTCAATGCCAGCGTCAACTGCCTGGACCGTCAGCTCGAGGCGCGCGGCGACAAGATCGCGCTGCTGTTCGAACCCGACAGCCCCGACGGCGAAAGCTATGGGGTGACCTACCGCGAACTGCATGCGCGCGTGTGCAGGCTGGCCAACGCCCTGCGCAAGCTGGGCGTGGCCAAGGGCGACCGGGTCACCATCTACCTGCCGATGATCCCCGACGCGGCCGTGGCGATGCTGGCCTGCGCGCGCATCGGCGCGGTGCACTCGGTGGTGTTCGGCGGCTTCGCGCCCAACTCCATCGCCGACCGCGTGTCCGACTGCGGCAGCAAGCTGATCATCACCGCCGACGAGGGCCTGCGCGGCAGCAAGAAGGTCCCGCTCAAGGCCAACGTCGATGCCGCGCTCAAGCTGCCCGGCACCAACAGCGTGGAGACCGTGCTGGTCGTGCGCCACACCGGCGGCACGGTGCAGATGCAGGCGCCGCGCGACCGCTGGTTCCACGACGTGGTCGAGGGCCAGCCGGACACCTGCGAGCCCGAGCGCATGAACGCCGAGGACCCGCTGTTCATCCTCTATACCTCCGGCAGCACCGGCAAGCCCAAGGGCGTGCTGCACACCACCGGCGGCTATCTGCTGTGGGCCGCCTACACGCACGAGGTGGTGTTCGACCTGAAGGAGGACGACATCTACTGGTGCACGGCCGACGTGGGCTGGGTCACCGGCCACAGCTACATCGTCTACGGGCCGCTGGCCAATGGCGCCACCTCGCTGATCTTCGAGGGCGTGCCCAACTATCCGAGCAACTCGCGCTTCTGGGAGGTCGTGGACAAGCACCAGGTCACGCTGTTCTATACCGCCCCGACCGCGATCCGCGCGCTGATGCGCGACGGCGAGGCGCCGGTGAAGAAGACCTCGCGCAAGAGCCTGCGCCTGCTCGGCACGGTCGGCGAGCCGATCAATCCCGAGGCCTGGCGCTGGTACTACGAGGTGGTCGGCGATTCCCGCTGCCCGATCGTGGACACCTGGTGGCAGACCGAGACCGGCGGCCACATGATCACGCCGATCCCCGGCGCCACTGCGCTCAAGCCCGGCTCGGCCACGGTGCCCTTCTTCGGCGTGCAGCCGGCGCTGGTCGATGCCAACGGCGCCGAGCTGGACGGCGCGGCCGAGGGCAACCTGGTGATCAAGGACTCCTGGCCGGGCCAGATGCGCACGGTCTATGGCGACCACCAGCGCTTCATCGACACCTACTTCCGCACCTATCCGGGCACCTACTTCACCGGCGACGGCTGCCGTCGCGACGCCGATGGCTATTACTGGATCACCGGCCGCGTGGACGATGTCATCAACGTCTCCGGCCACCGCATCGGCACCGCCGAGGTGGAGAGCGCGCTGGTCTCGCATCCCAAGGTGGCCGAGGCCGCGGTGGTGGGCTTCCCGCACGACATCAAGGGCCAGGGCATCTACGCCTACGTCACCCTGGTGGCCGGCGAGCAGCCCAGCGAGGAACTGCACAAGGAGCTGATCGCCCACGTGCGCAAGGAGATCGGCCCGATCGCCTCGCCCGACCACCTGCAGTGGGCGCCGGGCCTGCCCAAGACGCGCTCGGGCAAGATCATGCGCCGCATCCTGCGCAAGATCGCCGAGAACGCGCCCGACCAGCTCGGCGACACCTCGACCCTGGCCGACCCCTCGGTGGTCGATTCGCTGGTGTCCGAGCGCAAGGTCAAGTAGGACGCGGTGGCGGCCGTGGGCAACGAAGCGTCGAAAGCCGATCGCCTGGTCTGGCACTATGCCGGTCGTCAGGCGCACGACGCGTCCGACGCCTCCGTCCCCACGCGCCCCGCCTCCATGACCACACTGCTCATCGCCGACGACCATCCGCTGTTCCGGGAGGCCCTGCGCGGCGCCGTGCAGCGCGTGCTGCCCGGCGTGTCCCTGCACGAGGCCGACAGCGTCGATGCGCTGTACGCGCTGGTCGAGGCCAATCCCGACGCCGACCTGCTGCTGCTGGACCTCAACATGCCCGGCGCGCACGGCTTCAACGCGCTGGTCCACCTGCGCGCGCTGCACCCACAGCTGCCGGTGGTGGTGGTGTCGGCGCGCGAGGAGCCGGCGGTGATGCGGCGCGCGCTGGACCACGGCGCCCTGGGCTTCATCCCCAAGTCGGCCGATTCGGACACCATCGGCGAGGCCATCGGCCTGGTGCTGGACGGCGAGCGCTGGGCGCCGGAGGAGGCGCACAACGCGCCGGCCATCGGCCGCGACGAGCAGGAGGTCGCCCAGCGCCTGCGCGACCTGACCCCGCAGCAGTTCCGCGTGCTGCAGATGCTCGGCGCCGGCCGGCTCAACAAGCAGATCGCCTACGATCTGGGCGTGTCCGAGGCCACCATCAAGGCGCACGTCACCGCGATCCTGCGCAAGCTCGGCGTCACCAACCGCACCCAGGCGGTGCTGATGGCCGGGCGCCTGTCGGTGGACCCCGATGGCCTGACGCCGCCGCCGGAAGACCAGGAGTGAGGCGCGGGGGCGAGTGAAGGGGAACGGGCAACGGGTGCAAGTCGGAGCGGCGCCGCCGCGATACAGGCGCGCTCCTACCCGCTCCTCGTTGCGCTCGACCCGCTCCTAGCGCCCAGGCTGCATGGACGACGCCGCCGCCTACGCCAGCCTGATCGACGAGGCCTTCGCCGACTACCACGCGCGCTTCGCGCAGATCACCCGGCGGGCCAAGACGCGCTTCGAGCAGCGCGACTGGAACGGCGCGCGCGACGACGCGGTCGAGCGCATCGCGCTCTACGACGCCTGCGTGGACGAATGCCGGCTGCGCCTGCAGGCGGTGATGGGCCAGCGCGCGTTCGACCGCACCCTGTGGCACGCCATCCGCGCGCGCTACGCCGCGCTGATCGACACCCAGATCGACCGCGAGCTGTACAAGACCTTCTACAACACCCTGACCCGGCGCTTCTTCCGCACCCAGGGCGTGGATGCGCAGGTCGAGTTCGTCGCGCTGGACATCGCGCCGACCGAGGCCATCACCCACCCGGTCGCTCGGCACAACTATCTGGTCTCCCAGACCCGGCCGATGGACACCTTCGCCCGGCTGCTGGGCGACTACGTGTTCGCCGTGCCGTATGCGCACCAGGCGCGCTGCGCGGCCGCCATCGCCGTGCGCCTGCACGACGACCTGGCCGGCTGGGGCGAGCCGGTGCGCGCGGTGGAGCTGCTGGACACCGTGTTCTACCGCGAACGCCGCGCCTACCTGGTCGGCCGCGTGCTGGGCGAGACGCGCTTCGCCCCGTGCATGATCGCGCTGATCCACGACGAGGCCGGCCTGCGCGTGGACGCGGTGCTGACCCGGCGCGCGGACGTGGCCCAGCTGTTCGGCATCTCGCGCAGCTACTTCCACGCCGACCTGCCCACGGTGGGCGATGCGGTGGTGTTCCTGCGCACGCTGCTGCCGCACAAGCCCATCGACGAGCTGTACACCGTGCTGGGCCGCGCCAAGCAGGGCAAGACCGAGCGCTTCCGCACCTTCTACCACCACTTCAACGACCATCCCGGCGAGCAGCTGATCCAGGCCGAGGGCACGCGCGGCCTGGTGATGGCGGTGTTCACCCTGCCCAGCTATCCGCTGGTGTTCAAGCTGATCCGCGACCGCTTCGCCGAGACCAAGCAGGTCACGCGCCAGGACGTGGAGGACCGCTACGCGCTGGTGTTCAACCGCGATCGCGTCGGCCGCCTGCTCGATGCACAGCCGTACCGCTCGCTGCGCTTCCCGCTGGCGCGCTTCGCCCCGGCGCTGCTGGAGGAGCTGCAGCAGACCTGCGCCGGCAGCCTGAGCTTCGAGGGCGAGGACGTGATCATCGCCCTGTGCTACGTGCAGCGCCGGCTGCGCCCGCTCAACCTGTACCTGCGCGAGCAGCCGGCCGAGGCCGCGCGGGCGGCGGCGCTGGACTATGGCCAGGCCATCGTCGACATGGCGCGCAACAACATCTTCCCCGGCGACATGCTGCTGAAGAATTTCGGCGTCTCGCGCCATGGGCGGGTGGTGTTCTACGACTACGACGAGGTGCGGCTGATCACCGACTGCCGCTTCCGCGACTGGCCCAAGGCGCAGAGCTACGAGGAACAGATGGCCGACGAGCCCTGGTTCCATGTCGCGCCGGGCGATGTCTTCCCCGAGCGCTTCGCGCAGTTCATGGGCCTGCCCGCCGCGCTGACCGAGGCCGTGCGCGCGGTGCATGGCCAGCTGTTCGACCCGGCCTGGTGGCGCGAACTGCAGGCCGCGCTGGCGCAGGACCGCTATCCCGACACGCCGCCCTATCCGCCGTCGCTGCGGGTGGCCTGAACGCCGCACACACCGGCCGTGCCTGGTCGCGAGAAAGTGGTTGACGCTTCCAGGACACAGGCACAGACTTCCGCCCGCCCGGCGCAGGCCACAGCGCGCCGGTCCCTTTCGTGAAGCTTTCCTCCTCATGCCCAGCGACCCTTCCAGTCGATCTTGTCTGCCGTCAACGGTGGCTGCGCGCTGAGTCCTGATCGGGTTCGGCCAGGCGGCCGTTGCGGCTGCCCAACCAGGCCGTCCCGATGAACCTGAAGCACTTCTCCTTCAAGACCACCGACCCGGTGGCCGCCCAGCTGGACGCGCTGCGTCCGCTCAACACCGCCGACGTGGTCGAGCGGCTCAACAAGCTCAAGCCCGCCCTGGCCGATGCGACCTTCGCCGGGCTGTCCGACGAGCGCGCGATCAACGTGCTCGAAGCGCCCGAACTGCTGCGCGCCCCGCAGCTGCTGCAGGCGCTGCCGCGGCCGCGCCGGGCGCGCGTGCTCGAAGGCATGGCCGACGACCGCGCCGCCGACGTGGTGCAGGCGCTGGAGCTGACCGACCAGGCCGCGGTCCTGGCCGACCTGGCCGCGTGCGCCCCGGCCAGCGCGCACGCGGTGCAGAAGCTGATGCGCTACCGCCCGCGCACCGCCGGCGCGCTGATGACCACCGAATACGTCGGCGTGCCCGCCGACTGGACCGTGGCCCAGACCCTGGACCACGTGCGCGAGGTCGAGCGCAAGCGCGAGACCGTCTACGCCATCTACGTGCTCGCCCCCGGCAGCGACGTGCTGCAGCAGGTGGTGACCCTGCGCCGGCTGATCACCGGCGCGCCGGCCGACAACATCCTCACCGTCGCCCAGGTCAATCCGCCGGTCACCGTCTCGCCGCTGACCGACCAGCAGGAGGTCGCGCGCCTGATCCGCCGCCACGACCTGCTCTCGCTGGCCGTGGTCGACGAGCAGCGCCGCATGCTGGGCATCGTCACCGTGGACGACATCATCGATACGATGATGGAGGAGAGCACCGAGGACGCGCACAAGTTCGGCGGCATGGAGGCGCTGGACGCGCCGTACATGCAGATCGGCTTCTGGCGGATGATCCGCAAGCGCGCCGGCTGGCTGTGCGCGCTGTTCCTGGGCGAGATGCTCACCGCCAGCGCGATGCAGCACTTCGAGGGCGAACTGGACAAGGCGCTGGTGCTGACCTTGTTCATCCCGCTGATCATGAGCTCGGGCGGCAACTCCGGCTCGCAGGCGACCTCGCTGCTGATCCGCGCCCTGGCCCTGGGCGAGCTGCGCCTGCGCGACTGGTGGAAGGTGGCCGTGCGCGAACTACCCACCGGCATGCTGCTCGGCGCGATCCTGGGCGTGATCGCCATCGTGCGCGTGGTGGCCTGGCAGAAGCTCGGCATCTACGACTACGGTCCGCACTGGCCGCTGGTGGCGCTGACCGTGGGCGCGGCACTGGTGGGCATCGTGACCTTCGGTTCGCTGGCCGGCTCGATGCTGCCGTTCGTGCTGCAGCGGCTGCGCTTCGACCCGGCCAGCGCCTCGGCGCCGTTCGTGGCCACCCTGGTGGACGTCACCGGCCTGGTCATCTACTTCAGCATCGCCTTGCTGATCCTGCGCGGGACACTGCTTTAAGCGACCGCGGTCGCGGAGCGGGGCCCGCTTTGGTGGGAGCCGCGATGGCGGCGAGGGGCTTTTACCGGGAAAGCCTCATCGCCGCCGTGGCTCCCACCGGAGGGCTCGCTGGGGACCACGGGATTCGGGCCCGCGCGGCGCGTCATGCGGGGGCGGCGCCGGGGCGTGTAACGTGTGGCCGATGTCCCGCCCCCAGGCCACCGCCGCCCGCGCATGAGCACCTACCGCCTCAAGTCCGTGTTCTCGCCGAGCTCGATCGCCATCATCGGTGGCAGCCCGCGCGATCGCTCGGCCGGGCGCGCGGTGGTGCGCAACCTGCGCGCGGCCGGCTTTCCCGGGCGGATCGCCTGGATCAATGCCCGCTACAAGCGCATCGACGAGGTCGACACCGTGCCGCGGCTGTCCGACCTGGACTACGTGCCGGACCTGGTGATCGTCACCACCCCGGCCCAGACCGTGCCCAAGGTCGTGGCCAACGCCGCCCAGCGCGGCGTGGCCGCGGCCATCATCCTCACCGCCGGGCTCGGCCACGGCAGCGGTTCGCTGGCCGAGGCGACCGAGCGCGCCGCGCGCGCCCACGGCCTGCGCCTGCTCGGCCCGCACTGCCTGGGCGTGATCGCCCCGCATGCGCGGCTCAACGCCAGCATCGCCGCGCACACGCCGATGGCCGGCGACCTGGCGCTGATCTCCGAGTCCTCGGCCATCGCCGCGGCGCTGGTCGAATGGGGCGTGCAGCACCAGGTCGGGTTCTCGGCGGTGGTGTCGCTGGGCGATGCGATCGACGTGGACTTCAGCGACCTGCTGGACCACTTCGCCATCGACCACCGCACCCGCGCGATCCTGCTCTACGTCGAATCGGTCCGCGACGCGCGCAAGTTCATGTCCGCCGCACGCGCGGCCGCGCGCGCCAAGCCGGTGGTGGTGGTCAAGTCGGGCGTGGCCCGCGCCGGTGGCGGCGAGGACACCCACAGCCAGTCGCTGGCCCGGCCCGACGCGATCTACGACGCGGCCTTCCGCCGCGCGGGGCTGCTGCGCGTGGGCGCGCTGGACGAGCTGTTCGCCGCCGCGCAGACGCTGGGCCGGCTGGGCACCTTCCCCGGACGGCGCCTGGCGATCCTGTCCAACGGCGGCGGCGTCGGCGCACTGGCGCGCGACCAGCTGGCCCTGCTCGGCGGCAGCCTGGCCACGCTGTCGCCGGCCACGGTGCAGCGCCTGGACGGCGTGCTGCCGCACGGGTGGACGCGCGAGAACCCGGTGGACATCGTGGTCGACGCCGACGGCGAGCGCTATGCGACCGCGGTCGAGGCGCTGCTGGCCGACCCCGACAACGACGCCCTGCTGGTGGTCAACGTGCCGACGGCGTTCACCTCCTCGGCCGATGCCGCCAGCGCGCTGGTGCGCAGCGCCGGCACGCGCCCGCGCCACAGCCACGCCAAGCCGGTGTTCGCGGTGTGGCTGGGCGGCGGTGAGGCGGCGCTGTCCACGCTCAATGCGGCGCAGATTCCCAGCTACGCCACCGAGGCCGACGCGGTCGCCGGCTTCATGCACCTGGTGCGCTACCGCCAGGCGCAGACCGCCCTGATGGAGACCCCGCCCAGCCTGCCCGAGGACTTCGTGGTCGACGCGGCGGCCGCGCGCGCGCGGGTCGAACAGGCCCTGCGCGAGGGCCGCCGTTACCTGGACCCGGTGGCGGCCAACGAGGTGCTGCGCGCCTACGGCATCCCGACCGCGCAGCTGTGGGTGGCGGCCGACGCCGAGGCCGCGGTGCGCTTCGCCCAGCCGCTGCTGGAGCAGGGCCTGCCGGTGGCGCTGAAGGTGCTCTCGCCGGACATCCCCAACAAGTCCGATGTCGACGGCGTGCGCCTGAACCTGGTCTCCGCCGAGGCGGTGCACATGGCCGCGCAGACGCTGCTCGAGCGCGCCGCGCGGCTGCGTCCGGACGCGCGCCTCGACGGGGTGGTGGTACAGGCGACGGTGCTGCGGCCGAAGGCGCGCGAGCTGATCGCCGGCATCGCCGACGACGCGGTGTTCGGCCCGGTGATCGTGTTCGGCCGCGGCGGCACCGCGGCCGAGGTGATCGACGATGTGGCCCTGGCGCTGCCGCCGCTGGACCTGCGCCTGGCCCACGAGCTGATCGGCCGCACCCGCGTCTCGCGCATCCTCAAGGCCTACCGCGACGTGCCCGCCGCCGACGAACGCGCCGTGGCCCTGGTGCTGGTCAAGCTGGCGCAGCTGGCCGCCGACCTGCCCGAGATCCGCAGCCTGGACATCAACCCGCTGCTGGCCGACGCCACCGGCGTGGTGGCGGTGGACGCGCGCATCGCCGTGGCGCCCTCGCGCGCGCTGCACAAGGGCCGCGGGCATCCGCGCTTCGCCGTGTTCCCCTATCCGAAGGAATGGGAGCGCACCCTGGCCCTGAGCGACGGCGGCAGCGTATTCGTGCGGCCGGTGCGGCCGGAGGACGATGCGCTGTTCCGCGCGTTCTTCGCCCGGGTCACCGACGAGGACCTGCGCCTGCGCTTCTTCCAGTCGGTCAAGCATTTCAGCCACGAGTTCATCGCCCGCCTGACCCAGCTGGACTACGCGCGCTCGATCGCGCTGGTGGCCATCGACCCGCCCACCGGCGAGATGCTCGGCGCGGTGCGGCTGCTGGCCGACGCCGATTACGATCGCGGCGAGTACGGCATCCTGGTGCGTTCGGACCAGAAGGGCGCCGGCCTGGGCTGGCAGCTGATGCGGATCATGATCGAGTACGCGCACTGGCTGGGCCTGCGCCAGGTCGAGGGTCAGGTGCTGCGCGAGAACCGCACCATGCTGGCCATGTGCCAGCAGCTGGGCTTCAACCTCAGGCCCGATCCGGACGATCCGTCCATCGTCAATGTCACCCTGCCGATCCAGAGCGCCCGCGCGCAGACCTGAGCGGCAAAACGCGCCCGGTGTCACCTTCCACGCGCCGGCCCCTGTCGCGATGGCGCGGCCACGCGTTAGGCTCGACCCATGCGCCGGCGGCGCGGATGAAGCAACAGGGGGCGTGACGTGGTGCGGGTGGCGATCGTGGGTTCGGATGTCCAGACCGAAGTGGCGCTGATGCGTCGCCTGCAGCGCATTGCCGCCCTGCCCGCCGACGGCCTGACGCTGGTCCAGGACCCGGGCGCCTGCGACCTGCTGGTGCTGCACGAGGTACGGACCACGCGCCAGGCGGGAACGCGCCTGGCCCAGCAACGGCCGGAGAGACCGCTGTGGCTGATCGATGCCGGCGGACGCCTGTCCGATCCCCGCCAGGGCGCCGCGCCGCTGCACGAGCAGGCGATCCGGGAGGTGCTGCAGGCCCTGCACGCCCCGCATGCCGACGCCGATGGCGCTCCGGCCGGTCCCGCGCTCCCCTTTGTCGAGCAGGTCCGCGAACTGCTCCAGGCCCGGCGCGGGCAGGCGGTGCTGTCGCTGGACGGCGTGGACGTGCTGCACCTGGACTTCGCCGCGGGCCAGGCCGTGCCGCTGCACAGCGCGCGCCAGGCGGTGGAGAACGTGCCGGGGCTGCTGGGCCCGGGCTTCGACCGGCTGGTGCTGCGCCAGGTCCCGACGGTGCCGGCCAGCCAGGCGCCGCGCCTGCCGCTGACCCCGCTGCTGTGGCAGACGGCGCTGCGCATGCGCATGGTGCCGCGGCTGATCGCGCCGCTGACCGAGGCCACCGCCCTGCGCATGCGCCAGTGGCCGGACTTCCGCGTGCTGGCCCACCGCCATGACGACTTCCGCCTGTGCTCGCTGCTGCTCAAGCAGGCCATGACCGCCACCGAGGCGGCCGCGCAGCTGGACATGGACCCGGGCGCGGCGCGCGCCTTCTTCAACGCCGCCTACCTCAGCGGCCACGCCGTGCTGGAAGGCGAAGCGGACGCGCTGGGCGCCGCCTCCGCCGACGCGCCGCCTCCGCCGCCCGGCACCTCGCCCCTGGCGCGGCTGTGGCAGCGCCTGCGCGGCAACGCCCGCCGCCGCGCAGGCGACTGAGCCGCCGCACAGGCCGACCCGGGCGCGCTGCGATCGCCACGCGCCCGGGGCCACGCTCCATCCCGCGACACCCTCTACCGTCTTCCGCGTTCGCGGGAATGACGAATTCGGCAAGCCGTCCCGGCGACGCGCAACGCGCGTCAGCATCCCGATCAGTGCACCAGATCCCCAGCCGGACGCTCGCCGCGCTCCACCCACGTGTGCAGCGCATTCCATGCCGCCACCGTCTGCGCCGGATCGAAGCCGCAGTGCGTATAGCCCACCACCCCGCCGATCGGCAGCGCCATCTTCACCCCCGGCACGGTGAACTGCACCAGGCGCGCGTCGTTGCCGGCCTGGTGCACGATGCGACCCAGCCCCTGCGACTGCGCATAGGGCACCAGCGAATCGATCCGGTTGTGCAGCGTCACCAGCGGCACCTGGAAGCGGCCGGTGGCCTGGTGCCAGCGTCGCGCGTAGGCGATGGCCGCCGGGTCGGCGCCGAAGCGCTGCACCTGCCGGTTGAACACGGCCTGCTCCTTCGCGCTCATGCCCGGCACGCGATAGACCTTGCCCTGGGTGCCGTACAGCTGGCCGCCCATGGTCTGGCGCAGGTCGTCCGCGCCCAGGGCGAGGGTGAGCAGCGGGTAGGCGACCGAGGCCGGCTCGTTCTCGAAGCCGCCGATCGCCGCCACCTGCCGCGCGATGCGCGCCTCGGGCCCGTCGGGATGTTCCTGCGCCGCCTTGAACAGCGCCAGCACCGGCGTGGCGAGGCGGGTCATCTGCACCCCGCGGAACTGCTCCGGATCGGTCGCATCGCCCGGCGGCGGCAGCGGGGGCAGCGCGGTGCGCAGCGCGTCCTGTTCGCCAGGCAGGGCGTAGGGCGTGCCACGGGTCAGCTGGTTCCAGGCCACGCGCATGTCGAACAGCTGCGCGAACAGCGGCTCCCAGCCCTCGGTCACCCCGCACATCGCCAGTCCGCCGGCGAAGGCCTGCGGGTGCTGCTCCAGCAGCGAGAGCACGATGTTGCCGCCCATCGAGCTGCCGCTGACATAGACCTTGTCCGCGCCCAGGCGCACCAGGAAATCGCGCAGCCGCAGCGTGTTGACCGTCGCGGTCTCCACGCCCATGCCGGCCTTGGCATAGGCGCTGTGACCGGCCGCCAGGCCCGCGTCGTAGGCGGCCTTCAGCACCCCGGTCGCGCCGGTGCCCGGGGCGGTGGGGTCATCGAGCACGTTCACGGGGCTGCCCGGCGTGGAGTACCCATGCGCGTAGAGCAGCGCGTCGCGGTTCCATTGCGCCGGAATGGCGACGGCGAACTGGTCGCCGCCGAGCTTGCCGCCCAGCAGCAGGCCGCCGTCCGGGCCAGGCACGGCGCTGACTTCGGTCGCGCCAAGCGCGGTGGCATGCGCGGCCAGGGCTCGCTGCGCGCTGGTCAGCCCGGTTGGCGCCTTGGGCGAGGCGGTTGCGGAGGTATCCACCGCGGGGGGCGCGGCCGTGACGGCCTGGTGCGTGACACCGCAGGCGGATATCAGTGTCATGGTCAGCAGCGTCATGGTCATGCCGCGCGCACGCCGTGTGATCGCATTCATGCGGAACCTCCCTCGAATGACCGGCCGAGTGTATGGCCTTGCAGAGGACTCCCTCCATGGACATGCCGCGACCCGCTTCCGGCGAGAGGCCATGGGCAGGACCGGTCTGGACAAGGGCCCTGTGCGGCGCAGCATGACCCGGCGCAGGCGATCAGGCAGCGTGGCGGGGACAGGAATGCGTCCCTTCCATCCGCTGGAGCACCGCGTTGAGAACCGCCATCCTTTCTTGTGGAACCCTGCTCGCGCTGTTCGCCTCGATATGGACCGTGCAGGCGGGCGAGACGCCCGATCCGCGCGTGCCGCTCAACGGCGTGCAGGTGCCGCTGTCGGCCTTCGCCTCGCCCGAGGCGCGCGTACGCCTCCAGGAGATGCTCGATGCGCAGGCGCGCGGCGAGGGGCCGGGCCAGGACATCGCCGCGGCGCGCGCGTTCTACGACGCGCAGAACAGCGACCGCGTGGCGCGCATGCGCAAACTGTGGCCGGTGCGCACCAGCGAGCAGCGCTTCGACGGCGTGCTGGCCGACGTGGCGGAACCGGCCGACGGCATCGCGCCGGCCAACAAGGGGCGCGTGCTGATCAACCTGCACGGCGGCGCCTTCCTGTGGGGCGCGCGCAGCGGCGCGCTGGCCGAGGCCATCCCGATCGCGGGCGTGGGCAGGATCAAGGTGGTCTCGGTGGATTACCGGCAAGGGCCCGAGTACGCCTTCCCCGCCGCCAGCGAGGACGTGGAGACCGTCTACCGCGCGCTGCTGCGCGACCATCGCCCGCAGGACATCGGCATCTACGGCTGCTCGGCCGGCGGCTATCTCACCGCGCAGGCGGTGGCGCGCCTGATCTCGAAGAAGCTGCCGCTGCCCGGTGCGATCGGCACCTTCTGCGGCGCGCTGGCCGCGCCCGATGGCGACTCCATCTACACCTCGCCCGCGCTGGAAGGGCAGAAGGTGCCCGCCGGCCCGCCCAGATTGTCGGACTATCCCTACTTCCGCGGCGCCGACCTGTCCGATCCGCTGGTGTTCCCGGCCAATTCACCGGCCCTCCTCGCCCGCTTCCCGCCGACGCTGCTGATCAGCGGCAGCCGCGACTTCGCCCTGAGCTCGGTGCTGCGCAGCCATGCGCTGCTCGACGCGGCCGGCGTCGACGCCGAGCTGCATGTGTGGGACGGCATGTGGCATGCATTCTTCGTCGACCCCGAACTGCCCGAGTCGCGCCAGGCGTATGCGGTGATCTGGCGCTTCTTCGATCGCCATCTCGGCCAGGCGCCGATCGCGGGCAAAGGGCGCTAGCCGTGGCCCTGCGCTACGCCACCCCGGCCGAAGGCCATTACGACTACCCGCTGCACGTGGGCCAACTGCTGCGCAGCGCGCTGGAGACGCGCAGCGGCCAGTCCATCCTCGGCAGCGACGGGCGCCGCCACGACTATCCCGAGTTCGGCCGGCGCGTGCATCGCCTGGCCAACGTCCTGACCGCGCTGGGGGTGTCGCCAGGCGATGTGGTCGCGGTGATGGACTGGGACAGCCACCGCTACCAGGAGTGCTACTTCGCCATCCCGATGCTGGGCGCGGTGCTGCAGACGGTCAATGTGCGTCTGTCGCCCGAGCAGATCGCCTACACGCTGCGCGATACCGGCGCGCGCGTGGTGCTCTTCCACGCCGACTTCGCCGCGCTGGTGGCGCAGCTGGCCGCGCAGCTGCCGCAGCTGGAGCGCTTCGTGCTGACCCATGACGGCCAGCCGCCGGCCTCGCTGCCGCTGGCCGTCGCAGGCGAGTACGAGGCGCTGCTGGCCGCGGCCGAGGATCGGCACGCCTTCGTCGACATCGACGAGCGCGCGCTGGCCACCACCTTCCACACCACCGGCACCACCGGCGAGCCGAAGGCGGTGGCCTTCTCGCACCGCCAGCTGGTGCTGCACACCCTGGCCGTCGGCACCACGCTGGGCACCCAGCCCGAGGGCCAGGGGCTGCGTCACGGCGATGTCTACATGCCGGTGACGCCGATGTTCCACGTGCATGCCTGGGGCCTGCCGTACCTGGCCACGCTGCTGGGCCTCAAGCAGGTCTATCCGGGCCGCTACGTGCCGGCGCAGCTGCTGCGGCTGCGGCGCGAGGAGGGCGTGACCTTCTCCCACTGCGTGCCGACCATCCTGCAGATGCTGCTGGACGCCTTCGGCCCCGAGGACCCGGTCGACCGGCGCTGGACCATCATCGTCGGCGGCTCGGTCCAGCCGCGCGCGCTGCACCGCGCCGCGGCCGCCAAGGGGATCACGGCACTGTCCGGCTACGGCATGTCCGAGACCGCGCCGGTGCTGAGCATCGCGCGCTCGTTCGCGGCGCCGGGCGCGCAGCGCGAGACCGAGCTGTGCAGCGCCGGGCACCCGGTCCCGCTGGCGCAGCTGCGCGTGGTCGACCCGGCCGGGCAGGCGCTGCCGGCCGATGGCCAGCACCAGGGCGAGCTGGTCGCGCGCACGCCGTGGCTGACGGCCAGCTACGGCAGCAACGTCCAGGCCGGCGAGGCCCTGTGGCGGGGCGGCTGGCTGCACACCCAGGACGTGGCCACCATCGCCGCCGATGGCCGGGTGGTGATCCGCGACCGGCTCAAGGACGTGATCAAGACCGGCGGCGAGTGGGTGTCCTCGGCCGAGATGGAGGACCTGACCGTGGCCGGCCCCGGCATCTGCGCGGCCTCGTACGTGGGCGTGGCCGATCCGCGCTGGGGCGAGCGGCCGGTGGCCTTCGTGGTGCCCGCCGAGGGCGCGCAGGTCTCGCTGGAGGGCGTGCGCGCGCACCTGCAGCAGCACGTGGACAGCGGCGCGATCAGCCGCTATGCCCTGCCCGACGAGCTGATCGTGGTCGAGGAGCTGCCGCGCACCAGCGTGGGCAAGATCGACAAGAAGGCCCTGCGCGCGCGCCTGGCGCAGCGCGACGCCTTCCAGCGCGATTGACCCGGCAACGCGGGATGCGCCGGCGCTGCCGGCTCGGCCTTGGGCACCCCGGCGGCGTGCAGACGCCGGCACGCACCGTCGCGGACCGGCAGCGCCCCGGCCAGCCTGGGTTTAACGCGCGGCTGCTAGCGTGCGCGGGTGATCCTTGCCGGCCCACTGGCCAGACGGCCTCCACCGGGCAACGGACACGCACCGCAAGGTCCGCCGCCATGAAATCCATCGCCGTTGTCTCCCTGCTGCTGCTCTGCGCCCCGCTGGCCGCGCTGGCCCAGACCCAGCCGCTGAACCTCAAGCTCAAGGACGACACCAGCTTCTCCGGCGCGGGCGATCCGCCCGGCACCTATTACGGCGACCACGGCGGGCCGGTCGTGGACACCGATCCGGCGCGGCCGGTGTCCGAGCTGGACGACGGCAAGGCCCACGTGCATGGCGCCTTCACCACCGGGATCGGCTATTCCAAGGGCTACGGCAGCAGCACCTACAACGCGGCCGACCTGAGCGTGGCCAAGGCCTTCACCAGCGACGAAGGCCGCACCAGCGTGATGCGCATGGACATCCACGTCAGCAAGAGCGACGGCCCGTTCGGCGGCGGCCCCTACGGCGGCTATTACGGTCGGGCGTATCCAGGCCCGCGCTCGGCCTCGGGCGCGGCGATGCGCTGGTCGGCCGCCGATGACTCGCCGTGACAATGCGGACAGAACCCGCCTGATCTGAACGCCCGCTCAGCTTGAGCGTTGACCCGGTGCGTTCGGCACCGCGACAATCCCTGCCAGAAGGGGAGTAGCTCCCACGCGCTGCGATCGTCATGACGGGCTTCACGCCCCGGTCCAGCGGCAACCGGCCCACTGCCAGGGCCGGCTGTGAGCGAGACCTTCGCCGCAACGGCGAAGGTGTATGTGTCCCGGATCTCCTTCTTTCCCGGATTCCGTGCGCTTCACTGGACTCGTCGCAGCCTTCGTCCCTTGGCTTACGCGTGGAGCATTCGCATGCAGACAATTGCAAACCCCTGGCTGTGGGGTGGATTCGTGGTGGTGGTGATCGCCGCCCTGCTGGCCGACCTGGTGCTGATGCGCCACGGCGGCCCGCACAAGGTCACTTTCAAGGAAGCGCTGTGGTGGTCGATCGGCTGGGTCGCCCTGGCCCTGGCCTTCAACGCCGGCCTGTGGTGGTACCTGCACCAGACCATCGACGCGGCCAACGCCAACCGCATCAGCCTGGAATTCCTGACCGGCTACCTGGTCGAGAAGTCGCTGGCGGTGGACAACATCTTCGTGTTCCTGATGGTGATGTCCTACTTCGCCGTGCCCGAGGAGCAGCGCCAGCGCGTGCTGGTGATCGGCGTGCTGGGCGCGATCTTCCTGCGCGCGATCATGATCTTCGCCGGCGCCGCGCTGCTGACCAAGTTCCACTGGCTGCTGTACGTGTTCGGCGCGTTCCTGCTGTTCACCGGCATCAAGATGTGGTTCTCGGCCGGCGCCGAGCCCGACCTGGAGGCCAATCCGGCGCTGAAGTTCATGCGCAGGCACCTGCGCCTGACCGACGGCTACGTCGGCCACGACCTGTCGGTGAAGCGCGATGGCAAACGCTGGTTCACGCCGCTGTTCGTGGTGCTGATCCTGATCGCGGTGACCGACGTGATCTTCGCGGTCGACTCGATCCCGGCGATCTTCGCCATCACCACCGACCCGTTCATCGTGCTGACCTCCAACGTGTTCGCGGTGCTGGGCCTGCGCGCGATGTTCTTCCTGCTGGCCGGCATGGCCGACCGCTTCCACCTGCTGCCCTACGGCCTGGCGGTGGTGCTGGTCTACATCGGCGCCAAGATGCTGCTGATCGACGTGGTCAAGATCCCGGTGCTGGTGTCGCTGGGTGTGGTGTTCGGCATCCTGGCGGTCACGGTGTGGCTGAGCCTGGTGCGCCCGGCCAAGCCGGCGTCAGACCCGAAGACCTGACCCTGGCTCATCGGTAACACCCACGCCGCGGCGTTCCATGCATGGGACGTCGCGGCGCGCTTGTTTTCGCACCCTGGCGGCGCCATCGAAGCGGGATGGACGCCTACCACCCCGACGATCCGCGCTACGACGCGCAGGCCCAGGCCCGCGCCGACCGGCGCCGTCTGCTGCGCGCCTTCAACGCGTCGCTGGCCTTCGTGCTGCTGCTGGTGCTGTGCTACTGGATGCAGTCCAGCTTCGACTGGCGGGCGCTGGCGATCGCGCCGCACCGCGCGGCCGGGCTGATCGGCGTGCTGACCGCGCCGCTGCTGCACGGCTCGGTCGAACACATCGCCTCCAACGCCATCGCCCTGCTGATGCTGGGCACGCTGGCCGGCAGCGTGTACCCGAAGGCCACGCTGCGCGCGTGGCCGCTGCTGTGGCTGGGCTCGGGCCTGGGGGCGTGGTGGCTGGGCGATGTCGGCACGCGCCACCTGGGCGCCAGCGGGCTGGGCCACGGGCTGATGTTCCTGGTGATCGGGCTGGGCCTGCTGCGCCGCGACCGCGCGGCGATCGCCGCCGGCCTGATCGCCTTCCTGTTCTACGGCGGCATGCTGCTGACCGTGCTGCCGCGCGAGCCCGGCGTGTCCTGGCAGGCGCATCTGGGCGGCGCGGTGGCCGGGCTGCTGGCGGCGTGGTGGCTGCGCCGCGCCGATCCGCCATTGCCGCGCAAGCGCTACAGCTGGGAAGACGAGGAGCTGGCCGCGCAGGGGCTGGACGAGGACGCCAGCACGTTTGAACCTCCTTCGCCGCGCGAGGTGCCGGTGCTCTGGCAACCGGCCCCGCCGCGCAATGGCACGGTGCTGGCCTTCCCGCCCCGGCCGCCCCGGGACGCACCGGACCAGCGGATAGACTAGCCGGCCGTCCGCTGCCGGCCCCGCCATGCGCTCAATCGCCCTCTCCGGCCTGCCGGCCATGCTGGCCTGCCTGCTGGCCATCGCCGGCTGCGCCAGCACCCCGACGCCGGCACCCGCGCCTGATCCACGCCCGCCGCTGACGCTGGTCGGCTACGTCACCGCCGGCGAGCCGGTCCGCGCCAGCGCCGCCGCTGAACTGGACGTGGCCAACTTCGCCTTCGCCGCACCCGATGCCGCGCACCGGGTCAGCCTGGGCACGGCGCAGAACGCCGCCGCGCTGTCGGAGCTGGTGCGCCTGCGCCAGCAGGCGCCCGGCCTGCGCGTGGTGCTGTCCATCGGCGGCTGGGGCGCCGGACATTTCTCCGAGGCGGCGGCCACGCCGCAGGCGCGCGCGGTCTTCGTCGACAGCGCCATGGCGCTGCTGCGCCAGTACGACCTGGACGGGCTGGACATCGACTGGGAATACCCGACGCTGGCCGATGCCGGCATCAGCGCCAGCGCCGACGACAAGGCGCACTTCACCGCGCTGCTGTCCGACCTGCGCGCGGCGCTGGATGCGCAGGGCGCGCGCGACGGGCGCCGCTACCTGTTGACCATCGCCGCGGCCGAGGGCCGCCTGGCCTCGGGCCTGGACCTGCCGGCGATCGCGCCGCTGCTGGACTGGATCAACCTGATGACCTACGACTTCTACGGCAGCCTGACCCCGACCACCGGGCACGCTGCCGCGCTGGGGCGTTCGCGGCTGGCGCCGGCCGAGGCGCGCACCACCGAAACGGCGGTGGACAGCTTCCTGTGCGCCGGCGTACCGGCGGCCAAGCTGCATGTGGGCATGGCGTTCTACGGGCGCCGCTTCGGCGAGGTCGCGCCGCGGCAGGCGGGGCTGCTGCAGCCCTACCGCAGCGATGGCGGCTTCATTTCCTATCGCCAGATCGTGGAAGGCGACCTGACCGGCAGCGGCGGCTTCGAGTCCCACTGGGATCCGCAGGCGCGCGCGGCCTGGCTGTGGAATCCGCGCAGCGCGCAGATGGTCAGCTACGAGGATCCGCGCGCCCTGCGCGAGAAGGTGGCCTACGCCCGCGCCCAGGGCCTGGGCGGGGTGATGTTCTGGGAGCTGCACCAGGACCACGGCCAGGACCTGCTGGACGTGGTGCGCCAGGCGATCGACGCGCCGGCGCCGGCCGCTGCCACTTCCGCCCTCACCCCTGCGCGCTAGCCGCCGGCAGCGGCGGCGCCGCGGTCGGCCGTCCCAGCGGATCAAGGGCGATCATCACGAAGCGCCCGCGCGTGCACAGCTTGCGTTCGCCGCTGAGCAGGTCCTCGGTGACCACTTCCACGTCGACGTTCATCGAGCTGCGCCCGACCTTGACGATGGTGGCGATGACCTCGACCAAGTCGCCCTTGCGGATCGGCTGGTTGAAGTCCACCTGCTCCGAGCGCGCGGTGACGACCGTGGTGCGCGCATAGCGCGAGGCGACGATGAAGGCGGCCATGTCCATCCAGGCCAGCGCCTGGCCGCCGAACAGCGTGCCCAGATGGTTGGTGTGGTCGGGAAAGACCATCTGCAGCAGGCGCGCCTCGGTGGGGCGGGCTTCGGCGACGGGGGCCTCGGACATGCGGACAAACTCCTGGTGGGGGGACCGGGCACACCTGGGTGGGGCCGGGCCGCCATTGTCGCGCGGCGGGCGGGCGCGCGGCGATCAGGCCAGGGCCGGGGCCGAGCCGGAAGCCGGGCCGCTGCTGGTGGCGCCTTCGCCTGCGGCCACCACCACGCGGTTGCGACCCTCGCGCTTGGCCTGGTAGAGCGCGCGGTCGGCGCGCCGCAGCAGCTCGTTGGGCGTCTCGCCCGGCTGCAGCCACGCCACGCCGATGGAGCAGGTCACGTGCAGCGACAGGCCATCGATGATCAGCGGCCGCGCGCCCACCGCGTCGTGCAGGGCCTGCAGCCGCTCGCTGGCGGGCGGCTGCAGGCCGGGCATCAGGCCGAGCAGTTCCTCGCCGCCGTAGCGGCCGATGGTGTCCGAGCCGCGCATGTTGTTGGCCAGGCGATCGGCCACGCCGGAGAGCACCACGTCGCCGACCTGATGCCCGTGGGTGTCGTTGACCTGCTTGAAGTGGTCCAGGTCCAGCAGCGCCACCGCCAGCTGCAGGTCGGCGGCGCGGGCGCGCAGGGTCTCGCGCTCGAGCTGCTCCATGATGCTGGTGCGGTTGTGCAGGCCGGTCAGCCCATCGTGGGTCGCCTGCACCTGCAGCGCGGTGCGGGCCAGTTCCAGCGCGCGCTTGTCGGCTTCCAGCTCGGCGGTGCGCGCGGCGACCAGGCGCTCGAGCTGCTGCTTGTGCTTGACGATGGCGTGCACGCGCCAGCGCCAGAGGCTGCCGACCAGCGCGACCGCCGCCACGCCCCACAGCAGCAGCATCAGCGGCGAGCGCCACCACGGCGGGCGTACCTCGAAGCTGAAGGTCACCACGTCCGACTGCGCGCGCCGGCCGACGTCCAGCGCCTGCACCTCGATCACCTGGCTGCCAGAACCCAGCAGCGGGAAGTCCAGCGTGCGCGAGTTGGTCTCGATCCACGCGTCCTGGCGATCGCGCAGGCGGTAGCGGAACTTCAGCATGTCGGTCCCGGCCAGGCTGCCGGGCGTGGACAGGGTGATGCGCACCGGCAGCTGTTCCCACGGCAGCACCGCGCCGGACTCGATGCGCTGGCCGCCGCGTTCGACCCGGGCGATGCGCAGCGTCACCGGCGCGCGCGCCAGCAGCTGGTCCGGATGCAGCAGGTGGCTGACGCCGCGCGAGGTGCCGATCCAGACCGAGCCGTCGGCGTCCTCGAAGAACGCGCCTTCGGAGATGTCCTCGCTGATCAGGCCGTTGGCCTCGTGCAGCCGCGTCCACTTGCCGTCCTGCAGGACGTCCAGGCCCATGCTGCCACCGACCCACAGCCGGCCGGCGCGGTCGTGGCGGATGAAATACGGGATCGCGTCGCGCAGCAGCGGGTCTTCGACTTCCTTGATGGTCAGCGTGTCGCCCTGGCCGATCGGCCCGCGGAACAGGCCGGCGTCGTCCACGCTGAGCCACAGGGTGCCATCGCGCCCGATCGAGAGCTTGTCGAACAGCTGGTTGGGCATGTCCCCGCGCACGCGGATCGGCGTGACCCGGTCGTCGCGCTCCAGCCGCATCACCCCGGCCTTGCCGGCGAACCACAGCCGCCCCTGCGCATCCTGCTCGACATCGCCGAAGCTCACCGCCGGCAGCGCCTCGAAGCGCCTGGCGACCGGATGGGCGAGGTCGTCGATCAGGTACACGCCTTCGGTCGTGCAGAGCCACAGGCGGTGGCGATCGTCGAAGAAGATGCGGCGCAGCTTGGCCGGCAGGGTCGCGGCGACCTTGAGTTCGTCGCCCTGCAGGCGCAGCAGCTGGCCGCGATACAGCGCCACCCACACCGCCTTGTCCGGGCCGAGGGTCAGCGCGAACACATCGCGCACCGGCTCGCCCAGGGGATTGTGCAGGGTCTCGATGCGGCCGCCGCCCGCCGGCAGGCGGTGCAGGTCGCGCTCGTTGCCGAACAGCATCGCGCCCTGCGCATCGCGCGCCAGCGACCAGTTGGGCATGCCCGCCAGGCCGTTGGCCGGGCCCCAGTTCTCCACCCCGGCATAGCCGCGCCAGCGCAGCACGCCCAGGCCACCGTAGGACATCCACAGTTCGCCGTTGCGGCTGGCCAGCAACGCGTTGGGTGGCACGTCGGGCAGCCCGTTGTGGGCATCGAAGCGCTGCCAGCGGCCGTCCCAGCGCAGCGTGCCGCCATCGCTGCGGGTCAGCACGCGGCCCTGGCTGTCTTCGGTCAGGTCGAGGTGGCGCGTGGTGGTGGCCAGCATCGACGGCGGCGGCACCGGGCGCTCGTCGAAGCGCGTCGCGCCCGGCGTCAGCACCAGGATGTGGCGCGGGCTGCGCGCCCACAGCGTGCCGTGGCGGTCGCGCAGGAACGCGGTCCAGGCATCGCGCGGCACGCCGTCGCCGGTGCCGTACACGCGCACCTGGCCATCGTCGGCGCGGCGACAGATGGTCTGGCCGCAGCCGAACCACAGCGCCTGGCCATCCCGATAGACCGCGCCCAGCTCGGCCAGCTCGGGATGGGCCTGTTCGGCGGCACGGTCGAACAGCGCGCGCGTGCGCCAGGCGCCGCCGGCGTCGCGGGTCGCGCGCAGGGCGCGGCTGTGGCTCAGCGCCACCGCGCCATCGGCCAGCGCCGCGACGTTGTGGCCGACCTCGAAGGGCACCGGCGCCCCGCTCGGGTCCAGCACGCGGACGGCCTTGTCGCCGTCCCAGAAGTACAGGTTGGCCGCGGTGGCCACCCACAGCCCGCGCCCGTCCGGCGCCGGGGAGGCGTTCATCACATAGGCGTCGTCCAGGCCGGCATTGGCCCCGACGCGTTCGAAGCGCTCGCCCTCATAGCGGTACAGGCCGCCGTAGGTGCAGGCGTAGACGTTGGCCTGCGGATCCTCGACCAGGCAGTCGGCGCCCAGGCTGCGCAGGCCATCGGCCGTGCCGTAGACCCGCAGCGAGGCCACCTGCGCCGCCGCCGGCCCGACCAGGCACAGCACCGCCAGCGCCGCGCCGAAGGCGCGGGCGGACCGGAGCTTGGCGATGGCTCGCGCCGGGGCGCGACGGGCGTGCATGGCGAAGGGGCGCGGTCTGCGGGGACGGATGTCCCCCGGACTAACGGCCGCTCCGCCGGCAACTTAAGCCGGCGGTCGCCTGAAACGCCCCAATGGCGCCGGTTTCCGCCCGGAAACGCTTCCAACCCAGACACGGCCCGGGTGTGGATGCTGCCTTCAGAAGGCGTGGTCGAACCCGACCTCGCCCTGCACGCCGACCTGGTAGGACGACACCCGCCGCTCGAAGAAGTTGGTCAGCTCCTGCACGTCCTGCAGCTCCATGAAGGGCAGCGGATTGCGCACGTTGTACCTGCGCGCCATGCCCAGCTTGGCGAAATGGTTGTCCGCGCAGTGCTGCAGGTACTGGCGCATGTCGCGGGTGGAGATGCCCGCCACGCCGCCGGACAGCACGTCCTCGGCGAACTGCAGTTCGCACTCGATCGCCTCCTCCAGCATGTCGTAGACCTGCTGCTGCATCTCCGCGTCGAACAGGTCCGGCTCCTCCTCGCGCACCACGCGCACGCCCTCGAAGGCGAAGGCCATGTGGCAGCTCTCGTCGCGGAACACCCAGTTGGTGCCCGAGGCCAGGCCCGGCAGCAGACCGCGCGAGCGGAAGTAGTACACGTAGGCGAAGGCGGCGAAGAAGAACAGGCCCTCGATGCAGGCGGCGAAGCAGATCTGGTTGAGCAGGAACTGGCGGCGGTGCGCGCGCGTCTCCAGGCGCTTGAGGTCCTGGATGGTGTCCATCCACTTGAAGCAGAACTCGGCCTTCTTCCTGATCGAGGGGATGTTCTCCACCGCGGCGAAGGCCTTGGCGCGCTCGCCCGGATCCGGCAGGTAGTTGTCCAGCAGCGTCAGGTAGAACTGCACGTGCAGCGCTTCCTCGTACAGCTGGCGCGACAGGTACATGCGCGCTTCCGGCGCGTTGATGTGCTGGTAGAGGTTCAGCACCAGGTTGTTGGACACGATCGAATCGCCGGTGGCGAAGAAGGCGACCAGGCGGTGGATCAGGTGGCGATCGGCCGGGGTCATCTTCGCATGCAGATCGGTGATGTCGATCTGGAAGTTGATCTCGTCCACCGTCCAGGTGTTCTTGATGGCGTCGCGATACATGTCATAGAACTGCGGATAGCGCATCGGGCGCAGGGTCAGTTCGAAACCGGGATCGAGCAGCATCTGACGGGGTTGAGCGGACATGGTGTGTTGCCTTTTTCTTGATCCCTTCTCCCACCGGGACCGGGGCCCCTGGGGTCGAAGGTGGCGCGAAGCGCCGGATGAGGGTTCGGCGAGCGCACGGGCACGGAGCGTTTGACGGCTCCGCCGTACGCTCACCCCAACCCCTCTCCCGTCGGGAGAGGGGCTCGCGACATTACTGGCAGGCCTCGCAGGCTTCCGGGTTTTCCAGCGAGCAGCTGACCGCCTCGACCGGGGTGTAGGCCGGCTTGGGGGCCTCGCTGGCGCCGTGGCTGATGGTGGCCTTGGCGATGCGGGTGGCCGGGCGCGAACGCAGGTAGTAGGTGGTCTTGATGCCCTGCTTCCACGCGTACATGTACATGGAGGACAGCGCGCCGATGTTCGGGCTCTCCATGAACAGGTTGAGCGAGGCGGACTGGTCGATGAAGGCGCCGCGGTCGGCGGCCATGTCGATCAGCGAGCGCATCGGCAGCTCCCAGGCGGTGCGGTAGACCAGGCGCAGGGCCTCGGGGATCTCCGCCACGCCCTGGATCGAGCCTTCGGCCAGCTTGATGGCATCGCGCATCTCCGGCGTCCACAGGCCGAGCTTCTTCAGCTCGTCCACCAGGTAGCGGTTGACCTGCAGGAAGTCGCCGGACAGCGTTTCGCGCTTGAACAGGTTGGACACCTGCGGCTCGATGCACTCGTAGCAGCCGGCGATCGAGGCGATGGTCGCGGTCGGGGCGATGGCGATCAGCAGCGAGTTGCGCAGGCCGTGCTGCTGGATGCGCTCGCGCAGCGCGTCCCAGCGCGCGGTGTCCTCGGGCACCACGCCCCAGGCGTCGAACTGCAGCTCGCCCTGGGCGGCGCGCGTATCGGCGAAGGACGGATGCCTGCCGCGCTCCTGCGCCAGCTCGCACGAGGTCTCCAGCGCGTGGAAGTAGATCGTCTCGGCGATCTTCCTGCTGATCGCGCGCGCCTCGGCGCTGTCGAAGGCCAGGCGCTTGCGGAAGAACACGTCCTGCAGGCCCATGCAGCCCAGGCCGACCGGGCGCCAGCGCAGGTTGCCGCGGCGCGCGGTCTCGATCGGGTAGAAGTTCAGGTCGATCACGCGGTCCAGCTGGCGCACGGCCAGGCGCACGGTCTCGGCCAGCTTGTCGTAATCGAAGTCGCCGTACTCGTCGAAGTGGCGGCCCAGGTTGATCGAGCCCAGGTTGCACACCGCGGTCTCCTCGTTGGAGGTGACCTCCAGGATCTCGGTGCACAGGTTGGACAGGTGGATCACGTTGCCCGGGCGCAGGGTCTGGTTGGACGCCTTGTTGCACTTGTCCTTGAAGGTCATCCAGCCGTTGCCGGTCTCGGCCAGGGTGCGCATCATCCGCGCGTACAGCTTGCGCGCCGGCACGGTCTTGCTGGCCTTGCCCTGGGCCTCGGCCTGCTCGTAGGCGCGCTCGAAGGCCTCGCCGTACAGGTCGGTCAGTTCCGGCACCGCCTTGGGATCGAACAGCGACCACGGCTTGTCCGCTTCCACGCGCGCCATGAACAGGTCCGGCACCCAGTTGGCCAGGTTGAGGTTGTGGGTGCGGCGCGCGTCGTCGCCGGCGTTGTCGCGCAGCTCGAGGAAGTCGTCGATGTCCGCGTGCCAGGTCTCCAGGTAGACGCAGGCCGCGCCCTTGCGCTTGCCGCCCTGGTTGACCGCCGCCACCGAGGAATCCAGCGTCTTCAGCCACGGCACGATGCCGTTGGAATGGCCGTTGGTGGACTTGATCAGCGAGCCGCGCGCACGCACGCGCGAGTAGCTCACGCCGATGCCGCCGGAGAACTTGGACAGCTGGGCGATGTCGCCGTACTTGGCGTAGATCGACTCCAGCGAATCCTGCGGCGAGTCCAGCAGGAAGCAGCTGGAGAGCTGCTCGTGCGTGGTGCCGGAATTGAACAGCGTCGGGCTGGACGGCAGGTAGTCCAGGTGCGCCATGCGCTGGTACAGCGCCAGGGCCTCGGGCACGTCCTCGCTCAGCGCGCTGGCGATGCGCAGGAAGAACTGCTGCGGGGTCTCGATCACCTTGCGGCTGTGCGGGTGGCGCAACAGGTAGCGGTCGTACAGGGTGCGCAGGCCGAAGTACTCGAACTCGCGGTCCAGGCCGGCGTCGACGGCGTCGTTGAGCTTGCGCGCGTTGACCTGCACGAAGTTCAGCAGGCGGTCGTTGATCAGCCCGACCTCATGGCCGCGGGCGACCGACTGGGAGAAGGCGTGGATCTCCTGGCCGGAGACCTCCTTGGCGATGAAGTTGGCCAGCAGGCGCGCGGCCAGGCGGCCGTACTCGGGCTCCTCGCCGATCAGCAGCGCGGCGGTGCGGATGGACAGCTCGTCCAGCTCCTGCGTGGTGGCGCCGTCGTACAGGCCGGAGATGGTGCGCGTGGCCACGCGCATCGGATCGACCGCATGCAGGCCTTCGGCGCAGCGCTGCACGGCGCGCACGATCTTGTTCAGGTCCACAGCCTCGCTGCCGCCGTTGCGCTTGGTCACGCGCATGGCCGTGGCGGTGGGCGGCGGGGTCAGCGAGAAGGCGGCGTCGGCCGGGCGCTGGGCCACGGCGGAATCGGTCTGGGTCACGGTCGGAACTCTCCATGCGTGGATGCACGCGTCGCGCCCTCCCACGAGGGAGCGACAGGGGCCGGGCGACCGAGGGTGGAAGGGCGGCGTCGCAGAAACCGCGACCGCACGGACGTGTCCGTGGTCGGGCCTTGCGTCAACAGCCATCTCTCCCTCGAAAGACACCGCGGCCGGTGCCGCGCGGTGTGCGTGCGCGCGGCTGTCGGCAGGTCTTCGGACTGAAGGGCGTGAAGCGCGCAACGCGTGGTGAGGAACAAGGGACGAGTGAATGCGCGACGCGCCACTCCCGTTTCTCGTTTCTCCCAACGCGCTCCTGCTTCTCCTAACCCACCGCTTCCCAAGGCCACGGGGGCCTCAGTGCAGATGGCGGGGTCGTTCCCAATCACCGCTGCGGGGCAGTGCCGGACTGGGCCGCGAGGCCGCACCGGCTTCCCTTTTGATCCTCGCGGCTTGGGGCCGCAAGGAACCGACGACCCCAAGATAGTGGGGTCATCCGCGCCCGTCAACGCCAAATGTAGTGACAAAAGGGAAGGTGCTGATGCCATGCGGGTTTCACGGATTTCGCCCCGTGGAGCATCGCCGGACGGTGTGCGCTGCGGCACGGTTGACGCGCCCTTGCCCACCGGTGTCCGATGTTGGGCAGGCACCTTCGGTCCCGTTGCGGACAACGGCACCCGAGCGCACGCGCGCCCCTACCGTCCACGAAGCCCCTGCCATGCACGATCACACCCTGTCCCCCCCGTCCGCGCTGCGACGCCTGCTGCCGTGGCTGCTGGCGCTGGCCGCCCTGCTGCTGGGCGCCTGGCTGCTGCAGGCGGTCCTGGCCCAATGGCCGCATCGGCCGGGCCTGCGCCAGGCGCTGCGCGACGGCCTGGTCTGCGCCGCGGCCACCGCCGCCGGCGCGCTGCCGGTGCTGGCGGTGCGGCGCCTGCCGCAGACGCTGGCCGACGGCCTGATGGGCTTCGGCGCCGGCGTGATGCTGGCGGCCACCGCCTTCTCATTGATCGTGCCCAGCCTGCAGGCGGCCAAGGACCAGGGCTACGGCGGGCTGGGCGCCGGCGGGCTGGTCAGCGTCGGCATCTGCCTGGGCGTGGCGATGATGCTGACGATGGACCGGGTGATCCCGCACGCGCATCTGGACCAGCAGGGCCAGACCACGCGCGTGGGCGGCCTGCACCAGTGGCTGCCGCCGCAGGTGACCCTGTTCGTGCTGGCCATCACCCTGCACAACATTCCCGAAGGCATGGCGGTGGGCGTGGCCTCCGGCTCGGGCATGGCCAACGCCGAGCCCTTCAGCCTGGCCATCGCGCTGCAGGACATCCCCGAAGGCCTGGTGATCGCGCTCTCGCTGGCCACGGCCGGCGTGCGCCGCGGGCGCGCGGTGCTGATCGGCGCGGCCTCGGGGCTGGTGGAGCCGCTGGGCGCGCTCGTGGCGGCGGTGGCGGTGGGCGCGTTCTCCACCCTGCTGCCGTGGGGGCTGGCGTTCGCGGCCGGGGCGATGCTGTTCGCGGTCAGCCACGAGGTCATCCCCGAGTCGCACCGCAACGGCCACGAGACCCTGGCGACCATCGGCCTGACCCTGGGCTTCTGCCTGATGATGGTGATGGACACCGGGCTGGGCTGATCAGCCGCCCGGCCCGAGCCCCGGCGGGCCGAACAGCGTCCGCAGCGCCTGCCGGGGCGAGCGCACCCGGCGCAGGTCGGCCCACAGCCCCAGCCAGCCGTGCAGGGCGATCCGCACCGGATGGTGGCTGTGCAGCGGTTCGACCAGGCCGTAGCGCGGCGGCACGCCCGGCAACTGCGCGCGGAAGCTGCCGAACAGCCGGTCGAACACGATCAGCACCCCGCCGTAGTTGCAGTCCAGATACTCCGGGTTGCTGGCGTGGTGCACGCGGTGGTGCGCCGGGGTGTTGAAGACGTATTCGATCCAGCGCGGCAGCACGCCGATCAGTTCGGTATGCAGCCAGAACTGGTAGAGCAGGTTCAGCGCCAGCGCGCCGAGCACCGCCGGCACCGGGAAGCCCAGCCATACCAGCGGGGCGAAGAACAGCGCCTGCCCGGTGAGCTGCGCGGTCCAGCCCAGCCGGTACGCCGAGGCCAGGGTGTACTGCCCGGGCGAGTGGTGCACGCAGTGGTTGACCCAGAACCAGCGGATCCGGTGGTCGGCGCGATGCATGGCGTAGTAGCAGGCCTCCTGGCCGACGAACAGCAGCGCCCAGTGCCAGGGCGCGTCCATCGTCAGGCTCGTCAGGCGCACCTGGTGCACCGCCAGCAGCACCGCGCCGGCCACGCCGGTGCCGAGCAGGCGCCCGACCAGCCCGCGACCGACCGCATCCCCCAGCGACGCCCAGTAGCTCTTCCAGTCGTAGGCCAGGCCGCGGCGCAGGCGCAGCCAGGCTTCGAGCGCCGCCAGCAGCGGCAGCGCCAGCGGGACCCACCTCAGCCAGGGCAGGTGCGGGGCCAGCGCGGACAGGACCATGGCCTTGGCCGCTTAGCGGCCCGAGCCGCTTCGGGCGGCGGACAGCGCCCGCCCGGCCGCGCGCAGTTCCTCGCGGGACAGCGCGCCGTCGTGGTCGGCGTCCAGCGCGTCGAAGTGCGCGTAGAGACGCGGTAAGCTGGCCTGGGCTTCGCCGCGCTGGATCAGGCCATCGCCGTTGGCGTCGGTGGCCTTGAGCTTCTGTGCCATCTGCTGACGGCCAGACGACGCGCCGCCGCCGGTGGCCTGCTGCGCGGACAGGGAGACGGGCGCCAGCGCGAGCAGCGCCAGCGCGGGGAGAAGGTGCTTCATGGGCGGGCCTCGATCGAAAGGGCGCGCCGCCGACACGGCGACGCGCGGGGGGTCACTTGCGACAGGCCACGACCTGGCCGCTGCTGTCCGTGCAGGTGCCGGTGTGGCTGACATTGCCGTCCTGCACCGTGGTCGAACCGGTATAGGACGCGCCACCGGCGGTGGTCGCGCTGGTGCTGCGCGCGCCGTTGACGCTGCCGTCGGCATCGCGACTGATGCCGCCGCTGGTGGTGAGGCTGCCGCCGGCGGCGCTGGTCGCGCTGGCGGTGCCCTGGCGCCCGGCGCTGTCGTCGGCGTTGCGGTACCAGCTGCCGCTGCGACGCGCGCTGCCGCCATCGGTGCCCTGCACGGCCGCGCCGCTGCGGCCGGTGGTATTGCCGTCGGCATCGGTGCGGCTGCCGTGGCCGCGCACATAGGCGCCGTTGGCGTTGCGTCCGGCGGCGGCCGTGCCGCGGACCTGGGCGCCATCGGCGGTGTGGCCGGCGCCGTGGACGCGCACTCGGCCGGCCCAGGCGTCGGACGGAACGGTGGACAGCGCGCCGCCGACGGCGAGCGCGGACAGGAGCAGCAGGGAAGTCGTACGCATGATCGGTTCCTCGCGATGGGATGGAACGGCGTCGAGCGCCGTACCGCCATGGTGGAAGGGCCGGGCGCGCGAGGTGTTTCGTCTCTGCCAGCGGATGTGTCCGCCGGGCGCCCCTGAAACACCTGCTTACAAACCGCGTTGTCGGCACCCGGCGCCGGACGCCATAGTGCGCCGCATGAGCGAGATCACCGCCAAGCTGCTGCTGGTCGACGACGACGTGCGCCTGCGCGAGCTGCTGCAGCGCTATCTGGAAGGCGAGGGCTTCGCCGTCAAGGCGGTGGGCGACGGGGGGCAGATGCGCCAGGCGCTGGACCGCGGCCATTTCGATCTGATCGTGCTGGACCTGATGCTGCCGGGCGAGAGCGGGCTGGAGCTGTGCCGGCGCCTGCGCGGCCAGGGCGACGACACGCCGGTGGTGATGCTCACCGCCAAGGGCGATGAGATCGACCGCATCGTCGGGCTGGAGATCGGCGCCGACGACTACCTGCCCAAGCCGGTCAATCCGCGCGAGCTGCTGGCCCGCATCCGCTCGGTGCTGCGCCGCACGCAGGCCATGCCGGGCGCGCCGCAGGCCGAGGGCGGGGTCGTCGCCTTCGGCCCATGGCGGCTGGACCTGGGCAGCCGTCAACTGAGCCGCCAGGGACGCGCGGTGAAGCTGACCAGCGGCGAGTTCGCGGTGCTGGCGGTGCTGGTGCGGCATCCACGCCAGCCGCTGTCGCGCGACCGGCTGATGAGCCTGGCGCGCGGCCGCGAGCACGAGGCCTTCGAGCGCAGCATGGACGTGACCATCGCCCGGCTGCGCAAGCTGCTGGAGGACGACGCGCGCAATCCGACCATCGTGCAGACGGTCTGGGGCGTGGGCTATGTGTTCGTGCCGCCGGAGGAGGCCGCGTGAGGCGCGCGCCGGGGATGTTCGCCCAGCTGGCGCTGGTCATCGCCCTGGTGCTGGCCGGCGCCGGCGTGCTGGCCGTGGTGCTGGGGCGCGAACTGGCCGTCGCCCCGGCCGCCGACCAGCTGGTGCGGGCCATGCGCGGCTTCGCCGGCCTGGCCGAGGAACTGGATCGCACCAGCGGCCATGCCGCGACCCTGGGCTACCTGCGGCAGGCCGGGATGGACGTGCGCGACACCGCGCCGGCGACCGATGCGCGGGGGTTCGCGCCGTTCCTGCGCGGCCTGCGCCAGCGCGCGGCGCGCGCGCTGGGGAGCGACCGTGCCGTCGTGCTGTCGCGCGACGGCGAAGGCGACCGGCTGTGGATGCAGCTGCGCACCAGCCCAAGGCTGTGGATCTCCTTCGGCGCCAAGCCGGCGCGCGGCAGCCGGCGGTTCACCATGGCCCTGCTGCTGGGCTGCGTCGGCCTGACCTGGCTGGCGGCGGCGTACTGCGCCCAGCGCCTGGTCGGCCCGCTGCGCCAGCTGGCCCAGGCCGCGCCCGGGCTGGTGCGCGGCGAGGCGCCGCGGCTGGACGTGCGCGGCCCGCGCGAGGTGCGCGAACTGGCCGACGCGCTGGAGCAGGCCAGCGAGGACGTGCGCAGCGCCGCCGACGAGCGCGCGCTGATGCTGGCCGGCATCTCGCACGATCTGCGCACGCCGCTGACCCGGGTGCAGTTCGCCACCGCGCTGCTGCCCGAGACCGATCCGACGCTGCGGGCCGGCATCGACCGCGACATCGCCGAGATCGACGCGATCCTGTCGCAGTTCATCGCCTACGCCCGCGACGGCCGCGACGAGGCGGCCGAGCCGATGGACCTGGCCCAGGTCTGCCGCGAGGTGCTCGATGCCGCGGGCGGGCCATGGGAGGTGCAGTGCCCGGAGGCCGCGCCGCTGCGCGGGCGGCCCATCGCCCTGCGCCGCGCGCTGGAAAACCTGGTGGCCAACGCGCAGCGGCATGGCGCCGCGCCGTTCGCACTGCGCCTGGTCGGCACCGGCGATGGCGCCTGGCAGGTCACCGTGTGCGACCACGGCCCGGGCATGGACGCGGCGCAGGCGCAGCGCGCGCTGCAGCCGTTCGTGCACGACCCGGCCGGTGGCGGCAGCGGGCTGGGCCTGGCCATCGTCGACCGCGTGGCGCGCCAGCACGGTGGCGCGCTGCAGCTGCTGCCCAATCCGCCGCGCGGCCTGCGCGCGGTCCTGCGCCTGCGCGGCGCCTGACGTTCAACCGGAACCTTCGCCATGCGTGTCCGCTCCGCCTGCTGTGCCCTGCTGCTGTGCCTCCCGCTGCTGGCCTGCGCACAGTCGCGCGGCGAACGCCTGCGCCACCTGCTCGGCCAGCGCCAGGCCGATGCCAGCCAAAGCCAATCGCTGCCGCCCGGCGCGCGCGTGCTGCGCGAGGTCGCCTACGGCCACGATCCGGCGCAGCGCTACGACGTGTATGCGCCGCCCGGCGCGCACGGCCTGCCGATCATCGCGATGGTCCACGGCGGCGGCTGGAGCAACGGCGACAAGGACAACCCGGGCCTGGCCACGCCGAAGGCGGCGTACTGGCTGCCGCGCGGCTACGTGCTGGTGTCGATCAACTACCGCATGCTGCCCGATGCCGATCCGGCGCTGCAGGCGCGCGACGTGGCCGCGGCCGTCGCCCATCTGCAGCAGCACGCGCGGGACTGGGGCGGCGATCCGACGCGCACGGTGCTGATGGGGCATTCGGCCGGCGCGCACCTGGTCGCGCTGCTCGGCGCCGATGTGGCGGCGCTGGCCCAGGCCGGCGCGCAGCGCCCGCGGGCGGTGATCGCCCTGGACAGCGCGGCCATGAATGTCGTGCAGATCATGCAGGCGCGCCACTTCCCGCTGTACGACCGTGCCTTCGGCGACGATCCCCGGAGCTGGAGCGCGGTTTCGCCCTGGCATCACCTCTCGCGCGATTCGCTGCCGATGCTGGCGGTGTGCTCGTCGCGGCGCGAGGACAGCTGCGCGCAGGCCCGCGGCCTGGCGCAGCGCGCGCGGACCTTCGGTGTCGCCGTCCAGGTGCTGCCCGAGGACCTGTCGCACATGCAGATCAACCGGTCGCTGGGCGAGCCTTCCGACTACACCCGCGCGGTCGATGCGTATCTGGCCGGCGCGGTGAAGTAAGCGGCGCACCGCGCGCCTTCTCTCTGACGACTTTGTCATCGCGCGCAGCGGTGTGCGCTGCGTCCTGATGCGCCCGCGTGCCCGTGTGTGGCTTGTCCGATATTTGAGAATCATTTACATTTGCGCGCCGCAGGCACCCGCGCCAACGCCCGCCTGCCTGGTCATCGGACGACCCTCGCCAGCCCGCCGCCTGGGCAAGCCTCCCACCTGATCCCCCGCCGTGCGTTCGCCTTCGCAGCGCGCGGCGTGCCCGCCTGCGCCTTCGAGGAACCCCATGTCCGCTGCCGTTCTCCGCGCTTCCACCGCGCCGACCCACTCCCCGCTCGCCGCGGCCCTGCTGCTGGGGCTGGGCCTGTGCGCCTCGCCCGCGCACGCCGCTGGCGGGGAGAGCGCCGAGGAGCAGGCGCGCCGCCACACGCCCAAGACGCTGGACAACGTGCGGGTCACCGGCGCGCGCGCCGAGCCGTCCACCACCACGCGCCTGCCCATCAGCATCCAGGACACGCCGCAGTCGGTGAGCGTGATCGGCCTGCAGCGGCTGGAAGACGAGTCGATGTTCAGCATCAACGATGTGATGCGCAACATCACCGGCGTCAACGTGTCCTTCTGGGACACCCAGCGTCCGCTGTACTTCGCGCGCGGCTTCCAGATCACCGACTTCCAGGTCGACAGCCTGCCGACCTACAGCGGCTCGACCAACCAGGAATACGACACCGCCTTCTACGACCGCATCGAGGTCATCCGCGGCGCCAACGGCCTGCTCAGCGGCGCCGGCATCCCCTCGGCCACGGTCAACCTGCTGCGCAAGCGCCCGGGCCGCGACTTCGATGCGGCGGTCACCGCCAGCGTGGGCAGCTGGGACTTCCGCCGCGCGCAGGCCGACGTCAACCTGCCGCTGACCAAAGACGGGCGCTTCCGCAGCCGCTGGGTCGGCGCCTGGACCGACCGCGACTATTACTACGACCGCTACGAAGAGAACAAGAAGGCCGGCATGGCCGTGCTGGAAGGCGACCTGACCGACAGCACGACGGTCACGGTCGGCTACCAGATCCAGGACAACAACCCGACCGGTTCGACCTGGGGCACGGTGCCGTTCTTCACCGCCGATGGCGCCAGCGCCCACCTCTCGCGCTCGACCAACTTCTCGCCGGCCTGGACGCGCTGGCAGCGCCAGACCCGCACCGCCTTCGCCAATCTGGAGCAGCGCTTCGGCGAGGACTGGCTGCTGAGGGTGAACTCGGCGCACACCAAGGGCCAGGTGCAGAGCCTGCGCGTCTACGGCAGCGGCTACCCGGACCCGGTCACCGGCGCCGGCACCTATCTGCAGGCCAGCGCCGGCGAAACGAACGACACCCGCGATGCGCTGGACGTGTATCTGTCGGGCAAGTTCGCGCTGTTCGGCCGGACCCACGATGTGGTGGTCGGCGGCAGCTGGCAGGATCTGCAGTCCACCACGCCCGGCGTCGCTTTGGTGTATCCGAGCGACTGGCAGATGATCGCCACGCCGTATGGCGATGCGATGGGCTTCAACGTGCCCGATCTGTACGACTGGGACGGCAGCGCCGGCGCACTGACCTATCGCCGCACCGGCGCCTGGCGCCAGGCCCGCACCACCCAGCGCGGCGTCTACGCCTCGGCGCGACTGCGCCTGGCAGAGCCGCTGTCGCTGATCGCCGGCGCGCGCCTGAGCTCGTGGGAAACGCGCACCCGCGCCTACAACGCCGCCGGCGCTTACGCCGGCACCAGCGGCCGCTACAAGGTCAGCGACGAGGTCACGCCCTACGTGGGCCTGGTGTACGACCTGGCGCCGGACGTGTCGCTCTACGCCAGCTACACCGAGATCTTCAATCCGCAGAACTACAAGGACAGGAACGACAACCTGCTGGCGCCGGTGCAGGGCTCCAACCTGGAAGCCGGCCTCAAGGCGCAGCTGTTCGACGGCCGCGCCATGGCGACCGCCGCGGTGTTCGAGGCCAAGCAGGACAACTACGCGGTTTTGGACACCACCCAGCCGCCGAACTCGCTGCCCGACGGCAGTTCGGCCTACATCGGCGTCAACGGCACCAAGAGCCGCGGCTGGGAAGTGGACTTCAACGGCGAGCTGCTGCCCGGCTGGACGCTCAACGCCGGCTACACCCACGTCAAGGTGACCCGCGCGCCGACCGACGCCATCTACGCCAACCTGCCCGAGGACTATCTGCAGCTGTCCACGCAGTGGCGCCTGCCGGGCCGCTGGGATCGCCTGAGCCTGGGCGGCGGCGTGAGCTGGCAGAGCAAGGTGCAGGGCTTCAACATCGAGCGTCCCAACGGCGACGGCAGCACCACGCCGGTGACGGTCACCCAGGGCGCCTACACGCTGGTCCACCTCAACGCCAACCTGCGCATCAACGCGCAGTGGACCGCGACACTGTCGGTGCGCAACGCGCTGGACAAGACCTACTGGGCCAACCTGGACTACAACAACTACGGCGAGCCGCGCTTCGTCTCGGCGAGCCTGCGGTGGCGGTTCTGAGATGTGGTGATGTGGGTTGAGGAGGGGCGGTAAGCGACGCTCGTCGCTCCTGCGAACGCGGCCTCGCGTGCCCTTGGCTTTCCCTCGCGAAAGTCCCTGGGTTCCCGCGTTCGCGGGAACGACGATAGAAATAGCGTCTCCATAGGCAACCAAGCCTTGCTTCTGCCCCACCCTTTCGCGCAGCGAAGGGGAGCTCGAAGTCGCGCACGAGCGACTGAGGGGCAGGGGTCGCGCTTGCTTCTGCCTCTCGCTGGCGCGCAGTCTCGCTCAGGGAACTACTCGCAGTACCGAGTTCGACCGGATGAAAGCCCTATCCGGCCTCAGTAACGACACGCGCCATCACTCACTTCGCCGGGCAAGGCGTCCCGCGGAACGTCAGTCGCTGCAGTCGCGTAGGCTCCACGCACGGCGCCGGCTTCGGCGCCGCGGCCGCCGCCGCGGCAGCCGCGCGTTCGTGCTGCAGCTGGGCCAGGCGCGCCTTGATCTGCGGCATCACCGCCAGCGCGGCCTTCTCGCCTTCCAGGATGGCCGCGTTGCGCTGGCTGAAATCGGCCGCGCCGATCTCGTTGACCTTGGGCCGCACCACCACGTCGGCGCGCGCAAGTTCCTGCTGGCCGGCGCGCTGGCCCATGATGGTGATCGACTGGTTGAGCGTGCCCAGCAGGTCGCCCGGATTCTTGCCGCTGGCCTTGCTGGAGATGTCCACGGCGATGACGAAGTCCGCGCCCAGTTGCCTGGCCGCATCCACCGGCACCGGGCTGACCACGCCGCCATCGACGTAGTGCCACTTGCCGATCTCCACCGGCTCGAACACGCCCGGCACACTGCTCGACGCACGCACCGCCTGGCCGGTGTCGCCGCGGTTGAACATCGTGCGCTCGCCGTCCTCCAGGCGCGTGGCGACCGCGACGAAAGGCTTCTTCAGCTTCTGGATCGGCGCCTTGCCCACCTGCGCATTGACGTAGTCCTGCAGCGCGCGCCCCTGCACCAGGCCGCCGGAGAACAGGCGCACATCGCGGATGGTCGATTCGTCCAGCGCCACCGCCTTGCTCTGCATCTGGAACACGTCCATGCCGCTTGCGTACAGCGCGCCGACCACGCTGCCGGCGCTGGTGCCGGCGACCACGTCGGGGCGGATGCCGTTGGCCTCCAGCATCTTGATCACGCCGATGTGCGCGAAGCCCTTGGCCGCCCCGCCGCCCAGCGCGATGCCGATCACCACCGGCCTGGCGGTGACCGCCGGCGGCGGCACCACGGTGGTGGCCGGCGGCGGCGTCTTGACCGCCTCGCCGCCGCAGGCCGAAAGCAGGGTGACGCAGACGGTCAGCAGCAGGCAGGTCAGGCGCGAAGCAGGCATGGCACGCAGGGCGTTGGGGAAAGTGCGCAGCTTAGTCAGCCGATGCCAAACGGCGGGCAACTTGTGGCGAGCCGGCCACATCGAGCGGCGGCCCCGAGGCGCGTCGGCCCCGGGCGCCACCGCTCAGTGCCCGCGCACGACCGGGAGCCAGAGCCACAGGGCCAAGAGGGTGGCCAGCAGCACGGGAGGCGTCAGGACAAGCCCGACCTTCATGTACTGCGCCCACGTGATCCGCTGGCCCTTGCCGGCCAGCACGTGCAGCCACAGCAGGGTCGCCAGCGAGCCGATCGGCGTGAGCTTGGGCCCCAGATCGTTGCCGACCACGCTGGCGTAGATCATCAGCTCGCGCGTCTGCGCGGGGACATTGGCCGCGTCGATGGCCAGCGCGCTGACCAGCGTCGCCGGCATGTTGTTCATGAGCGAGGCGAGCCCGGCCACGGCGAAGCCCGTGCCGACCGTGGCCACGAACGTGCCTTGCGCCGCCAGCCACACCAGGAGCGCGCGCGCCGCCTCCGTGAGCCAGGCACGGCCCAGGCCGTAGACGATCAGATACATACCGAGCGAGAACAGCACGATCTGCCACGGCGCACCGCGCAGCACCTTGCCCAGCGCGACCGTCGCGCCGCGACCGCCGGACGCCCAGCGGCCAGCGATCGCCAGGAGCAGCAGTGCCGCGGCGCCGGTGACCAGCGCGACCGGCACGCCCAGCGGGCCGGTGACGAAATAGGCCAGAAGCAGCAGGGCCAGCAGCGGGAAGGCGGCGCGGAACACCACTTCGTCGCGGATCGCCTGGCGCGGCGGCTCCAGACGATCGATGCCGTACGTGGCGGGCATGTCGCGTCGGCACCACAGCCACAGCACCCCCAGCGTGGCACCGACCGAGACCAGGTTCACCGGCACCATCACGGCGGCGTAGCGACCGAACGCGATCTCGAAGTAGGTGGCCGTGACGATGTTGACCAGGTTGGACACCACCAGCGGCAGGCTTGCCGTGTCGGCGATGAAGCCGCAGGCCACGGTGAAGGCCAGCGCGCCGGCTGGCGGGAAGTCCAGCCGCAGTAGGATCGCCAGCACGATTGGCGTCAGCAGCAGCGCCGCACCATCGTTGGCGAACACCGCGGCGATTGCCGCCCCGAGCAGCACGACCAGCGGAAACAGCCTGCGGCCAGCGCCGCCGCCCCAGCGGGCGACATGCAGCGCCGCCCAGGCGAAGAACCCGGCCTCGTCCATGAGCAGCGAGATCACGATCAGAGCGACGAAGGTGAAGGTCGCGTCCCACACGATGCCCCAGACCGTGCCGACGTCGTGCCAGCCGACCACGCCGGTGGCCAACGCGACGGTGGCGCCGGCGAGCGCGGACCAGCCGATCCCCAGCCCGCGCGGCTGCCAGATCACAAGGACGAGGGTGACGACGAAGATCGCGAGGGCAAGCATGGGGCGCTCCGGCGCGCGTCAGAGGGAGCGCCGATCCGGCGCCGGTGCGAGCGCCTGGGCGCGCTTCAGGCGCTCGGGAAGATTGCTCGATGGAAGGGGTCGCACCATGACGCGCGGTGCGGTCAGCGCGCGGGCCCGGACGGGATGGCGCGCGCGGCGCCGATGTCCGGCGGACACCGCGCATGCGCCTCATGCCGGCGTCGTGGGCACGGTCACGACCTCTCCGTCTTCCTTGGTGAAGCGAGCGACGGGATTGGCCAGCAGCGCCAGCACGCGCTCGGAAGGCCGACACAGCGCCACGCCCTTCTCGCTGACCACGATGGGCCGATTGATCAGGATGGGATGCGCCATCATCGCGTCCAGGAGCTGGTCGTCGGTCAGCGACGGTTCGTCTAGGCCGAGCTCGGCGTAGGGCGTGCCCTTCTCGCGCAGCAGCGCACGCGGGCTGATGTCCATGGCCGCGATCAGCGCAACCAGCGCCTCGCGCGTGGGCGGTGTCCGCAGGTACTCGATGACCTCGGGCGTCTCGCCCGACTCCCGGATCATGGCCAGCGTGTTGCGCGAAGTGCCGCAGGCCGGGTTGTGGTAGATGGTGATGCGCATGGGCTTATGAGGTCCGGAAGAAGGTTCGGGGCACATGCTCCGCTCGCTCACGCGCGGCGCTGCGGGGTGCAGGCAGACGCAAGCCCGAGCAGGTCGCCGCAGATGGCCGGGTTGCCGGAGCAGCAGTCGTCGGTGAGAAAGGCCAGCAGCTGGCGCATGTCCTCGTAGCTGGCCGCGTAGCGCACGCGCCGACCGTCGCGCCACGCGCGCACCAGGCCGGCCCGCTCCAGCGTCGCCAGGTGGAAACTCATGCGCGTGGGCGGGATGGACAGCGCTTCGGCGATGTCTCCGGACGCCACGCCTTCCGGACCGGCTTTCACCAGTAGGCGGAAGGCGGTCAATCGATCGGCATGCGCTAGGGCAGCCAGGGCGGAAACGGCGGAATCATCGTTCATGCCACAACTCTACAAGGATATTTGCAGAGTGCAAGGGAAAGCGGTCCTCACGGCGCATGAGCTTGCGCTCGACGCACCCGCCGACGGCGCTCAATGCCTGCCGATGCCGGCGGCAGCCTCCGCTTCTTGATCGCCTCCCTCGGCGGGAGGCGACACGGAATCAGAAGTTGTTGTCCCCATCCAGGATGCGACCCAGCCCGCCCAGCACCGAGCCTTCGCCGCGGGCCTGGCCGCCGCCCTGCGGGGCCGCCTGCAGCATGCGGCCGGCCATGCGCGAGAACGGCAGCGACTGCAGCCAGACCTTGCCCGGGCCGGTCAGCGTGGCCAGGAACACGCCCTCGCCACCGAAGAACATGCTCTTGATGCCCGCGACGCGGCGGATGTCCATGTCCACGCCACCGTGGTAGGCGACCACGCAGCCGGTGTCCACGTCTATGCGCTCGCCGGCGGCCAGTTCGCGTTCGACCACCGTGCCGCCGGCGTGGACGAACACCCAGCCGTCGCCCTCGAGCTTCTGCATGATGAAGCCCTCGCCGCCGAACAGGCCGGTGAGGATCTTGCGCTGGAAGGCGATGCCCAGCGACACCCCGCGCGCGCCGGCCAGGAAGCTGTCCTTCTGGCAGATCAGGCGACCGCCGTGTTCAGACAGCTTCAGCGGCACCACGGTGCCGGGATACGGCGCGGCGAAGGCGACCTTGGCCTTGCCGCTGCCGGTGTGCGTGTAGACGGTGGTGAACAGGCTTTCGCCGGTGACCACGCGCTTGCCCGCGGCCAGCAGCTTGTCCATGAAGCCGCCGCCGGCGCCGCTGGTGCGGCCATCGCCGAAGACCGTGTCCATCTGCACCGACGCGTCCTTGAACATCAGCGCGCCGGCCTCGGCCACCGCGCTCTCGCCCGGGTCCAGCTCCACTTCGACGAACTGCATGTCGTGGCCGACGATGCGGAAATCGATGTCGTCCGAACGCCCTGCCCCGGTCGGCGGCGGCGGCATGTTCGACGGCGAGGCGCTGCCGCCCAGTTCGGCCAGGGTCCCGACCGGCTGCCAACCCGACAGGCCCTCGCGCCAGGCCAGCGCGGACGGGTTGCCGCGGGCGAAGGCCTGCGCGGCCGCATCGTCGAACGGGCCCGAGCGGGTCTGCTCGGTGCCGGTGAGGAAGTACCAGCTGCTCATGGCGCACACCTGTCTGCGAAAGAGTGTGCCGAGTCTAGCGTCAGCCCCTGACGGCCGCGCCCGTGCCCAAGGTCATGCGCGGCGTGGGGTGGGAGCCGCCACGGCGGCGATGAGGCTTTCCCGGGAAAGCGCCATCGCCGCCATTGGCCAAAAAGGCCACAAGGCCGGCTCCCGCAGGTGCCTCGCGCGTCAGAAGCCCGCGCGGAACTGCGCGCCGATGATACGCGGGTCGTTGATGAAACCGGTCAGGTTGTCGAAGTCGATCGCGCCGGTGGCCCGGATCTGGTTGGTGCAGTTGCGGCAGAACACCGAGGCCTCGTACTTGCCGTCGGCCCAGGTGTAGCCGATCTTCAGGCCGCCCTCGGTCAGCGGCTGGCCGATGAACTCGCGCGACTGGTACAGGAAGAAGTTCACCTCGCTGCGGTACGACCAGTCGGTGTAGAAGAACAGCTCGCCGTCGGCGCCCATCGGCACGCCGTAGCGCAGGTTGACGTTGCCGATCCACTTGGCCGCCTGCGGCAGCGGGTTGCCGTCGATGCGGGCGAAGCCGTTGGCGTCGACCGGGTCGGTCACCGTGCACACCCACGACGAGCAGGTCGAGGTGGCCAGATCCTTGTCCTTGATCTCGGTGTGGTTGTAGCTGCCGTTGAGGCCGAAGCGCAGGTTCTCGGTCAGCAGCAGGTCGAAGTCCAGCTCGGCGCCGTAGGCCTGGCTCTTCTTGGCGTTGATCAGCTGCACCGCGTTGGAGGTGCCGCCGACCGCGGTCAGCTGCTGGTCCTTGATGTCCATGCTGTAGATGTCGAAGGCCAGCCGGCCGCGGCGCTCCCACAGGTCGGCCTTGATGCCCAGCTCGTAGGAATCCACCGTCTCGGGGCGGGCCACGGTCACCGGCACGCCGGTGGACGGCGGGCCGAAGCTGGCGCCGCGATAGCCGCGCGCGGCACGCGCGTACAGGTTGACCGCATCGCTCAGCGCCCAGGTCGCGGCGACGTCGCCGGTGACCTTGGAGCCGCTGGTGTCACCGCCGATCGGCGGCGGCGAGCTGCGGTCCCACTCCAGGATGTCGAAGGTCTTGTGGTCGTGCGTGTAGCGGATGCCGGCGCGCAGGTTGAGCACGTCGGTGGCCTGGTAATTGAGCGAGGCGAACGCCGCCCACGAGCTGGTCTTCTGCTTGGTCAGGTCGTAGCCCGTCAGCGCGCCACCGCCGATGGTGTCGTAGTCGTAAGCCTCGCCCTGCACGTTGTCGTAGAAGTAGTACAGGCCACCCTGCCAGTTGAGCGGGCCAGCGTAGTTCGACTCGGCGCGCAGCTCCTGGGTGAACTGGTCCAGCGACTTGATGCCGCCAGCGGTCTCCACCGAGAACGGGATGAAGCCCGGGCCGGACGGCGCGGCCGGGTCCACGAACGCGCCCGGGCCGTAGCCGCCGTCGATGTCGCCGCGGCTGTAGTACTTGGAGATGCCCTCGTAGCCGGTGATCGAGTGGAAGGTCACATCGCCCGAGCTGAAGGTCAGGTTGGCGCTGCCGCCGTAGGTGGTCAGTTCCTGCGCGTTGTGGCCGTCGATGTAGGCCTTGTCCTCGTCGAAGCCGTCGACCAGGTTGTTGTTGCCCGACTGGATGATGTTGGCGCGGAACAGGCGCGCGGTGCCGTTGAGCTTGCGCGCGTGGGCGTTGAACAGCGCGTTGAAGTCCTCCGAGGGCTGGAACAGCGCCTGCAGCCGCAGGGCCGTGTCGTCGTAGCCTTCCAGCTTCTGCCCGCTGATCTGGCTGGTCACCCAGTCGTCGCGGTGCTGCTGCAGCAGCGAGATGCGCGCGGCCCAGTCGCTGCCCATCGGCAGGTTGAGCGCGCCTTCGACCGAACTGGTGGCGTGGGTGCCGTAGGACACGCTGGCATAGCCGGAGGTCTCGCCCAGCACCGGGCGCACCGAGTTGAACTTGACCACGCCGCCGGGGGTGTTGCGGCCGAACTGGGTGCCCTGCGGGCCGCGCAGCACTTCGACGCTGGCCAGGTCGAACATCGGGAAGCCCTTGATGAAGGCGTTCTCGTAGACCACGTCGTCGTACACCAGCGACACCGGCTGCGAGGCGTAGGTGGTGAAGTCGGTGTTGCCGTAGCCGCGGATGTAGAAGCGCGGGAACACGCGGCCGTTGGAGGACTCCACGTTGAGGCTGGGCGACTTGCCGGCCAGCACGCGCACGTCCGAGGCGCTGGTGGAGATCGCGTCCAGGTACTCCGGGCGCAGCACGGTGGCCGAGACCGGCACGTCCTTGGCGTTCTCGGCGCGGCGGTCGGCGGTGACGGTGACCGCATCCAGCGCCACCGGCGTCTGCTGCGCCAAGGCGACGGTCGCGACGGCGGCATTGATGGCGATGGCGAGCGTGGCGTGACGCAGCGACCTGCTGGCGGACATGGGGCGACTCCGGGCGTGGGAAAGGGGCTTGGCGTGCTGTGGCGCAGCAAATTTAACGCAAAATACACGCTTTGGACCCGGAGTTGTCAAACCCGCGAGCGCCGCCTCGATCCCGAGGCATCGATCACGCTTTCAGCGGATCGCGATCCCCGCCTCCTGCAGCGCGGCGCGGGTGGGCGCGTCGCCGTCGGGCGTGACCGGACGCGTCAGCTCCCAGAGGAACGTCACGCCGAACCCCTCGGCACGCGCGTCCTGCGCCGTCCACAGCACGCAGACATCGCGCGCCAGCCCGCACACGTGCACCTGCGCGATGCCGCGTTCGCGCAGCCAGCCGGCCAGGCCGGTACTGGGACGCCGGCCGTCCGGGCCGTGGTTCTCGCGGAACGCGCTGTAGGAATCGACCTGCGGATGGGTGCCTTTGCGCAGGATGAGGTCGGCCGGCGTCCAGTCCACGCGCGGGTCCAGCGCCGCCCCCGGCGTGCCCTGCACGCAGTGCGCCGGCCACAGCGTCTGCGGCTGGCCGTGCAGGTCGATCACCTCGAATGGCCCATGCCCCGGATGCTGCGCGGCGAAGGAAGCATGCGTCCCTGGATGCCAGTCCTGCGTGGCCACGACCGTGCCGTAGACGCGCGAGGCCAGCAGCTGCGCGATGCCCGGCACGATCGCATCGCCCTCGAAGCAGGCCAGCGCGCCGCCCGGCATGAAGTCCGGCTGCAGGTCGACCACGATCAGCGCGGTATCGGAGGGCATCTCGGTCATCGAAGCGGCCAGCGGCGTGGGGAAGCGCAGCCTAGCCACGCGCGCCATCGGCCTCAAGCCAGCGCGGCCTTGAGCCCACCTTGATCGCCATGGGGCTAGGCTCACCGGCGTTGCCAGTGCGCGCATCGCACCGGCCACCTGCAAGGAGACCGCAGACATGCTCGACACCTGGGAGATCGCCCTGCGCCTGCTGCTGGCCGCGCTGCTGGGCGGCATCATCGGCGCCGACCGTGGCCGGCTGGAGTGGGCCGCCGGCCTGCGCACGCACATGCTGGTCTGCGTCGGCGCGGCCCTGGCGATCATCGTCTCGGCGTTCGGCTTCAGCGAGGCGCTGACCCAGCCGCACGTGGTGCTCGATCCCTCGCGCATCGCCGCCCAGGTGATCAGCGGCGTGGGCTTCCTCGGCGCGGGCACCATCCTGTTCCTGCAGCGCGAGCAGGTGATCCGCGGCCTCACCACCGCGGCCGGGCTGTGGGCGGTGGCCTCGATCGGGCTGGCCGTCGGCAGCGGCCTGTACGCGGCCGCGGTGCTGGCCACCGCGCTGCTGTGGATCATCCTGGCCCTGCTCAAGCCGCTGGAGCGCCGCTATCTGCGCCGCCGCCGCGCCTCGATGCCGGGCCTGAAGCTGGTGCTGTCGCGGCACGCGCCGCTGGGCCAGATCCAGCAGCAGCTGGAGCGCAGCGGCCTGCCGGTGCAGCGCATGATCCTCAAGCCGCGAACGCCGCAGACCGACCTGCTCGATGTGCGCTGCGAAGCGAGCGTGCCGCAGGCGGCCTTGCTGCAAGCCCTCGAGGATTTGCGCGGGGTCGCCGGCGTCGAACAGGTCGACCTGCGCGGCAGCGTCGGCCGGTAGCACCACCGACGCGGCGCACGCGCCTGCTCAGCCGCGCCACGCCAGCTCCACCCCCAGCAGCAGCAGGCAAATCAGGAAGCCGGCGCGGAACGCGGCGGGACTGATGCGCCGGCGCAGGCGTTGGCCCAGCCACATGCCCGCCAGCGCCGGCAGCACGGCGATCAGCGACGGCAGCACGTGGCTGGCCGGCAGCGCGCCGTGCAGCGCCAGGCCCGCGGCAAGCGCGAGCGTCGACACGGTGAAGGACAGGCCCAGCGCCTGCACCAGCGCATCGCGCTGCAGGCCCAGCGCCTGCAGGAACGGCACGGCCGGAATCACGAACACGCCGGTCATGCCCGTCACCACGCCGGTGACGCCGCCGACCAGCGGCGCGAGCACCCGCTCCAGCGCCGGCGGCACGCGGAACGGCCGCGACAGCAGGGTCACCAGCGCGTACAGCGCCAGCGCGACGCCGAGCAGGCGCGCCGTGCCGTGCGCCGCTTCGCCGGCCAGCCAGGCCGAGGCCAGCACGGTGCCCGCAACCACCGCCAGCTGCATCGGCCACAGCCGTCGCAGCAGCGGCCGCAGCTGTCCGCCGCTGAGGAGCTGCAGGACATTGGTCACCAGCGATGGCAGCAACAGCAGGGCAGCCGCCAGGGCGGGCTGCATCAGCGCGCCCAGCACGCCCATGGCCACGGTCGGCAGGCCCATGCCGGTGATGCCTTTCACGCCGCCGGCCACGAAGAACGTGCCGAGCACGAGGAGCCACCACAGTTCGTTGGAGATCTGCATGCGGCCATCAGACCGGGCGGCGCGCGCATGCACAATGCGGGATCGCCGATGCCGGCCTTCGGGCCAGCCGAAGAAGGAGTCGCCGTGCGCTTCGATCTGCCCGACCTGCGCCTGTTCCTTGCCGTCCTGGAGGCCGGCAGCATCACCGCGGGCGCCGGGCGCGCGCACCTGTCGCTGGCCGCCGCCAGCGAGCGCCTGCGCGCGATGGAAGACCACGCCGGCGTCGCGCTGCTCGAGCGCCTGCCCAAGGGGATACGGCCCACGACGGCGGGTGAGGCGCTGGCCCATCACGCGCGGTCGATCCTGCGGCAGTCGACGCTGCTGCGCAACGAACTGGCCGAACACGCCCGCGGCACGCGCGGGCGCGTGCGCCTGATGGTCAATACCGCCGCCATGAGCGAGGCGCTGCCGGACGCGCTGGCGCCGTGGCTGGCGGCCCATCCGCGGATCGATGTGGACCTGCTGGAGCGCAGCAGCGAGGAGATCGCCAGGGCGGTGGAGGCCGGCGTGGTGGAACTGGGCCTGCTGTCCGAGGCCGCGGTCACGCAAGGCCTGCAACGCCAGTTCTTCGCGCACGACACCCTGGTGGCGCTGCTGCCGCGCGATCAGGCGCAGGACGATGCACGGGCGCTGCGCCTGGCCGACCTGGCGGCACGGCCGCTGATCGGCCTGCCCGCGGACAGCGCCCTGCAGCAGCACCTGGAGGCGCAGGCCGCGGCGCTGGGCCTGCGCCTGTCCTATCGCGTGCGGTTGCGCACGTTCGAGGCCATCGGGGCGATGGTCGCCGCTGGTGCCGGCGTGGCGGTGGTGCCGGCCGCCGCGCTGGCGCGGCTTGGGGCGTGCGTTCGCGGCGTTGCGCTGCACGAGCCGTGGGCGCAGCGACGCCTGTGCCTGTGCTGGGACGGCGCGCGCCCGCTGTCGCCGACCGCGCAGGCCTTGCGCAGTCACCTGGCCGACTGGGCCGGCCGCGCCGCCGATCGTTGAGGCCGCCCTGCCTGGGCCCTTGAAACGCAACAGGCCCCGCCGAAGCGGGGCCTGCATGGATCGCCCTGCCTGCGTCGATCAGGCGATCGAGGCGCGGTAGATCGACTCGATGGTGGCATCGAGCGTCTTGTTGAACTCCTCGTCGCTCTGCTGCGCGCTCAGGCCCTCGGTCAGCGCGCGGCTGAAGCTGGCGATGATGCCGGGGTTCCGCGCCAGCTTGGCGTTGGCCTCGTCGCGGCTGTAGCCGCCGGACAGCGCCACCACCTTGAGCACGCTGGGGTGGTCGACCAGTTCCTTGAAGAAGCCATCGACGCTGGGCAGGGTCAGCTTGAGCACGACCGGCGTGGCCGCATCGATCTTGTCCAGGCGCTCGAGCAGGCCCTGCTTCAGCGTGGTCTCGATCGCGGCCTTGTCGGCGGCCTTGATGTCCACCTCCGGCTCGATGATCGGCACCAGGCCGGCGTCCAGCACCTGCTGGCCCAGTTCGAACTGCTGGTCCAGCACCGCGGCGATGCCGCCGGCGTTGTTGGCCTTGATGACCGAGCGCTCCTTGGTACCGAACACGCCCTTGGCCTTGGCCTTGGCCAGCAGCTCGGCCAGGCCGGGAATGGGCTTGAGCAGCTGCACGCCGTTGGCCTCGTCCTCCAGGCCCTTGTCGATCTTCAGGAACGGCACGACCTGCTTGACGTTCCACAGGTAGTGCGCGGCTTCTTCGCCTGCGAAGCGATCGTCCAGCGTGCGCTCGAACAGGATCGCGCCGACCACGCGCTCGCCGGTGAACGCCGGGCTGGTGACGATGCGCTCGCGCATCTGGTGGACCAGCGCGAACATCTCCGCATCGTTGGAATAGGCCGATTCCTCGACGCCGTAGAGCTTGAGCGCCTTGGGCGTGCTGCCGCCGCTCTGGTCGAGTGCGGCGATGAAGCCCTGGCCGGAGGCAATCTTGTCCCGCTGTTCCTGGTTGATCGACACGGTCGGCAAGTCCTGTGAAAGATGGGGGAGCCAGAGTGTACGCAAGCCCCGCGTCGCTGGCAGCCGTGAAAACGTTATCCGCTGCAGACGGTTTCAGCGGGGTACACGCCGAAGTGCCGCGCCCGCAGCGCAGGCGCGGCACGCGCGGATCAGGCCGCCTGGGCCAGATCCGCACGCAGGCGGCGTGCGGCCTCCACCATCTGCTCCAGCGCATGGCGCGTTTCCTCCCAGCCACGGGTCTTCAGGCCGCAGTCCGGGTTGACCCACAGCTGCTGCGGGCTGAGCACCGCCCGCGCCTTGCGCAGCAGTTCCACCATTTCCTCCACCGAGGGCACGCGCGGGGAGTGGATGTCGTACACGCCCGGGCCGATGCCGTTGGGATAGCGGAACCGCACGAACGCATCGAGCAGCTCCATGCGCGAGCGCGAGGTCTCGATCGAGATCACATCCGCATCCATCGCCGCCACCGCATCGATGATGTCGTTGAACTCCGAGTAGCACATGTGGGTGTGGATCTGGGTCGTATCGCCCACGCCGCTGGCGCAGATGCGGAAGGCCTCGATCGCCCAGTTCAGGTAATCCGACCACGCATCGCGGCGCAGCGGCAGACCCTCTCGGATGGCGGGCTCGTCGATCTGGATGATGCCGATGCCGGCGGCCTCCAGGTCGTTGACCTCATCGCGCAGGGCCAGCGCGATCTGGCGGCAGGTCTCGCTGCGGGCCTGGTCGTCGCGCACGAACGACCACTGCAGCACCGTGACCGGGCCGGTCAGCATGCCCTTCATCGGCCGCCGGGTCAGCGACTGGGCGTAGCGCGACCAGCGCACCGTCATCGGCTTCGGGCGCACCACGTCGCCGAAGATGATCGGCGGTTTGACGCAGCGGCTGCCGTAGCTCTGCACCCAGCCCAGCTTGGTGAAGGCGAAGCCGTCCAGCTGCTCGCCGAAGTACTCGACCATGTCGTTGCGCTCATACTCGCCATGCACCAGCACGTCCAGGCCGATGCGTTCCTGGAAGCGCACGCAGCGCTCGGTCTCGGCTTCCAGGAAGGTCTCGTAGTCGGCATCTGACAGCTTGCCCGCCTTGTGCTGGGCGCGTGCCTGGCGCACCTGCCGGGTCTGCGGGAACGAGCCGATGGTGGTGGTCGGGTACACGGGCAGCGCGAACGCCTGCTCCTGCAGCACGCGGCGCTGGGCGTAGGGCGAGGCGCGCCGGCTGTCGGCCTCGCTCAGCGTGGCCAGGCGCCGGGCCACCTCGGGCCGATGCACGCGCGCCGACTGACGGCGCGATTCCAGGCGGGCGCGCTGCTGCGCCAGCCGGCCTTCCGCGCCTTCGCGTCCGTCCAGCGCGTCGGCCAGCACGCGCAGCTCGCCCAGCTTCTGCCGGGCGAAGGACAGCCAGGATTTGAGTTCGGCGTCGAGCGCCTTCTCCTGCTCCAGGTCCACCGGCACGTGCAGCAGCGCGCACGACGGCGCCAGCCACAGGTTGTCCGCGCCGACGTGCCCTTGCGCATAGCGCGCCAGCGTCAGCGCGTTGTCCAGGTTGGTGCGCCAGACATTGCGCCCGTTGACCAGGCCAGCCGAGAGCACGCGGCCCTTGGGCCAGGCCTGCAGCACCGCGTCGAGCTGTTCCGGCGCACGCACCAGGTCCACGTGCAGGCCCTCGACCTGCAGCCGCGCGACCAGGTCCAGGTTGTCGCCCAGCGCGCCGAAGTAGGTGGTCAGCAGCAGCCTGGAGCGCGGCGCCTGGGCCAGAAACGCATAGGCCCGGGCGAAGGCCGCCCTGGCCGCCTCGTCCAGGTCCAGCACCAGCGTGGGTTCGTCGATCTGCACCCAGGCCGCGCCCGCGGCATGCAGGCGTTCGAGCAGCTGCGCGTACACCGGCAGCAGGCGCTCGAGCAGCGCCAGCCGGTCGCTGCCATCGGTGGTCTTGGACAGCAGCAGGAAGCTCACCGGCCCCAGCAGCACCGGCCGCGTGTCGAAGCTGGCGGCTTTGGCTTCGAGGAACTGCGCCACGGGCTTGTCGCCGCGCAGGGCGAAGTCCTGGCCGGCGTGCAGTTCCGGGACGATGTAGTGGTAGTTGGTGTCGAACCACTTGGTCATCTCCAGCGCGCGCAGGTCGATGCCGCCGGTCTGCACGCCGCGCGCCATGGCGAAGTAGCCGGCCAGCGGGTCGGCATCGGCCAGGGCGCGATAGCGCTGCGGGAGGGCGTCGAACAGGAACGCCGTGTCCAGCACATGGTCGTAGAGCGAGAAGTCGTTGCTGGGCAGCACGTCGGCGCCGGCCCGCCGCTGCAGCTGCCAGTGCTGCGCGCGCAGGGCCGCGGCGGTGGCCTGCAGCGTGTCGGCGCTGTCCTCGCCCTTCCAGTAGCGCTCCAGGGCGTGCTTGAGTTCGCGGCGTGGTCCGATGCGCGGAAAGCCGAGGTTGGTGACGCTGGTCATTGATGGATCCTCATTGCGTGTGGGCATTGAGGAACGAAGGAACCGCACGCCACGCCTCACGGCCCTGCGGCTGCGACGTGCCATGCCAGCGACCTTCGCCCCCCGCGGGCGAACCGGCCCCGTGCGCGGAAACCTCCACACGCGCACGCACGCGGCACCGGGCCTTGCGCCCGCCGCATCACGCGCCCGTGCCGCTCCCGCGAGCGGTGCCAGGTCGAAGCGGAAGACCCGTTGGCGGGTCCTCCGGCCGGGGCCGGTCTTCGGGCTCATGGACTTGGGGCGGGAAACGAGGGGAGAGAACGGGGACGAGTCAAGCCGGAACCATCCGCTTGTCACGCATCCCTGTTCCTCCCCACGCGTTCCCGGGCCCTGGACCTAGCCGTCGCTTCCCAGGGACAGGCCCCAGTGCAGATGACGGGTTCGTTTCCAGTTACCGCTGCGGGGCAGCTCCGGAATGGACGCGCACACGGCGCGCCTTCACCGGATTCCCGTTTAATCCATCGCTTCATGTGGATGAAGCGATGGAACCACGACGAGCGCACCTTACGCGCCGGTAGCCGGGCGCGTCAAGGCGACACGGCTCGGGCCAGCAGGAACGACAAAGGCCCCTCGCGGGGCCTTGTCGTCGTGCCTGCAGGCGGACCGTTCGTTGCCGCGGCTCAGCCCACGCCGGTCGGGCCGTCCAGCACCTGACGGACCAGCTTGAGCAGGTCGCGCTGGGTGTAGGGCTTGTTGATCACGTCGAACTGCGCGCCCTCCGCGTCGCTGCGCGCCAGCGTGTTCTCGGCGTAGCCGGTGGTGAGGATGACCTTGGTCGCGGGGCTGCGTCGCTGCACTTCGTGGGCCAGGACCACGCCATTCATGTCGCCGGGCATGATCAGGTCGGTGAACAGCAGGTCGTACGATCCGCCGGCCCTGATCAGTTCCAGCGCCTGGGTCGCGTTGCTGGCCACGTCGGTCTGGTAGCCGACGGCTTCCAGGAACATCTGCGCCACCGCGGCCACGTCCTCGCGGTCCTCCACGATCAGGATCCGCTCGCTGCCGCCACGACCGCTGGCGCGCGGTTCGGGCAGCTGCGGCTTGCCGCCCTCGCCCGCCTGGGCCGGGAAGTACAGCCGGATGGTGGTGCCCCGGTCCACCTCGGAATAGATGCGCACCGCGCCGCCGGACTGCTTGACGAAGCCGTACACCATGCTCATGCCCAGCCCCGTGCCCTTGCCCTCCTCCTTGGTGGTGAAGAAGGGTTCGAGCACGCGCTGCTGGATCTCCGGGGACATGCCGCAGCCGGTATCGGTCACGGCCACGCTGACGTACTTTCCGACCGCCAGGTGGTGGAAGTCGGGACTGCTCAGGTCGCTCTGGTCCACCTCGACATTGGCGGTCTCGATGGTGACCTGCCGCTGCGCCCGCCCCTCCATCGCATCGCGCGCATTGAGCAGGATGTTCAGCAGCGCCACCTCGGCCTGGGTGCTGTCCAGCTTGGCGTTCCACAGCGAGGCGTCGAGCTGGGTCACCAGTTCGACATCGTCGCCCAGCGAGCGATGCGCCAGATCGACCATGCCCGACACCAGCGTGTTGAGGTTGGTGGTGCGACCCTCCAGCCGCTGGCGGCGTGCGAAGGCCAGCAGCTGCTGGGTCAGCGTGGCGGCCTTCTTCGCCGCGGCCTGGGCGCGCTGGATGCCGGCCTCGATGCGCGCCCGGTCCGGCTTCTCGGCGCTGTTGAGCATCCCGAGCAGTTCCAGATGGCCGCTCATGACCTGCAGCAGGTTGTTGAAGTCGTGCGCGATGCCGCCGGTCAGCTGGCCGACCGCCTCCATCTTCTGCGCCTGGCGCAACGCGTCCTCCGCATCGCGACGGCGGCTGACGTCCAGCTGCGAGCCGAAGAAGAAGATCAGCTTGCCGTTCTCGTCGAACACCGGCGAGGTGAACAGCGCATTCCAGAACGAGGTGCCGTCCTTGCGGTAGTTCAGGATCTCGGCGGCGAACTCGCGGTTCTGCGCGATCGACTCGCGTACCGCCGCGACCGTGGCGCGGTCGGTGTCCTTGCCCTGCAGGAAGCGGCAGTTGCGCCCGATCAGCTCTTCCGAGCTGTAACCGGTCATCTCGATGAAGGCGCGATTGGCGAAGACGATCGGGTTGTCGGGCTGATGCGGGTCGGTCACGATCATCGGCATGCGCGTGGTTTCCACCGCCGCGAAGAAGATGTCGGACTTGTGGCTCTTCAAGCGCAGATCGTCGATGGCCGGAGACTTGAAGCCGGGTGCGGGTTCCTGGGGCAAGCGCAATCCTTGGAAGAGTGGAGGGACTCGCCGTGCCTCAAGCCGCCACGGCCGCCGGATCGGCCGCCGCACGCTCCACCGGCTGCGGCTGCTCCACGGGCGCCAGGCGGAAGCCGAAGCTCAGGTGGGTATGCAGCAGCGGCCTGTCGAAGGGCTTGTCGATGATCTTGCGCAGATTGTAGATGTGACTGCGCAGCGTGTCCGAATCGGGCAGGTCGTTGCCCCAGATCTCCCGCTCCAGCTGCGCGCGGGTGACGATCGCGGGTGAATGCCGCATCAGCACCGCCAGCAGCTGGAACTGGATCGGCGAGAGGGACAGACGCTGGCCGGCGCGCCTGACGGTGTAGTTCCCGGTTTCCAGCGTCAGGTCGCCGACCACCAGCTGCGTGCCGGCCAGCTGGCGGCGCTGGCGCTTGATCAGCGCGGTCAGGCGCGCCTGCAGTTCCGGCAGCGCATAGGGTTTGACCAGATAGTCATCGGCGCCGGCCTCGATGCCGGTCACGCGGTCCTCCACCCGCTCGCGGCCGGACAGGAAGATGATCGGCGTGCTGCGCTTGACCTCGCGGCGGAAGGCGCGGCACACGTCCAGCCCGTCCATGCGCGGCATCTTGCCGTCCAGCAGGATCACGTCGTAATGCTGCTCGCTGGCCAGACGCAGTCCCTCGACGCCGTCATGGGCGTAGTCGACGTCGTAGCCGATGGATTCGAGATATTCGCCGGTGGCCGAAGCGATCGCATAGTCGTCATCGACCAGCAGCAGGGTATGCCGTTGTTGGAAGGCGCGCATGTGGGCAGGTCCTGGAAGTGTGCCGCTACCATCGCTTCGCCGATGCCCATGCCGAGTGAAGGCGGCGCGGCAAGCCATCACGCGCGATGCACGCGTTTTCCCTTCGCTCAGTGTTGTCGTGCATGAGTCAGCGGGAGATGCACGCATCAGGCCGTGCGAGGGATCATGCAGCCGAGGCATGTTGTCTGCTTTCGCTCAGCAGCGCCCCGGCCTTTCGTGCAAGGCGCGGAAGATGCAACGCGCGATCGAACGGGAATCCGGTCATCGCGATCACGGGGTGCAAGTGCACCGCCCGGCCTCATCCCACCTGCTGGGCGAAGGAACCAACGCGCGTGTCGGAATCCAGCCCGGCACGCGCGCGGGCTGCGGCATCGGCCAACACCAGCAGCGCGTTGGCGTAGTCCGACGCCGAATAGGTCACGGTGGCCCGCGTGGCCGCCGCGCTCCCCTGCAGCATCGGCGTGCGCTCCACCATCACCGCGATCTGCGCCAGTTCGTCCGCAAGGCCGATCACCCGGAACAGGTTCAGCGCTTCGCCACGCTGGCCGCCGATCGACTCCCAGTCCAGTGCATCCAGCAGCGACGCCGGTGGGTCGAGCGTGCGCCATTGCAGCGCGTAACGCACATCGCCCCAATGCCCCAGGCGCAGCGATGTGGCCAGGACGCGCAGGTCGGCCGTCCACTGGGCCAGGTCCCCAGCCAGCTGCTGGCGCTCCAGCTCCCAGTCTTCACTACCGGCCGCCGGCTTGGCACCGCCGAAGAAGGGATACACCAGCAGGACGAGGACGGCGGCCAGAAGCGCCGCCAGCAGGACGGCGACAAGAACGTCGGATGGCGCGGCAAAAGCGAGCATGGGTCGAGGCGGCAGGGATGCGTGCCTCACATGTAAGGGTCGGCCTGTGATGGCCGCGCAGTGAATCGCTGAACAGGCGTGGACGCCGACTTGCAGTGCTCACCGTCTCGATGGAACCAGGGCACGCCGGCAGCGGCCGGCGTGCCCATCCGCCCGCTTGGCAGGACTTCAGGCCAGCATGCGCAGCTTCGGCTCGCGCGCCCATTGGCGCGTCTTGGCGGCGGCGATGAAGGCCTTGGTGTCGGCCGCATCCACGATGCCCGCGTCCTTGCCGACGTTGCCGGCCTTCAGCAGGGGCGCTGCGCCCGCGTCGCTGGCGATGGCCTTCAGATGCGCCCACGCATTGCTGACGAAGTCGATGGCGGCCGATTCCTTCGCCAGCGCCTTGCCGGCCTCGGCCGTCAGCACCACCGCGACCGCATCGAACACGAACGACGGCGTACCCGCCAGCTGGCCGTCGGCGCTGACCTTCTTGCCGTCGGACAGCGTGACGCCCAGCTTCGGCGCCACCAGCTTGACCGTCGCGCCCGCGTCCCTGGCCGCCTTCTGCAGCGCCTTGACCGTGCCCACGTCCGACCCGTCGTGCACCAGGATGCCGACCGTGCGGCCCTTGAGCGTGTCCTTCATCCTGCCGATCAGCTGCAGCGCCGGCGAAAGCGGCATGTCGATCGGTTCGACCCTGGCCTGCGCCGGCGGCGGCAGCACATCCAGGCCCAGGCCGTTGGCCACGCGCTGGGCAAGTTCGGGATCGACGTGGCGCAGGTGACCCACGACCGCTTCACGCACATGCGCGGTCTCGACCTTGGACAGTTCGAACACCAGCGCCGAGGCCAGGTGCGCCTGCTCGGGCTTGGTCTGGCTGCGGTAGAACAGCCGCGCCTGGCTGTAATGGTCGGCGAAACTTTCCGGCCGCACCCGGCCCTTGGCGCCATCGTCGACCGTGGCGTGGCTGCGGAAGCCGGCCGGCGTTTCGCGCGGGCTGTCGCCTTGCAGCGAAGAGGGCTCGTAGGCCACGCGCCCCTTCGGCACGCCCATCTGCATGTGTCCGTCGCGCTGGTTGTTGTGGAACGGACACTTGGGCGCGTTGATCGGCAGCTGGTGGAAGTTGGGCGAGCCCAGCCGCGAGAGCTGGGTGTCCAGGTAGGAGAACAAGCGCCCCTGCAGCAGCGGATCATTGGAGAAATCGATGCCCGGCACGATGTTGGCCGGGCAGTAGGCCACCTGCTCGGTCTCGGCGAAGAAGTTGTCCGGCCAGCGGTCCAGCACCATGCGCCCGATGATCTGCAGCGGAATGGTCTCCTCCGGGATCAGCTTGGTCGGGTCCAGGTGGTCGAACGGGAACTGCGCGGCCTGTTCCTCGGTGAACAGCTGTACGCCCAGCTCCCACTCGGGGAAGTCGCCGGCGGTGATGGCCTCGAACATGTCGCGGCGCTGGAAGTCCGGATCGGCGCCGGCCACCTTCACCGCCTCGTCCCAGACGTGGGACTGCAGGCCCAGCTTGGGGCGCCAGTGGAACTTCACGAAGGTGCTGTTGCCCTGCGCATCGAGCAGGCGGAAGCTGTGGATGCCGAAGCCTTCGATCATGCGCAGCGAACGCGGGATGGCGCGGTCGCTCATCGCCCACATGATCATGTGCATCGACTCGGGCGTGAGCGAGATGAAGTCCCAGAACGTGTCGTGCGCGCTGGCCGCCTGCGGGAAGCCGCGGTCCGGCTCCATCTTCACCGAGTGGATCAGGTCGGGGAACTTGATCGCATCCTGGATGAAGAACACCGGGATGTTGTTGCCCACCAGGTCCCAGTTGCCCTCCTTGGTGTAGAACTTGACCGCGAAGCCGCGCACGTCGCGCGGCGTGTCCACCGAACCCGCGCCGCCGGCGACGGTCGAGAAGCGCGTGAACACCGGCGTCTTCACCCCGGTCTCGGTCAGCAGCTTGGCGGTGGTGTACTTGGCCAGCGACTTGGTCAGCTCGAAATAGCCGTGCGCCGCGGTGCCGCGCGCATGCACGATGCGCTCGGGAATGCGCTCGTGATCAAAGTGGGTGATCTTCTCGCGCAGGATGAAGTCTTCCAGCAGCGTCGGGCCGCGCGGTCCGGCCTTGAGCGAGTTCTGGTTGTCGCTGACCGGGATGCCCTGGTTGGTGGTCAGCACCGGATGGGTGCCGCCGGCCTGCTGATGCAGCTCATCGCCCTGCCCGCGCGCGGCGCTGTCTTCGGAAGTGGGAGGAGTGGCGGATTTGGCGGAAGCTTTGCGAGCGGCCATGGCGTGATGCTCCAGGTGGCGGGCGAGGGAGTCGGGGATGCTGGTCGCCGTCGCGTCAACCGATTGTGGAGTAACGCTCGCACCGCCTTCACGCGACGTTCCCGGTATGCCACCGCGATCTGCGACCATGGGCGGGTTCATCCAAGGACAACGTGCCCGATGTCGCTGCTGCTGCTCGCCGTTGGCGTCCTGCTGACGGCCCTGTTGTTCCGCCTGCGTCGCCCGCGTGCCGCACGCTGCGTAGGCGTGGTCTGGTTCGTCCTCTTCTGGCTGCTGGGCAACGGCCTCCTGGCCGGCCGGATCGTCGATGCCACGCAGGCCGGCCAACGCGCGCCCGCGCGCGTGGTCTGGCAGCCGGGCGCGGTGATCATCGTGCTGGGCATGGGCATGCAACGGCTGCCGCACGAAGGCGGGATCGAACCGCAATCGCTGGCCTACAGCCGCATCCTGCGCGCGGTGCAGCTGTTCGACGCATGCAAGGCCGCCACGCAGGGCTGCAAGGTGCTGGTCTCCGGCGGCGACCCGGCCGGCCTGGGCAACAGCGAAGCCGAGCTCTATGCCTCGCTCATCGAAGAGGCCGGCGTCCCGGCCGCCGACGTGTGGAAGGAGGAGGCTTCGCGCAACACCTGGGAGAACGCCAAGTTCACCGCGCGCCTGCTGTCGAGCAGGCCTCACGGGCCGCTGGTGCTGGTCACCTCGGGCCTGCATATGCGCCGCAGCCTGCTGTACTTCCGCCATTTCGGCCTGCAGCCCACCCCCGAACGCAGCGACTACACCACGCCCTTCGCCTCGTGGCTGCCCAACAGCTACAACCTGCTGATCAGCGACTTGGCGGCCGTCGAGTGGCTCGGCATCGCCCGCTACCACTGGTACAACTGGCTGGGCCGCAACGATCCGCCGATCGAGCCCGCGCCCGAGGGCTCCTCCGCCCATCCGCTCCTGCGCGACCGGCCGGTGACGCTTCCTCCCGCGCAGTAAGGGAGCCGAAAGCCTCACGGAATGGGTCGCACGGCCGGGGCGTGGCGTTGTTCGATGAGATGGGTGTCGCAGCGCCGCGACTTCGCATCCAATGACGCCGCGTGTCGACGCCGCGTGGGTGGAAGCTCCACGGAATCCGGCTTCGCACGCCGACGTCGACCAGTGGGGTACGCGCAACTCCGGTCACTGCACCCGTGCCATTGAAGCCGCGGACTTTCAGTGCACCGCGCTCGTAAGCGAGCAGGCAGCGCTCAGGCTGCCGGCCTTGCAGCGGCCTAATTCTTCATTCTGACCGCGACGGCCGTCCACGTCCTGCGTGGCGCGTCCTTCAACCGAGCAGGCTTGGTGTCTCGCACGCCACCAGATGCCAATGCCTCGCTTCCCGATCACCGCGCGCCGCCAGGTGCTGCGCCCCGATTAGGGCGGGGCCTTGCCGAGGCTCTGGTGCATTTATTTCCCGCAAAAGAAGACCCCCTCGGATCGCGAGATCCGAGGGGGTCTGGGGTAAGACCCTGGCGATGACCTACTCTTGCATGGCTTAAGCCACACTACCATCGGCGCAGCTGCGTTTCACTTCCGAGTTCGGGATGGGATCGGGTGGGACCACAGCGCTAATTTCACCAGGGAGACGGTTGGAGCGTCGCCAGTGTTTGCTTTCCTTGAGGAGTCCGCACATGGAAGTGCGGGCTTCTGCGAAGGGAAGCGCATACGGCGCTCAGTCTCGCGTAGTTACTTGTGATGTAGAGAGTGTTTAGTGAGCACCGACGTGCGTCGAGGCTAAGTTGGTCTTCGCTTGGGCGAAGCCACTTGAGGTTATATGGTCAAGCCACACGGATCATTAGTATCAGTTAGCTCAACGCCTTACAGCGCTTACACACCTGACCTATCAACCACCTAGTCTTGATGGTTCCTTTAGGGGACTTGTGTCCCGGGAGATCTCATCTTGAGGCGCGCTTCCCGCTTAGATGCTTTCAGCGGTTATCGCTTCCGAACATAGCTACCCGGCAGTGCCACTGGCGTGACAACCGGAACACCAGAGGTTCGTCCACTCCGGTCCTCTCGTACTAGGAGCAGCCCCTCTCAAATCTCCAACGCCCATGGCAGATAGGGACCGAACTGTCTCACGACGTTCTGAACCCAGCTCGCGTACCACTTTAAATGGCGAACAGCCATACCCTTGGGACCGACTACAGCCCCAGGATGTGATGAGCCGACATCGAGGTGCCAAACACCGCCGTCGATATGAACTCTTGGGCGGTATCAGCCTGTTATCCCCGGAGT